>CAJUJL010000005.1:9358-84701 GCA_910586725.1 uncultured Lachnospiraceae bacterium | reverse complement strand
CTCAACCTTCTTTCTTGGAATTCCCTATACTTGAATTATACAGGAAGCTCCTGTATCATTTATAATAGATATTATAGTTCATAACCTAAATATCATACATCAGAACCAGAGTTTTCGCAAGTGGTACATTGTGAATAAAATAATTAAATGGATTTTATCCCTGATCATTTCTCCCCTAAATTCGGTTCATATACAACTGCTTCCATATCTTTTGCTTTCAGCCGTTTCATATTACTCTGAATAGAGCTCTGTTGATAATTGTCAAAATTTGATTTTATTGTTAGACGGTATATGCCAACAATACAATGATTACGTGAAAGAACGTTTCTGCCTGTTCCTTTGTTGTAATAACCGACCATCTTGAGCTCCTGGTCTGCAATAAAATCTTTTCCAAACATTCATTTTATTACACAGGTTCTATTATGTGTGCCATATCAAATATACATGAAATATGTATATTAGGCAAGGTTCTTAATTCTAAGTTTCTGTGGTTTTATCCACCAATCCCAATAACAAGAAGTTCACTTTTTCATTACATCCTCAAATTCTTCCTTTTTATTGCAACTGTATTTTTTATCTGATATAATTCTTATTAATATTTTAAAGGAGAGAGTACATTATGACAAATCTAAAAGAAAAAATTAAATCTTTACCAAAAACTAAAGATTGGATCAACTATATATCGAATATGGACAGGCAAAGACTTGTTTTTACGATATTTTGCGCAATTTTATTTATATTAACCGCCTACTGGACCTTCAATCGAGGGATTTGCTATTTTAACAGCGATACCGCCAGCTTAAGTTTGTATGTAAGAGAACAAATTCATGAACGTTCGTTTTTTCCCAAAGGATGGCTATATGGGAATGAACTTAATTTTGTTACACCACATTTATTGATATTGCCGCTTTCACTTCTGCATATTCCTGCATACATATGCCGTCAAATTACAGATGTGATTTTTATGGCAATATTACTTGTTTCCGTTGTCTATATAACAAGAAAAATATTTAACTTTAATACCTCTATAATAACAAATATATTTTTGTTTTCAGGCATTTCTTCAACGTATGTCATTTTTTTGTATGCTCAGGCCTCCTATGCCTCTATCTTCTTTATTACATTCTTCGCAGTAGGTCTGTTTTTTGAATCAATTACAGAATCATTGAACATTCAAAGCAAGCGAAAATTCATTTTGTTTCTTTTTATGGTCGCTTTTACCTCTTTGAATGGATTCCGATATTTTGAACTCTTTACAATCCCACTGATTTTAGCATTGCTTACTTATGTCTTTTTTGAAGATTATTTTGAAAACCCATCGTCGCTATTAATGTTTAAAAACATAAAAAATATAATATTTCTCATGGGTTTATGCATGTTTGTTGGCTATTCAGGATATACTTTGTTATCTAAACAATTTTCTTTAGATAATAGTGTTTTCACAAACATAGGTTATACTCATGTAGAATATATTCTGGATAATATGGCAAAATTTTTCAAAACATTTCTTTCTATTAGCGGTTATCAAGGGGGGGCTATGACTTCCCTTTTATCCTTGGGTGGAATAACATGTATCATAAAGTTATTTATGCACTTATTATTTTCTATCCTCTTTCCACTACTATTAGCAAAGAGATATTATACTCTGCCATATAAAATCAAATTGTTTTTATGGTACTGTGCATGGAACATGCTTATAATATTTATTATTTCCGTATTCACTTCATTTCTGTCCAATGTTGATAATTATGATCGCTACATAATATTCCAAACTGTACTGCTATATATGTTAGGCGCATATTATGTATCTGTTTATTGTATTGAAAAAAAACGAAAAATTGTTACAATGTTTTCAACCTGCTGTATAATTATATTCTGTACGCTTTCTGTATATCAATTATACACCGTATATGGAACAAAAGATGCCGCTAAACAGCAATTAGAAAATTACCATTCATTATTATCAGTTCTGGAAGAAAATAATCTCTCCTTTGGATATTCAACATTTTGGCATTCCCATACATTTAGCGTAATGTCCAATTATGATATAGAAATTGCCCCCATAACCCTTTCTTCTACCGAAACGCAACCTTTTCCGTATCTATCGTCTTCCAGAGTATATGAAGAAGACTATTATACGGGTTCTACTTTTTTAATGATGCTCGAAACTGAAAACTCCGAATATATCGGCGACAGAATTCCTTCTGGCGTAACAAAGACCATTCGACATAATGATTACATAATCTATGTTTTTGACTATAACTTTAACGGAAAATTAATGTTTTATTAAAAATATAATCCTTATGAAAACTCATGTTTTCATAAGGATTTTTTTATACGCTTTGTAACTTTTGAAATATTTCTAATTTAATTTCCAAAAATACAATTCTCCATTTTCACTGATTAATGGACTTGTCTGAAGTTTTTCTGTCAATTCATTACACAAAGCATCTCTTCTCTCTGGCCCTGATATTTGATCATACACCAAAGAATCCAAATAAATACCACTGTACCCGTTGGATCTTAACGCCTCCAGCATATAATCCACTCCTGAGTTTGCAACACTTTCCTGCCAAAGAGCTTCTTCCCTTCCCTGCATGGCTCCAAAACTCCATCGCAAATCATCAGATTCCAGATAACCGGCAAATAACCTGTAAAATCCGCCACTTGGCCAATTAACATATGGCAATTCGAATATTAATGCATTCTCTTCCATTTGATCTTCAATTTGCCCTATAAAATCTTCTGTACTTTCAATATTTATCGCCTGTTCGGCAGGCTGAACATAATCAACGGTTTGATCATATAAACCAAAAATCATAATTACAAATAATATAGAATGAAACAGTCCCTTTTTCATTCTGGTTTCTATGCTTTCTAAAACATATGCAACGCAAACAAGGCAAAGGAACATGATCATAATACTCAAACGATTATAGCACCTCATAGGAGTGCTTACCAACATAGAAAACACACTTCCTATGCCTCCTATTGTCCCCACTAAAAAGAGCCCTATTATCAATAGTGAACTGTTTTTCTTTCTTTCTTCACATTTTCCAAATAACCATATAATTGCAATGAACAATCCGATCGAAGCTACAATGCCTAACGAAGAAGTATGATTCTCATTTACTAATGGATAATTTTGAGAATACTTAACTGCTATATTCTGAAAAAATAAATTTCTATGATTTAAACGTGGTAAAACCAATTGGATTAATTTCAATCCATAAGTTTCAGAGTCTCCTAAACATCTTATTGACAGCTCACTATTTTGATTCATTCCATTATTCAGCCAATAAACCAAATTAGGAATAATATTTAAGACAACACCTGTTATGGTACTAAAAATAAACAAAAAACCAGCTCTTATGGTCTTTATTCTATTTGTATTTTCGTTGAGCAATCTTATAACAATTGCAATCGCATATATAATACATGCAAAAAAAGCGTAGTAAAAGCCTGTAAATGCACTAATAAAAGAAAAAAATACTGCCAAACAAAACTGTCTGTTCTTCCAAAAATTTTTTTCTTTATTTTCAAATGCACCCTCACATAGCCAAATTGCCACCAAACAGCTTAAAGGCAATAGAAAATATGGCGTAAGCCACATATGAGCATATCTTGACTGCATATAAACCGAACACGCATATAAAACAGAAACAACTATCGAAATCTCATTCCGAATATTTAGTTTACGGCAAACATATAACGAGATGCATGCAACTAAAATATAATTCAAGAAATAAAATAAATTTCCAATCAAAAAAATATTATCAAAAAATAAACTGATTATTTTTACTATAAAGAAAGAAAGGCTGTCCGAATAGACATAATCGAACATATCTGCTCCTGTAACTCCACCTGCTCGAGCATTTATAAAATGAGTTCCTGATTCTTTTATTGATTTAATCAGATAAAAAACACCCATTTCATCTCCGCCCGAATAATTTATCGGCATTCTCATATTTAGATTACGATACAGAATACAGAGCGTACATATCACAATAGTAATTGTCACAGCATATGGCCATTTCTTTCGCAAAGATAAAACAAACTCTTCTGAATCTTTTATACAAATCCGCTTCTTCAAAAATATACCTCCACAATTAAATTTATAATGACGACATTATAAATAGTCTTCCCATATATAAGCATATATGAGAAGACTTCATCAAATCAATTTTCCATTTCAAACCCACAATACGGACAAACTTTCTCTTCCATACGCTTGCCACACTTACATACCCATCCAATTTGTCTTGCAGGATTTCCGACCACTAATGCGTGTGCAGGCACGTCTTTTGTCACAACGCTTCCGGAACCCACCATGGCATATTCTCCAATAGACGTCCCACAAACAATCGTTGCATTCGCTCCAATCGAAGCTCCCTTTTTTACATAAGTATTTGTAATCTCCCAGTCTTCATTAAAAGCTCTCGGAAAAAGATCATTTGTAAACGTCATCGACGGACCCAAAAAAACATCGTCTTCCACTTCTACGCCATGATATACATTAACATTGTTCTGCACTTTTACGCGATTGCCAAGCACTGCTTTTGTATCAATATAGACATTTTTACTAATAATACAGTTTTCGCCAATTATGCTATCTTCTCTAACCTGCGCCAGATTCCAGATTTTTGTTCCATCTCCAATTTGCGCTTGTTCTGAAACTTCAGCAGTGGGATGTATGAATATCGACATAATTCCTCCTATTTCTCGAAAAATTCCTTGATACATGCAACAATATACTGCAATTCTTCCTCTTTCAATTCTGGAAAAATAGGCAAACATACAGTCTGTTTCGTAAGCATTTCCGCAACAGGCAGATCCCCTTCCTGATAGCCAAGATACTCAAATGCTTTCTGCAAATGCAACGGTACCGGATAAAACGCCGCACTCCCAACTCCCTTTGAAGCTAAAAAATTCCCCATCTCATCTTTTTTCTTGCACCGGAACGCATACTGATGCCATACGGCAGTAACTTTATCTTTTATCTGAGGTGTAATCACTTCACTGCATGATCCAAGTTCCTTCTCATAAAATTTAGCAATCTCAGCTCTTTTACCATTAAAATCATCCAGAAAATCCAGTTTTATGTCAAGCACTCTTGCCTGAATTGCATCCAATCTGGAATTATATGCAATCAGATAATTATAATATTTATATGGGTTATACAAAATATCCGTTGACACTGTATTTGCCAGATCATCCTCAACACCCTGCAATATATATCTTGCTTTTGCTCCGTTCTGCGCCATGCCATGCTCCTTGAAAGCCCGGCATATAATAGCTGTCGTATCGTCATTTGTTGTAATCATACCGCCATCGCCAAATGCTCCCAGATTCTTAGTAGGAAAAAAGGAAAAACATCCTGCATTTCCAATAGACCCTGCTTTTTTGCCCGCTATGGCAGCTCCTACTGCCTGGCATGCATCCTCAATTACAACCAATTCATGCTTATTTGCAATATCTAAGATTCTCTCCATATTCGCAGGTTGTCCAAAAATATGAACCGGAAGAATTGCTTTTGTCTTCTCTGTAATTTTTTCTTCTATCTTTTCCGGATCAATATTATAGGAATCTTCTTCCACATCTACAAAAACAGGAACTGCTCCCACCATTGCAATGGTCTCTGCAGTTGCAAAAAAAGTAAATGGAGTCGTAATAACCTCATCGCCCTCTTTAATCCCAAGCGCCTTTAATGCAATGACCAAAGCGTCTGTACCACTATTAACAGATATGGCATGTTTTACTCCAATGTACTCTGCAAATTTCTTTTCAAAATCTGCAACTGCTTTACCGCCGATGTACATTCCACTTCTCATCTGCTCGCAAACTGCTTTTTCCACTTTTTCCTGAATCAATTCATATTGCCTTGACAAATCTAAAATCTTTACTTCCATACTTACTCCTTCTTTCTGCTATTATTTTCAATATCTATTACTTCCGAAACAATAAATGTCGGTCGTTTACGCGCTGCATCATATGTCCGCCACAAATATTCGGCAATAATTCCCAACGATATATTTGTTATCCCGAATCCCAGCGCCATAATACTTGCCAGTGTTGAATAGCCAATTGGCACCGTCGGATCTACAAACTTATTCACTATTGTAAAAATTCCGCTCAAACAGCCCGCTACAAACATCAATATTCCAACAATACTAACCATTCGTATTGGCATAAAAGAAAACGCTACAAAAGAATCAATAAATAATTTGATTTTCTTTGAAAGAGTCCATTTTGACTTACCACCGCTTCTGGCAAGATACTCCAATGTAATTGTCGTATGCTTAAACCCACTATTTAAAATTTGCAATACAACCGAAGAATTCGCCTCTATATTACCATTCAGCGTTTTTAAAACCTTTTGGTTCATCATAATGGAATTGATGCCACCCGATTCAAATTCTTTCACTGCGTATTTTCGCATCATCCGTGAATAAATACCGGAAAACATTTTTTCTGCCAAAGATACTTTTACAGCTTTTTTTTCAAAATAAACAGCATCATATCCCAGCTTTATTTTTTCCAACCCCTGATCTAATAATTCCAAGGGATCCTGTAAATCGCTTCCCATCCATGTAATCACATCATAAGACGCATGTAATAATCCAGCTCGAATGGCTGCATGTGAACCATAATTTTTAGACAACTGTATAATACGTATTTTATGTATATAATTAAAATTATACTGTTTAATTCGTTCAATCGTATTATCTATAGAACCATCATCTACAAAAACCAATTCCAAAGGAGTGGAAAAAGTTTTCTGATACTCATCCAGTGCAAAACAGAACTTCTCTATAATCTCTGCTTCATTTAAAAACGGTACGACTACTGAAATCCCTTTAACTGTTATCATATTGTACTTCCTTTAATTCACTTTTTGTACTGCAATAAATCTAATTATCCTATTTGTATCGTATTTCTCATTTCTGCCAATCAACAAATACTTTTTATAAACTCTATCTGTTTTTTGTGATCGATGGCAAAATTCCCTGCCACTTTCTGGCCATCTTCCACATTCTTTGTAACTACAGCGCCCATGCAAATAAAAGCATCATTTCCAACATGTACAGATGCACATATTGAAACATTAATGCCTACCCATGTTCGTTTCCCAATATATGCGCTCCCACCAATCACTGTTCCAGTTACCACAAGAACTCTTTTATCCAAATAAGCGGAATGTCCAATATGAACCAGATTATCTATTTTCGTATATTCGCAAATATAGGTCGGACGAATCAATCCATTGGCAATACAACATCCCGATAATATTTCTACATTATCTTCAATCACAATTCCACCAACATGTTCAATATAAAACGCTTCATCCCCATTCCTGTAATACTGAAATCCTCTTGTGCCAACTGTAGTATTTGCACCGATAAAACAATTATTTCCAATCTGAACCCCTTCCATAATAATGGCTCCTGGTTCTATTACAACATTATCGCCTATACAAACATTTTTTTGCGCAATAATTGCGTGTGGACTGATATTTGCATTTTTTCCAATCTTAGTCGAAAAATTATCCTTCTTATAAAAATCTGTTTCCTGAAAAAGATAATTGTGTGCCTGATAAAATATTTTTTCTGGATTTTCCGCAACTAAAACACCGCATTCCGTTTTGTCAAGAATTTCTTCCGCATAATCATTCGTCGTAATAACGGAAGAAATATTGGGATTGCCATACAACTCGGTCAAATACTTCTTATCCTTGATAAATATAATCATATCAGGAATATCCGATATATTTAAAAACCCAATTGTGGAGAAATTACCATTGCGTTTCAATACAGTATCTTTAAAAATCTGACTGATAAATTTTAAATCCATACGTATTTCCCTTCCTATGAGGCAAAAGCCATAGACGGACTGTGCTCCAAAGCATATTGTTTTGCCCGTTCCACGTTATTATATTTCCGCAGTCCCTCTACCATAGCCTGTCCGACTTTCAATCCGGCAGCATGCAATTCAATGACCGGCCTGATTCCCGCATATTCCGTTGTTACGGTCATATATCCATATGAAATCTTCTCTTCCGGTTTTTTCACAATGCTATACTTTTCAAATAAATCATAGTCTAGAATCCCTGCAATGTGAACTACAACCGGTCTACACTTCAAAAGCCATTTTATATCAATATGCGCGTCCTGTCCACCGATTAAAATATCGCTATTCTGCTGTTCCGCTACTACGACTGCATCACAATGCTCTAAAAACGCTTTCATATCATCAGAAAGCGCATTCATTTCATACGGATTATATATTAAAACATTAGCACCGTTACCATACAGTATGTCACTTATCGCATCCAAATATCCCCCCGATGAAATCAACAGTATATGGGATTTAAATACTTCGATATTATTTTCCAGTAGTAATTTTAAAATACTCATCCCTACATAATAAAAAATTTTCAAATCCGGATGTCTCTCATTTGTTCCAAGGATTGGAATATTGTGTCGTTTACAAGCTTTTGCATCAATATCTTCCATCCGAAACTCCCATGATTCAAACATAAGTGGAATTGCAGAATCCTTTGGCATTTTTTCTATAAATTCTGCGCGAATTGGACGGACAAACCCCAAATTCGTAACAATATTCGCTTCTCGTGCCACTTTATCTTTTTCTTCTATATAACATATCCTTTCAGGTGGAATTTGAAAACACATCATCGCTTCTTCCAAATACATTAAAATCTCTTTTTTTGTTCCGTATTTTGAATCCCTGCAAACTACATATACTTTTTCGGCTCCTGCAACTGCTGCTATCAAAGGCGTCACAATAAAATTTCCAGATGCCGCTTCGGTTAAAACTGTCATAGACGACAAATCAATCTTTAGTAAATCCACAGTCTCAAAAATCAACTTTTTCATTCTGGAAAAGTTTTTTGTCTTCTTAACCTTCTTCAGAAGACATTCAATACTGCTTGTTATACCCCCCCCAATATATTTTTTGTTCTGTTATCAAAATGAATATTATAAAAAGAATAAAAAGGTCTAAGCCCCAACGAGTTCCACGCTCCCTGTACGATAAAATTATCAAATTGAGTGCCTGTAATAAAGCTTTTTTTATTTTGATACGCATAGTTTATAATATAAGCAATCATTGCTTTATAAGCGCCATACTGCCTATATTCGCTTGAAACTGACGACAATACTCCTTCAACGGCAAAATCGTCCTCATCAATCGTCACATAACCAATTGGTATACTCCCATATTCTGCAACAATAACTTTATCGCTTGACTGTGACTGTAAGCTTCCATTTATCCAGCTCTTATATATATCGCCGGCTTTATCGCTGATAGAAGAAGATAAATGGTACTGACCCTGATATGTTTCAAAAGAACGGTACGTCATAGCCAATAACTCTTCACAGTGTTTGGAAACATATTCTTTGTCTGCCATAAACACATGCAGACCGCTTTTATTACAATCCGGAACTGGCGTATTATAAATATACTGTTCCACTGTTCCACCACAAAAAATAAACGGCTGTTGTAGCTGATTATATGCTCTGATCAAATCTACAATATTTGCCGGCAGTTTCAAATTAAAGTATCCTTTTTTTTCGGTTATTTCTTCCATTAAATGATCCAACAGTTTTCGAATACAGCTTTCCTGTTCAGAATCATGCAGGGTATCTATATTCAAGAAATAAAAATGCACGACAAAAAAATCTTCTCCATAAACTTCCGTTAAAAGTCTGTTTGTTGTTATTTTATATCCATATACTTTATTATTCAATTCAAAAGAATAATTCAGATCATCTCTACAACTTTTTATTTCTTCTGCAATTTCCGTATAATCTCTTTTTATAAACGCCCTTATATATTTATAATCATTATCAATATAAGATATAATTGCCATAAAAAATCCTCCACATATTATTCAAATAATATTTTTGCATTCCCATCCACTAGCAAACTTCTGTCTTTATCAAAGCATTGTGTCTTTAATCCGATGCGCTTTCTCTCCAGATTTATATCCGATATTTCCACTCTAATTGTAACTTCTGAACCATAGTAAACCGGACGTTTGAAAAAGATTTCCTGACTGATATATACAGAACCTGCACCCGGAAATTTATTTCCGATAATACCCGAAAAATAACTGCCAATCAACATACCATGAACAATTTTCTTTCCAAATCTGGATTTTGACGCTGCTTCCGAATTCAAATGAATCGGATTATAATCTTCTGAAATTTTTGCAAACTCCATTCCTGCTTCTTCAGAAACAACAAAATTCTTTTCATAAAATTGCCCAACATAAAAATCTTTTATCTCGACCACTTTACGCTCATACCTCCCACTTATACAACAACTCTATAATCTTTTTATCTTTATATAATTTTCTAAATAAAGGCAAATCAAATATTCTTTTTCTTCCATCTAAACAATTATATACTTACATATTAACCACATAGTATTCTATTAGACCTCATATGCCTACCACATTGAAAAATTTTTAACTCCATTTAATTTCTATTCATATACCAATCAAGCGTTTTTTTAATTCCCTCATCAAAACCAATTTTGGGTTCAAAGCACAGTAATTCTTTGGCTCTTTTAGAATCAGCACACAAATTCCTTACATCGCTTGTTCTTGCAGGACGATGCTCCCATTCTCCTGTATAATTCATGTAATCACATATCCCCTGAAGAAGGGCATTGATTGAAATGTCCTTTCCTGAACCCAGGTTGATAATCTTCCCTCTAGACTCTTCTTTTTCATAAGCTAGAATCAATCCTCTAACCGTATCCTCAACATATATAAAATCCCTCGTCTGTTCACCATCTCCCTCTACTATAGGCTTACTGCCATCCTGTATACGCTTGGCTGTCGCCGGAATAATTGCTGCCAAAGAACCCTCAGCATTCTGCCTGGGTCCATAATTATTAAATGGGCGCACAATAGAAATGTCCAATCCCAAAACTTTATAAAAGCTATGAACCATCAAATCTGCTGCTGCTTTTCCCGCAGCATAAGGTGTCGTTGGATCTGTTGGATGGTTTTCATCCATTGGGGAATACTGCGCCGTGCCGTAAGCTTCAGAAGAAGATGTATGAATCAACGTCTTATATGCTCCCACTCTCAAAAGTTCCAGCAAGGTATTCGCAATTTGCACATTAACCATATATGCATCAAACGGATTAAAAAACGAATAATTTAACGCAATTGTAGCCATGTTAAATACAACATCTATACTTTCTTTATCCATAATTGCCTGAAGAACCCCAAAATTACGAGCATCGTCGCGGTATAAAACAAAATTATCATTCAAAAGGGCTTCTTTTAAATTATCCATGTTGCCAAGGAAAAAGTTATCCACGCATACTACTTTTTGTGCACCACGCGCCAACAATCCATCGCACAAATGGCTTCCTATAAACCCTGCTCCACCAGTTACCAAAATATTTTTACCTGATACAGACGCCATGACAACCTCCTTTTTTGAAAATCAAAGTTTATCTATTATTTCACGTATTGCCTGAATTACATATTCCTGATCAGAATCACTCATTTGCACATAAAGCGGTAATGTTATTGATAAATGGTCACATGCATATGCGTTTGGAAAATCCTGTTCCACATAACCAAATCTATTTTTATAGTATTCCAACATGTGAATCGCATGTGTGCCCTGACGTGTTGCAATGCCAATATCTTCTAATTTCTGAAGTAAAATATTGCGGTACTTTCTACCCTCCGCCACGGAATCCAGGTTAAGTTTTTTCAAATCCAACATACAGACATACGACTGATATGTATGATAATATCCATCTGGAACATATGGAGTTACCAATTCAGGCAGTTTTTCCCTTATCAGTCCATTGTAAAATTCTGCTCGTTTTCTTTTTTCTTCTATAATATAGTCCAACTTATCCGCCTGTGCTATTCCAACAGCAGCCTGAATATCCGTCATACGATAATTGTATCCCGCATCAGGGAATTCTGGAAGCAAAAATCCTTTTCCTGCATGACGCGCATCTGCCGATACTGTGCTACCGTGCGTACGAAGCTGTTTCATTTTTTGAGCAAGAGCCGCCTGATCCGTCAAAACCATGCCGCCTTCCCCTGTCGTAATTGATTTACGGGGATGAAAACTGATACATGATGTATTTCCAAAACCTCCCTGATGTGCATCTCCTATCTTTGCCCCCAAAGCACATGCCGCATCTTCAATTACTGTTAAATTATACTCCTTAGCAATTTGATTGATCTCCAGAATATCACAACAAAGCCCAAACTCATGAACAGGTACAATTCCCCATAATAAATTCTCATTATCTTTATTATATAATTTCCCGTTTTTCTCCTGATAATCTCTTTGTATGACCTCCCTGATCTGTTTCACATCAATATTAAATGTTTCCTGACAAATATCCACCAGTATAGGAATCGCTCCTGTCTGAACAATTGCATTTGTCGTAGCGACAAATGTAAACGCCGGAGCAAGCACATCCATTCTTTCAGACATTCCTTGTGAAACCATTGCAAGGTGCAGAGCCGTTGTACATGAAGTCACCGCCACTCCATAGCTTACATTTTCATGAGCAGAAATTACCTCTTCAAACTTTGAAACCTCGGGTCCCTGCGCAACCCATCCGGAGTCCAGAATTTTTTTAACATTTTCTGCTTCCTGATCATCAAAGTATGGTATTGTAACTGGAATCTTTTTCATAATATTCTTTCCCTAGCCTTTCATATCCGCATCTGCATGTTCTAATATCGAAATTACACGACGCGCCTGTTTGTAACTGCAAATGCTTTCTTTTCCTGTATTAATGCAGTCAATAAAGTGTTCAATACTGTTGAGCAAAATATCTTCTGACTCTATATGAGGCATCATGAGATTGCCCATACGCACCCTCGCTTCATATTTTCCATACTCATTAAAGTCATCTGACACTTCTATTCCCTTATCACATATCGTCAGTTTTTCATCCAACTGCATATCATCAAAAATCACCATTTTTTTTGTTCCGGCAATAACCATTCTTCTCTCTTTGATTGGAGAAATCCAGCTGGAACGTATCGAAGCAATCAAGCCTTCATACTCCACATTCAAATATGTCAATTCTTCACTCTTACCATAATGCGCCAATCCTGCTGCGCTTACACGTTTTGCCTCCATACCGTCACAAAGATAGTCCAATACAGCAATATCATGTACTGCCAGATCCCACATAGCATTTATATCATTCTTGATATGCGGACCAAGATTCATTCTGGAAACATCAAAGTACAACAAGTCTCCAAGTTCTCCCGTTTCTATCATATTCTTAATATATCGAATAATCGGATGGAACACCATAATATGATCTACATGGAGCGTAACTCCATATTCTTCACTCAATTTACCCAGTACATCTACCTGCTCTGTAGACGTCGCCAGAGGTTTTTCCATAAACAAATGCTTTTTCTGTTTTAATAGCTCGATCGCAATTGGATAACTGACATTCTGCCTCAAAGCAATTGCAAAAGCATCCACTTTATCAATCAATTCATGATAATCTGTTACGTATTTCACACTGTCACCATACAGACTTTGCGCCCTTTTTAAATTGTTTTCATCCATATCACAAATGGCGTATAAATTTGCTTTTTTTGTCCTATTTAGATTCTTTGCAATATTGGGCCCCCAATAACCAAAACCGATTAAAGCTATATTCATATTATTTTTCCTCCGTAATTTTGACAAAATTCAATTATATATATTAACCTAATATTCATAATAAATCAAGAAATATTATCAACTCAATTCTATTTTCTTATACAAATCTTTTCCACCAGTTTTGACAACCTCTTTATAATAACATCCCACTGGTAATTTTCTTCTACGTAGTCCTGACCATTCTCTCCCATTTCCATACACTGTTTTGGATGCATCAGTAAATAATTAACACATCCCTCAAACTCATAGAAGTTCTGATAATATAGTCCGGCATTGCTCCTTGTGCAATGACCTTTTAACACCTCGCATTTTCCATTGACCAACACAGGTTTTCCAATTTTCATCGCTTCTAAAACTACCATAGATAAACTTTCAAACTGTGATGGCAAAACCAAAAACTCACATGCCGCTAATCCGTTAAACTTATCCTCATCTGATACAAAACCAAGACTTACGATGTCCTTTGTCTCCGGAACGCGAATCACTTCCTTTCCCATTAAAACCAGTTTTAAATCTCCTCTGTTTCTTTTCTTATATTCATTAAAATAAGCAAAAAGATCCTTACATCCTTTATGCTCATCTATCCTGCCTATATAAATAATAAATTTATCTAATCCATATTTCTTACGAAACGCTTCTGCTGAAACATTCTCCGGAACTTCAACGCCCACACCGCCATAACCATTATTATTAGGAATTGATTCTATATGAAATTTCTTCTCCAAAAAAGCCTTTTCTTCTGTTGTATTGTAAAAAATACCTCTTGGCAAATGAAACATATCTCTAAATATCTTTAAATAAATGGGCAATTCATCATGCGCAGTAGGGATCAAAATAGATTTATCAAAAACCTTTTGCAATCCGAAGTAGGTTGTATAATACAGATAAGTAAAGAAAATAAAAACATCATAATCTTCTTTATGGCTTTCCAAATATTCAATCAAGTCAGGAGAATAAGGACCTTGTTTCTGCATCCAATGTTCTTCATCCTGTTTGCTCGAATTTCCTTTCAGCACATTTGCAGACAACTTATTAAAACTATTATTATCTCTTTCCTCTTTAACGGAAAATCTCCTAACCAGGATATTGTTTATTATTTCCTCATCTAAAAGATATTCATCTCTCCATGTAACATAATCGATAGCTTTTGTTGTAATTATTTCCGTATCATACATCTTATTCATATGCTCTGCCAATTGCCTACACTGTAATTCTGCGCCACCATTCACTTCAAGTCCGTATCTTTGTACTACAAAAGCAATTCTTTTCATTATTCTACCTACCCTGCTATTTTGTTATATACATTTTGCAAAAAAATCTCTGTATTTATTGACAATTACTGGCCAACTAAAATTGGTTATAACATAATTTCTTCCATTCTCGCCCATAAGAGAAGCCGTCTCTTTATGATCCAATACATAATTAACGCATGCTTCAAATTCATAGAAGTCATAGAAATACAATCCACCATTTGATTCCGAAACAAAACCCTTTGTCACCTCGCATCCCCCGTAAACCATAACAGGTCTGCCGCAAAGCCAGCTTTCCATAATAATCAACGAAAAACTTTCAAACTTAGAAGGATTGCAGAGCAATTCGGAAGCTGCATATGCATCATATTTATCCTGAAGAGGAACAAAGCCCAAATCCAGTATGTCATGTTTTAATCCTTTAGGAATCTGAATGCTTCCTCCTCCAATTAACACTAATTTCAAATCTGATTTATTTCTCTTTTTGTATTCTCCAAAGTATTTCACTAATGTATCGACATTTTTCCCGGCTTCTTTTCTTCCCGCATAAATAATGAAAGGCTCGTCAATCTTATATTTTTTTCTAAACTGATCCGCACAAAAGTTGATGTCTGTATTCAACCCTACCCCAATTACAGTGTTTTCCACTTTTGCCATATTATATATTTTATTTGCCAGAACAGATTCTGCCTTTGAATTAAAAACCATCCCCTTCACACCGGAATACCGCTCTTTAAACCGCCTCATATAGGCATAGCTTTCATCGTGAAGGCAAGGAATCATAACTGCCTGATCCAGACATTTTTCACAGCCGTAATACGTTGTTCCAAACATATATGGTATAAATACGAACAAACTGTATGCACCCTTATTTTCTTCCATATATTGATACAGACGCGGGCTGTTGACCATTTCCTTTAAGTACAGATCTTCCTCCTCTGCTGTCACAGGAAGATTATTCATAAATTTAAAATTGATCTGATCAAATCTCTTAGTATCACGTTTTCTCACCTGAAACCTTCTTACCAAAACGCCGTTTATTTCTTCTGTTCCCTCAGGATAATAATTGATATTCCAATCGCTGTTAAATTGCTCTATGCAAGTCGTAAGAATTTCCAAATCTACATGGTTTTCTGCCAAATGTTCGGCCAATCCCCGCAGCTCCATTTCTGCTCCACCAGGAATATTCGCTCCGTACCATGGAGTCACAAACCCTATTGTCTTCATCCTATAAATCCTTTCAAATTATTTATAATCTGATCCCTGATTTTCTCATAAGTAAAATCTTTCAATCTGATATTCTGCTGCGCAATGACTTTTTCTCTCAAGTCTTTATTTTCTACAAGCATATGAATCATCTCTGCAACAACACAGCAGTCTTTTTCATCAAATTTCAGCCCGGCATACGCCAGAGTCTCTTTTACCCCCGTAAATGCATAAGCAATAATCGGAACCTGAAAATACATTGCTTCTAACAACGGAATACAAAAGCCTTCATGTTCGCTCATGCATACAAAAACGTCCGCCAGCTTATAATACGAAAGAATTTCGTCAAACTTAATATGCCCGGTAATAAAAACGTCTGTCAACTCCAGACGCTCAATATAATTGCATAATCTCTCATAATAAACTTCATTGCCTTGATAAGAGCCAACCAGAAAAAGTCTGGATTTAGGCTGAATATATTTCTTATAGTAATAAAACGCCTGGATTAAATCTTCCTGTTTTTTATTTGGAGCGATTCTTCCCACAAATACAATATTTATTATATCATCCTCATATTTCCTTAAAACAGCCATATCCGGTTCTTTTGCATAATCTTCAAACGGTATCACAATGGGAACGACGTCTATTTGACAGCGATACCCTTCTTCCAACAACTCCTGCCTGTTATATTCGGAAACAGCCCAACAATATTCTGCAACATCCCGAAGCTTGCGGACTCCTGCTCTTCCTTTGTCACACAAACGATATGCTCTTCGACTGTACTGTCTGAAAAAATGCGCAGGCGTCACATTGTGATATACAACTAATTTTCTACCAGCATACTCGCTTAGCTTATCATTTAACACAGTACCCGTCGACAGATGATAAATAATAATATCTGTTTGATTCAATTTGGGCATTTTCTCAACGTTATCCGCAAGCCCTTTTTTAATTCTTTTATCAATATTTTCTGCATAGATTTTTGTCTTGTAGCCCATATCTTTAATAATCTGATCAATCGCAATAACATCATTTCCCACTCCGTCTCCATAAGAGAGCGTGGGCAGTAATTGTATAATTCTCATTTTATCACCTAAACTAATCATTCTTTTTCAATTCTTTTAATTCTTTTTCTAACTGTTCAATTCTGGTTTTATATTGTTCCATCTCAGAAATAAATTCACTGACCTGATTCATACACTTTACATTACTTACATTATAGGCGTTCTGCGAATCCACAAGTGGCGCGACAATAAATCTTGTCATTTTCCGTATCACTTTTTTGATAAAAACGGATAGTGGATTTCCCCCTGCAATCGGAACATGAAATGAAGTTGTACAATTACTGTCTAAAAATTCCAGTTCATTCATAAATTCATCACTGTCATATCCGGTTCCGATTTTCAAGACTGAACTATGAATCTCAATTTGCTCAAAACTGACGGGTTCTTTGTCATAACCTCTGTCCTTGATATTCTGCCTGATTTCATCCATAATTTCTTCAATATTAATATCATTATTCATAGCTATCTCCTATCTAAGCTTTAACAGCTCCAAAGGTCCATGTAATTGGTTCGTTTACACATTCTTTTGGAATATTGTCCATTAAATTATTGCCAATTGCTATCACATATTCAACCTTAAAACCATTTTCTTCTAATTCAGCAATCATCTCTTCTTTCGTAGTAAAAATATCATAAATGTTATATTTATCCCATCCGTTCTGATTGCGAACCGGCATTTCAAATTTTATATTTGGAACATCAAAAATCAAAATGCCATGTTCACTTAGATTATTTAATATTTTTTTGTATAGAATTTTTCTCTGAAAATATTCAAAATGGCGAATATATCGAAATGTAGTTATTACATCAAATTTTCCTTCTATATCATTTTCAAAATAATCGGCAATTTTCGTTTTAAGATTACTGTTGTTCTCAAACCGCTTTCTTAATACTTTAAGCATTGCTTCTGAAGCATCCACGCCCGTACAGTTTCCATATTTTATGTCTTCCTGAACGATACGTCCGTCTCCAGGCGCAATATCTAAAATGTTGAGTTCTGTTCCTTTAAATTTGTCCTTGATAATATTTCCAATTGATGTTCTCTCCAATAAATCAATGCAGTTTTCAGGATATTGCATAAAACGATCTTCATTATAGTTCTCTGCAACCTCGAACTGGGAATAATAAGCTTTGATTTCTTCTGGCCCTTTCACCAGCTCTCTACCAGCAGACTCCAGTGCCTTTTTCCATTCACCAATTGTTGTAATGTTTACTGGCAAATACGATTCTGCATAATTATCTATTTCTGCAATCACGTTCAAATCTGAAAGCTCTTTTCTTAACAATAGCGCTTTTTCTCTGCTGCTATATTCAAAATAATGATCTCTTATTTTTCGAACTGCATCTCCGACACTTTTGCTGGAAATTTTACAAACTTCTCCATTTCCAAATTTTATAATTTTATCTCGGATACCAGCCGCATTCGTAGCAACGACAGGAATTCCCTGCAACATAGCCTCTAACGCCGAAAAAGAACATGCATGATTATTATCAACAGAGGTATATGGAATAAG
Organism: uncultured Lachnospiraceae bacterium; assembly: GCA_910586725.1. Classification (GTDB taxonomy): domain Bacteria; phylum Bacillota; class Clostridia; order Lachnospirales; family Lachnospiraceae; genus Roseburia_B. The sequence continues at coordinate 65,967 of CAJUJL010000005.1, read as the reverse complement.
TAAAATATGAATCCTATCATAAAATGCTTTCATATCCTGTTTTCCTTTAAGAATTTTCAAATGTTTCATAGCATTCCACGTAGCCGGTACTGCAACTTTGTCCGTTCTCCACAATACTTCAAATTCAAATTCTGGATAGTTTGTCATAACCTCCGATAATAAATCCATTCCACGATCCGTCCAATGCTCTTTCTCCATCGGTGCAGAAGCAAAGCCTATTCTTACTTTATCTTCAATATCTCTTTTTTTATAATTCAATAAACTTATATCAAGTAAAGGGTATTTTACCGCTACATGTTTAAATCCCATGTCTTGCATAATGCTTTGCGCATGCATGGAAAAAACATCATATCTTTGAAATCCCATATCATTCAAATGCCGTAAATGCTCATAATATATAGGTTCAATGCCAAACAAAGGATTCTGGCCTGTAATCCTGACAAGTGATTTGTATTTAAAAAACAGGCACTTTGCACGATACAAAATCGAAACATCAGATTCAAGAACAATAAGAAGGCGTATTTTTAAAGAAGAAAAATATTTTTCAAGCGCATCTTCTGAAGCATAGATTATATTACCGTTGCATTCGATTTTGCTCTCATTTTCTATTGAGACCAACTTTATTTGGTATTTACTTAAACGCTTCATAATTCTATATAAATTATATGCTTCTTTTCGAACCGCTTCTATTCCTGCATTGCTCTTTAATCCGTTACATAAAATTACAATTACATCCTGTGTGTCCTGTCTTTGTATTGCGCGTTCTATACCTGTTTCAAATATGGTTTTTATCTGTTCCAAATTATCATTTCCATGATCCTTGAGAAGTGCGATTTCCTCATTCAAATCCCTGTCATTCATTACATCAATATCATTTTTCACATTAGACGATACAGACATCAAACGATAATTCGTTTGATTCATTGCTTCTCCCATATCCATATTGTGACGCATGATCATGTTTTTTAAATTCTGAATTTCTTTTGCCTGTTCCAGACACATATGCTCTATCTGATCAAACATTTGACGGTTCAATTCATTTTGCCTGTCTCCGATAGGTTTTATAAACCATAAAACCATCTTCTTGATTACCTTTTTTATGAGTTTTCTTAACCCTGATTGATTTCCCAACTCATAAGTAAATGATTCTATATATCTTTTATCTATTCTATTTTTCATTCTTAATCCCCCCTTAACCGATCTCCCATGAATGATCAAGCCTTGCGACTCCTACTTCATCAATATCAGAATATATTTTAAAATGAGCAGCTTCTTTTAAATAAACGTAAGGAAGCATATTAATCTTTCGAATCGCTATATCCACATAATATTCTCCTGCCACCAAATTCATTTTGGAAAAATGACAGACAATCTTTCCCTCGTTATTTAATTTTATGTTTGGCATTCTTTCCTTCTGCGTATTTGTACCATAGCAGACAACTCCGTCATTTCTGAAAAAGAGTAGTCCCAAAAGTGTTTCCTCTACTTCTTCCGAATTTAACTTATACTCAATATTTAAATATATTTCTTCTCCGCATTTCATTGCTGTCTTCTCAACTCCCTGTTTATCAGTAAAGCTGACGCTTATAATTTCAACAGCATCTTGGATCTGTGCATCTGTATTTTGGGAATTATCTATGTTGCGACTCTGATTCTTTTTTCTAATTTTTTCTTTTTGTATCTTCTCCTGTTCTCCCATATAATTCATATACTCCGGATGTACCTTTCCAGGCTGCCCCATCATCCTGATTTCACCTTTGTCAATCCAGTAACTTCTTTCACATATCTGCTCGATCTGACTTAAGGAATGGGATACAATAACAATAGTAGTTCCATTGCCTTTAATTTCTCTTAATTTATTAAAACATTTAGCCTGAAAAGCTACGTCTCCAACCGCCAGAATTTCATCAATCAGCAATATATCCGCATCTACATTGATCGCTACCGAAAATGCCAGGCGCATATACATGCCGGAAGAATAGGTCCGCACCGGATTGTCGATAAATTGTTCCAGTTCAGAAAAAGCGATAATATCTTCCAGTCTGCGATCTATCTCGCTTCTCGTCAATCCAAATATAGACGCATTGATATAAATATTCTCCCTGCCGCTCATATCCGGATGAAAACCTGCCCCAAGCTCAATCAGGCTGGATACTCTGCCACGCATCTCAATTGATCCGCTGTCCGGATACATAATTTTAGTAAGCAGTTTCAGTGTCGTGCTTTTCCCGCATCCATTGTGTCCTATCAGGCCAACGGCCTCACCTTTTTTGACTTCAAAACTGATGCCGTTCAATACGCTTCTCACTTCATAGGCTCTGCGCTTACGAAAGAGCAGCCTTTCTTTCATGGTATGGCCTTTATCCAGATATATTTTAAAAGATTTTGTTATATTATGAACCTCAATCGCATTTTCTTCTTTCATTACAATTCCTCCACAAAATGTTTCTGCAGCCGATGAAATGTAAACCAGCCTGTTACCAAAACCATGACGCCAATGATCACTGCACTGAATAGCGTATTTAATTCCGGAACTCTTCCGTAGTACAGAATGTCCCGATAAGCTTCAATTACAGGCGTCATAGGATTTAAATGGAAGATAAATCTCACCTTCTCCGGCGCCATGTCGATCGCATACATAACCGGAGTTAAAAACTGCCAGGCCATAGCCACAATTCCAAGAATATATTCCATATCCCTAAAATATACGGTTATGGCAGATGTCAGCATCGCCACTCCCAAAGCAAGAACAAATTCCACAACCATAATAATTGGAAGATATAAGATCGCGATCAGATTTATGGCATGCCCTGAAAAAATTAACACACCGAATATCACAATAAAACTAAGCAGCATATTTACAAACTGGCTTGTAACATAGGAAACCGGCAGCACTTCTCTCGGGAAATAGATTTTTTTTACCATATCCTGCTGCGCCCATATACAACTGGCTCCTCCGGACAAAGACGTACTGAAAAAAATCCATGGCACAAGCGCCACAAAAAGGAAAAGGTAATAATCCTTTATTCCCGCCCGCATAATTACGGAAAAAACCATCGTATAGACTGCAAGCTGTAATAATGGATTCAAAAACGTCCATAAAAATCCAAGAGCCGATCCTTTGTATCTGCCTTTTAAATCTCTTTTTACCAAAGAAAATATCATTTCCCGATATAAGTATAATTCTTTTAATCTGTTAAACATTTTATCAACCGTCCCAGTTTCCTATATATACTGTAATGAAATAAATCTCGCAACACACATCTTTTTAATTACCCTATCAAACGAACCAACTTTGATTCAAGACTCTCCCACCGATAATTCCCCGCAATATATTCTTCCGCCTTTTGCCGCATCGCAGCATAGTCATCTTCTGGCATCGTATAAAACCGCTGCATACATTGCTCAAATTCAGAGAAATTATGGTAGTAAACGGCTCCGCCGCTTTTTCTGCAATGTCCCTTTAACACTTCGCAATTTCCGTTCACAATTCCGGGCACGCCAAGCGCCATTCCTTCCAGCAAAGCGATTGACAGACTTTCATACAAAGATGGAAGCCATAAACAACTGGCTCCGGCAATGCCGGCGTATTTGTCCTCTTCGGACACAAAGCCCAGATAATGTATATCGGGATGATCGGGAATTTCAAGCATGTTCCTCCCGATGATCACAAGCTGAACCGGATCTTCCCTGTGCAGCTGTTTGTATTTTTGAAAAAAGGCAAACATTTCGTCACATTTTTTCCCGGAATCAACCCTTCCTGCATAGATCAGATATTTCCCGGCAATTCCATATTTTTTACGAAAATCAAAAACCGCTTTCTTTTTGCCCTCAATCTCTTTTAAATCTTTCGGAATATCGATTCCCACGCCCAAAACATCATGGGGTATGGATTCATTTTGGAATTTCTTTTGCACAAATTCTTTTTCTTCTTCCGTCAGATATAGAATGCCCCGCGGGCTCTGAAATATTGTCTTATAAACAGGAAAATAAATACAGGGCTCATCGTGCGCGGTAGGGATTAATATCGCTTTTTCTTTCGCTTCCGGCAGTCCCATAGCCGTTGTATAATACAAATATGTTACGAAAAGAAAGGCTGTATAATCTTTCCGATGTTCCCGGATATATGAAACCAGGTCCGGCGCCAAAGGCCCCTGCTCTTTCACCCAGTACCGGTCCATTCCATGTATGCCCAAACGGTTCAATGCCTCTGCCAGCTTATTGATTACACGAAATTTAAAAACCCTGCGGGGGCGCTTTACGGGAAAGCGTCTTACTTTGATTCCGTTGACCGTTTCCGTTCCTGCCGGATAATACGGCTCCCATGTATCATAATTCAATGCATTTGTAGTCAGAACTTCCACATCATAATAGGAACTTAAATGCTCGGCCAAAAGCCTGGCATAATATTCCGACCCGCCGTTTACTTCTATTCCGTACCGCTGATTGATAATCGCTATCTTTTTCATGATTGGTTTAATTCTCCATAAATTTCGTTCAGCCGGCGCTCCATCAGCCCCGTAATCCGTTCCATACTCAAAAGATCTTGAATATGATCTCTGGCATTGGATGCAATCTGCCTGTAAAATTCTTTCTCTTCATACAATTTCCGCATATATCCGGCAGCCTGTGTAAGATCAGGATCCGCCCAGCGGTTTCCCGCTTTAAATGGCGGCATATCTTCTTTGATCTCCGTCATCTCATAATTTACCATACACCCGGTATGCTCGTCCATAAATTCGGTATTCGACGACCAGTTCGTTGCAATCGCAGGAGTTCCAAGCAGCATGGCCTCCGCCAGCACCAATCCAAATCCCTCCGCGCGATGCAGGGATACCACAACGTCTACGCATTTCGTCAAACTGTTGATATGGTCGCGGTCTAATGTTTCTTTGATCAGATAAATGTTTGTGTACCCTCCCAAAAGGGCGCCGATTTTATCTTCGTCTTCTTTTGTGAAATTATTGATTTTTATGACGAGTCCTGCGTTTTCATTTGCTTTTGGAAACGCCTGTTTAAATGCTTTTATAACTCCCAGCGGATTTTTCCGTTCCATGCCGCTGCTGTGATCGTACATCATTAAAAAGAGAAATTTATCTTCCGGCAGTTGAAATTCCTGCCTTCCAAACTCTGTATGAATCTCCGCTTCCACATGATATGGTATGCATTTAACCGGAAGATCCGTCTTCTTTCGGATTGCGCTGCAAATAAACTCGGAAGGCGCCCAAATTTCGTCCAGACAGTGAAAGCAGGGCGTCCACTCATCCGGAAATTCTTCCAGCTCCCAAAGCCAGTATGCGATATTGTATCGGTAATTCCATACGGACGGATCCATCTGCAAATATGCAATGCCCAATTCATATGGATTTATATGAATCAAATTTATGTCATACGGCAATTCGCCGCTGATTTTATCGTCCCAGGACGTATTATTCATCTTCTGCGTTCCAAGCTGCGTATATTGATATACGCTCATTGGTATATCCGTATGACCAAGTGCGGACGCAACAAGACGACAGCTCTGTCCAAGACCTGTCTCCGCTTTGATATTCCCTATAAGATTTATGCCTCTTTTGTAATGTCCCGCCTCATATGGGCAGATCTGCATTTCACTTAGCTTCCCAAAGCTGTCAGAAATCATTTTCCCTTTCATTTTCCGAAGTATCTTTACGGGAATGATCTTAAGCAGAATGGGCTTGCATATGTCAGCGCAATGCAATATAAATTTTGATACGGCATTCATTTATTTTCTCCATACAAAAATGAATCTGTTCTTCATTAGCCTGTTTAGTATACTTCATCTGCTAAAATATTGCAACTTTTTCCAAATGTTTCATGATCTGCCGTCTTACCGAATATAAACCGGCCATTGCATTTTATCTGCACAATTCCCGATACAACGCCAAAACGCCATCCAGCATGTCCTGCAGCTGAAAACACTCTTTCACCCTGGCTCTCGCTCTCTTTCCCATCTCTTCCCGTTCTTCTTTATGACCAACCATCCAGTTCATTGCATCGGCTAAGCCTTTGACGTCCTCCGGTTCCACGGTCAGCCCCGTCTGTTTATGGATGCTTACATAGGGAACTCCACTGGGCAGATTCGTATTGATAACGGGCTTCTCATACACCATTGCCTCCGTCTGAACCAGGCCGAACGCTTCGCTTCTTGCAATCGACGGTAATACAAATACATCGCATGCCGCAAAATTTTCATCTAAAACGGCATCTTCCACATTACCAAGAAAATGCACGCGCTCTGACACTTCAAGTCTCTCTGCCAAACAAATTAACTCCTGTTTCAAAGGGCCTTCGCCAATCATCACAAGTTCTGCGTTCCGCACCGAAGCAAAAGCCTCCAAAAGCGTTTTGCACCCCTTATAATATACGAGACGCCCGACAAACAAAAATCTTACCGGCGCATGCTCTCTCTTTTCTTCTTTCGCTTTTTTCTCCGCCACCCATTGGTCTGCCTTTTTTTCAATTTCAGGATTTACTCCAAAAGGAATCACCCGGCACTTGTCTTTATAAGGCCCAAGGTAAGCCGAACCGTCTATATGCCCCTGCGTGGCCACTATGATAGCGTCCGCCCGCTTTAAAAACCGCTCCATGACAGGCCGGTAAAGCATCATCATTTTTTTCTGCCTGACCACGTCGCTGTGCCACCAGACCACAACCTTGCCTTGATACCCGGATAACAGCCCCGCCAAATCCCCAATGGGAAACGGCATATGAAAATGCAGTATATCGCAGCCTTTGGAAACTTTCTTTAAGTCCCGTAAGAATTTCACGGACAACGGCATATTTCCAAGCATGCCAAAACTGCCGGAACGGTGTACCCTGACCCCGTGAATAACCTCTGTCACATCTTCCTTCTTTTCATTGCATACCAAAACTCTCATGTTCGTCTGAGCCGAAAGCCCCTCTGCGATCTGCTGTACGACTTTCTCCACGCCTCCGATAAACGGATCGTACAGCTTATTGACCTGTAATACTTTTATCTTCTTCATTGCGCTCCTTTTCCTGTGTTTACTGCTCTGTCCGTTTAACTGCCTCGCAAAAGCCCGCCGTCTGAAATTTTTTATTTTCTTCGTCCTTATCATAACAGCAGTTACCAAATACCTTTTTTAATGTGCCGTTCTTATTCGCAGCCCATAAGATTGGCTTTTCCAAAAACGGAATTTCCCATGTCCGTTTTCCATGCGCTTTTCGGATTTCTTTCACCAATTCCGTCGTATTGACATATTCCGCGTCCTGTGGACAGACCGTACGACAGTTCTCGTTTCTCTGCGCGCAGGTAAGCTCCTGCCGTATGCACTCGCAAAGATTTTCAATATAAATCATGCTTCGTTTATTTCTTACTTTTGGAAAAACGCTCAATCTGACCGCCAGTCCGGAAAGCCTTGGATAATTTCCCGGACACCCCCGCCCATAAACCATCGGCGGCCTAAGAATTGTTACCCGAAAATCATCATCCGCCAGTTTTCGCAATCCCCGTTCCGCTTTCCATTTGCTTTTCGCATACATCGTAACCGGACGTATGGGAGCGTCTTTGCCTATCATCGCAACATCTTCTCCGTAAACTGCCATTGTGCTTAAAAACACAAAATGCCCTACGCCGCATTTTTTGGCCTTTTTCGCCACAGAATATGGCAGAACGGCGTTTACCTCGTGATACAGCTTTTTCATCTGCGGTTTTTCCTTTTGATGCACAACAGCAGCAGCATGAAGCGCCGCGTCATACTGCTGCATATCGATCTTTTCCCATTCGCCGTTTTTTGCGCCGGTCAATATTACTTCCACTTCCGGCATATGCTTTTTCATATAATCCCAAAACGCTTTTCCGATATAGCTGTGTTCGCCAATGACTAAAATCCGCTTCATTTTACATGCTCCTTTGTACGGGTTTTCTTCTTCATCTCTCCGGTTCCGCCTTCCACAACGCCTTTTGCGCCAAGAACGGACGCAAATGTTCCCAGAAAACATCTGACGTCAAACCAGAATCCGATATGTTTGGCATAGATTCCGTCAAGCTTTGCTTTCACCGGAATCTCAAGCTCGTCGCGTCCGTTAATCTGCGCCCATCCGGTCAGCCCCGGCATCACGTCGTTTGCGCCGTATTTGTCCCTCTCCGCCACCAGATCATACTGATTCCAGAGCGCCGGCCTTGGGCCGACAAAGCTCATGTCTCCTTTTAAAATATTCAATAACTGCGGCAGCTCATCCAACGAAAACTTCCGCAGAAAGTGTCCCATTTTTGTAATATACTGATCCGGATCGGCAAGCAGGTGCGTAGGCATATCTTTCGGCGTATCCGTCCGCATGGTACGAAACTTATAAATTTTAAAATGCTTCTTATGAATGCCTACCCGTTTCTGCTGAAACAAAACCGGACCCCTGCTGTCTAACTTAATCGCCGCGCACAAAATAAGCAGAACGGGCGATAACACAATACATGCCGCCAGACTGATGATAAAATCCATTCTGCGCTTTCTGTCCATATATCTCTTTTGTCTTGCCGTTAACCGATGTTTCATAGACCACACTCCGTTTCTTTGAAAGCAGACGTCTTAGCGTAAAACCAGCCGCCTTCCTCTAATGATAAATTTTATCCAGAAAATCTTTTTCGAAATCACTGACATCTATTGTATATACCTTTTTATAAAAAGTATTCTCATAAATATTCATATTTCCCAAAACAGGATATTTTTCTTGCGTCCTTAAATTCAAAAAAATAGATTTCATTTTTATTTTTGATATATAACGCATCGGCAGAACAAAGTTTTTTCTTTCTTCTGTACTTTTCAGCTTCTAAAGCGCTTAGATCATCAAATTGATAAGCTTCATACTCCGACAGCGTCACCGGCTCTCCGGAATCTCTTTTAGAACACTCTTTCAGCGTTTTCCTGTACTTCTCCAAAACGGCATTGTCAATCCTCTGTAAACCCATACCTTCTCCTACAGCATTTCTAACGGCTGATACAGTTGCTGATAGATCGCTTCCGTACACTTCGTAACGTCTTTTGCAGCATATGCGCCGTCTTTTTCTTCCATCAAATAAAATTTGCCCGCATCCTTGATGCCATAATCAGCCATTTTCACTTCCAACGCCCTCATAAAATAGGGACTGTGGGAACTTAGCAGAATATGAATGTTCATTTTTATCTTCAAAAGAATTAAGATCTCCGCAATCTTTAAATGCCAGTCCGGATGCAGATTCGATTCCGGTTCATCAATCAAAATCCAGCTGTTTTCTTTCAAAGATCCATTTTCTATCAATCCCTGTAACACTAAAAATATTTTCATGCCGGATGCAACATTGCGGATATTGATCATCTGATCGGATTCTTCTTCTTTGTATTTTAAAATGCCGGACTCAAGGACAAGCCTTCCCCCAAGCGCTTCTTTCCATATATCGTTAAAGACATCCCTGTTTCTTTCTGTCTCCTGATACTGCTCATAAGAAATCTGATCTTTATCATAATTTCTCTTTTGAACAAGGAGCCTCCTAAGGTCTGACGCCGGCGCAATGAATCTTCTGTTATTTATATCATCCAAAATATTCCTGGTCTCAATATAAATAACGGGAGCTTCTCCCAAATCAATTCCTGACGCCTCTGTGATTCTATCATTCTGAAATTTTATCACACAGGAAGATCCGTTATTCAAAAATGAGATCTCCGACGGTTGATCCGCTTTTAAGTTACTTGCCTGCTGATGAAATTCGTTCCGCAAATTCAGTTCCGCCAGATATTTTTCATAAGCGGCGTCTTCTCTCTTCTCTATCTTATTCAAATTTCTGTATATTTCATCTGGTATCTCATGCGTAAGTTCACGTCTTTCCGAAATATCTTCTTCCCCCATGTACTTCTTCAATTCTTCCAGATAGATTTCATAAAATTTTTCCTTTTTATATAATTTATGCCCGCAGCTGACCACATTGTCGCAAACCGCATTTGCAATATCAAGCAATAACTGAAAAGATAACTCTTCAAAACCATTTTCATCAAACAATACGTCCTGTTTTAACAGCATATTTCTCATGCTCTTCAGCCGTTCATTTTGAATATTTCCCGCAAGGTTCTGATATGTCTTTAGTATCACGTCCGCAGATCTTAATACGGTTGTCTTACCGGTATTGTTATATCCGGCAATCACCGTAATTCCGTCTGCTTCTATATCTGCACGTGAAACTTTTCCTACATTTCTGATTCTAAATTTCATGCAATCTCCATTTCCTGCCGCTGCAAAATACAAAATCCCTTACTCATCTTCCTTGGGATAATAAGTCGGAACCATGCGCTTTACCCAGTCGCGAATATCTGACGGTTCCGTGGCCACATATTCGCTTAACTCCTGAAGCTGTTTTAGAAAAGCCTCTTCGTCCATCTCAATCGGTTTTCCTATATGAATCCGCTGATTGGCCGTATTCTGCATTCCCTCTTCATCCATCAGCATTTCTTCATACAATTTCTCTCCGGGCCTTAAACCGGTAAATACAATCGGTATATCTTCATCCGGCTGGTGTCCGGAAAGTAAAATCAGATTTCGCGCAAGATCGGTAATTTTCACCGGCTCTCCCATATCCAGGATAAATATTTCGCCGCCTTTTGCATAAGCGCCCGCCTGCAGCACCAAAGAAACGGCCTCCGGAATCGTCATAAAATAACGGATAATATCCGGATGCGTAACCGTAACCGGGCCGCCCCGTTCGATCTGTTTTTTAAACAACGGGATCACGCTGCCGTTGCTGCCCAAAACGTTTCCAAACCGCACCGCAACATATTCCGTCTTCGAACGCCTGTTATAAGTCTGAATGATCATCTCACAAATACGCTTGGACGCTCCCATAATATTGGTGGGATTAACGGCCTTATCTGTCGAAATCATAACAAAGCGCTCTACCCCATAACGGTCCGCGGCCTGCACCATTTTCCAGGTGCCAAGCACGTTGTTTTTGATCGCTTCGTTTGGACTTGTCTCCATCAGCGGCACATGTTTGTGCGCTGCGGCATGATATATAATATTAGGGTGATAATTTTCAAAAATATAGTTCATTCGATTGGTATTACGCACAGAAGCGATTAATACGGTCAGATTCAAGTCCGGAAACGACGCCTTCAGCTCGTTTTGTATATCATATGCAGAATTTTCATAAATATCTACGATAATGAGCTGTCTGGGATTATGCCCGGCAATCTGCCGGCACAACTCGCTTCCAATGGAACCGCCGCCGCCCGTTACCATAACCACTTTATCGGAAACATAACCTAAAATCGAATTCAAATCCACTTCCACAGGCTCCCGGCCCAAAAGATCGTTGACGTCTACTTCTTTCAGGCTGCTGATGCTGACGTCGCCGTTGACCAGCTGATAAATGCCCGGCAGACGCTTTAGCTCGCAACGGGTCTGTTTACAGATGTCCAAAACTTCTTTGATCTGTCTTGGCGACGCGGAAGGCATTGCCACTATAATCTCGTGCACATGAAGATCCTGGCATTTTTCAATGATGTCATCCCTTGTTCCGACAATCTTTACGCCGTGGATATAACTTCCCGCCTTGCTTTTATCGTCATCAATTACCCCGATTACCCTTTTTTTCAGGTAACGGCTGTTTTTAATCTCTTTAATCAGCGCATTGCCCGATTCGCCGGCGCCCACAATCAATACATTGCGGGTATATTCCGCATCCCGTATCGCATTGCGCACGGACCGAAGCGCACGGTAACTGTATCTGCACACAAAAATCATGCCGAACAGGAAAATTCCGAAAAAAGCAAAATAGCTTCTTGGCACCGGATAACCCGTTTCAGGGTGCGACAAAAGAATCAAAAACATATTGACAAATGTCTCTACGATGCACGCCGATAGAAGATACATCATTTCCATTGCCCCGGCATAGCTCCAAAGGCTGCTGTAAAGGCGAAAAAGCCAGAAAATCAATAAAGCCGTCAAAGCCGTCGCCGGAAGCGATTTCCAGGCATTTTCCAGAAAATGCTGCGGTATGGCATGAAAATCAAAATCAAACCTGGCCAAAAGAGCCAGCATACTGGCAAAAAATACCGCACATATATCATAACACATCAAAAAAACACGTCGTATCCACAATTTCTTGTCTTCAAATATATGCCTCATCATTATATCTCCGTCAAAATTTCTTCAATTGCCTCTCTTACCGCGCCATTTCCTCCTTTGGCCGACAACACGACGCTGACCTGTTTTTTTACCTCCGGCGCCGCGTCCTTTGGCGCAAAGGATATTCCCGCCAACGCAATGACGTCCAGATCGTTTATGTCGTCTCCAATATAAGCAGACTCTTTCGCGTCCAAATGATATTTTTTCAAAAGCCCGTGGAATACGGCTGATTTATCGGAAATCCCCTGATGCACTTCCACAATGCCAAGTTCTTTTGCCCGATTCTCCACGATTTTAGAATAACGGCCCGTAATAATCGCCGGAATTATATCATGCGCAATCAGCATCCGGATTCCCATTCCGTCTTTGATATGGAATGCCTTGCATACCTCTCCGCTGCTGCCCATATAAATTTTTCCGTCCGTTAACGTTCCGTCTACATCCATGGCAAATAGCTTTATTCTGCAATCCATTAAATTAATCCCGCCTTTGCAATATCCGCCACACACAGCGTTCCCAGAATCCGTTTGTTTTCCACAACAGCCAGCGCAGATACTTTTCGATCCATTTTCTTCATTTGCTCTACGGCTTCCACCACTAAAAGATCCGGTTCAATAGAAAGCGGATCTTTCGTCATCACCTCTTCGATCCGATGATTCAATGCCTTCTCGCCTTCCCTGCTGATCAACCGCCTCAAATCACCGTCGGTAAAAATCCCGATAAACCGATCATCCTGATCTACTACGTTTACACAGCCAATAGGCTTTTTGCACATCTCAAATACGGCTGCCTGAACCGTCATGCCTTCTTTTACGACGGCATTTTCTTCTCCCTTTTTCATCAGATCCGAAACTTTCATCGTCAGTTTTTTCCCGAGTAGGCCGTTGGGATGAAAAACGGCAAACTCATTTGACGTAAACCCGCGCATTTTTGCAACCGTTACCGCAAGCGCGTCTCCCACGACAAGCGAAACCGTCGTCGTCGTCGTCGGAACCAGATTCCCCAGAAAAGCCTCCGCCACATTTGGAAATACGATTGTAGCGGCGGAATATTTCTCCAGCGTGGAATTTGCCCGTCCCACAATGCCATAAATCGTCGTGCCTATTTTTTGAATAGACGGAATCAGTTTTAAGATCTCGTCTGTTTCCCCGCTGTTGCTTAATGCAAGCACAATATCGTCTCTGGTCAAAAGGCCCAGATCTCCGTGCAGAGCTTCCGCCGGATGCATAAAATATGCCTTGATTCCGATGCTCGCCATAGTCGCCGCCACTTTTTCAAAAATATGCCCGGATTTGCCCATGCCGGTACATACGACGCGTCCTTTGCACTCATTGATCTTTTCCGCAATCGTAATAAAATTTTCATCAAGGCTCTCGCGCATCTTCTTAAGCCCGTTCAGTTCTATATCAAACACTTCTTTGCCGGTTTCTAAAATATCCATCGTTACGCCCCCAATCCCTATTCATGCACGGCTTCGTATACACGCTGCAAACGGCGCAGCAGACCTTCCAGATCGGCCAGGCGTACCATATTCGGGCCGTCTGAGAGCGCTTCATCGGGCTCCTCATGCACTTCCATGAACAGCCAGTCTGCTCCGGCCGCAACCGCCGCTTTTGCCAGCGGCTCCACAAATTCCCTGCTGCCTCCGGTTGCATCGCCTTTTCCTCCCGGTTTTTGTACGCTGTGCGTCGCATCAAATACGACCGGATAACCAAATTTTTTCATTTCCACAATTCCCGTCATATCCACAACAAGCGTATTGTATCCAAAAGCAGTTCCCCGTTCGCAAAGCATTATGTTCACACAGCCGGACTCTTTTAACTTATTTACAACGTTTCTCATATCCCACGGCGCTAAAAACTGCGCTTTTTTGACATTTATGATCTTTCCTGTCTTTGCAGCCGCCACAAGCAGATCTGTCTGTCTGCACAAAAAAGCCGGAATCTGAATAATGTCGCACACCTGCGCAGCCTCTTTGGCCTGCCAGGGTTCGTGAATATCCGTCGCGACTTTCAGACCGTATCTGTCTTTTACTTTTTGTAATATCAAAAGGCCTTCCGCAATGCCCGGACCGCGAAAAGATTTCAGGGAAGTCCTGTTTGCTTTGTCGAAAGAGGCTTTGAAATAGTAATCTATTCCCAGACGCTCTGTTATTTCTTTTATCTTTTCGGCCAGCCGCATAACCATATCTTCATTTTCAATCACACATGGGCCGGCAATCAAAGAAAACATGTTTTTTTCCGCCATTTATTCCACCCCGTCTCTCATCTGTTTTGAAAGTTCCACTGCAAAATCATAATCTTCTTTCGTATCAATATCGGTCGCCTCAATGCCATTGACTTCCTGAATATATGGCTTAAATCCGATTCTTCTGTTGTGTTTTGTGAAAATTTCCTTGCAGAACATATAAAATGCGCTTGTTTCCACCCAGATCGGTTCCATGTCCTGCGTCCTTGGCACATCGTTCAAATCATAATTCACAGGCGTTCCCTGGTACCATGCAAACGTCTGAATTTTTTCCGCGGTAAACGCGGAATCACATTCCCCGCTTAAAATATGGGACAGCGCGTTTTCAATTGTTTTGGTCTTTGTAAAGGGAGACGTCGTATGCGCCAGAACGTATACGTCCGCGTCCACCTTCTCAATAAAGGAACGATAAATCTGGAATCCCTTTACGCAGTCTAAATCCAGCTCCTTTTCTCTTCTCAAAAAAATCGCTTCTTCGGGGATGTACTCCGTTACTTTTTCATCACTGCAATAAACATATACTTCGTCTATCCCTTTCGCTTTCACCAGACTGTTTACAATATGGTAGCACATCGGTTTTCCCATAATGTCCAATATATTTTTATGGGGCAGCCTCTGGCTGTTTAATTTAATCGGAACCAAAGCGACAACTTTCATATCTTTTTTCCGCCTTTCTGCGAAGGGCGCCGATGAGATAATGGAATCCGGCTCACTTTCGCTATCTAATCTATTATAAGCTCTACCCTGTTCGGGCACACGTATGCCATTCGGCAATTATAAGGTCTACCCTGTTCGGGCTCACATATGCAATTCGGCAATTATAAAGTGTCTTCCAGACGGACGCGTTCAAACACTTCAAGGGCTCCGCCCCGCGTTGCATTATAAATTTTAACGTTATGCTCCGCGGCATACTTCGCAATCTTCTCATAGGCCGTGATGGAACGCTGTCTGCGGTATTCCCCCAGCCCCTCAAGCGTCAGATCCGGATCTCCGATCGTAACCCTGGCCCTGGCCAGATTGACCTTATCCAATGTGGAAGCCGTATATGCTTCTCCGAAATGGCCGGATGTAAAGGAATTGGTGCAGTCTGTTCCCAACAGATAAATCTCCTTGAATCCCATAAACATCGCCATTTCTATCATAAATGTCATAACCGTCGCCCGCGCGGAAATATAATACGCCATCATATTTCCTCTGATTTTGTAATTTTCCTGTGAAAAAATATTGACATACGTAATATTTTTGGGCTTTTGCGCCATCAAATGGTACGCGCTGCTGTTTGTAATCAATGGAGAACGGATATTATTTTTTATTTCCAGATACAGATTCTTGGTGTAAATAACATCTACAATAAAGTGATACGAAGGCCTCCATTTCGTTTTATCAAACATTTTATAAACCATGTTGCAGCCAAACGTAATCTCATCTGAAATCATGTCCAAATCTTCGGCTTTTAAACTGGGTCCGTTTCCGATCAGATAACACTTCTGACCTTTGTATTTATTCTTTAACTCAAGGAGCTGCTTTGTATTTTTGTCATGTATCAGTCCCTTTTCTCTTAAAATGCCGCATACATTTAATTTCAGGCGTTTCATCGGCTTGTAAATAAAAGACAGGCTGTTTTTAAACCTCTTAATGCTGCCCTGCAGCGTAATTGTTTTTCGGGATACCGTGTCCGAAATACACAAATCTATGGCGCGCTGTCCCGCATGGCCGTCTTCATACTGATTGTATTTCCTGTTAAAACGCTCGTATTTTTCATCGTATTGAAAATCCCGGAACTGCTTTAATATAGCGGGAACCAGATCTTCTTCTTTTTCCACGATAATTCCCGGCAGCTCGTCCAGATCAATATTAACGCCCTGAAGCTTTGTCGTATAAAGCTCCCTGTCAAACATATAGTATACCATAGGACGTTTTAAAATTCCAAAGTCAAATATCGTGCCGGAATAATCCGAAATCATCAGATCGCTGATCATATATAAATCATTGACGTCCGGATAGTTTGTCACATCAATGATAAATCCTTCATACCGGCTGATGTCCATGGCCTCCGCGTCCATATGATGCGCACGAAACAGCAGCACATATTCATCTCCCAGCTGTCTGTGCATTTTTTCAAAGTCAATGGAATCGGATACGCTTAACACAACGCCTAACTCCTGCTGCTCTACAAATTCTCCAAACAGTTCCCTCCATGTGGGCGCATACAAAATCACTTTCTTGGCGGGATCAATTCCCAGCCTCTGGCGGATCCGCATAAGTTCAATCTCCGTATAACGAAACAGCCTGTCGTTTCTGGCATATCCGGTTTCATAAATGCGGTCCTGCCTGTGAAGCTTCTCCATATTAAAAGCATCCCGCATAATCGGCGTGAAGGAATCGGACGGCGATAATAACTTCGTGATTTTTTTGGCATTTTTGGTGTAGTGGCGCACCGTAGACGCAAGCGTCCTCCTTGGATCCGTCTCAAACTGTCTGCCGCAGCCAATTGCCTTGATTGGCTTTCCATGCCAGGTCTGTATATACGTCTGCTCTTTTTTCAAAGTGATGTGCGGCTTCAACAGCAAATTTAAAATAATATATTTGGCCTTTGCATTGTACATATAATATTTTTTGGAATTGGATTTGACGACTTTCGTACGAAAATCCTCTTCCAGATATTTATATTTTCTGACGTCTTTCACGGCCCATATAAATTTATAATCAATATACCGTTCATCCAAAAGAATCGCCTCATAAATGCCTCTGGGATTGCAGCTATACTGTTCTCCATGATAAGATTCAAACAAAATCAGTTTATCATCCACCTGGTATCGATACTTATAAAACAGAGTATATACAATCTTTCGCTTTGTATCAACAATAAATCTGTTTATTTCTTTCGAATTGGCAGACTGATCCTCTTTATTTTTGGCACGCATTTTTAATTTCCAAAACGGCTTTCGAATCGCTTCTTTGATCCTCTCTTTTATGCTCGTGCGGACTTCACTGTTGTTTTCTTCATCAAATGCGTAAACAGAATCGAAAAACCGCGCAAGATACGGATTTGCTTCTTTCTTTTGCTCTTCGCCCCATGCGATTTCCAGAAAGGCTTCCTTTTCTTTGGCATCGAAACTTTCTTTCCATGACGTTCCCGTTTTATACAAACGAATGACAGACTTCTCTCTTTTGGCTTTTCCAAATGCATCCGCCTTGTCTTTGCAGATTCCGGCCGCTTTTTGAGCGTCCCCTTCCCCAATCATGATACGGCCGCCTTCATCATCCCAGGAATATGAAATGCCCGCCGATTCAAATTCTCCCATAACATGTGAAAACATTTCCTGCCCAAACGCAGCCCGCTCTTTCTGATACGCAGTCCGCCTTTGTCTCTCAAACGTATCTTCAAGGCAGCAGGCGCTGATAATGTTTCTGCAAATCACTTTTTCCTGCTGCTCGTAAAATGTCTGCCTGATCTCATCGGTAAAATCAAACATACCGCGCAGAACTTCCTGCTCTTCCTCCGTAAAGTAATGAAATACAAACAAATCGAGCTGATGCACCAGACCGTCCATGACGCGCCTGACCCACCCGTCGTCCGGAACGCCCATAAACCCGGCTGTTTTTCCTTCTTGTATGGATTGTGAAATTGTATGGGAAACAGAGGCTTTTGCCACGAAGATATAAGCCAGCTCGGCGTCAATATGCAAAAGCTCCGAAAGTTTTTCGGCGTAAGCATCCCATTCGCTTTTTTCGATCTGACGAATGATTTTTTTGACGTGCCGGAAATAATACATCCCGGCATCATACTGAAAACAGTAAGACACCAGACTTCCCATCAAGTTCTGAAATTCCTTCTTCCAGTCGGCATCCGTTTTGATTTCCGGATAAAACAGACCGTATTCTATGCATTTAAAAACGCACCATGCCGCATCCGTCCGTCTTTTTTTATCCTGAAAACAAACCGCCATCTGCGGCATTACTTTCAGGATGTTGTAACGCTCCTCCCTGACAGCCGCCATGCGGGAGGCCGTATACCAGTATATGTATTCGGCGTCATTCCCGGCGTTTTCCTGCGTAAGACCTGCATAAATCTCATATATATCTTTCGTTTCTATTTTTACGGGAAAATTCCCAAGGCGCTGCATATCTACCGACCGTGCCAGCTCCTCAAGATCTTCCTTTGCCACAACCGCTTCTTTCTCCATGGAAACAGACTGATAGAAAGCTTCCAGAGCCTTTACGGCATCCTCATTAGATTCCACGCCAAACAGCCGCGTCAATTGGCGCAGCATACCTTCCAGATACTCCCTGCCGCGCACGTCCGTACATTTCTCTGTGTTTGAGATCAAAAACTTCCATACGCCCGGCAGACAAACGGCGACCGCCTGTCCATGCGGAATGTTATAATTTGACGTCAGTTTATAACTCATTGCATGGGCCGCTGTCGTCTGTGTGATGTCAATCGCTCTTCCCGCCAGATTCGCCGCCCATAATATGTCTGCTTCGGCAGGCTTGTCCGTACATTCTTCCAGATATGGCTCTGCATACCGAAGAATCCCCGTGATTGCAGACGAAGCATACTTCTTACTTTCATCCGTGGCGCGCACGGACCAGAAAGACTCGATTGCCTGGCAGAGCGCGTCTAACATCGTACACTTTTTCTGATAGGACGGCAAAGTTTTAATAAAAGCAGGATTCAGCCAGACATAATCCGGCAGCAAAGATGGATCGGAAATAGATTTTTTCCGTCCTTTTTCATATAAAACCGCAAAATGCGTAGATTCGCTCCCCGTTCCTGCGGTTGTTGGGATGGCAAGATGTTCTATGGCATTTGGAGAAATTTGTTGTTTCGTATATTCCGGCTTTTCATCCATATTGCAAAAAGCCTTGACGCATTTTGCAACATCGATTGCACTGCCTCCGCCAAGGGAAATAATGCTGTCGCATTGTTCGTTCAAAAACAGCGCGACCGCCTTTTTTATATCTTCATAGACAGGATTGGAAGAAAAATCACTAAACCAGACCTTATTTTGCCCGCATTGATTCAGACAATCTCCGATCCTGGCCCTGTTGCCTTTTGAACAGACGACCAAAGCTTTTCTTCCTTTCATCTGTTTGAAAACAGTTTTGATCTTACCGTCCGAAAGATTATCAAAATATACCTTCTGCTTTCCAAATTGCTCAATTACCATCTTTCTCCTGTATGATATGTAAATCAGACTATATCATACTTCTCCTTTCTCCGAATCTAAGCTAAAGAGTATCCCGATTACAATATATACAATAATCCAGCTTTCTACCGAAAACGGCTCTTCCAAAGTATCCGTCATTGCCTGAACAAAGAAACCTGCAGTCAGAGCCAACGGCATAAAACTATAGGGAACGGCCGCTTTTGCATACCGTCTTCCACGGGAAAAAACCATACACCACATGACAAAATAAGGAATCAATGCCAAAATTCCATACAAATAAGCGATATACGTAAATGCATTGTGCGAATGCGTGGCGACTCCGTTAATGATCTCTTTGTTGAAATGTCCCCATAAATTTATTTTGCGGATATAAGACTTCCATAGAGTAATTCTTCCGGAGGCCAAACCGTCAAGTGATTTTCGGGGAACGGCAGAAACCGTCTGCGTTCCTTCGTTCGCTTCTGCATATACGGGCTCTCCTCCTGTATACGTATCATCAAGGATCCTTTCATCTTCCGCAATTGCCGCCGTATATTCTATTCTGTACGGAACTGCAGACTGTACATACAAAAATGTATGTTCCGCCGCATAAGATACCGGGAACAGCAAAACCGCTGTCTGGAGCATAAAGAATACCGCTCTCTTTCGGTTTGCGCTTCCTCTGCGCAGCAGATGCGCCATCCACAGTAAAATGACAATCATACCTGTCAACAGACCGCCTCTGCTCTTTGTTCCCAACAGGAAAAATAAAATCAGGCTAAGCTCAAGGCTAAGGCACATCCAAAGAGTGGCATTCCTCTCTTTTTTCAGGAACATGTTTTTTACCTGTGACAAATCAATCGCCAGAATCATAATCAAAAACGAAACAAATACATTCTGGTTTTTGTAAATTCCGCTGTATGCCATACGTGGAATATAAGTTCTTGCAAATACGCTTATAATTGTCGTTATCCAGAAAACGATTTTCAATGCGTAAGAAATATCGGCTAATATCCGGTAAGGCTTTTTGCTGTTTCCCCAGATATAAAACCAGACTGCGTATACGAACAAATACAACAGTCCAATGCCAGGCCATTTTTTCTGAACAAAAATTCCAGACAACGTCATAATCACTGACAGCCAAAACCATGCGTAAATAAGCGGATGGTTCCAGAATGGTTTTTGAGGACGCTGTTTTACCGTCGTAATACAAAACAAAAACATTACCACTGCCGCCGCCAGATAATGGAATGGAATGGCTTCTGTTCGAAGGCCATAGCCGCGCATAAAGATCTCCGCTAAAATCCAGGCGGCCAGCGAAATGATCCTAAGCGCAGAGCCAAACGCGGCGCAATCTCTCCCTGACAGCTTGTTCTTACATACATAGATCACCCCGGCGGCTTTCTCCACATACCAAAAATAACACATGACGCATCGTTCTCCCGCACGTCGGAAAGGAAGCAGTATATCTATTTTTCTTTTCTTTTTTAAGACCACGATGACAATGGTAAAAGCAGCGTAGGAAAAGATTACCACGATTCCGGCCGCCGCCGCGTTCCTTCGGTTAAACAAAACCAGTTTTTTACGAAATTGCAGACTGTTAATTCGAAACTCTTTTCCTTTTTGATTCGGAATACTTACAATAAGATTTTTACACTTTGGTAAATTGTATGTAAAAATCTCTTTTCCGTTTTTTGCTTCTATCGTTTGCGCTTCTATCGCATTCCACGCTTCATCACAGGCCATAAGATTCAGCGTCAGAGTATCTGAATTTAAATGGGATATATCAATCGCCACATATTTCCATTTTTTCTTTGTAATTAATAAGCTTTCGTACGCATTGTCTTCTGTTACGGTAAAAAAAGCGTCGTTTGGATTTTGATAAGAAAGACCCGGCCATTCTCCCTGAAGCGTCAGAGGAAGAATCTCGTCCATTTCTCCTCCTCCATAAAAGCAGTCGGTCTGAAAACTCCCGGTGGCTGCCGTCGCCACGGCAACATACGCAAGCAGAAGGCCTCCCATCAGCCAAACAATTTTTTTTAACAATTTTTCCATTCTCAATCCTCTAAAACCCGATAAAACTCCTCGATCGCGTTTCGATTGTATGCTTCAAGATCAAACGTATAGTTTTTCGGAACTTCTCCCTGTACAAATGCAAACAGGCCTTTGAGAATATCTTCTTTTTCCATGCCGGTCAGGTATTGTCCGTCCGGTACGCAGACAGATTCCGCCACGCCGTAATCAGACATTACAATCGGCATTCCAAGAATTCTGGCTTCCAATACGACAAGGCCCTGTCCTTCAAAATAAGAGGGAAAGACAAAGCAGTCGCAATGCCTCATCAAAAGAAACGGATTCGTCAGATTTCCGGTAAAAATCACATGTTTTTCGAGTTGTTCCCGCGCAGCAACCGTCTGCAGTTCTTCCAGCAGCACGCCTTTGCCCACAATGAACAGACGGCTTTTCGGATATTCCTTTAAAAACTCCTGAAACGCCAATATCAGATTCAGGTGGTTCTTTTCCTGCGAAAGCCTTCCGATCGTTACAAAATCAAACTGTCCTTCCTCTTTGTCCAGAGCAAACATTTTAATCATGCCGTCCACAGAAGACCTTTCACTGTCAGCCACCAGATATCTCCTGCCGTTTGCGTCGGTCAGTATGGAATCGGCCTCAATTCCGGAAATTTTCTCATCCAGCCGTTCTTTGTCTATGATATTTGTAGCATAACAGAATCGGCCCTCTGTTTCCGCGCATCCAAGTTTTTCCCGGTTGATCTCCATCAAGGGCCGATTGACCGCTACAATTTTATCGAACTTTGGATACAGCGAAGTTACCCCTTCAATATTCACATGAAGATGCTTTAATTTTCCATTGTTGATCGTTTTAAAATCTTCTTTCAGATCCTGATGCTGCCAAATCAGCCTCTTTTGCGCCGGAACCTCCAAAAGCAGCAGCGGCATCCAGACAGCGTACCCCGAAAAATCGATCACGCAGTCATACGATGTATTGCCCGTCATGCGCAATGCCGCTCTTTTGAATAAGCGTCTGTTTTTATGATAAATCTTCTCTTCTTCCCTGCCGCTAATGCCATGCTTTTTCAGATATAACGCTGCAAGATATTCCTCTTCCGTCATTGGATCCGTGCCTCTGGATACCAGTACCCGCACGTTTGGATCAATCCGCTCCAGATTTTTCTGGCTGTATATCCCATCCCTTAAACGGCAGCATACCGTAACGTCATATCTGCTATAGTCAATTTTCTTTAAAAGAGCCAGCAATGCCTCCGTTACCCCATTCATAGCCAAACCGGCGCCATAAAACAAAAGCTTTTTCTTTTCTGTTTCAAATCCGCCTTCCGGCGTTATGACGTCTTTTTGATCCAGTACGGTCTGCAAAATTTCTCCGGCCTGTTTCTGCGCGTCTGCAATCAGGACTCTGCCTTCATAAATACCCTTTAATTTAAATGCTTTTTTCAGCAGATCACATGCTTTCTGGCTGCCGGTCAGCACAAAGTCCGATAACAAAAGATTGTGCATATGATTTGCCGCGCGATAACTGTTCATATTATTTTCCAGAAACAGCATCCTTTTTTCGTCCATTTGCCGGATGCTCAAATAAACCTGCTCTTCGCGCTTAACAAAATAGTAAGGGAAGTTGCCGCCATGAAAAAGATATTTTGCAGTCGCCAGATTTTCGTAGTATTCCTTTGGAACCTCATCTTTGATTACAAAAAACTTCACATTTTTGTGCTGTTCATATTTCTTTTTCACAATACGGTATTCTCCCCATTTATGGAACACCCACACATGAAGATATTCCTTAAAATCCGGTCTGTTTACAAAACACTCGAATAAAGCGGAAAGCGCCTGAAACTGCCGCTCTCCCTTTGCCGATTCATACAATACTTTCTTTTCTATCCGCTTGTTTAAGCATTCTCCATAGTAACGACATTCCGAATCATAGTTTTCAATCGCATCCTGATTATTTTTTAAAATTTCCTTCCAATTCTGCCGGATTCTTTTCTGTTCATCCATGTATGCTTTGATTCCCATGATGCAGCGCCCCCTTTTGTACAAAACAACTCTTATTCTTCGGGTATCAGGCGGATTATATCTTTAAAAGGCATGCACATCTCATCCGCCTCTTTCGCCCTGTGGTTCTTCAAAATCGTCTCGGCAATTTTCTGCATGGCAGGGAATGCGCTTCTTGTCAGCTGGTTTGCGTAAATTACGATATTGATATTTCTCTCTGCAAATTCTTCTTCCGTTACGCTGTTAAAGGAGGTCGGAACAACAACCAGCGGCGTTTTCTTATCTTTTTCACGGAATTTTTCACAGAATTCAAAAATTTCGGAAGGATCTTTCTTACGGGAATGGATCATAATGCCGTCGGCCCCTGCCTCTATAAACGCAAACGCCCTCGTTAGCGCGTCTTCCATGCCACGTTCTAAAATAAGGCTCTCAATTCTGGCAATCAGCATAAAATCGCTGGTTTTTAACGCCTTCTTGCCGGCGCGGATTTTTTCGGAAAAATGCTCAATGGAATCCTGTGTCTGCACTACTTCATTGCCAAACAAGGAATTCTTCTTCAGCCCCGTTTTATCTTCAATGATGCATGCGGAAACTCCGATTCTTTCCAGCGTTTTGATATTGTATACAAAATGCTCGATCATTCCGCCGGTATCTCCGTCGAAAATAATCGGTTTGGTCGTAACCTCCATAATATCTTCAATGGTCTGTAAACGGGAAGTCATATCGACAAGCTCAATATCCGGCTTGCCTTTTGCCGTTGAATCGCAAAGGCTGGACACCCACATAGCGTCAAACTGATATGCTTTTCCCTCCTCTAATACCTGTGTCTTCTCCGCAATAATGCCTGTCAGGCCGCTGTGCGTTTCAATTGCCGTTACCGTTGTTTTCATGCCGAGAAGCTTTTTCAGACGGCTCCTTCGAATGTCCGGAATTGACAGCTGATCTCTGGAAGCGTCTTCCAGTCTCTGATACTGTTCATCGTCAGAATAGGGAAATTCTTTTAATATACCGCCGTAAGAAGCTAAAACTTCAATTGCCTCGGCACGGATTGCCTTTTGAAATCCCTCTTTCCAGTTGTCTCCATGCACCAGATAATCCGGTTTCAGCGTTTCAAGATTTTTCTTATAACTCAAGGTATCCTGTGGAATTACTTTTGCAACGCCCCGAATGTTTGCGATAATTTTCGCACGCTCCTCATACGTCAACAGTGGAAATCTTTTATAGCTGGCGACTACTTTGTCTGTTAATACGCCCACCGTCAGCTCTCCCAGTTCCGCCGCTTTCTCAATCATATTAATATGTCCGCCATGAATCAGGTCTGTACTCATGCTCAAATAGACTGTTTTCATATTTGCCTCCTTTGCGATGTTGTTTCATTTTTTATATAAGATAAGATTTTTCATGCTTAACTATGCATTTAATTCCTTCTCATTATTCTTTTAGAACTACCATACCCTATTATTCGACATTTGTCACTACTTTTTTCCTTTTCTGTAATGCATCTCATTAAAATACAAAACTTCTCCGTCTTTTTCCATCTGCACTTTAAACGGAGCATGTGTATAGCGCTTGTCAATCGGTGGGATCTGCATGTAATTTCCGTAGAGATGCTTCAATACTTCTTCGTATTTTCCCGGAAATTGATATTCATGTCCCTCAAACGACATCTTAACGGTTGGAATATACCAGGACTTTGGCATGATTTCCTTGACATAGCCATATACGCCTCCGCTAAGCCAGTAATCTGTTTCCAGATCCCTCCACTGGGTCACAACCTGTCTGCGTTTCTGAATGATCCATTGCTCGGAAAATGGTTTGCCCAAAAACAGCTTCAGCTTTTGTTTCTTTCCAAGGGGCACGCCGTTTCTAGCCTGTACTTTCAGACGAAGCATTGCCGTTAAGAGCCTCTTTTTCTTTTTCATTCTGCGAACCGGTTTTTCTTCCGGCCACCTTACATTGTCAAGCGGCCATATATCCACAAAAATTCTCTGCCCGTCTTCTTCTCCGAAATTGTACTGACGCCGCACGAATACAGTGTCCTTTTTCATTACTTTCATAATGGAAGACCAACAATCTTTATATTCTCCGCTATGGTATATATAGCATCCTTTTTGTAATTCTCTGCTCCCGATTTTCAGAAATTTTTCATAATCCTCTCTTGGCATGCAGACGTCCAAATCATCGTCCCAAGGAATAAATCCTCCGTGACGAACCGCCCCAAGCAGACTGCCGTAATTTAAAACATATGTCAGATGATGTTTGTCACAGATTCTTGCGATTTCATCCATCATTTCCAATTGTACTTTGCGCAGCCTGGTCAGATATTTGTGAAATTTCCTGTCATAAAATCTTACTTTGACATATTCCCAGTACAGCGCCATCCGGCGCGCTTCCAGCGCATCAAACGGCTCCCCCGGGAGAAGACCGTACTGACAAAGCATTCCCTGTAAAATTTTTATATTGGTTTCTATGTCCCTTACGCCAAACACATCGGCAATCTTTGCATCGTTTTGCTTAAATGCATCCTCCACCCTTTGCATCTGGTACAATACACAGGCATGCGCGTAAGACACGCCGTATTTCTGCTGCATGTCCTGCACATCCTGCGTCTCTTCCGCAAGGAACGGAAGTTTAAATTCTTTCATGCCCTCCGCGGCATTTTTATAATTGATGACATCCACTTCGTTTTTGAGCGCATATCCGTTTAAACTGATGCTCAATTCGGAAATGATCTTTTTGAGCCTATGCCCGTCTTCCTCACTGCTGCGGCCATACGCCCACACCGCATCCAAGAGCATTGCCGCCGCCTTGATTCTGCGCTCTGATTTAGACTCCCGCACTTCAAATCCGCATGTATACGGCTGGTTTTCAGACAAATGCTCATCCGAAAGACGCAGATCGCTTACCACATGGTAAAGAAATTGATTGGGGACGCTTTGTTGATCGGACTCTGTCAAAATCCTCCGGTAAAGCGCTTCTAAGTCCTCTCTTTCAACGACTGCCGGAAAATTCCGCATTCTCTGTGCATTTACGGAACCTGCGAGAATCTCTATCTCTTCTTCCTTTATCTCAGGCGCAGAAAGGCCATAATCCACAAGCATTCCTTTTAAAAATGCGATCGTTTCTTTCGTATTTTGACAGCAATACAATTCATTCAGACGCGCAAGCGTCTGCTCCAGTTCTTCTTGGTTGACCCCTTCGATCAGGCAATCGGTATGAGACGCCAAATACTCCCATACATACGGCATACACACCGCAACGGCATGTCCATGCGCAATCCCATAAAAAGAAGTCAGTTTATAACTCATCGCGTGAGCCAATGTGGTCTGTGTAAGATTAATGGCCCTGCCGGCCAGATTCGCTCCATGAAAAATTTCTACCAGATTGCCGTTTGCCTGAATGTATGGCTTGGCATAGCGCAAAATTAATGTAATCGCTTCCTCCGCATAATTCCTGCTCTCTTTTGTCGCCTTTTTGGCCCAGTAAGATTCCGTTGCCTGGCATAACGCGTCCATCAATGTCGACGCTTTCTGGTAATCCGGAAGCGTCGAAAGAAAAGAAGGATCAAGGATAACATATTCCGGCAGCAGACATCCGGCGCTGACAGATTTTTTTTCTCCCTTGTAATAGAGAACGGCAAACTGAGTAGATTCACTGCCCGTTCCCGCCGTCGTAGGCACTGCCAGATGCGGGATTTTACTGTCTGTAATTTCCCGGTCCGTATATTCGTCACAAATGTCCATGTCGGCATATGCCTTGATGCATTTGGCAACGTCGATTGCGCTTCCCCCTCCGACGGAAATCAAAAAATCACAATGATTTTCACGAAATACTTTTAGGCCCTCCAATACGTTTTCATAGGTCGGATTCGGCCTGAATCCATTGTATATAACATAATCCATATTGTTTTCCGCAAAAATCTCCGGAAGAGCCGAACGCCGGAACGCACTGCCGCATACAACAAGGATTTTGTCTGCTTTGGCCTGTTTTATGATCTGCTCCGCGTAACGGCAGCTCTCTTCTCCTTCGAATATTTCCTGACTGATCTGTTTTGCAATTGCCATTCTTCTCTCCTCAATGCCGATTTCCCTTACATTTTCTCAAATAAACTGCGTGCTCTCTCCAAATCTTCCAAATTATCTACTTCCATGCAAATTCTTCCGTCCACATCAAGGGGCAATACATCCAATTGTCCTGAAATTTCATTCAATGCGTTTTCCGCGTATACGCTGCGTTTATCCTCCCTGCAAAATTTCAAAATATTTGCAAGCCACAGGCTCCAGTCTTTTTTCAGCAATTTATAGAGCGGCTGCGCCGCATACGCCTGTTCAAAAAATTCAATGCCTACCTTTGTGATCGTATTGTCCTGCACTACGGCTTTAAAATCCTTTTCCGGCAAAGGCAGAGATTTATCAATTACCATAACGCTCGTCTGTGCGTTTAATACGTCTGTAATTACGCTCTCTTCAAAGACCAGATCTCCGTGCATCAATAATATGTCGTCGTCTAAAACATCCGCGGCAAGCGCAATGGAATAGATATAGTTTGTCCGGTCATACTCGGCATTATAACAAAAAGTAAAAGCAATCTGCGGATATTTTCCGGTAACATATTCCTGCAAATGCTCTGCAAACGGCCCTGTCGTTATTACGACGTCAGAAACGCCCGCCTTCAAAAGCATCTGAAGCTGCCAGTCAATGATCGTTGTATTTTCACCGATTTCCGCCATGCATTTATTTTTTGTTTTGGTTAATTCTCCCATTCGTTTTCCGATGCCGGAATTTAAAATCAATGCTCTCATACTGTTTCCTCTTTTATTTGATAAAATTCATAAACGCTTCTTTGTTCTCGATCGGAGTTGTGGTCGGTCTGCCCAAATCGCTTCTTGATCCGATATTTGCTTTGACAATTAAAAATACGGATCCCCTGATGCCTTTTATGTTGGAAAGCGCTTCTAACAGTTCTTCTTTCTTTTCCGCTGTAAATACATGCTCATATCCGCACGCTTTTGCCAGCAGAGGATAATCTATTTCTGTTCCAACGGTCGGCAGCCCGCCTACCGTTTCATGGGCGCCATTGTCCACCAGAAGATGCACAAAATGATCCAGATGGTCCGCCCCCGCTACCGCAAGGCTTCCCATGTGCATAATCACGGCTCCGTCGCCGTCCAGGCAAAATACCCGCCGGTCTTTCTTCTCTCTTGCAATTCCCATGGCAATCATAGAAGCGTGCCCCATAGAGCCTACGGTCAGAAAGTCCTGCTTATGCCCCTGGCTTCTGTTTTCCCGCGCTTCAAATAATTCCCTTGACAATTTGCCCGTTGTCGATACAAATATGGCGTCTTCTTCCGTATGGTCTACAATGATATTTACAATCTCTTCTCTTGACATTGGATTGTCATTGGCGTACCGCATCTTTATATCTGTAGAAAGCCCGCCTTTTTTGACGACAAGAGCGCACTGCCGTCCGGCCGAAAATTCTTTTTGGATTTCGGTAAAATATGCGTCCAGATCCTCCCTGGAGGTCTGCTTGTCGATCACAAAATTTTTAACGTTCAGGCAATCCAGTAACTGCGTGGTAATTTCACCCTGAAAAATATGCTGCGGTTCATCGTGTACGCCCGGTTCCCCGCGCCATCCTATAATAAACAATGCCGGAATCGCATACACTTTGTCATTCAGCAAAGAACATATGGGATTCACGGCATTTCCAATTCCACTGTTCTGCATATAAACAACGGCGGGTTTGCCTGTCGCCAGATAATGCCCTGCGGCAAGGCCCGCGGCTGCGCCCTCATTGGCGGCGATCACATGACGCTCTCCCACGCCATATCTCTCCATCAGCGTATCGCAAAATGCTTTTAACTGTGAGTCCGGCACTCCCGTATAAAAAGTAATGCCCATTTCCTCAATTTTCTGAAATAACAGTTCTGCTTTCATTTCAATTCTCCTTTTGAATATCCTAAAACTCCTGCATGAAAGTTACATGAAATCTCATGCGGTTACTTCCAATATACCGAAAACGCATGCTTCGGCTTCTGGTCTTCCACTCCCGGAAGCTTCCTGTAATCGCCGTAAAGCTGCGTCAAATACATTTCATAACATGCGGGAGCATGAAACATATGCCCTTCAAACGGAAGATCTGCGGCAGGATATATGTCCGCCTTTTCAAGAATCTCTTTTTCAAAATAAACTCCCGTCGTAATTCCCACGCGCCGGCTCTCTTCATACGGATACTCCGATACCAGACGCATAATTTTTTGGTACGGCCGCTCCCTTCCCCTGACAGACGCAGGAATCATTGCAGCCGTTTTGAAAACGGCGCGCACAAAATTCGTGCTCTTAAAAGGCGTCGACTGGGCCAGGGCAAATTGTCTGTTTAACTTGCGGATCGCACGAAAGTACGCTTCGCATTCTTCTTTTTTTTCCGGAATCCCGTCCATTGGAAACACATCGATTCCAAGGCCAGTACGGTATTTCCTGCGGTAATATTTGTGCACATATAAGGTCCGGTTATCCATAACCCGCATAAACAGCCTGGAATGCGCGGGATTGTTCTCTAACACACTGACGTCATACCGGCTGCCCAACCGTCCCTGGCTAAGCGTTAAGAAACGGTTGTAATCCGGCCTTGGCATAGCAATATCAATATCGTCGTCCCACGGAATAAACCCCTGGTGCCTGACTGCGCCAAGCAGCGTCCCTCCTGTCAGAAAATATTGTACGCCGTTTGCATCACAAAATTCGGCCACTGCCTTTAGTATCTCAAATTGAATGGATCTTATTTCATCAAATCCTGCCTGTTTCATTGTTTTCACATCCTATAGGGACATTTTATACACATCATGCCCGCCCCTTTTCTCTTCCGGCGGAAGTTCCAGATAATTCCCGAAATTGCCGACCAGATATTCATGAATATGCCCGGGGCAGCTTACTTCCACATTTTCAAACAAAATCCGGTCCGGATGCATTACATCCTCCCTGGGCGCCTGTATCCTTACAAGCCCCGCGTATCCCAAATACTTTGTATTCCTGTGATTGTGCTGCCTTAAATACCGGTCTACCCGCCGGTAAATGACCTGTTTTGGAACCGGCAGCATCAGGATATGCATAATGCTTCGCATTCCTTCCAGAAGCAGCCGCTTAAAACGGCCCGGATTCGTACTGATTCCCGTCACTTCTTTCGCAATGTACCAGTTTAAATACCATCTTCCTTTTCTGTAATAAGCCTGTCGTTCCTTTTCATCGTCCGGAACCGCGTCGTAAGGAAAAATATCAATATAAATGCCCTGATGTATGGGCAGTTTTCTGCAATAACGCTCTATAAATTCGGTATGATCTTTTCTGACTTTTGCAAAATAAAACGGCGAACGCTTCTCTGTCTGGTATGACTGAAGAAAATAACCTGGCCTTAGCTTTTGCGCGGCATGGCTGATAAATGTTTCGTAGTGTTCCCTTGCCATGCCAATATCAAAGTCGTCATCCCATGGAATAAACCCTCCGTGGCGCACCGCCCCCAGCGCCGTGCCGCCCATAATAAAATATGGTATGTCCAGTTCTTCGCATACGCGTTTTACTTCCAGAAAAATATCAAATATTTCTTTTTGAAGCTTTTTTCTCGTTTCATCCGTCACCGCTCCACTCCCCGCTATGCCATAAATTCTTCATAATGCGGAAGCACGTCTTCCGTCTTTCCCTGCATTTTCACCTTACCGTCATGAAGCCAGAGCACCGTATTGCACAGCTTACGGATCGTTTCGTTGTTGTGGGATACGATTATAACGGTACGGTTCGAATCGTTAATCAGGCTTTTCATTTTCCGAAAACTCTTCTTTTTGAATTTGGCGTCTCCAACGCTTAAAACTTCATCTATCAGCATAATTTCCGCTTCCAGCACGGCCGTTATGGAAAACGCCAGTTTGGAATACATACCGCTTGAATATGTCTTAACAGGGCGGTCAATAAATTTGCCCAGCTCTGAAAATTCGATAATCTCATCTGTTTTCGAACGAACCTGCTGCTCCGTGAATCCAAGCAGCATTCCCGAAAGAAGTATATTCTCCCGTCCCGTCAGGTTTTTCTGGAAACCGACTCCAATGGATAACAGGGAAACATTGTGTCCATGCAGATCAATCGAACCTTCATCCGGCGCAAAAATCCCTGCGATTGCGCGCAGCATTGTTGATTTGCCGCTTCCGTTCTTACCGACAATCCCCATGATTTCTCCTTTGGGAACCTTACAGGAAACGCCGCTGACCGCTTCCACAATTTCTATATTGCTCTTTTTTAATTTAAACAGGCTTTTCCGAATGGATATTTTATTCAGACACCTGTATCGAATAACCAGATCTTTTATTTCTATTGCGCATTTCTCATCCATAACAATCCCTCTCTAAATTACTTTCACGTAGCTGTTCTCGTATTTGTAAATTACATATACGCCGATCGCAGACAGCGAAAATCCAATTGCCAGCCAGATGCACATCCATTTCAAGTCCGGCGTCGAGCTGTAAATCATGCATTCCCGCATAGACTGCATCAGATAAGCGACCGGATTTAATTTCAATAATATATCACTGTAAGGCGGGTCCACACGCTTCGTAATATTATAAAAAACGCCGGACAAATAAAATACAAGCTTTAACAGTATATTGATTACATTAAATAAATCTTCCACAAAAACGCCAAAATGCAGACAAAGAGCGCTGATTCCAAACGTAATTGTAAATAACGCCACAAGAAGGGGAACGACATAAACAATTTTGTACGTTACCGGAACCTGGTAAATAACCATGACGCCTATGACAAGTATATAAGAAATCGTCATCTTAAAAGCATTTACCATCATCTGGGTAAAAATCAGAATATACTTGGGCATATAAATCTTTGAAACGATACCGCTGTTTCTCGTTACAAGCTTAACGCTCTGCTTAATGGTAATTGAAAAAAAGTTCCAGCTGGATAAGCCAATGAAAATAAATGCGGCAAGGTATTTCTCGCTTCTTCCAAACACGACGACGGAAATAAACGAATATACCATCATAAACAACAGCGGATCCAGTATCCACCACGCCCAGCTCAAATGGGAATTTGACACTTCCGCTTTCAGCATTGACTTTGCGGAGTATACTGCGTATTCCATATATTTTTTTACATCATTGACAAACCTGTTCACTTGATTTCCTCCAAACCCCAAATTGTGATATTTTATCGTTTCATATTAGCACAGCTTACATTTTCTGTCAAAAATTTACTTATATTTTCGGATTCCGTTTACCACGTAACAGATAAACAGCCCCACCGCTTTCCATGTGGGAATTCCCATATATTTATAAACGCCGTAATGCATCTTCGCCGATTTTAATTTGTTTCTGGACTTTCCTCCTTCGGACAGCCTTGATTTTAAAAGCGGCTCATTGATGCCGCGGGCCCTGCCGTATCGTTTCAGGACGCGCAGCCATAAAATGTAATCTTCATGCAGCTCATCGTGGCACATATAAAATTCTCTTGCAATCTCCGTCTTCATCAGCACAGACGAACAGGGAATGCAGTTTGTCCGAAGCAAACTTTCATATGTGGCTGATTCCGGCACATCTATAACCTTGCCCGCCGGGCTGCCGTCCGAACGCATCAGCTCTCTGCCCGTATAGACGAGGGGAGCTCCTGTTTGTCGGATGCATTTCAACTGTTTTTGTAATTTGTCTTTCTGCCACCAGTCATCTGCGTCCAGAAACGCAATGTATTCTCCGGCGGCCATGCGAATCCCGATGTTTCTGGATTCTGCTGCGCCCATATTACAGGCATTGACGTGACAGCGGATGGTACGCCCTTTTCCACTCGTATTTTTCCCGCGTACGGCCCCTTTCGTCCCGTCTTTCGACGCGTCGTCCACTACAATGATTTCAAGCTCCTCATCCACGGTCTGGCCTAACGCGGAGTCAATCGCCTGTCCTATATATTGTTCGCAATTATAAGCCGGAATAATAACCGAAATCATATTTTTCCTCTTTTCTATTTCAATGCGGTTTTCTGCGCATCATCCACGCCCGCGGATTTTTCCTTTTGAAAAAGTATTTTTACCGTCAAAATCATTAATTTTATATCCAGCCACAGGGAATAGCTTGTGATATAAGTTAAGTCCAGTTTTAATTTGTCATAAGGAATCGTATTGTACTGGCCGTATACCTGTGCATAACCGGTAAGTCCCGCTTTGACTTTCAGCCGAAAGGAAAATTCCGGAATCGCTTTTGAATATTCCTCCGTAATCTCCTTGCGTTCCGGCCTTGGTCCCACCAACGCCATATCTCCTTTTAAAATATTAAACAGCTGGGGAAGCTCGTCAAAATGCAGTCTGCGGATTACTTTTCCCACCGGCGTAATCCTGTCGTCGTGCGCCTTCGCAAGCCTGGCTCCATGACGCTCGGAATCCACAATCATGCTTCGAAATTTTAAAATATAAAATTCCCTGCCGCCGATCGTCTGCCTTTTCTGGCGGTAAAATACGGGACCATGATCATATGCTTTTATGCAGACGGCAATTACAAGCATAATAGGAGAAGCCAGGAGTATCCCCACAAGTGAAAACACGAGATCCATCGCTCTTTTTACAAACATTTGCCGGTATGTCAGTCCGTTATTGCGGAATAACAAAAGCGGCGAATCAAACAAATCAATGCTTTCCGAATTTCGTATCATTATATCGGATATTTTGGGTATCCCATAACAACGGATGTTTTGATCAAAGCAGTACTTAATCAACGTGTTCCTCTCCTGCACCGGAATATCTCCGATCAGAACCGCTTTATACTGCAGAATCTTTTTCATGATCAGATCCGTTCCTTCCTGCAAAGCGATTTTTTCTTTGATATGATACTTGTCTTTTCTGGATTCCACTTTTCGGATAATCGCGTTTGGACTGTTTTTTCCATAGATTAACAGCATCTCATGCGGCGGGTAGATAATGGCGTAAATCCACCGCATAAACAACGCCCATACCAGCACGATGCCAAAATCCAGGATACTTAGCCAAAGCATCGGACTGGCGTTCTCCAAAAATTTCCAGTCTCCGTTGATCAGGGAAAGCTGCAGATAAGCCACTCCGTTGACGCATAAAATCGTAAGCATCTGTGAGTACATAATATCCCAGGTCTTTAAATATCCCACTTTCAAAGAGCCAAACGCTCTCGAAAATACAAGAATAAAAAGCCCGTATAAACCGATAATGGCCCAGTTTCCCCGTCTCCAGTATTCAATCGGCATCATGTCTTTATAATGATGGTACCACAGCCATCCATACATTCCGGTCTGCAAAAACACGATCAGCATTTTTGACCAGAACATGATCATTCGTTTGGTTTTTAATGAAGATGCTAATTTCATAAAACCCTCTCTATTTCTTCAGAATTTTTTTCAGCCTGTACTTTGCGTCAATCTTCAATGCGATCCATTCCGCCGCGGCAAGATTCATCGAATCAATCCTCATGTCAATTTGCAGCGTTTTTTCTCCTGCGGGAAGCTGCTCCAGTAAAATATTAGGATCGTCCGTATCAAACAAATACGTATTTCCTGACATTTTATGTCCGTTGCAGAGAAACGGAAGTATCCCGTCATTTCTGCCTTTCCAGGCCAGTCTGTCGATTTGCACCGTACATGCCTGGCTTCCGGGATCAATCCGAACCTGTCTGACCGAATCCTCCACAGGAATTTCCAGACGATAGGTTCCGTCCAGGGCCTTACTGTGATAAGTCCTCACATCTGCTTCGCAAAACCCGCATCCCCTGTCAAAATAAATCTGAAGCGCGCGTCTGCGCTCAAGCTCGTCTATCACATGCAGTACGCTGCTGACATGATACGCCGGTTTGCCGCTCTCCTTATACCGCTGACGCATGGGCGTATGTCCGTTTAGCACATAGGACTGAAACGCTTCTTCCATCTTTTCATAGGCCGCAAGCTCCTGGTCGGAAATCCCCGCTCTTTTATAGAGACTCTGCGGATTTAAGGCTCTGCGCGCTGCGGTCGTATCTGCGTAATAGCGGATATTGCGGTAAATTATAAAATTCAGCGGCGCCGGAAAGTGAAAGGACCATTCATAATCAATAACGGTCCATTTCCCGTCTTCTCCCACCAAAATATTGGGCATAATCAAATCAATATCGCATACATCGGCGGCCAAAAGGCCAACGGGCAGCTCCTGCGCCCCAAATACCTCTTGGAATTCTTGCGTCGCCTGAAATTCCTTTTTGTTTTTACAGGCGCGGATTTCATCAAAAACCGCAAACATCTTTTCGACGGCTTTTTCGTATTCGCCCTGTTT
Source organism: uncultured Lachnospiraceae bacterium (assembly GCA_910586725.1). GTDB lineage: Bacteria > Bacillota > Clostridia > Lachnospirales > Lachnospiraceae > Roseburia_B. The sequence goes on along the minus strand of CAJUJL010000005.1, from coordinate 30,092 downwards.
TATATATTGATCCAGCGCCTCTTCCATCGTATATCCGGACAGAAATTCAAACTCCGCGCCATATTCCCGCTCCGTATAGGCGTTGATCTCAAATCCCGCGTCCGCATACAATTCCAAAAGCGCCTGATACGTCTTTTTCATATGTTCTATCTGGGGAAGGGATTTTTCACTGTCGGCCATTTTCAGCAAATGAAACGCCCCGTCTCTGGACTTTGTAATCAAGGTCCTAATATTGTGCGCTTCTCCCCGGTCATTGGAAAATTTTACAAAAGAGATCTGCTCTCCTCTTTCGTTTATCATTCCCTGAAAATCTTTCTTGCCTGCCACAACCAGATAGGAATTGGAAAATTCCCTGAATTTTCCTCTTGCAAGCAACGCGTCAAAAGCCCTTGATTCATCAAATAGCACGAGCCTTTCCGCTTCAAAATTGCCAATCTGGTCAATCAGTTCCCCCTGTTTGGGAAGATAGTCGTCGGAATAAATGCTCATTGCAAAATAACAGTCGGGAAAGGGATAATAAAACTGCTGTGATGCAAAGCCTGCCGCTTCAAGGGCCTCCTCAAGCTCTTCCCCTGTGTAAGCAACGGATCCTTCCACCGCTTCCACCGCGCCAAAATATTTCATGGAACCGATTTCCTTTGCTCCGGCAAAATATTTTAATCCATACGCGTTTTCGGCCGCCAGAATGAATGCCCCCGTCTCTTTTAGATGATCAAAACACGTCTGCATCCCTTTTCCTGAGACATAACAGAGGCTGATAATATAATCAAATCTGCTCCCAGAAGGAATCTCATCTTCTCCCGGCACACACGCGACGCAATCCGACAGTTCCCGCAGTCTGCCCGCGACAACATCCCGGCCATCCCCGATATAGCATACGCTGTCTTTTTTTTGAATCGGCAGCCATGCGACGATATTACCCCTTAAATAAGACTCTGTAAAAACATTCATGGCAAATCTCCCTTACTCCACCGTAATGCGGGTATTCATGTCATAATAGCCCACCGTATTTTTTGTAGATACTACGGTCAGATTACAAACGTCGTACAGCCTGTGGTATACGGTAAATTCTCCATGCGGATAACCGGTGCAGCCCAACGACAGCAGATATTCCCCTCCCTGCAAATCCATGTTCTGTTGAAATGAAATAATCTGTATATCCCCGGCCGCTTTTGGGGTGATTTCTATTTTTTCAAACATCGTATTTGTTCCGCACAGCTCAATTCCCATCCGGTTTTTAAAGGAAAACGCAAAAATCGGTTCTGCAATATCTTCGTGAAAAAGCACTTTCATTTTTACCGTCATCTCGGATCCTTTTTCAATGACATTGCTGTATCTGCCCTGGTCGTCCACAAACGCAAAATCCACAATCTCTGCTTTCTTGCTTCCGTATTCCAAAACTTCGGGATTAATGGGCAGCGTACTGCGCCAGAGCGCGTCCTTGTTGTTCTGGTTCCAGACCGTTCTTCCTGTTTCCTCATCGTCGTCCAGCTGATTCACCAATACGCGTTTATACAAATCCACCGCTTCTTTCGGCGTTCCTTCAAAAAGCTTGTGTCCTTTGTTCAAAAGAATTGCTCTGTCACAGTATTTTGTAATACTCCCCAAATCATGGCTGACAAACAGTATTGTCTTGCCCATTTTTTTAAATTCTTCAAATTTATGGTAACATTTTGACTGAAAAAACACATCTCCTACGGAAAGCGCCTCATCCACAATCAAAATTTCCGGATCAATGTTGATGGCTACGGCAAATGCAAGCCGGACAAACATGCCCGATGAATATGTTTTTACCGGCTGGTGCACAAAATCTCCAATGTCTGCAAAGTCTAAAATATCGTCCAGACGCGCGTCGATTTCTTCTTTGGTAAAGCCAATCATCGTACCGTTCAGATATACGTTCTCAATTCCCGTATACTCCATATTAAATCCTGCTCCAAGCTCTAAAAGCGCAGAAATTCTTCCATCCACCTCTACTTCGCCGCCGCTTGGATTTAATACGCCGGTAATGATTTTTAATATTGTTGACTTGCCGGACCCGTTTGTTCCGATAATTCCTACCGTTTCGCCTTTTTTTATTTCAAAATCCAGTTGGTCTAACGCAAAATGCTCTTTATAGCATTTTTTCTTCGTCAGATTCAACGCATCTTTTAACCTGTCCCGCTGACGGTCATAAAGGTGGTAGATTTTGCTTACCTTATCCACCTTGATTGCAATATCACTCATTGATGAAACCCCTTCCTACAACACATCTGCAAAATGCATGCGGAGTTTTTTAAATATATAAGCGCCAAGCAAAATGCTTACCGCCGTAAATCCCCAAAAATAAAGCGTCAGTTCCATGTGCTCCCAAAAAGCCGTTTTGCCGATAAAAGCGTCGCGATAGCCCTGCACAATATAATAAAGAGGATTCAGTTTTAAAATGCCTTTCAGCGCCGGACTGATGTCCATCGTATCCATATTCCACATAATCGGCGTTACCCACACTCCTACCTGAAGCACAATGTTGATCACCTGGTTTAAATCCCGGAAAAACACGACGACGGCGCTGGTGAAATATGTCATTCCCAAAACCAGAAAAAACAGGCAGAACGAATAGTAGATGATCTGCAGCGTATAAAAATCGGGATAGTATCCGTATAACGCATACAAGAATACGGCAAACGTCAGGAAAAACAGGTGTACAAACACTGCCGAAACTACTTTCACAACGGGCAGTATGTCAATCTGGAACACTACTTTTTTGACCAGATAGGAATAATCCAGAAGCGCCCTTGTCCCGCCGTTTAGCGCATCGCTGAAGAAAAACCACGGAACCATTCCGGCCGTAAGCCAAAGCACAAACGGCACGGTAACACCGGCCGCATTGTTTACCGGGGCCGGCTTAAATCCTTTCTCAAATACAAACCAGTACACCAATATGGTAATGACCGGCTGGATAAAAGCCCATATGATTCCAAGATAAGAACCTGCAAATTTCGTTTTAAAGTCGTTGACGGACAGACGGGCAATCAGCTTTCTGCTTTCATAAACCGCCGCCACAGTCAATCCCTGGCGCCTCTGCCTGGAACCTGCCGCGACAGCGTCCGCGCGCAGCGCGCTCTTTTTCTTAGATGATTTCATAGATATTCCTCTTACCTGGACCGTTCGGCAATATACTCCCTGATGCCGCCCCAGATTTTATCCTTGTCGGACAACGTCAAATCTTCTTCTGTCATGCCGTCTGGCATCGGCCAATCAATTCCAATGTCCGGATCTTTCCACAGCAGTCCGCCCTCATCGTTCGGATGATAAAAATCCGTCACTTTGTAACAAAATTCGGCATAATCACTTAATACCACAAATCCATGCGCAAATCCCTTCGGCACAAAAAACTGCTTTTTATTCTTTTCGGAAAGCACAACGCCAAACCACTTGCCAAACGTTTCAGAGCCCTCTCTCAAATCGACCGCAACGTCAAAAACTTCTCCCCGAATCACGCGCACCAGCTTGTCCTGCGGATAATGGATCTGGAAGTGAAGGCCGCGGAGCACTCCTTTTTTGGACGCCGACTGATTGTCCTGCACAAAGACGCAGTCAATACCGGCGTCTTTAAAGTCGTTATAGTTGTAAGTTTCCACAAAATATCCGCGTTCATCTCCAAACACAGTCGGTTCAATTACTTTTAATCCCGCAATTCCATTGCAGTCTGTCATAACATTTATTTTTCCCATATCCTTCGTCTCCTCTTTTTACAATCCTTCCGCAACTTCTGTCAGATACTGCCCATATTCAGTTTTCAGCAACGGCTGTGCCAGGCTGATCAGCTGTTCTTTCCCAATAAATCCCCGTTTGTATGCAATTTCTTCAATACAGGAAATATAAAGACCCTGGCGTTTCTGAAATGCCGATACGAAATCCGCAGCCGCAAGAAGCATGTCATGACTTCCCGTATCCAGCCACGCAAATCCACGCCCAAGCGTCTCGGCGCAAAGCGTTCCCCGGTTTAAGTATTCATTGTTGACGCTCGTAATTTCAATTTCCCCTCTTGCGGAAGGTTTGACGTTTCTGGCAATTTCCACAACGTCGTTATCATAAAAATAAAGTCCCGGCACTGCATAATTGGACTTTGGTTTCTCCGGCTTTTCTTCAATTGACAAAACCTTGCCGCTTTCGTCAAATTCCACCACGCCGTACTCTCTCGGATCTCTGACGTAATATCCGAATATCGTCGCTCCGGGCTGGCTTTGGGTGCGTTCCGCAACATTTTTTAAAACCTTAGAAAAGCTCTGTCCGTAAAAGATATTATCTCCCAGCACAAGCGCGACCGCATCGTCTCCAATAAAGTCCGCGCCAATGATAAAAGCATCGGCAAGTCCTCTTGGAACTTCCTGAACAGCATAGGAAAAAGACATTCCCAGCTGTTCTCCCGTACCCAAAAGCTCCTGAAACACCGGCAGGTCTCTGGGTGTAGAGATAATTAAAATCTCGCGAATTCCCGCCAGCATTAATGTGGATAAGGGATAATAAATCATGGGTTTATCATAAATCGGCATAATCTGCTTGCTGATCGCTTTTGTCAGCGGATAAAGGCGCGTTCCCGAGCCTCCCGCCAAAATAATTCCTTTCATCTCTTACTCCTCTCATGGCGCAAGAAAGAAGGGAATTTGCCTTTTCCCTTCTTTCTGCTGTAATTTATTTATTTGCGTACATCTCTTCATAGTATTTCTGATAATCTCCACTGGTCACATTCTCCATCCAGTCTTCATGTTCAAAAAACCACGCGATTGTTTTGCGGATGCCTTCTTTGAACATCGTCTCCGGTTCCCAGCCAATTTCTGCTCTGATCTTATCCGGCGCAATCGCATACCTTCTGTCATGGCCTTTCCGGTCTTCCACATAAGTAATCAAATCTTTGCTTACAAGTTTTCCTCTGTCATCATTTTCCGGAAGCATTTCCAAAAGGGTGTCTATGATGATATGGACAATTTCGATATTCTGCTTCTCATTGTGTCCGCCAATATTATAAGTCTCGCCCAGGCGGCCCTGTTCCATAACCATATCAATTCCTTTGGCATGATCGTCCACATATAACCAGTCGCGGACATTCTTACCGTCTCCATAAACGGGAAGCTTTCTGCCATGAAGCGCATTGTTGATAATCAGAGGAATCAGCTTTTCCGGAAACTGATACGGACCGTAGTTGTTGGAGCAATTCGTAATATTCGCCGGAAAATGATATGTGTCGATATATGCTTTTACAAGAAAATCCGAAGATGCCTTGCTTGCGGAATAAGGGCTGTGCGGGGCATAGGGCGTTGTTTCATAAAAATAGCCTCCATCTTCTTCCAGCGATCCGTATACTTCGTCCGTAGAAACATGCAGAAACTTTCTGCCCTCCTGAAACGAACCGTCCGGCATCTCCCAGGCCGCTCTGGCGCAGTTTAACATCACAGCAGTGCCAAGCACGTTTGTCTTTACGAAGATTTCCGGATCCTTGATGCTTCTGTCCACATGGCTTTCCGCTGCGAAATGCACAACGCGGTCAATGTCGTTGTCGGCGAAAATTTTGCGGATCGCATCCGCGTCTGTAATATCCGCTTTGATAAATGTATAGTTATCCTGATCTTCAATATCTTTTAAATTTTCCAGGTTTCCTGCATAAGTCAGTGCATCGACATTGATAATGCGTATGCTGCTGCCATACTTACGAAACATATAATGAATATAGTTGGAGCCGATAAAACCTGCTCCTCCGGTTACCAAATAGGTTCTCATCAATGAGCTTCCTCCTTTTCATTTCCGGAAAAAACAAAAAGCTGCTCTTTCCCATAGATAAAGTATTATAGCATTATATACCAGAAAATACAAGTTTTGACATATTTACTTTCTCACAAAAAGCTTTAAGTAGATTCCTGCCGCAAAATTACGTAATTTGCGGATGCGAATGCTTTTTTTAATGTCCGCTTCCGACAAATGCAGCTCCTCTTTAAATTTATGGACCAAATGGATATGCTCCTTTACATATTCTTCGGTCTTATCTCCCGCCATAACATTTCCGGTATTGGAATCATTGCGTACCCGAAAATAATTCAGCGGTTCATGGATGATATAAACATCTCCCATGCATGCAAGCTGCACCCAAAAATCATAATCTAAAATATACGTGTACCAGGTGTCAAATCCACTTGTCTTTTCCAATGCGCTTCTGCGAAAAGTGTTCGCAAGAGGCGCGCCAAAATAGTTTTTTACAAAAAATCCGGCCCTGGCAATCGTTTTGCCATCCGTCAGTCCGCTGGTCTTATATCTTTTATAAAAACCCTTCTGTTTTCCGTTCAAATCAAACAATCTTGTGTCACTTTCCGCCAAAACAGCCGTAGGATGGCTAATCAACGCTTCCACCTCTTTTTCCAGACAGTTTTTGGCGAGTATATCGTCGGCGCATATTAACTTGATGAATTCTCCCCTGCATTTTGACAAACAGTGGTTCCAATTGCCGGACATACCAAGATTCTTCTCATTTTTATATAATTTCATACGGTCATCGTGAATACTTTCAATTACCTGCACCGTATCGTCCTTCGACTTATCGTCGCAGATAATCAATTCCAGATTGGAATACGTCTGATTTAAAACGGAATCAATCGTTTCCTTGATATACGCGGCATTGTTGTACGCCGGAATACATACGCTTACCAGAGGCCTCATAAAATCTCCTTCATATATACATTCAAAGCGTCTTTCCAGTCTGCCATTTGAAATGCGCCGCCGGCCGCCAGACGCAGCATATAATTATCCAAAACAGAATACGCCGGCCGCTTCGCGGGAGAATTGTATTCTTCCGTCGTAACGCGCTTTACGGTTGTCGCCTTCGCCGCCAGCCGGAAAATTTCTTCCGCAAAATCCGCCCAGCTGCACTGTCCCTCGCAAGTCGCATGATAAGTGCCAAAATTATTCGTCGGCTCCAGGAAATGGATCATTTTCGCAAGCTCCGCAGCGCTTGTCGGAGAGCCAAACTGATCGTCCACAACCGTAATCTCATCACGGGTTTCCGAAAGCTTTAACATCGTTTTCACAAAATTTTTCCCGTCTCCATACAGCCATGCCGTACGCAGAATAAAATGTTTGGGCGCAAATTCTTTTACAAATTTCTCTCCCTCCCACTTCGTCTTTCCATAAGCGCTGATTGGACCAACCTCGTCAAACTCCGTCAGCGGCTCTGGCGAAGTCCCCGGAAATACATAGTCTGTGGATACATGGATCAGCTTAGCGGACGTCAATTGCGCCGCAATGCTTAAGTTCCGCGCTCCAATCGCATTGATTTGATACGCCAGATCCCACTGGCTTTCACAGGCGTCCACATTTGTATGCGCGGCGCAGTTGATGATTACGTCCGGCTTTTCCTGCATCGCCAGGGCAACAACCGCGTCCACGTCCGTAATGTCCAGAGAAATTACGCCTTCTCCTCCCACTACATCCGTATTGATAAACTCCGCTTCTTCCCTGGTATATTCTTGATTAAGCGCTCTTCCAAGCTGCCCGTTGCAGCCGGTAATCAGTATTTTTTTCATTCATCTATTCTCCTTTATAACATACGATTTAATAAAAACAATCCTCTTACCACCCAATTATCCAGACCGCTCTGGCGGTACCAGCGCCGGTCAAAAAGAATGGTAAACCGTCCTGGAAATTTTTCTGCCGTCAAAATCGCGTCTACCAACTCATCTTTTTGTGGTTTTGTATGATAAAAACGTCTGAAATCAGACAACTGTTTCTTCAAATCGCCATGACGCTTTTTTAAATCCCTTGCCTTCGCCTTGATCATGGCAATGGCGGAACCGCTCGCCCCAACTTCATTTCCTCTGTGCTGGCGGTAATAAATATAGGAATTCTCATCGTAGTACATACTGCCAAGATAGGTCGCAGCCATGTAGCACCACCAATCGTGATGGATGACGTCTTCCGGCAATCGTTCAATTATAATGTCCACAAGCTCACGATTCATAAGCGTTGTACAGCCGGAACAAATACTTTCAATCACAGCATTGCCAAATCCGGGAGTTACATGAGAGTTCTGCTGGCTTTCCATACGCTCCAGATTTTCATCTACCAGCGTTTTGGCGCTGCAATAGAGCGCCGGCCCATCCATACGCTCCAACTGTTCCACTGCCTTCTCAATTTTTTCAGGCAGCCAGTAATCATCCTGGTCACAAAACCCTATGTAAGAGGCGGAAACATTGCTCTTTCGCAGAAGCTCAAAAAAACTTCTGTTCACTCCTATATTTTCCCCCTGATATGCCCGAATATTCTGATGCATTTCTTCGTATTCTTTTAAAATTACAAACGTATCGTCATTGGATCCGTCATCACGGATTAAAATATCTACATCAGGATAATTCTGCGCTAAAATAGAGTCCAACTGTTCCCTGACATACTCCTCCCCATTATAAGTTGACATTAAAATCTGAACTTTTTTCGTATGACTATTCGCGTCACCACCTATGTCACTATTCATCGTCTTCCTTGATATTTTCTCCTTTCATATTTTTTGCCGAATGGCATGCAGGGATACCCGCAGGGTGTTTCATATTTTTTGCCGAATGGCATGCAGGGATACCCGCAGGGTGTTTCATATTTTTTGCCGAATGGCATAAAGGGATACCCGCAGGGGACGCCATTCTTTCTTCCAGCAGCCCCACTTCCTGCGTCAGCCGCTTGATCTGCTCCGACTGTCTTGAAACTTTTACCGTCAACGTAAAAACCAAAAACAGCGTAAAACAAAAACCAAAGAAAAACATCATATTTACCGGCAGCTCTATCCCCAGCAAATGCACCAGATAACTCATACTGCCCGGAAACAAATCCAAAATAAGAACCATACCGCCCACCATGATCCAGGATAAGGCAAACTTTATATCCAGCGTCCCTTTTCGAACCATATTGGCAATCCCGGCCAAAGCAGTTACAATTAAAACTGCCACAATAATTTGTATTTTCAAGCTCATATTTTCTACCCCCGAATTGCCGCAATCAAAATGGCCAGAGACACTTTGATCATATAATAAACAGATTTTCTCGGGGAAATGGAAGAAATGCCTTCTGTTCTTGCATTCATTTGCACAGGCGCTTCTTCTACTTTTTTCCCTTCTTTTAAAATTGTAACAACGCTTTCCGGCTCAGGATAATCTCTCGGATAATTTTTCGCATAGATTTCGATTACATCCCGCCCCGCCATGCGCATGCCGGAAGTGGGATCCGTAATCTTTTTGCCCGTTATCAGCCGAATCAATGCAGTGAAATACCGAATGCCAAGTCTGCGAATTCCGGAAGACTGAAACCCTTCTTTTTTGATGTATCTTGATCCAATTACCATATCCAGATTTTCTTTTATCAGCTTGTCCGCCAGAACATTTAAATATGCGGCGTTGTGCTGCCCGTCGCCGTCAAACTGCACGGCAATATCGTAGCCGTTTCTCCAGGCGTAAACATATCCGGTCTGAACGCTCCCGCCGATTCCAAGATTCACCGGAAGGTTGATCACATGAAAATTATTTTTTCTACAAACTTCAAGCGTATCGTCCACCGAACAGTCATTGATAATGACGTAATCAAAATCGGGCGCATATTTCAACACATCCTGCACTGTTTTTTCAATTCCTCCCTGCTCATTGTATGCAGGAATTATAACCAGTTTTTTCATAGTATCCTCTCTAATGAAAGCAATATGTCATAAATCGCAACACATTGCAGACATACGGCAGAAAACATAATCTTTCTGCTGATGTCCTTTTTTATTGTTATGCTTTTTCCATGAAACAGCATAAGAACAAGCGGTAAAAGGGGAAGAAAATATCTGCCCTGTATCCCAAAAATTTCCGTTGATTCTCTCGGCGTCCAGCTGATAAACATGGTCGCAAAAACCATTGCAGCCGAAAGAAGGATCACAAGCAGAAACATCCTCTTCTGTCGAATGGTCACGGATAAACTGCTGTAAGAGCTGCCGTTTTCCATTTGCAGTATGGATAACCCTATCAATAACAGCATTCCATAAACGACGATTCTTGATACATTTATATCCAGCCACCCAAGCTGCGACCCAAACATATTCTCCAAAAATGTGGATCCCGACAAAAACAGCGTTCTGACAGACAAAAGGATAAACTCCATGGGATCCGCCAGCAATCCTGCCACGCCATAATTCTCACCCGCCAGATATGCGTCCGCCGTCTGTTGCGCAGTAGGATTTACTACATATAAAACGTTTCTTAACGCAGTCGTTAAAAATGCCGCGACTGCGGCAGCCGCCATACATCCTGTAAAAATAATCTTTTTCTTCCGGCCGTAAAACCTATCTTCCGGAATCAGAAGCGTAAGCAGACACAGCGGCATGTACATTCCGCCTTTACAGACAGATAATAAAATCATAAAAAGCGCATACGCAGCGATCTGGGATCTCTTTATAGCCTGTTTCTCATAAATCAGGCGGAACAATAACGCTAAATATAAGAACACAAACTCAATCACAACCGAGTCATACGAATAAGAGCAGCACTGCTGGACCGTCATCGGCAGAACCGCAATGACAAACGCCGCACTCCTGGCAAAATTTGCCAGGCGGATAAACCAGTACATCGTCATCAGATAAAACAGTATGGAACATATTCTTCCCAGATAAATAACCAGTATCCCATTCAATCCCAAAATGCGTCCCAACAAGATTCCAATCATTCCCGGCACATAAACTACCGCCGGCGCCCGCGTATCGGTATGCGGTATTTCGATTGTTCCGCTCTCACGCCCTGATTTTAAAATTTCATCTTTTAATCTGTCGTATTCCGGCAGAGAGGGGGTTGTCTCAAACATCTGCATCGCATGAAAGTCTTCTTTGTCCATAACTACGGTTCCGTGTTTGGACGCCTCTCTTCCCATGATCCGGCTGGTATATTCATATGCCTGTTTCAGATGCACCTCCTCATCCGGAACGGAAAGCGGCGGCAAAAGAAGCATATAAATCAGAGCAAGCATTCCTCCTGTAACCAGAAATACCTTTTCCGGCTTCATACGGAATACCGCAAGAGACAAATATGTTCCAAGAAGTAAAATATAGACTAAAACCGCGCCAAACGCTCCCCACGATTTCCAATAGAGAAACTGCCGGTCCGCAGTCTGTATGTTGAGCGTGAAATCTTCGCTTTCTCCATTGATGCTTAACTGTGCGCCAGCAACACTGTTCGTTGTATACCCGATCGCCAGTTTAACGTCTTCATGAATATTTTCCGCATCCAGTACAATCGTAAGCGGATGATCCGCCCATCCTGTCTGCGTTCCTGAAAAAGAAGCCACAAGGTTTTGACCGTCCGCCAACACGCATACGGCGTAATCCGCCGACATTACCATATTCTTTTCCGCATCCAGAATTTTTAAGCGCAAGGTTCCAAGATCTCTTTTCTTGTCCTCTTTCAATAGCCTTTTCCATGCGTCTTCGTCCATAGAAATTCGAATCCCCGCACTCAACAGCTCATCCAATGGATATACAAACGTTTGTTCCAGATGATCTCCGTCCGAAAGCATATATTCATATTCTTCCTCTGCACTTACCTGCGTTGCGGTTCTTGGAAGCATCATACGCGTCAAAATTGTAGTCTTGTAAACAAGCACAGCCGCAACAATAAAAATAACGGTCAGCGCTGCTATTTCAATTCGGTTTTTCCTGCTTAACTTATGCATATTTTACGGAAATCCCCCTATTCGCCAAATCCGTCACGAATCAGCTTAACCAAAGACGCAAGCGCCGTCTCTTCATCTTCACCGTCACATACAAGCTCAATTTCATCGCCTGACTTAATGCAAGCCCCAAGCACGCTCAAAACGCTTTTCGCATTTGCCGTATTTCCTCTGTAATTAAAGGTAATCAGGGACTTAAAATTCATCGCCTCCTGGCAAAGAATCCCTGCCGGCCGCAAGTGCAGGCCGGTTGGGTTTTTAATTGTAACTTTCTGACTTACCATATTAATTTCCTCCAATATCAAAGCATCGTATTCGTAATCAATTCCGCTAACCGCTTTGCCTCTTTCTCTATTGTATTCTGATCTTTTCCTTCAATCATAACACGAACCATCGGCTCCGTGCCGGACGGCCGGATTAAGACCCTTCCTTCTCCGTTAAATTTTGCCTCAATCTCCCTGATGGCCTCCGCAATTTCTGAATATTCCATGTAATGTTCTTTTTTGTGATTCGGCACCTTAGCATTTACCAGCGCCTGTGGAAGCGCTTCCATAATTTCTGAAAGTTCGGACAGCTTCTTTTTGGTTTCAACCATAACCTTGAGAAGATAAAGCGCGCTTAAAAGTCCGTCTCCCGTCGTATTATTATCCAGAAAGATAATATGCCCCGACTGTTCACCGCCCAGGTTATAACCGTTTTCTTTCATATGTTCCAGCACATACCTGTCGCCCACTTTTGTCTTCTCAATATGAATTCCTTCCCGTTCCCCCATCAGCGTAAATCCCAGGTTTGTCATAACGGTAACTACGATGGTGTCCTTCTTCAGCTTTCCGCACTGCTTCATATGATTTCCGATAATTGCCATAATCTGGTCGCCGTCTATCATATTTCCTTTTTCATCCACTGCCAGCATCCGGTCAGCGTCTCCGTCAAATGCTATTCCAACATCAGCTTTTTCATAAACCACACGCGCCTTGAGTTCTTCCATGTGCGTAGAACCGCAGTTTGCATTGATATTCGTTCCATCCGGATGCGTATGAATTGCCACCAAATTGGCCCCTAATCCCTGCAGCGCTTTTACGGACGTATCATAGGCCGCCCCTTCTGCGCAGTCAACCACAATTTTAAGTTCGGATAAATCAAGCGGAACCTGCTTTTTTACGAATGCAATGTACTCTTCTCTTATATCAAAACGATACTCAATCTTTCCTACGCCGCTACCCGTAGGTATGGGCACGTCTTTCATATTGTTTAAGATCAGAGCCTCTATCTCATCCTCCAGCTGATCGGAAAGCTTATATCCCTCTCCGTTAAAAAATTTGATTCCGTTAAATTCCATCGGATTATGCGACGCGGAAATCACAACTCCCGCATCTACTTTGTGCTTCTTCGTCAGATATGCAATTGCCGGCGTTGGGACAACCCCAACGTAAATCGCATTTGCGCCTACGGAACATATTCCCGCCATCAGAGCATTTGCCAGCATCCCTCCGGAAATTCTGGTGTCACACCCCACTATAATGGTAGGCTGATGAGCCTGTTCCTTCGTAAGTACATAAGCTCCCGCCTGCCCCAATTTCATCGCAAGCTCAATGGTAAGCTCCATCCCCGCTACTCCGCGCACTCCATCCGTACCAAACATTCTGCTCATTTTTAAAAGGCCTCCTACCCTGAATCCTGATTATTCTATTCCTCCGGTTTCTTTGTATCTGTTTTTTGAGAATCATCTTTATTGGCATCATTATCCGACGTATTTTTATCTGATTCTGAACTTGAACCGCTTCCCGCAGATACAATTTCAACCGTAACCGTAACATTCTTTACCAGTTTGAATTTGCTGTCCAGATTCAGATCCAGATTTACGGTATGTTCCCCCTCTGTCATTCCACTCACATCAATGCTTCCGGTAAGTTCCTTCTCATCCAGCACATCCAGCTCCAAAGCCAGTCCTTCAATTTCCACTTTTACCGTTTCCTGAGAAAACTTCACATCATACCTGCCAGGCAGGTTACTTACCGTAATATTCGCCGTCGGCATCTCAAATTTCCGCCGCTCATGCTTCTCCACTTTTACCACAACGGAAATTTTGGCATCCTTACTGTTGACCAGAGAAACTCCCTCCGGCAGATAGGAAGAAATGTCCACATCCTTCTCTATATCACCCGTTGCATCCGTCAGATTTAAAACCTCCCTGGGCACTGTTATGCTGTTGACCGTATTTAAAACAGCCGCCGTTCCTTTGACCGAAACCGTCTGTGGTTTGTATTCTATACCAACATATTCATAACCGTCCGGCAATGTTCCTGTCGTCTGGAAATTTAAAGTCACATCCTTAGTGTCTAAAATCTGCATCGACACCATTACATTCTGAATATTATAAGACAGTTCTTTGGTATCTACTTCGTTGCCTTCCTTATCATATAAAACAGGAATCACACTGTCTGTCACATCTTGCGACATACCTTCCACGTCTACTGTCGCAACCGCTTTATCAATCGTGTTTACAACGGATGCCGGTCCGGAGACGCGAAGCAGGGTCGGAGACGCGCTGGTTTCTCCCAGTGCATGACGCTCAGCCACTTCTCCGTCTGTCTGAACCGTAATCATAAACGGTTTGGATATTAAATCTTCCACTTCCAGCTCCAGATAATACGTCTTATTTATCACCGTAACAGAACCGCTGTAACGTTGTACCATGATCTCAATGGGAACGCGCTCAAGATTCTCAATCGTCTCTAAATCAGCCACCGCTCTAAAATCGGCATTGCTCATGCGTTCCAGATAAGACCGTTTGCCGCTCACCTTGAAAGTTACCGTATTACTGTTATTTATAACCTCATAATACTTGCCAAGACCCGAAAGATAATCGCTGTTTTCAATATAGACAGACGCCGAAAACGTTCTTGTCGTATTCGGATCGTCAATATTGACAACTACAAGCCAAAGCACACTGGCAAATATCACCGCAAGAATTTTAAGGCCGAAATTATTTGTGATCCGCCTGATTATCCTGTTTAGCATTTTTCAGCCTCCTTTTCAGTATGCCTTTCCGTTTCGTATCCGACTCGTACTTCTGCAAAACCTTCAGCTGCTTTCGCAATCCTTCCTGATCCAGGCCTCGAATCAGTCTGCCTTCCATTGCAACCGAAATTCCGCCCGTCTCCTCTGATACTACAATTGTAAGGGAATCACTGACTTCACTGATCCCAACTGCCGCCCGATGTCTGGTTCCAAGCTCCTTGCTTAACCCCATATTGTCAGAAAGGGGCAGATAGCAAGTCGCAGATATTACCCTGTTGCCACGCACGATTATCGCACCGTCATGCAGCGGCGTATTCTTCTCAAATATATTAAGCAATAATTGATTGGACACCAGTGCATCAATTGCGATCCCTGTCCTTTCATATTCTGAAAGTATCACAGTGTCTTCAATTACAATCAAAGCCCCCGTCTTTACTTTTCCCATTTCAAAACAGGCACGGATGATTTCGTTCATTGTCTTTTCGCTAAGAGCTTCCACCTGTTCTTTACCAAAGTCGATCGCCGCCACGCCTTTTAAGAAATTTTTTCTGCCCAATTGCTCCAACGCACGCCGAAGCTCCGGCTGAAAAATAATCACGAGCGCGATAACGCCTACATTAAGCGTTTTTTCAGCAAGCCATAATATCGTGCTCATCTGAAATACAGCGGCAATCAGCACAAAAATCAAAATGACCATCAGGCCCTTAAACAACATCCAGGCCCTTGTGCTCTTAATCCAGACTAAAATCGTATAAAATAAAAACGCAATGATTATAATTTCAACAATATCAATAACAGTTATCACCGGCAGATCTATCCATGTCAGGTATTTTTCTTTAAATATACTAAACATCGACAGCATATGCTCCACCCGTTCCACTTCCCTTCTGTCTGTTTTCAGTCTTCTCTTCTATTTCCTGATGGCCTTTTCCTTACGTTTTTTTTGCTGTTTTTGGCGTTAATTGTCTTTACCTGCTTTTCTTTCACCGCTACATACATTTTAGGAACTGCTTTGACATAGTAATAATACTCGTCATCTTCAAATTGCACCCGCTCCGTCCGGGAATAATCCAGATGAAATAAAAAGAATTCCAAAATCAGCGCCACAACCAAAGAAACCAAAGATCCAATGACAAGTCCCATCACCTTGCCCTGTATTTCCAGCAAAACATAACCGGCAAACAAAACTATAAAATTTACCAATCCGCCGATTATGATTGCCGCCGTCCATGCATAATCAATCGAAAGGCTGCGTATAATCAGCACGATAACCGTTACCAGCACAAATGAAAAAAGAACCAGATACATTTCTTTATTTTCCATAAGCTGATTTAGTATTGCCATAAACTTAGATGTGATTGCAACATCCTCACTGCTGCTGCCCAAAGCCGAATCATTCTGTTTGACTCCGTCCAGGAAAAACCAAACTACTGTTCCGCACGCCACTGATATAGACGAATATAGTTTTCCTGTCAGTCCAACGGCCATCGGCATAACCGGCCCCAGATTAAAATGCAGACAAATCGGCGTCAACAGCGTATAAATGCCGTCTCTGGGCGCAAAACGAAAATACAATAACGCGATCAGGAAAAACAATCCGCCGGCGACAACCGCCACTTCCAGAGACAATGCATACAAATGCAGCAATATCACTGCCGCTGAAACAAGAATCGTAACATTCACCGGAAATACGGAGCAAACCAGCGACAACACCAATATCACCGGAAGGCTGTCCAATTTCCTCATATAACCAATATTTCCATTTATAATCGAAAAAACACATACCGCAATGATAAATTTGAATAATGGATTCAGATATATATCAAATCTTCCGTATATAGTTTTGATTTTTTCTTTTATCTCCAATAAACCTGTCAACTCTTATCCCTCCTGTCTGTTTGGCAGTTACAGCCTATACCTGTTCTTCTTCCCGGTAAAGCCTGTTAACCTTTTTCAAATGCATATAGTACTTTTTCACCTCATGCCGCCCTTTTGTATATCTGACATAATATACAATGTACGTAATGAGAAGGTATACGCCCATACATGCCCCATAACACAGGATGCCTTTGACAGCAATCTGCCGGATGTCTATGAAATTGATCTGCTCAATCAAATCCTCCGTATAATACAACCCCCATATTACAGCCAACAGAAAAAAAGCGATTGTACCCATAATAAAACTCTTCAACATCTCTTTTGCAATATAATCCGTACGAAAATACTGAATCATCGGCTTACACCTCTGGCCTTCATTCCGGTCAAAAATCGCCAGCTTCGTCATTTCACCTACACGTTCCTGGTTTAACATAATATCCCCCATAATATTTTTCAAATTGCATACTTGTGAATAGTATAACATACAACGCTTTAAATGCAAAGTTTTTCACAAAAAAGACGGTTAATACCGTCTTTTCCTGTTTGCCATTATCATGTTTTATCTAAAAAGCGCATACGGTCTTTATCCCGTTCCCGCTTGCCGGAATCTTCCGCTACTGCAGGCATTGCATACATCTGCTTCAGATTCGTCGCCATATTGTTTTTACATTTGTCGCAAAAACGCCCCGTCCGTATCATTGCCCCACAATTTTCGCATTCGATTCCAACGACAGATTTTGATGAGAAAGTCAGCCTCTCCTCACGTACCCACTGTTTTATTTGTTTCACGGTTACATCGTTTTCCTCGGATATTTGCTTCATAGAAGCCGACTCGTTCACACGTATGTAATCTCTTACTTTTATGAATTTATCCTCCATCTTCTGCTTACACGCCGCGCAGATCGGCTGTCCCTGAATATAATTGAACAACCTCCCACAGTTCCTACAGCTCCTTACGTCCATTTAAACCCCTCCTAATAGTCTTTTCCTATGCTAATGCAGCAGGTATACACCTGCAGCGCACCCGCAGCTTTTAAAACGGCTGCGGCCGCATCTAATGTACTGCCTGTTGTATATATATCATCTACCAAAAGAATATATTTTAATTGTACAATATTTTCTGACATTTTAAAAGCCCTTTTCAGGTTATTTTTCCTCTCCGCTTCATCCAGCGTTTTCTGCGGCTTTGTATCACGCACCCGCACTAAAAGATTCGCATAAACCGGTATCCCAAGGATTTTTCCCATCTCTTTGGCAAGAATTTCAGCCTGGTTATAGCCTCTCTTCTTTTTCCTGCTTTTATGCAGGGGAATTGGAATAATGGCCTGAATTTTTCTGTTTCTGATCCATGTTCCATAACGCTGCGTCAGTTCCGAGGCATATATTTTTGCATATTCCCGTTTGTTTTGATATTTGAAACGGTAAATAGAGGCTTTTTCCAGTTTTCCATATACCCACAGCGCTTTTCCCTGTGTAAAGTTATAACTTCTGCTTTCACAGTCAAAACAATATTCTTTTCTCTGGTTTGACAAGGGCTTGCCGCACCTCATGCACACCGGTTCCGATACGATATGTATCTTTTTTCTGCATTCCGGACATATTCTATCCTCCGGAAGCGTTACTTTGTCGCATATGGGGCATCGGGGAGGATACAAAAGGTCTAATATTTTCTCATCGATCCGGCGGAGGCCTTTCAAACATTTTATAAAATTTTTTCTAATCATTCGTTCTTTTTATTTCCTCACAAAGCCCGGAGTATCTTCTCTGACACTTTTCGTTCCGAACCATAAATTCAAACGTATTTTCATCTCCAACCAAAGCAACGCACTTTTTGGCCCTGGTAACCGCCGTATAAAGCAAATTTCTGTTCATCAGCATCATCGGCCCTTTTAAAAGCGGAATCACTACCGCAGGATATTCCGATCCCTGTGATTTATGAATGGTTACCGCATACGCAAGCTCCAGATTATCCATATCTTTGACGCCGTATTCTACCATACGGCCCTCATCAAACTCCACCGTAACCGTCTCAGCATACGCATTGATTTCACGGATCACACCCATATCACCGTTAAACACGCCCAATCCTCTGTCTGTCGCAATGCCATACCGGCTCCTGACTTCCCATTCCAGCTGATAATTATTCTTCGTCTGCATGACCTTATCGCCTTCCCGGAAAACGCGTCCGGCGTGCTCGCGCTCCTTTTTGTCATCCGATTTCGGATTCAGGTATTGCTGCAAAATCCCATTCAAACGTTCCACGCCAAGCAATCCCTTTTTCATCGGGGTAAGCACTTGAATGTCAAAAGGCGATGCATCCACAAATTTCGGAAGCTTTTGGGCAATCAACTGAATTACAACGCCAATCACCACATCGGCATCGTACCTTTTCAGAAAGAAAAAATCCATGCTTTTATTATCTAAGAGCACCTGCTCTCCCGCGTTAATTTTGTGAGCATTCAGCACAATGTCGCTTTTTGCAGCCTGTCGGAAAATCCTGTTTAGCTTTACGACGGGAAATACATTGGCGTCGATGATGTCTTTTAACACATTTCCCGGTCCTACGCTCGGCAGCTGGTTTACATCCCCCACAAGAATCAGTCTGGTCCCCGGCGCAATGGCTTTTAACAATGCATACATCAAATTCACGTCTACCATCGACATTTCATCAATAATAACAACATCTGTTTCCAGAGGATATTCCGCATTTCTGGCAAACCCTGCCATACCGTCTATACTCCCGTTCAATTCCAGCATACGATGTATCGTTCTGGCTTCGTAACCGGTAGTCTCGCTCATTCGTTTGGCAGCCCTCCCGGTCGGCGCCCCCAGAAAAATATCCATCCCCTGCAGTTCAAAGTAACGGATAATCATATTGATCGTTGTTGTTTTTCCCGTACCCGGCCCTCCGGTCAAAATAAAAAGCCCGCTTTTTACCGCCTCTTTTACCGCAGCAATCTGCATGATGTCCGGCTCTATCTCATTCTGCTGACCAATCTGCTCTATGCGCTGTTCGACCAAACGATCCGGCACGTCATATGCTGCATTCAGGTTTTGCAGCATTGCGGCAATGGAAGCTTCCATATAATAATATGCGGCGCTATAGATATTTTCGCCTTTCACCGTAATTTTTTTCTCTATGGCAAGATCCATATAATGTTTTTCAATAAAAGAACTGTCAATTCCAAGCAGAGCCGCAGTCCGTTCCGTCAATTCGTCTTTCGGCAAATAAGTATGTCCCTCCGAAACGCCCTGCAGCAGCCCGTACAAAACCCCGCTTCTGATCCGGAAATCCGAATCTGCGCGAATTCCGGCCCGCGCAGCAATTTCATCCGCAATTTTAAATCCCACTCCCTGCATATCATCCGCCAACTGATAAGGATTTTCCTTGATCACACGGTATATATCCTGCTGGTATTTCGCATATAGTTTCATGGCCAGATTTAAAGATATTCCATACTTCTGGAGAAAAATCATGGCACGGCGAAGATCCCTTTTCTCCGTAACCTGACCGGAAATTTCCATGGCTTTTCGTTCACTGATCCCTTTTACTTCCGCAAGACGCTCCGGTTCCTCCTCCACAATTCGAAAAGTATCTTTTTTGAAACGTTTTACAATCCGGGCCGCCAATGCCATCCCGATTCCTTTTATGGCTCCGGAACCAAGATAGCGCACCATAGAGGTTTCATCTTCCGGTTCGCATTCCTCCAGTTTGCTGACGGAAAACTGTTTCCCGTACGTAGGATGATTGCTATACTCTCCTTCCGCATAAATGCATTCTCCCTCACCGACCACAGGAATCGTTCCCACACATGTAATCTCCTCTTCATCGGCAACCACTTCAAATACCGTATACCCATTATCCGGATTTCGAAATATAACATGCTCCACACAGCCTTTGATTGTATCCAAAATACCTTCCTCCTGTATACCATGCCTTCCAAACATAAAAATATTGGATGCCGGCGTCCCATGCATCCAATATTCCATATCTTTATAAGAACATCCACGCACCTTCACAACGAACGGGCACGCATATGCCATTCGGCAATCACAATGAACACCCTATCGGGTACACATATGCCATTCGGCAATCACAATGAACACCCTATCGGGTACACATATGCCATTC
>CAJUJL010000005.1:0-9258 GCA_910586725.1 uncultured Lachnospiraceae bacterium | reverse complement strand
GGCAATCACAATGAATAATTGCGTTTCATTTGTTCGTACATTTGTTGGGCAAGGCCCAGATTTTGCTGTTCACATACATCCTGCGCAAGGGTCTGTATCATTTCGTCTTTGAAATAATCTGTAAGCTGTGACATAGAAGCGTCTTCTTCATCCTCGTTTCTTGGAATCGTCTTCTCCACTTCTTTCATTACCTGCTCAACAAAATATGCCTCAAACTGTTTGCAGACATTCATCAGCTCTTCGTCCGAAGCTCCGGAAAGATCGCTGCCCGCTTTATTCTGCAGCGCCTGCGCTCTGCTGCCTGCTGCCGAGCTGCCCGTCTGGTTCACCATTGCCGCGATTCCGTCTATTCCCATATTCATCTGCGATTCCTCCTATCTTCTCAAGCCTAACGTCTTAAACTATTTGCCTGCTGAAGCATATCATCCGATGCCTGAATCGCCTTGGAATTCAGCTCGTAAGCTCTCTGTGCAATAATCAAATTCACCATTTCATCCGCAACCTGTACATTGGAACCTTCCAAATATCCCTGGCGCACGCTGCTTCTTCTCAAGCCATTTGTCGTAGCTTCATTCATCGCCGCACCGGAAGCGTCTGTTTCCGCAAGAAGGCTCCTTGACATTTTCTGTAAACCTGCCGGATTGGTAAATTGATGCAGACCAATCGTCTGATTCATGGAAACGTAGGTTCCCTGTGCTGTCAAATATCCAATTTCACCTTCATTGCTGATCTTCATGCTGCCGCTCGTAATCCCCTGCGGAACGACAATAATATTATTATTGGAATCCAATACCGGATAGCCATCTGATGTACACAGTGTTGTTCCTGTCGGCCCAATAGCCCAAAAGAAACTTCCGTTACGCGTATAATACACATCTCCGTCGTCAGCGCGTACGGCAAAGAATCCGTCTCCGTCTATTGCAAAATCTGTATCATTTTCACTTGCCTGCATCGCTCCCTGCGTATACGTAGAAGTGATTGCCGCAATTCTGGTTCCAAGACCAACCTGCGCCGGAACCGGTTTGTTCTCTCCGTTGGCAGTTGTAGTTCTTGTCTGGAGATTTTGATACAGCAAAGACTTAAACTCCGCTCTCTGCGCTTTATAACCGGTTGTGTTTACATTTGAAAGATTGTGGGAAATTGTATCTACATTTGACTGCTGCGCAATCATTCCCGATGCCGCAGTCCACAATGATCTCATCATATCAGCTTATCCTCCTATACCTGTCCTACTGCGTTTACAGCTTTGTCTAACGTTTCATCGATTGTCGTAACAATTTTCTGATTTGCCTCATACGCCCTTGTAATTGTAATCATATTTACCATCTCGGTTACAACATTGACGTTCGACATCTCCAGACAGCCCTGTTCTATTCTTGCTGCGGATTCTCTAAGCTGTCCCCCCGGAACCACATCATATAAATTTTCTCCATATTTCTCCAAATAATTGTAATCCGCAAAATCCACAATTCCAATCTGAGAAACACGGACATTATTCTGATAAACCGATCCGTCCGCATCAATGGTAACATCCTGGTTCGGATCCACTCTTACATAATTTGCCTGACCTCCGGCCGTATTCCTTGCACCATTTGCATTTAATACGTAATCGCCGTCCTTGGTCATCAAATATCCGTTCCTGTCTACCGTAAACGCGCCGTCTCTTGTATATTTAATGGAAGTTTCTCCATTTTTGCTCCGAAACTCAATTGCAAAGAAGCCTTCCCCATCCAGTGCAACGTCATATGGGTTATCCGTCACATAAAAAGACCCCTGCGTATAATCTCTGTAAGTTTCTCCGACTTTTACGCCCAAACTTACATCGCCTAATTTTCTTGCAGGTAAAATATCTGATGAATCTTTTATTCTAAGCGCTAACTGAGCATCAAATGACTGATTTACTGTTCCTTCTTTCTTAAATCCGGTTGTGCTGGCATTGGCAAGATTATTTGTCATAACGTCCATCCGCCGCATTTCTTCGATCATACCGGTATAAGCGGTATATAATCCTTTAACCATCTACAGTTCTCCTTCCCACCTCCCATAAGAAACGCTTTTGCAGCGAATTCTTATGGTAATCATTTACGCTCATCCCTGAACAATACGCCATCCATGGAAAAATATTAAAATAGTCTTGTATATATATCGGCGCAATTATCCGTAATCTTTAGTCCTCGTCTCTTTTTCCTGACAAAAATTCCACAAACTTGCCTGTGCCAATTGCCACACAGGTCATTGGCTGCTCTGCCGTCATCGTATTGATGCCCGTTTTATCTTCCAGTAATTCTTCCAGCCCTCTCAAAAGCGCGCCGCCGCCCGTAAGAACAATTCCCCGGTCTGCAACGTCAGCCGCCAGTTCCGGCGGTGTTTTTTCCAGAACGCTGTGCACCGCTTCTACGATCTGAAGCGTCGGTTCCCGAAGCGCGTCTTCCGTTTCCTCCGAAGATACGGTAACGGTCTTTGGCAGTCCTGTTACAAGATTTCTGCCGCGCACATCCATTGTCTCATTATGTCCGTTTGGAAAACAGGAGCCTATTTTTATCTTAATGTCTTCCGCCGTTCTCTCTCCGATTAATAAATTGTGTTTCTTGCGCATATAACGAACAATCGCCTCATCAAAATCATCTCCGGCAATTTTTATCGATGTGCTTACTACGGAACCTCCCAGTGATATAACGGCAATGTCCGCCGTTCCTCCTCCAATATCCACAATCATATTGCCGCAGGGCCTTGCAATGTCAATCCCTGCTCCAATTGCCGCCGCAATCGGTTCTTCGATGATTTTTACATCTCTTGCCCCCGCATTGTAAGTGGCGTCTTCCACGGCTTTCATTTCCACTTCGGTTACGCCGCTTGGCACGCATACGCTGATCCGCGGCTTGCGGAAATTCTTCTTTCCAATCGCTTTCTGAATAAAGTATTTGATCATCTTTTCCGTAACGGTATAATCTGAAATTACACCCTGACGAAGCGGCCGCACCGCAACAATATTGCCAGGAGTTCTGCCTAACATCAAACGGGCCTCTTCCCCGATTGCTTTTATTTTATTTGTATCTCTGTCAAATGCAACGACAGACGGCTCTTTTAATACCACGCCTTTGCCTTTAATATAAACCAATATGCTGGCTGTTCCTAAATCAATTCCAATATCCGTTGAAACCATTATATGTCCCCTTTCATCTTTCTGCAATTTATTGTGAACACAAAACGTGAATTTAATCATTTTTTTGCATATACATCCTTATTATATACAAATGCCTCCATTTTTCAAATCATTTTTTGCAAAAAAGGAAAATTTTTACAGAAATTAAGAATTTCTAAAGAACTAACAACTCATGGCCTTCAATCTTTGTATTTTTAGATATATTTCAAACTTTTATCACACTCTCGTCACATTCTTTCTATATGGTAAGAATGTAATGGCTGATGCAAATCAGATTATTACGGTTTTCATAACTCACGCTCCCCGATTATAATTCGGGGAGCGCTCCCCAAACGAATTTTATGGATTACCTGTCATGATTATGCAGACATTCTTTTATATATTGTCCCGTATAGGATTCTTTTATTCCGGCAACTTCTTCGGGTGTTCCGCACGCCACTACCGTTCCTCCCCCGCTTCCGCCTTCCGGCCCCATATCAATGATATAATCCGCCGTCTTAATTACATCCAGATTATGTTCTATTACAACTACCGTATTCCCTCCCTGGGACAGCTTGTGAAGAATCTCAATCAATTTATGCACATCGGCAAAATGCAGTCCCGTAGTCGGCTCATCCAATATATAAATGGTCTTGCCGGTGCTTCTTTTGCTCAGTTCGGACGCCAGCTTAATGCGCTGCGCTTCGCCTCCGGAAAGCTCCGTAGACGGCTGCCCAAGGCGTATATAAGACAATCCCACATCATAAAGCGTCTGTATCTTCCGCTCTACGGACGGAACATTTTTAAAAAACTCCAGCGCTTCTTCAACCGTCATATTTAATACGTCGTAGATGCTTTTTCCCTTGTATTTCACTTCCAGCGTCTCCCGGTTGTACCGCTTGCCCTGGCAGACTTCACAAGGCACATAGACATCCGGCAAAAAATGCATCTCTATTTTTAGGATTCCGTCTCCCGCACACGCTTCGCAGCGTCCTCCTTTTACATTAAAACTGAAACGGCCTTTTTTGTATCCCTTTGCTTTGGCGTCCGGCGTCGACGCAAACAGGTCCCGGATAATGTCAAATACGCCTGTATAGGTTGCCGGATTAGAACGCGGCGTCCGGCCGATTGGAGACTGATCAATGTCAATTACTTTATCAAGCTGCTCTATTCCGCGTATTTCTTTGTGCTTTCCTGAAAGCGTCCTGGCGCGGTTTAATTTGCGCTGAAGCGTTTTATAAAGCACCTCGTTAGTCAGAGAGCTTTTTCCGGAACCGGACACGCCCGTAACGCAGGTCATAACGCCTAACGGCACATCCACATTAACATTTTTTAAATTATTTTCCTTTGCGCCGATTATCTTCAGAAATCCCGTAGGCTTTCTGCGTTCCTTTGGCACAGGAATTTCAACGCGGCCGCTTAAATATGCTCCGGTAATGGATTCCGGGTGGTTCATGATTTCTTCCGCCGTTCCTTTTGCAACGATTTTACCGCCGTGTTCTCCTGCCCTTGGGCCGACATCTACGATATAGTCCGCTTCACGTATCGTTTCTTCATCATGTTCAACCACAATCAGCGTATTCCCCAAATCACGCAGATTCTTCAGGGTGGCCAGCAGTTTTCCGTTGTCTCTCTGATGAAGTCCGATGCTAGGCTCATCCAGAATATAGGCCACGCCAACCAGTCCGGACCCGATCTGCGTCGCCAATCGTATTCTCTGAGCCTCTCCGCCCGACAGCGTGCCGGTCGCCCTTGACAGACTAAGGTAGTCCAGGCCCACATCTACCAAAAAACCGACTCTTGCGGAAATTTCTTTTAAAATCTGGCTTCCGATTCTAAGCTGCTGCTCGCTTAATTCCATTTCCGCCAGATAATTCTGGAGGTTCCGAATGGATAGGTTGGTGATTTCAAATATATTTTTTTGATTGACCGTAACTGCCAGAGAAGATTTTTTCAACCTTTGCCCGCCGCATTCTTTACAGGGCGTCACCCGCATAAACTGCTCATATTCCTGTTTCATCAAATCGGAACCCGTTTCACGGTACCGCCTCTGCACATTGCGAATCAAACCTTCAAATGATACATCGTATATGCCTTCGCCTCTCTGTCCTTTATAGTGCACTTTGACCTCTCTGCCGTCTGTGCCGTAGATCAACATATGGCGCACTTCTTCGTCCAAATCCTGATAAGGCGTATTCAAATCAAATTCATACTCTTTCGACAGCGCCTTTAAAATTGCATACGTATAACTGGAGGAATCCGTACAGGACTGCCAGCCCATAACCTGAATGGCCCCTCCCGCAATACTCAGACTTTTATCCGGTATCATCAGCTCTTCATCGAACTCCATCTTATATCCCAATCCGTAACAGACCGGGCACGCCCCAAACGGATTATTGAAGGAAAAGCTTCTGGGTTCTATTTCGTCTACACTGACTTCACAATCCGGACACGAAAAGCTCTGTGAAAAATTCATTGTCTCTCCGTCAATGACTTCCACCATTAAAAGTCCGTCCGCCAGGCTCAAAACATTTTCTATGGAATCCGTCAGACGCTTTTCAATCCCTTCCTTGATAGAAAGACGGTCCACAACAATTTCAATATTATGCTTTTTGTTTTTTTCCAGTTTAATTTCTTCCGTCAGTTCATAGATATTGCCGTCAACGCGCACTCTGACGTATCCACTTTTTCTGGCCTTTTCAAACAGCTTTTGATGCTCTCCTTTTCTCCCCCGGACGACAGGAGCCAGAAGCTGTATTTTCGTTCGCTCCGGCAGACCAAGAATCTGATCCGTCATCTGATCCACCGTCTGTTTTTTTATTTCCCGCCCGCATTTCGGACAATGCGGAATCCCAATCCTCGCATAAAGAAGCCGAAAATAATCATAAATTTCCGTAACCGTTCCGACGGTAGAACGCGGATTGCGGTTCGTGGATTTCTGATCAATTGAGATTGCGGGCGGAAGCCCTTCGATTTTCTCCACATCCGGTTTCTCCATCTGGCCCAAAAACTGCCTGGCATAGGAAGAGAGCGATTCCATATACCGCCGCTGTCCCTCTGCATAAATGGTGTCAAAAGCCAAAGATGATTTTCCGGAACCGCTAAGCCCCGTCAAAACAACCAGTTCATTTCTGGGAATATCCACGTCAATCCCTTTCAGATTATGTTCTCTGGCCCCTCTGATCTTAATGTATTTTCTTTCCTTCATTTTGAGTTCTCTCCTGTTTTTGCATCATTCATTATCGTTACGGAATTTTTTTAGTTCAAGCATCTTATCCCGCAGTTCTGCGGCCGCTTCAAAGTTCAGATCTGCGGCGGCGCGTTCCATCTTTTTCTTCACTTCCGCAATCAGCTTGTCCAGTTCTTTTTTGCTCATAGATTCCGGATCTTTTGAGAACCGCTGCTCTTCTCTGGCAACCTTTTTTGAAATGCTGATCAAATCTCTGACGGATTTTTTTATCGTCTGAGGCGTAATTCCATGCTCTTCGTTATACTTTTTCTGGATGCTGCGCCTACGCTCCGTCTCTCCGATTGCCGCGCGCATGGAATCCGTTATGCTGTCCGCATACATAATCACATGGCCTTCCGAATTTCGGGCGGCGCGTCCGATCGTCTGAATCAGAGACGTCTCAGAGCGCAAAAATCCTTCCTTATCCGCATCCAGTATGGCAATCAACGTAATTTCCGGTATATCCAGGCCTTCCCGAAGCAGATTTATCCCGACTAATACATCAAACACATCCAGGCGCATATCCCGAATAATTTCCGACCGCTCCAGCGTATCGATGTCCGAATGCAGGTATTTGACCCGTATTCCCACTTCGGTCATATAGTCTGTCAAATCTTCCGCCATGCGCTTCGTCAAAGTTGTAACTAAAATTTTATTGTGATTTTTTGTCTCTTTTTTTACTTCTGCGATCAAATCGTCAATCTGCCCTTCTACCGGCCGGACTTCCACTTCCGGATCCAGTAAGCCGGTCGGGCGTATCAGCTGTTCTACGCGCAGAAGTTCATGCTCGTCTTCATAGACGTTCGGCGTCGCCGAAACAAACAGCATCTGATTTATTTTATCTTCAAATTCACCAAAGTTCAAAGGACGGTTGTCTTTTGCGGAAGGAAGGCGAAATCCGTATTCCACAAGCGTAGTTTTCCTGGACTGGTCGCCCGCATACATCCCGCGCACCTGGGGAATGGTGATGTGGGATTCATCCACAAAAATCAAAAAATCATCGGGGAAATAATCAATCAACGTATGGGGCGTCGCGCCCGCGGGCATGCCGGCCAAGTGCCTGGAATAATTCTCGATTCCGCTGCAAAAGCCCGTTTCCCGCATCATTTCTATGTCAAAGTTTGTACGCTCCGCAATCCGCTGCGCTTCCAGTAATTTGTCTCTGCTTTTAAACCAGCGGACGCGCTCTTCCATTTCCTGTTCAATGGCTGTGCACGCTTCGTTTATTTTCTGCTGCGGCACAACATAGTGGGACGCCGGAAAAACGGCCATATGCTCCAGGCGGTTTTTGATTTCTCCGGTCAGCACATCGATTTCCGTAATGCGGTCAATTTCATCTCCAAAGAATTCCACACGGTACGCCGTATCACTGAAGTTTGCAGGAAATATCTCCAGAACATCGCCGCGCACACGGAAGGTTCCTCGGTGAAAATCCATGTCGTTCCTGGTGTATTGAATGCTGATCAGCTTTCGAATGACTTCATCTCTGTCTTTTTCCTGCCCCGGTCGCAGGGACACCATCATATTTTGGTAATCCACGGGACTGCCCAAGCCGTAGATGCAGGAAACGCTGGCTATAATCACAACGTCTCTCCGCTCCACAAGAGCCGCCGTAGCAGAAAGGCGAAGCTTGTCGATTTCCTCGTTGATGGCTGAATCCTTGGCAATGTAGGTGTCGGTAGACGGAACGTAGGCCTCGGGCTGGTAGTAGTCGTAGTAGGAGACAAAATACTCCACTGCGTTCTCAGGGAACATCTCCTTGAATTCTCCGTAAAGCTGCGCCGCAAGCGTCTTGTTGTGGGCGATAACCAGCGTCGGCTTCTGCAATTCCTGAATGACATTCGCCATCGTAAATGTCTTGCCGGAACCCGTAACCCCTAGTAAAGTCTGGAATTGATTGCCCTCCTTGAAGCCTTTGACCAGCTCGGCGATGGCCTGCGGCTGGTCGCCTGTGGGCTTGTAGGGAGCCTTTAAAATAAATTTATTCATAGCAATACCTCCGTTTTGTGACTTTTGATACGATTACTATCAGCCAACAGCCAATTTTGTAATTCGTAATGAAATCCTCAAAATAACTGCCTTTCGGTATGCTTTTACGAATCCCGGAAGGCAAAAGTCACAAATTCGATTTTCGAGGACTAAATATCACTTCGCAGCACGAAACATGATTCATGCGATTATCTTGAACATTATAACAAAAAACTTTTCAAATGTATATAGCTTGGCGCAATAAAAAAGTACAAATGTTCGGTTTCTTCATTCGTACTTTTTTATTGCTCCATATCCTCCGTATGATTATCAGGCTGCCCCTAGATATTCCTCCGCCAGATTTTCTATATCCTCCATATCAGAATAATCGTAATATTCCCCTCTTCCACACTTTGGCATGACAGATTCTATAAATGGCTCTATCGCATACAAACAGTCCTCAATGATTTCCTGTGTATCACCATATATGTCCGCCGATATGATTTCCTTAGAATGCCCCAACATATTCGATATTCCCTTAATATTGAAATCGTTCTTCAACAGGATTGTCGTATATATATTCCGTAGCTGGTGGAAATGAATGTCGGGTAACCCCTGTGCCTTTAACAGTTCTTTATAATATTTATGGTGATAGCTCTTGCTTCTCGGATTCCCGTAAGTCGAACAGCAGATATAATCCAAATCCCGAAACTCCCGTTTCCTGCGTCTACGGTTTTTCTCATAAATCCGCCTTTGCTCCAATATTGCTTCAAAGACAAAATCCGGTATAGGCACTTCCCGGTTGCTGGATTCTGTTTTTGTCGGTATCTCCTGCTTCGTCAGCATTTTTGGCAAAACATCTTCTGATGTTGTATCATTTTAGTTGACACCTTATACGCAAGGAATTGATGCATAATCA
>CAJUJL010000004.1 GCA_910586725.1 uncultured Lachnospiraceae bacterium | reverse complement strand
TTCATGAAAAACCATTTGCCGGAGTAAATGGAAGCGGAAAGCATAACAACTGGTCATTGACTGCGGATGGCGGCGTGAATTTATTGTCGCCGGGCGAAACGCCATATGAAAACGCACAGTTTTTATTATTTCTCTGCGCTGTTATTAAAGCGGTGGACGATTATCAGGATCTGCTCCGTCTTTCTGTCGCGACAGCAGGAAATGATCATAGACTTGGGGCGAACGAAGCGCCTCCGGCAGTCATTTCAATTTTCCTTGGAGAAGAATTGAATGCAGTACTGGAAGCAATTGAAACCGGCATTCCATATGCGGGAACTGAAAAAACACAGATGAAGCTCGGCGTGG
This sequence comes from uncultured Lachnospiraceae bacterium, assembly GCA_910586725.1. Classification (GTDB taxonomy): domain Bacteria; phylum Bacillota; class Clostridia; order Lachnospirales; family Lachnospiraceae; genus Roseburia_B. The sequence continues at coordinate 100,283 of CAJUJL010000004.1, read as the reverse complement.
ACGTGCTTCCTAAGTTTAACCGCGATACCACAGACCGCAACCGTACGTCGCCGTTTGCATTTACCGGAAATAAATTTGAATTTCGTATGCCGGGTTCTTCCGACAGCATTGCCTGCGCAAATATCATGTTAAACAGTGCAGTTGCGGAAAGTTTGAAAATCTATGCAGACAGACTGGAAAAAGCGGAGAATTTTGAAAATGCACTGCATGAAATGATTCGCAAGACCATTAAAGATCATAAACATGTTATTTTTAACGGAAATGGTTATGACGACATATGGGTTAGGGAAGCCGTGGAAAAGAGAGGGCTTCTTAACTATCGTACAACACCGGACTGTATGCCGCATTTATTGGATGAAAAGAATGTACGGATGCTGACGTCTCATAAAGTATTCTCAGAAGCGGAGCTGAAGTCCAGATGTGAAATTATGCTGGATAATTATTGTAAGACGGTTCTGATTGAGGCAAATACCATGATTGATATGGCAAAGACAGAGATTGCTCCGGCAGTAGGCGCATATATATTGGAGCTTGCAAATACAGCGGCGGCAAAAAAGGCGGTCGATGATTCTATTTCGTGCGGTTATGAGGCCGGACTGCTTAAAAAGCTTACAAGATTGGAAGAACAGATTGCGGTTAAAACCGATGAATTGGAAGAAGCGGCGCTGAGGCTTATGGACGCGGAAGATGTTGAAACAGAGTCGTGTATGATTCGGGATGCTGTTTTAGGTAAAATGGGAGAATTAAGAGTTGCCTGTGATAAGGCGGAAACGATGACGGCAAAGAAATACTGGCCGTTTCCAACTTATGGAGATTTACTGTTTGGCGTAAAATAAGTAGATAAATTTATGGAGGTATATTCATATGTGTTCTATTATGGGTTATTGCAGCCGCAGCGCCCCTTATGATGTTTTTATGGAAGGTTTTAACAGGACAATATCAAGAGGTCCGGATGATAGCCGGATTGTTGAAACGGGAGATGGACTGCTTGGATTTCACCGGTTATCGATTATGGGGCTGGCCCCGTCGGGGATGCAGCCATTTAGACTGGGTGACAGCTATGTGGTCTGTAATGGAGAAATTTATGGTTTTAAGAAGCTGAAAGAAGAACTTTCAGAAAAATATAAATTTAAGAGCGAATCGGATTGTGAGATTCTTTTACCGTTGTATCAGGAATATGGAACAGATATGTTCGCCATGCTGGACGCGGAGTTTGCCTGTATTATTTATGATGGAAACACAGGAGAATTCATTGCGGCAAGAGATCCGATTGGTATCCGTCCGTTGTATTATGGGTATGACAAAGAAAACGCTGTTATATTTGCCAGCGAGGCGAAGAATCTGGAAGGGCTTACAGATAAGATTATGCCGTTTCCGCCAGGGCGCTATTATAAAAGCGGTCAGTTTATCTGTTACTGCGACATTGCTAAAGTGGAGCATATTTGCAGCGATAATCTGGAAACCGTATGCAAAAATATTCATGATAAACTGACTGCCGGCGTAGAGAAACGTCTTGCAGCTGACGCAAAGGTGGGGTTTTTGCTTTCCGGCGGACTGGATTCTTCTCTGGTATGCGCGATTGCGGCTAAAAAAAGCAAAGAACCAATCAAGACCTTTGCGATTGGCATGAGAGAAGACGCCATTGATTTAAAGTATGCAAGACAGGCGGCGGATTATATTGGAAGCGACCATACAGAGATTTACATGACGCCGGATGAAGTGATTTCTTCGCTGGAAACAGTCGTTCAGTTACTGGGAACGTATGATATAACGACAATCCGTGCATCTATGGGAATGTATCTGGTGTGCAAATCAATCCATGAACAGACGGATATCCGCGTTTTGCTGACGGGTGAAATATCGGATGAGCTGTTTGGATATAAATATACGGATTTTGCGCCGGATGCAATGGCATTTCAGATGGAAGCGCAAAAACGAATCCGGGAACTTCATATGTATGACGTTCTTCGCGCCGACCGTTGTATTTCGGTAAACTCATTGGAAGCGAGAGTTCCGTTTGGCGATTTGGATTTTGTAAAATATGTGATGTCCGTAGATCCTGAATTAAAACTCAACACTTACGGAAAAGGGAAATATTTACTTCGCCGTGCATTTGAAGATGGCGATTATTTGCCGGAAGAGATTTTATGGAGAGAGAAAGCCGCGTTTTCAGACGCGGTTGGACATTCCATGGTAGATTATTTAAAGGAGTATGCGGAACGTAAATATACAGATCAGGAGTATGAAAGTATGTGTGAAAAATATGCGTATGCCAGACCGTTCACAAAGGAATCATTATTATACAGAGAGATTTTTGAAACATTTTATCCGGGGCAGGCAAAGATGATCGCCGGTTACTGGATGCCGAACAGGGAATGGGAAGGATGCGATGTGAATGATCCTTCTGCAAGAGAGCTGTCAAACTATGGAGACAGTGGGAAATAGCGTTTTCTCAAAATTATTATTTGCGGCAGGAGGGAATAAGGTTATGGCTATTCATGAGGAATGCGGCGTATTCGGAGTGATGGGTACAAAAAATAAAAATGCTGCGGGCATTGTTTATTATGGGCTATATGCCTTGCAGCACAGAGGGCAGGAGAGCTGTGGAATTGTTGTGAATGATAATGGCGTATTTTCTTCCTATAAAGATCTGGGACTTGTCAGTGAAGTGTTTTCTAAAGATATACTGACTCGTTTTCCAAAGGGTAATATAGCGGTGGGGCATGTAAGATATGGAACAACTGGAGGAAATACAAGAAATAACTGCCAGCCTATTGAAGTTAATCACCAGAAAGGAAAAATGGCGCTGGCGCACAATGGAAATTTGAGCAATGCATTAAAGCTTCGCGATAAGCTGGAATTATCGGGAGCAATTTTCCATACAACCAGTGATACGGAAACCATCGCTTATGTGATTACGAGAGAAAGGCTTGTGACGCCAAGCATTGAGGAAGCGGTCAGCAATACGATGAATTTACTGGAAGGAGCGTATTCGTTGGTGTTGATTTCTTCCACAAAAATGATTGCGGCAAGAGATCCATATGGGTTTCGTCCGCTTTGCTATGGAAAGACGGCAGACGGGGCATATGTGGCTGCATCCGAAAGCTGTGCGTTGTCAGCGGCAGGAGCGGAATTTATCCGTGACGTGCTGCCGGGAGAGATTCTGGTGTTTACGGAGAAAGGCGTGGAATCAAGAAGAGAACACTGTGAAAAGCAGAGGCGAAGGACCTGTATTTTTGAATACATCTATTTCTCAAGGCCGGATTCTGTTATAGATGGAATATCGGTGCATGAATCCCGCATGAAGGCCGGAGAATTACTGGCGGAGAGCTATCCCAAATGCGCGGATATTGTGATTGGCGTTCCTGACAGCGGATTGGATGCAGCGCTTGGGTATGCGAGAAAATCCGGGATCCCTTATGGGATTGGACTGATAAAAAATAAATATATTGGAAGGACATTCATTTCTCCAGGACAGAATGAACGTCTGGATAAGGTCAGGATCAAGCTAAGTCCTGTCAGGAAGGCAATAGACGGAAAAAGAGTTGTATTAATTGATGATTCCATTGTCAGAGGGACGACCAGCAAACGTATTGTAAAGCTTTTGCGTGATGCCGGAGCAAAAGAGATCCATATGAGAATTTCTTCTCCTCCATTTTTATATCCCTGTTATTATGGAACGGATATTGATTCTGAAGAAAACCTGATTGCATGCCATCATAGTATGGACGAGATTGCACGGATGATTGGAGCGGATTCTCTGGGATATTTGCCAATAGAAAAGCTTGATAAACTGATAGACAGTGAGGATTATTGCGCCGCCTGTTTTCAGGGGGAATATCCGACTGAAATCTGATTTCCGTTATTTTTCTTTACTGTCAGTTTATTGCTCGTGCAGTAATTCAAAAGCCATCCGGCGTAACGGCGCAGCGCGTCCGCATCAGCCAGGAAATCATCCGTTAATTCAAAGTAAGAAACGCCTGACTTATTGTCCGGATAAAATTCAGGTGTGAACAAACCTTTCTCTTGCGGCAGGAATTCTCCGCATTTTCTCGTATAACAGGTGGCTGCGGCCGCCTTTTTTTTATGCGCTGCGTCTACAAAAGCGGCGACGCTTTTATGAACGGCCATATCTTCATCCGGAAGATAATAATAATCTTTATAATTATCATAATAATATTTTAATTCGCCGCAAAAAATTTTGACCAGCAGTTTGGCGGAAGATGCGCTGCACATCAAACTGCATACGTCAGATTGAAATAAAAATTTTTGCGGAAACGGCATGGGCGCGTTTAAAGTAAAAAGAAGTTCAAACGATTTTTCTGCGCTTCCAAAGGGAAGATTTGTTTCTCTGGAAACGGAAACCACGTCTGCGGGCTTTTCAAAGAAATCACGGTAAGAAAGCAGCGACAGCAATTTTGTCATTCCAAGAACGTCTTCATAATTATGCAAAAGCAGAAGATGTTCTAAATGGGAATCCCGCTGTTTTTCATATGCGCAGTAAACGGGGATCAGTTCGCCTCCGCTTAACAAATCGTCCCGGCCAACGCCAAGAAACTTTTCAACGGATTTTTGCTTTTTGTCCGGCAGTTGGAATAGATTGGCCAACTTTCCCGTAAGTTTATATAGATCGAAAAAATCAAAGGAATCCCAGTCGTCGGATTGTTTATGGAACAGTCCTCTGGATTTTAAAAACGGAAGGTCAAAATTTAGTCCGTTAAAAGAAACCAGCGTCTGAAAAGGACGCAGCGCCTTGAAAAAAGCGTCTATTATTTCGGCTTCTTCCCTGCGGTTTTCGGCAAGAAACTGGGTAATCTGAATGGAATTTTGGGTTCTGACCGCCATGCCGATTAAATATACAAAGGAAGTTTTTTTGGAAAATCCGGTTGTTTCTATATCAAAAAAAGCATAAGATTCCAGAAAGTAACGCCGGATATACATGTCGTCTGGCAGGGGGACGGTTTTGTGAATCTGTTTCATAAAAAGACCTTTCCTTAGCAATGTTTTTGATTGGGTAAAGCGTTGCGGAACAGGAAATTCGCAATAACGCTGAAATTATTATAGCATCGAAAAAAATACAAAAACAGTCTGTAAAAATCGACAGATTGTGCTATAATTTAAGACAGAATTTTTTATTTTAATAAAAAATAAATGAATATTTAAGAAAGTGAGGCACGAAAAATGGGTTTTATGACATTTAAAGGCGGCGTCCATCCTTACGATGGCAAAGACTTGTCCAAAGATAAGCCAATCCGCGAATTATTGCCCAAGGGCGAGCTGGTGTATCCGCTTTCGCAGCATATCGGCGCACCTGCAAGTCCTATAGTTGCTGTTGGCGATACCGTGTTAAGGGGCCAGAAAATTGCGGAAGCGGGCGGTTTTGTATCCGCGCCGATTTACGCATCCGTATCCGGAACGGTAAAGGCAATAGAGCCGCGCCGCGTAACTGTCGGAGATATGGTAAAGTCTATCGTCATTGAAAGCGATGGCGAGATGAAAGAGGTGGAATATCAGAAAACAGAAGACGCTTCTTCTCTTTCAAATGAAACAATCATTGGCAAAATCAAAGAAGCCGGCATTGTCGGCATGGGCGGGGCGGGATTTCCGACTCATGTTAAGCTTTCTCCAAAAGAACCGGATAAAATTGAATACATCATTGCAAACTGTGCGGAGTGCGAGCCGTATTTAACGTCTGATTACCGCAGAATGATTGAACAGCCGGAAAAGCTTGTGGCGGGCATGAAAATCGTGTTACAGCTTTTTCCAAATGCAAAAGGCGTATTTGGCGTGGAGGACAACAAGCCGGACTGTATTGCCAAATTAAAAGAACTGACGGACGGCGATTCCCGTATGGAAGTAGCGGAGCTGAAAACGAAATACCCGCAGGGCGGCGAGCGTCAGTTGATTTACGCTGTGACCAAACGCTCCATCAATTCCAGAATGCTTCCGGCGGACGCGGGATGCATCGTGGACAATGTGGAGACGCTTGTGGCCGTATATAATGCAGTTGTGCTTGGACAGCCGTTAATGAACCGCATTTTTACCGTAACGGGCAACGCCATTGTAGATCCGCAGAATTTTTATATCTGCATCGGAACAAATTACCAGGAGCTTTTAGAAGCGGCGGGCGGATTTCAGACGGAATGCAAAAAAATGATTGCAGGAGGCCCTATGATGGGCTTTGCCATGTTCGACATAAATGTGCCGACGACAAAGACCACGTCCTCCCTTTTGTGCTTTACAAAAGACGAGGTGGCGGAGTATGAGAGTACCGCGTGTATCAATTGCGGACGCTGCGTAGAAGCTTGTCCGGAGCTTTTGATCCCTTCCAGGCTGGCCGATTATGGCGAGCGCGGACAAAGCGGGCTGTTTGAGAAGTGGCACGGGCTGGAGTGTGTGGAATGCGGAAGCTGCAGTTACGTTTGTCCGGCAAAGCGGCCGCTGGCGCAGTCGGTTAAGACAATGAAAAAGCAGACGCTTGCGGCAAAAAGAAAGAAGTAGTGCATACGAACATATAGAAAGAGGTGGATATTTGTGAGTGATTTATATAATGTGTCATCATCACCCCATGTACGATCCAAAGATACCAGCAGCCGAATTATGTTATATGTGATTCTTGCGTTGCTGCCGACTACTTTCTTTGGCATATACAATTTTGGATACCGGGCGTTGATTTTGATTCTTGTTACTATCGCAAGCTGTGTGGCCAGCGAATGGGTATTTGAGAAGATTGTACATAAAAAAAGCACGATAAACGATTTCAGTGCAGTCGTAACGGGACTGCTTTTGGCATTAAACCTTCCGGCGACGCTGCCGTGGTGGGAGGCCGTGATTGGCGGCGTATTTGCAATCGTGATTGTTAAGATGATGTTTGGCGGACTGGGACAGAACTTTATGAACCCGGCGCTTGGCGCAAGATGCTTTCTTTTGATTGCATTTGCAGCGGATATGACAAAATTTGCGATCGATGATTATACGGGAGCGACGCCGCTTGCTTTGATGCGAAACGATGAAGCGGTGAATACGATGGATATGCTGATCGGACGGACTGCCGGTACAATCGGAGAGACTTCTGCGATTGCGATTTTAATCGGAGCCGTTATTCTGATTTTATTAGGCGTAATCGATCTTAAGATTCCGGGAACTTATATCATTACATTTGTGATTTTCCTGTTGCTGTTCGGGGGTCATGGATTTGACGCGAATTATATTACGGCGCAGCTGTGCGGCGGCGGCCTGATGCTGGGCGCGTTTTTTATGGCGACAGATTATGTGACGTCTCCGATTACACCGGGCGGTAAAATACTTTTTGGTATTTGTCTTGGCATACTGACCGGAGTGTTCCGTATGTATGGGGCAAATGCAGAAGGCGTTTCTTTTGCGATTATCTTAAGCAACCTTCTGACGCCGATGATTGAAAAAATCACAGTTCCCAGAGCTTTTGGACTGGTAAAGGAGGGAAAAAAGCATGAATAAAAAAATTGTGCATGACGCGCTGATTTTAACTGCGTTTACCCTGGTGTTAGGCTTTGTGCTGGGTCTTGTCTACGATATAACAAAAGAGCCGATCGCTGCGGCGGATAAGGCCGCTGCAGACGCAGCCTATGAGAAAGTATTTCCAGAAGCGGAATTTGAAGAGTACAAAGAATTTGATCAGGCGAAAGCAGATGCTTTGATGGAAGAGAACGGATTTGATGATGAAATCGTCGGCGTGCAGACAGCCAAAGACGCGGGCGGTAACTTGCTTGGATATGTAGTCACGGTAACGGCCAAAGACGCCAGCCAGGCGAATATTACATTTTCCGTGGGAATTCAGAACGACGGCACCGTAAACGGGTACTCCATTACGAGCATTGCAGAGACGCCGGGTCTTGGCGATAAGGCAAAAGGCGAAGATTTTTCCGGCCAGTTTTCCGGAAAACAGGTAGAAGCGTTTGAGCTTGTAAAACAGGCTCCGGCTTCCGACAGCGAGATCGAAGCCATTTCCGGCGCGACGATTACATCAAACGCTATGACAAAAGGAGTCAATGCATGTATGACATACTTCCGTAATGTTTTGGAAGGAGGCGCACAATAATGAATAAATATACAGAACGTTTGGTAAATGGTTTGATCAAAGAAAATCCCACGTTTGTACTGATGCTTGGCATGTGTCCGACGCTTGCGGTTACAACGTCTGCGATGAACGGACTGGGTATGGGGCTTTCAACGACATTGGTGCTTGTTTTTTCGAATCTGTTGATTTCCGTTTTCCGCAAAGTCATTCCGGACGGCGTGCGTATGCCGGCCTTTATTGTAATCGTGGCATCGCTTGTTACGGTGGTGGAATTTTTAATGAAAGCGTATACGCCGGCTCTTGCCGTGCAGCTTGGCGTGTATATTCCGCTGATTGTAGTAAACTGTATTATTCTTGGACGTGCGGAAAGCTATGCGTCCAAAAATCCGGTTATGCCGTCTGTGTTTGACGGAATCGGTATGGGACTTGGATTTACGTTTGGACTTACCTGTATCGGAATCATCCGCGAGATTCTTGGCGCGGGCCAGATTTTTGGCGTGCAGGTTTTTTCCCTTGACTGGTTTACGCCGATTACGATTTTCGTTATGGCGCCGGGAGCATTCCTTGTGCTTGCATTTTTGGTAGCTATTATGAATATTGTCAGGGAGAAGATGGATGCAAAGGGCAAGCCGCTTGCAGCGCCTTCCGGCTGTCTGACAGGGGATTGTGCATCCTGCGGCCAGTCCGCAATGTGCACCGGTAAAAAATCAGAATAGGGGGATCGATACGGATGAAAACATTAATTTTAATTGCAATTGGTTCCGCAATTGTCAACAACGTTGTTTTGAGCCAGTTTTTGGGTATCTGCCCGTTTTTAGGCGTATCTAAGAAAACGGAGACGGCTGCCGGAATGGGAGGCGCCGTTATCTTCGTAATCGGCATCGCTTCGTTCGTTACGTCTTTGATCTATAAATTTATTTTAATGCCCACGGATACCAGGTATCTTCAGACAATCGTGTTTATTCTTGTAATCGCGGCGCTGGTTCAGTTTGTGGAAATGTTTTTGAAAAAATCCATGCCGTCTTTGTATGAAAGCCTTGGCGTATATCTTCCTCTCATTACGACGAACTGTGCGGTGCTTGGCGTTGCTTTGACGAATGTAACAAAAGAGTATGGTATTTTGGAAAGCGTGGTAAACGGACTGGCAACGGCGGGCGGATTTTTTATCGCAATCTGTATTATGGCCGGAATTCGTGAAAAAATTGAATACAATGACATCCCGAAACCTTTCCAGGGCACGGCAATCGTGTTAATTACAGCCTGTCTGATGTCAATTGCGTTTATGGGATTCTCAGGAATGATTTAGGAGGAAAGAGAAGATGAGTATACAGGCAATTATCATTGCAGCCATCATTGTCGGCGGCGTTGGTATTTTTATTGGATTTTTCCTTGGAATTTCCGGAGAAAAATTCAAGGTGGAAGTAGACGAAAGGGAAGAAGCGATTTTAGGCGTTCTTCCGGGCAATAACTGCGGCGGCTGCGGTTATGCAGGATGTTCCGGACTTGCGGCTGCGATTGTAAAAGGAGAAGCTCCGGTTGGCCAGTGTCCGGTCGGAGGAGATCCGGTTGCCGCAAAAATCGGAGATATTATGGGTGTTGCCGCAGGTGAAGGCACGAGGATGACGGCTTTTGTAAAATGCGCCGGAACCTGTGAGAAGGCTAACAGAGATTACAATTATACGGGCGTAGAAGACTGCGGCGCGATGGCCTTTGTGCCGGGCGGCGGACCGAAAAGCTGTAATTACGGATGCCTTGGCTATGGAAGCTGTGTCAAAGCGTGTCCGTTTGATGCGGTACATATCGTAGACGGCATTGCGGTTGTGGATCGGGAAGCATGTAAGGCCTGCGGCAAATGCGTAGCTGCATGTCCAAAGAATCTGATCGAACTTGTGCCGTATGAATCAAAGCATTTGGTGCAGTGTAACTCCAAAGATAAAGGAAAAGATGTGATGAAGGCCTGTTCGGTAGGCTGTATCGGATGTAAGTTATGTGAAAAGAACTGCGAGGCGGATGCGGTTCATGTAGTGGATAACATTGCGCATATTGACCAGAAGAAATGTACCGGATGCGGCGTCTGCGCCGAGAAGTGTCCGAAGAAGATTATTCTGTAGGGAAACGGTTTTTCTATTAAGTAAATAATCAAAAATACCGATATATGAAACAGCTAGGGAAAGCATTAAATTTCATGGATGGAATGTGAAATTTGATGCTTTCTTTGCGTTATGTAACTGTTAATCGAAGTTTTAACCGCTTGGACCAAATCGGGAAGCGGAGCAATCCGGACAGACAGAAGGATTGCAGAAAGGAGGGTTATGTTAATCGGACAAATGCAAAAAGGTTTTTTGGGAGCAGCGTATCATGGCAGGAAAAAAACGGCTCCCGAAATTGATCCTTCCAATGCGACTTATGATGAAATGCAGCAGCTTTTGAAAGAATTTCTGGAAGAGGGAAAAGTAGAGGAAGGAGCGTTTGATTTTATGAAAGAGCCGGAGGATCCAAATGAACGGTTAAATTATTTGGAAGAGGCTCTTGCATCAAGGGAATCGCAGAGAAATTCCGGAGAAATGAAGGGGTATCAGCAGACGATGCAGGCGTACTATGCTATGCGAAGCCTGATGTATGATCCGGTAATTGTTGAAACAGAAGATGGACCTATAGAGGCGCAGTATCGGAAAGGAGAACTGACATCCGGCATTTTGGGCCTGGGGAGCTGCGGCAACGGTATTTATTATGCAAGATATGCAAAAGATTCCACGGCCGAAAATCCGGTGGTTGAAATCGGCGTGGAATACGAAGAAGAGAAAAAGACGTATTCGATTGCCGTTCATTCCGTGGATCCAAAAGATGCGTCCGCTATGGAGATGTTTGCGCTGCTTTCCCACTGGCAAAAGCAGGATGGGAATGATTTGCCCCTGTATTCCATGGGCGTAAGCGAAGGCATTTTTGACGCAAAAACAATACGGGAATTTTTATATGAAAAGCAAAACTGGGTACAACGGCTGGAAGAATTTGCAACTTCGGAAATCGGCATGATTTTAACGGCTAAATTAGAGGATGCGGCCTAAAGCGGCAAAGCGAAGAAAATCTTGATTCAAAAAGGAAAAGGTGGTAAAATCCCATTCATGGGCTTACTGCCTTTTTATTTTGTTGTTTTGGAGGACGTATGGGAAGAAGAATACATAAATTTTTGTGCGGGTTACTGTTATTGATCTGCTTGTCTGGCATTATAATTTCTTTTCTTCGAAACGAAGATGCACAGGAATCCGGTTTCTTTGGGCAAAGCGAAACGGAAGAGAGAGAAGAGGCACAACGGGAATTTGCGCAACCGGAAGAGACAGGAGAAGCGCAAAGAGAAGCATTGGAAACGGAAACGCAGAAAGAGGCGGCAATGGCAATGGCGCAGGCCATAGAACGGGAGGAAGAGAGGATTTTAAATCTTTCCGCCGGAGAAATGGCAGCGGCGGGCATGGTAGAAGCGGAACTGACGCATCGTCTGTTTTTTGCGTCGGCTATTGGAGATGAGTTATTGGAACGCATTCTGGGAAAATCTTATGTGGAAAATGAGAACATTGATCTCTCGGAACTTTCTTATTTAAAGATGCTGTACGTTGGATTTGACGGCAATACCTATGTAGGAGAAATGATTGTAAATCAGAAGATAGAAGCAGAGATTTTATCGATTTTTAAAACATTGTATGAAAATCAGTATCCAATTGAAAAAATGGTTTTGATCGACATATATCAGGCCGACGATGAAATGTCCATGCGCGATAATAATACTTCTGCGTTTAATTACAGGACTGTGGCGGGCAGCCAGAAGCTTTCCAACCACAGTTTTGGCATGGCGGTTGATTTGAATCCAAAATACAATCCCTATGTAAAAATAACTGCGGATGGAAAAACGGTCTGCCAGCCCGAATGCGCGATGGAATATGCAGACCGCAGCAGGGAATTTGATTATAAAATTGATGAAAATGACCTGGCGTATCAATTGTTTACAGATGCAGGATTTACCTGGGGAGGAAACTTTCGCAGCGTAAAAGATTACCAGCATTTTGAAAAAGAGATTGATTAATTATTCTTCGGGTGAAAGGGGATGGTGTCTCCGATGCCGGAGGAACAGTGGAGTTTGTCATCTTCCGTAAGAAAGACGGCTTCCGTATCCTCAAGGCTTTCAATCAGTTCCATTCCCTTTTCCAAGCCCAGCGAAAAGCAGGTTGTGCTAAGCCCGTCTCCGTCCACAGAATTCTGGCAAATCACAGTGACGCTTAAGAGGTTATTTTCATAGGGATAGCCAGTGGAAGGGTTTAAAATATGATGATAAATCTTATCGTCGACTCTTATATAGCGTTGATAAACGCCGGAGGATACCACGGATTCGTCTGTCACTTCCAAAATCGCCAGGATGGAACCCTGCTCATGAAAAGGATTTTGAATGCCGATTTTGTAAGAATTGCCGTCTGATTTTGGACCGAGGCATAAGACGTTGCCGCCTAAATTAATCGTGCCTTCCAGCGCGCCGTTTTCAGTCAGGAAAGCTTTCATTTTGTCTGCAATATAGCCCTTTGCTATCCCTCCAAGGTCAATGGACGCATCGGGATTTTTGAGGCGGACTTCATTTCCTGTAAGAATGACATTGTTGTAATCTACGGTGGAAACGGCGGCAGCCAGGTCTTTTTTGTCCGGGAGTACGCCTTCGTTTTCAGAAAAGTTCCAAAGCGAGGAAAGCTTTCCGATCGTTATGTCAAAGCCTCCCTCGCTCGTTTCGCAGTAACGGAGGCCCTCCCGGATCAGCGCAGCCGTTTCTTCGCTGACGGTTACGGGTTTGCCCTTTGCCTGATTGATTTTTGAAATTTCGCTGGAAGCGATGGTGGCGCTGAACAGGTTTTCATATTTTTCCGCAATGGAAAAGCAGTCGTCCAGCAGAGATCTGTCGTTGCAGCCGTAAAGATTAATTGTAATAACGGTATCAAGATAAAATCCTGTTCTGGTAAGAGGATCGGACGATGGTAAAGCAGAACTGCAGCCAGAACAAAGGCATAAGAAAAAAAGGAATAAGGAAATGAGGCTAAAAACTTTTTTAATAGGATGCATATGATTTTCTCCGATTCGTAAATAATGATTGTATATAGAAGTATACCATTCGTCTTTTGTAAGCTCAAGAAAAAGCGATATTTTTTTATTTCTAAAGAAAGTATAAATTTCCAAAATAACTGTTGACAAAGAAATCGTATGGTGCTATCTTAACAATAGAAATATTAGCACTCCCAATGAATGAGTGCTAACAGTGACTGACACAGAGGTGAAGTGATGGACGGATTAGATGAGAGAAAGATTAAAATTTTAGAAGCCATCATCCGTACGTATTTGGAAACAGGAGAACCGGTAGGTTCCCGCACGATTTCAAAATATACGGACTTAAATTTAAGTTCAGCTACAATCCGCAATGAAATGTCAGATCTGGTGGAACTCGGTTATATTATAGCGCCGCACACTTCCGCAGGAAGGATTCCATCGGACAGAGGATACCGTTTTTATGTGGACCATCTTCTGGAGACCAGGGACAAAGAAATCTCCGATATGAAGAATTTTGTCATAGAACATACGGAGAAGATGGATCAGGTGCTCAAGCAGGTAGCGAAGATGCTGGCGCAGACGACAAATTATGCAACGATGATTTCGTCCCCCAAATACAGCGGGAAGAAAGTGAAATTCATTCAGTTATCCATGCTGGATGACAACCAGCTTCTGGCAGTCGTGGTGATGGAAGCCAATGTTGTCAAAAATAAGATAATCCCGCTTGCCCAGCCAATTGACAATGAAGTGATCTTTAAACTGAACCTGCTTTTAAATTCAACGCTGAATGGTTTGTCCATACCGGAAATCAACCTTGGGACCATCAGCAAAATGAAAGAACAGGCGGGAGCTTACAGCGACATTGTGGGCATTGTGCTGGATGCGGTGGCGGAGTCTATCAGCCAGGAAGAACTGGAGATTTATACCAGCGGAGCTACTAATATTTTTAAATATCCGGAGCTTTCAGATTCACAGAAAGCGAGCGAATTGATTTATACATTAGAAGAAAAGCAGCAGTTGGCGGCATTGGTGTCAGACAGTTTAAGCAGTGAGGACGAGACAGGAATACAGGTTTATATAGGAAATGAAAGTCCCATTCAGACCATGAAAGACTGCAGCGTGGTGACCGCAACATACGAATTGGGCGAAGGCGTCAAAGGCACGGTAGGAATTATCGGGCCAAAGCGTATGGATTATGAAAGGGTCATGGACAGTTTAAAAGAATTAAAAACGCAATTGGATGGTATTTTCAATAAAACATCCACATAATAAGAAAGGTGGTAAAGAAGTGGAAGAGGCAAATAAAGAAGAAGCAATGGAAAAAGAATTAGAGACAGAAGAAACAAAGGAAGAAGAAATTTCAGAAGCTTCGGAAAGTGAACAGCCGGACGCAGAGGCAGAAGCAGGAGAAGCGGAATCAGAAAACAAAAAGGGATTGTTTAAAAAGAAAGAAAAGAAAAAAGATAAAAAGGATGAGCAAATTGAAGATTTGACGGACCGTCTGAAACGACAGATGGCGGAATTTGAAAACTTCCGCAAAAGAACGGAGAAAGAAAAGTCTCAGATGTATGATATGGGAGCCAAATGTATCATAGAAAAGATTCTTCCGGTCATTGACAATTTTGAACGAGGGCTTGCGGGAGTTCCCAAAGAGCAGCAGGAGGATCCGTTTGTAGACGGGATGAACAAGATATACAAACAGGTAATCACCGTTTTAGAAGAAACAGGCGTTAAACCAATTGAAGCTGTGGGCGAAGAATTTAATCCGGATTTTCACAATGCGGTTATGCATATTGAAGATGAAAGCCTTGGAGAAAATATCGTAGCGGAGGAGCTTTTGAAAGGGTATACGTATCACGATTCCGTTGTGCGCCATAGTATGGTAAAAGTAGCGAATTAAGTAAATTAAAATCACAACATCAAATAGAATCATAAAATCAGGAGGAAATAATTATGAGTAAAATTATTGGTATTGATTTGGGAACGACAAACAGCTGCGTAGCGGTTATGGAGGGTGGAAAGCCGACCGTAATTGCCAATCAGGAAGGAGCAAGAACCACACCTTCTATTGTAGCTTTTACAAAAACAGGAGAGCGTCTGGTCGGCGAGCCGGCAAAACGTCAGGCTGTTACCAATGCGGAGAAGACGATTGCTTCCATCAAAAGGGATATGGGTACCGACAACGGACGTATGATTGACGATAAAAAATATTCCCCGCAGCAGATTTCAGCTATGATTCTTCAGAAATTAAAGGCGGATGCGGAAGGATATTTGGGAGAAACCGTAAGTGAAGCGGTAATTACCGTACCGGCTTATTTTAACGATGCGCAGCGTCAGGCTACAAAAGACGCGGGCAAGATTGCGGGACTGGAAGTAAAACGTATTATCAACGAGCCGACCGCGGCAGCGCTGGCATACGGACTGGACAATGAGAAAGAACAGAAAATCATGGTATATGATCTGGGCGGCGGTACGTTTGACGTTTCCATTATTGAAATTGGCGAAGGCGTTATTGAAGTATTGGCTACAAACGGAGATACGCGTCTGGGCGGCGATGATTTTGACAACAGAATTACAAATTGGATGATCAGCGAATTTAAGAAAGCGGAAGGCGTTGATTTATCAGCGGATAAGATGGCGCTGCAGAGATTAAAGGAAGCGGCGGAGAAGGCAAAGAAAGAGCTGTCTTCCGCAACGACAACCAACATTAACCTGCCATTTATTACGGCAACGGCAGAAGGCCCGAAACATTTTGATATGAACCTGACGCGCGCGAAATTTGATGAATTGACGCATGATTTAGTAGAAAAAACAGCGATTCCGGTTCAGAACGCGATGAAAGACGCCGGACTGAATAATTCCGATCTTGGCCAGGTACTGTTAGTCGGCGGATCTACCCGTATTCCGGCTGTTCAGGAAAAAGTAAAGCAATTGACGGGCAAAGAGCCAAGCAAATCATTAAATCCGGATGAATGCGTAGCAATCGGCGCTTCCGTACAGGGAGGAAAATTAGCGGGAGACGCCGGCGCAGGAGATATTCTTCTTCTGGATGTAACGCCGCTTTCCCTTTCCATTGAGACGATGGGAGGCGTGGCGACCAGATTGATCGAAAGGAATACGACGATTCCGACCAAGAAGAGCCAGGTATTTTCTACAGCGGCAGACAACCAGACAGCCGTAGACATTAACGTAGTACAGGGCGAGAGGCAGTTTGCGAGAGACAACAAATCCTTGGGCCAGTTCCGTTTGGATGGAATTCCTCCGGCACGCCGCGGCGTTCCGCAGATCGAAGTAACATTTGACATTGATGCAAACGGCATTGTAAATGTGTCCGCAAAAGACCTGGGAACAGGAAAAGAGCAGCACATCACAATTACGGCCGGATCGAATATGTCGGATTCCGATATTGAAAAAGCGGTACAGGAAGCAAAAGAGTTTGAAGCGCAGGATAAGAAGAGAAAAGAAGCGATTGACGCAAGAAACGACGCTGATTCCTTTGTATTCCAGACAGAAAAAGCGCTGGAGGAAGTTGGAGCGGCTCTGGACGCTACAGATAAATCAGAAGTGGAAGCAGATTTAAATGCGGTGAAAGCCATTTTAGAAGCAAATCCAAATGCGGAAGAGATGACGGAAGCTGCGGTGGGTGAGCTGAAAGCGGCGCAGGAAAAACTGACGCAGAGCGCACAGAAAGTATTTGCCAAGATGTATGAGCAGGCACAGGCGGCTCAGCAGGCTGGCGGCGCCGGCCCGGATATGGGTTCTGCCGCCACAGACGCTCCGGAAGACGACGTTGTAGATGCAGATTTTAAAGAAGTATAAAAGACAGAAAAAAGGGTTTTAGAGTATTCTAAAACCCTGATTTTCGAGAGGGAATAGAGTATGGCAGAGAAAAGAGATTATTACGAGGTATTAGGCGTCGATAAAAATGCGGATGAAGCCGCCTTGAAAAAAGCGTTTCGCCAGCTTGCCAAGAAATATCATCCGGATATGAACCCGGGGGATAAAGACGCGGAGCAGAAGTTCAAAGAAATACAGGAAGCATACGCCGTATTGAGCGACGCGGAGAAAAGGCGGCAGTACGATCAGTTTGGCCATGCGGCTTTTGACGGATCCTCAGGAGCCGGCGGCTTTGATTTTTCCGGCATGGATATGGGGGATATTTTCAGCGATCTGTTCGGAGACTTTTTTGGCGGAGGCAGAAGAAGCGCGGATAACGGGCCGAGGAAAGGCGCAAGCTTACGGGCCAGCGTGCGGATTACGTTTGAGGAAGCTGTATTTGGCTGCGAAAAAGAACTGGAGATCGTGTTAAAGGACGAATGCAAGACCTGTAACGGTTCCGGAGCAAAACCGGGCACCAAACCGGAAACATGTAAAAAATGCGGCGGTAAAGGAAAAGTGATGTACAGTCAGCAGTCCCTGTTTGGCATGGTGCAGAATGTACAGACTTGTCCGGACTGCCATGGATCCGGCAAAATCGTCAAAGAAAAATGTTCGGACTGCCGTGGAAGCGGTTACGTGGCATCCAAAAAAAGAATTCAGGTATCCATTCCCGCAGGAATTGACGACGGACAGAGCGTGCGGATACGGGATAAAGGCGAGCCGGGAAGAAATGGAGGCCCAAGAGGCGATTTGCTGGTAGAAGTGATTGTTTCCAGACATCCGATTTTCCAGCGGCAGGATATGAATATTTATTCTACGGCTCCGATTTCTTATGCACAGGCGGCGTTGGGCGGTGAAGTGCGCATCAGTACGGTAGACGGCGACGTTGCTTATGAAGTGAAGCCGGGTACGCAGACCGATACCAGAATCCGTTTGAAAGGGAAAGGCGTTCCGTCGATCCGGAATAAAGCGGTGCGCGGAGACCACTATGTAACATTGGTTGTTCAGGTGCCAAAAGGCCTGAATGAAGCTGCAAAAGAAGCATTGCGCAAGTTTGACGCAGAGACGGGAAATTCACTGAACGCAAATGTAAAAGAGCCCGCAAAGCCAAGAAAGAAAAGTTTTAAAGAGAAGATAAAGGAATCGTTTGAAGATCTGTAATATAGAAATGGTACTATTTTCCTATTGTTGCTGTTCTCTATATGTTGTATTCTAAATTCGAATGATGACTGGCGAAACGCCATATCTTGTGAGATATAGTGAGAAAGGAAGCAATATATGGATCGGGCATACGCAATGAAAGAAGATACGGTGAGTATTATTTCAGACTGGCGCTTCCGGAGGAGAATCGTCGAAAGAGAATTAAATGAGAAAAGATATACGGACGAAAGAGCAGAACTAAGGCGTCAGCAGCAGCAGTTGGAATATGACAGACAGGAATTTTTAAGGGCAAAAGCATTTGAAGAGAAACGCCTGGAGAAAGAAAAACGTATATTTGATATGGAATGGCAGATGCTGGAGGAAGGATGGCGGAATCTGGCTGCCGAGCGTGAACAGTTGGAGCGTTTTGGATCCGGAGAACAGGATGAAGGTTCCAAAATCAACTTTGGCGGCGTTTCTGCGTCCTTGCTTTTTAGCGGTGTGCGCAATATGCGGTCACTCAAAAAAAGATACCGGGAGCTAATCAAGGTGTTTCATCCGGATAACGGTTCGGGAGACACAGATGTGTTAAATATGATCAATGAGGAGTACGAGCTGTTGAAAAAAAGCCTTGAGAGGCCCAAAAGCCGTATTTATCAGGGATAATGGAATAGAGGATGAAAGTGCCGTTGCACAAATGTGCAGCGGTTATTTTTTGAACGGAGGGATTTCATGAAATGGAAGAAATTTACCATTCAGACAACAACGGAAGCGGAAGATTTTCTTAGCGCAATGTTGGATGAAATGGGCATAGAGGGTATCGAGATTGAAAACAACGTTCCATTGACAAAAGATGAGCAGTCCGGTATGTTTATTGATTTTCTGCCGGAACTTCCGGCAGACGAGGGGATCAGTTATGTCAGCTTTTATCTTGAGGATACAGGCGATGATTCGGAAATTTTAAGCCGGGTAAGAGCCGGAATAGAAGAGCAGCGACAGTTTGTGGATGTGGGAGAGGGAAGCATAACGGTCAGCGAAACGAAGGATCTGGACTGGATGAACAACTGGAAAGAGTTTTTCCATGCTTTTTCCATTGAAAATATAGTAATTAAGCCCGTATGGGAGGAATTAAAAGAAGAAGATCAGGACAAAATCCTGATCGAAATAGACCCTGGAATTTCTTTTGGAACAGGGAAACATGAGACGACGCAGCTTTGCATTCGTCAGCTTTTAAAATATATCCAAAAAGACCAGGGCCAAAAGGCGCTTGACGTAGGATGCGGCAGCGGAATTTTATCTATAGTGGCGTTAAAACTTGGGGCCGGGTCGGTAGTTGGAACGGATATAGATGAAAACTGCATGGTTTCCGCAAAAGAAAACATGAAGATGAACCATTTGCCGGAATCGTCGGCCAGATTTTATATGGGCAACCTGATTGATGATCAGGAATTGCTGCGGAAGGTCGGAAAAGAAAGCTTTGATATTGTAGTGGCCAATATATTAGCAGACGTGATCATACCTATGGCGCCGGTCATTCCATCCTGTTTAAAGCCGGGCGGTATTTTTATTACATCGGGTATCATTGATTTTAAAGAAGCAGAAGTGAAAAATGCCATAGAAGCGACCGGACTTGAGATTTTGGAAATCAATCGCCAGGGCGAGTGGGTCAACCTTACGGCTGTGAAGAAATAACCGCGGCGGATGCCGCACGGAGGAGCCTATGCACCAGTTTTTTGTAGAAGATTCACAGATTGGCAGGGAATTTATAACGATAACGGGACCGGATGTCAATCACATCAAAAACGTGCTCCGTATGAAGCCGGGAGAGAAAATCCGCATCAGCAACCAAAAAGGGTGTGATTATTTTTGCGCGATTTCGGAACTTTCGGATGCATTTGTACAGGCGGATATTTTAAAAGAGGATGCGCCGTCTACGGAGCTTTCCGGAAAAATTTATCTTTTTCAGGCAATTCCCAAAGGAAACCGCATGGAAACCGTAATTGAAAAGGCAGTGGAATTGGGCGTGTATGAAATTATACCGGTAGCCATGAAATACTGTGTCGCAAAAATCGACCCCAAAAAAGAAGAGGCCAGAATCGGGCGATGGCAGAAAATTTCCCAATCGGCAGCCAAACAGGCGAAACGGAGCATAATTCCAAACATCCATTCCGTTATGAAGTATGATGAGGCAGTCAGATACGCCTCTTCATGCGATGTGCGGCTGGTTCCTTATGAAAACGCGAACGGGATGCGCGCAACAAAAGAAGCCCTTGATTCGATTCGGCAGGGGGATTCCGTCAGTGTGTTCATTGGGCCGGAAGGCGGGTTTGCGGAAGAAGAAATTGAAATGGTAAAAGATTCGATGCAGATTATTTCTCTGGGAAAACGGATTTTGCGAACGGATACGGCGGGCATTGCCGTAATGTCCATGTTGATGCTTGAGATGGAAATGGGGTAATGGAAATGGAAGCGTATTTAGACAATGCTGCGACGACAAGGTGCAGCGCGCGGGCCGCAGAAATCATGATGCGGCTTTTGACAGAGGATTACGGGAATCCTTCTTCGCTTCATACAATGGGAGCCAGGGCGGAAAATTATATCAAAGAAGCCAGAAAGAAAATAGCAAAAACCATAAAAGCGCAGGAAAAAGAAATTATATTTACTTCCGGTGGGACGGAAGCGAATAATATGGCTGTTTTGGGAAGCGTAGAGGCAAATAAAAGAGCGGGAAACCACATTATTACCTCCGCAATCGAACATGCTTCCGTAGAACAGCCTATGCGGCGCCTGGAGGAGATGGGGTATCATGTGACGTATCTTCCGGTGAACGCAGAGGGCGTCATTTCTCTTGACGATCTGGAGGCGGCATTGGATCATGAGACAATACTTGTTTCCATTATGCAGGTGAACAATGAGATCGGCTCCATACAGCCGATCAAAGATGCTGCCGCATTGATACGTAAAAAAGCCCCGCATGCGCTGATTCACACAGACGCCATCCAGTCGTACGGGAAAATCGAAGTTTATCCGAAAAGTCTGGATATTGACCTGCTTTCTGTCAGCGGGCATAAAATTCATGCGCCCAAAGGCGTCGGGTTTTTGTATGTGAAAGAGAAAACGAAAATCAAACCGGTTCTTTACGGAGGCGGCCAGCAGAAAGGAATGCGTTCCGGTACGGAGAATGTGCCGGCAATTGCGGCATTGGGCGAGGCGGCGGCTATGATTTGCGCCAGCCGGAAAGCAAGTGCAGAGCATATGTATGATTTGAGGAGATTTTTTATCCGGGAAGCCGCTTTGCTGGACGGCGTTACAATCCATGGAACGCAGGAGAAGGATTTTGCGCCCCATATCGTAAGCGTCAGTGTGGACGGCGTAAGAAGCGAAGTTCTTTTGCATGCGCTGGAAGAGAAAGGCGTTTATGTTTCGGCGGGCAGCGCGTGTTCTTCCAATAAGCCTTCCGTAAGCCGGACATTAAAGGCGATTGGGATGAAAGAAAGCCTGTTGGGTTCCACCGTCAGATTCAGCTTCTGCGAGGCGACAACAAAAGAAGAAACAGACTATGCCATAACGTGCATGCGTGAAATCATTCCGTTTTTGAGACAATATACGAGGAAGTAATATGGAGGAAATCATGTATCAATCTTTTTTAATTAAGTATGCGGAAATCGCCATAAAAGGAAAGAACAGATATATTTTTGAAGATGCTTTGGTCAGACAGATTCACAGGGCGTTAAAGCAGGTGGACGGATCGTTTCAGGTGCGGCGTCTGCAGGGCAGAATTTATGTGGACGCCAAAAGTGAATTTGATGAAGATGAGGTGATCGGAGCGCTTTCTAAGGTGTTTGGAATCGTAGGCATCTGTCCTGTCGTCCTGTTGGAGGACGAGGGGTTTGACAAACTGGCGCAGGAAGTTACCGCTTATATGGACCGCGTGTATCCGGACAAAAACATTACCTTCAAAGTCCATGCCAGAAGAGCCAGGAAAAATTATCCTATGGACTCTATGGAATTAAACGCTGCCTTAGGGGAGAAAATATTGGAAGCGTTTCCGGAAATCAGAGTGGATGTGCACAATCCGGATGTGCTGCTGTGCGTGGAAATCCGTGAAGAAATCAATCTTTACTCTGAAGAAATCAAAGGACCCGGCGGTATGCCGGTAGGAACCAACGGGAAAGCGATGCTTTTGCTGTCGGGCGGTATCGACAGTCCGGTTGCCGGTTATATGATCGCAAAGCGGGGAGTTTCGGTGGATGCGGTTTATTTTCACGCGCCGCCGTATACCAGCGAGAGAGCCAGGCAAAAAGTCGTGGATCTTGCGAAAATCATATCCCGCTATACGGGAGATATTCACCTTCATATCGTCAACTTTACGGATATTCAGCTCTATATTTATGAACAGTGTCCGCACGAAGAACTGACGATTTTAATGCGCCGCTACATGATGCGGATTGCGGAGCATTTTGCAAAAGAAAACAACTGTCTGGGCCTTGTGACAGGAGAAAGCATAGGACAGGTTGCAAGCCAGACCATGCAGTCCTTGGCGGCGACGAACGCGGTGTGCACTATGCCGGTGTATCGTCCGCTGATCGGGTTTGACAAAAACGAGATTATTGGGATTTCCGAAAAAATAGACGCCTATGAGACAAGCATATTGCCCTTTGAGGACTGTTGTACGATTTTTGTGGCAAAGCATCCGGTTACAAAACCGAATTTAAAGGCGATGGAACGATCCGAAAAAAGGTTATCTGAAAAAATCGATCAGTTAATGGAAACGGCAATCAAGACGGCGGAGATCGTTTGCGTGAAAGCCGGAGAGGATGAATAAAAGACGGCAAAGCGTGATTTCCCCTCCTTGGGAGGTGCGCTTTAGCGGCATATTTGATTTCCGCCGCAACGCAAAAAAAGCATCCCTTCAGACGGGATGCTTTCAGATGGTATCTTTATTTTACAAGATAAGGCTCTAAAGCTTCTAAAATTTCGGCTTCTTCATTTTCAACATGAATAGCTAAGTCGATTGGTTTGGATAAATCCAGACTGAAAATACCCATGATAGATTTGGCGTCAATCGTATATCTTCCGGAGATTAAGTCAAAATCATAATCAAACTGAGTTACAGTATTGACAAAAGCTTTTACTTTATCGATGGAATTTAAAGAAATCTGAACTGTTTTCATGTATACCATCCTCCTTTTAATTGTTTTCCATTACTTATATAGTACTTGTTTTAAATAGAAAAGTCAATCCCATTTATAGGGAGAATCGCATGTCAGGGCAGTGGTTTTTGTCTGTCGGTTTGGAGGGAAATTGTGGAAAAATGGAATCAAAAAAAAGCGGCGCTGCACAGCCTTGGCTGTAAAGTAAATTCTTATGAAACACAGGCCATGCGCCAGTCTTTGGAAAACGCCGGATATGAAATTGTGGATTTTGCGCAAAAAGCGGATGTGTATGTAGTCAATACCTGTTCCGTGACTAATATGGCCGACCGTAAATCCCGCCAGATGCTGCATCGCGCCAGAAAAAGAAATCCCTCTGCGATTATTGTGGCCGCGGGATGTTATGTACAGACAAAAACAGAAGAGGCAAGGCTGGATGATGCGGTGGATATAATTATCGGAAACAACAAAAAGCAGGATCTGACAGAAATCATAGCGGCTTATGAAGCGGATCAAAGCAGGAACGAATCCGTTGTGGAAATCAGCCACAGGCAGCCGTATGAAAATCTTTGCATTCAACAGACGACAGACCATACGAGGGCGTTTGTCAAAGTGCAGGACGGGTGCAACCAGTTTTGCAGCTACTGCATCATTCCCTATGCAAGAGGGAGGGTAAGAAGCCGTTCGTTTACAGACGTATTAGATGAAGTGAAGCGGCTTTCGGCAAATGGATGCAAGGAAATCGTATTATCCGGCATACATTTAAGTTCTTATGGAATTGACATTGGAGAAAGTCTTCTGCGTCTGATTTGCGAGGCGGATAAAATCAAAGGCATACGGCGGATCCGCCTGGGGTCGCTGGAGCCGGGAATCGTTACGCCTGAGTTTGTCAAGGGAATTGCGGGCGCCGAAAAGATCTGTCCGCATTTTCATTTATCGCTGCAAAGCGGCTGCGACGCAACCTTGAAGCGGATGAACCGCAAATACAATACGGCGCAATATTACGAAAGCTGCGAGCTGTTAAGACGGCATTTTATACATCCGGCCATTACGACAGACGTTATTACAGGATTTCCGGGAGAGACGGAAGAGGAATTTTTGACGACGAAAAAATTTCTGAAAGATGTAAATTTTTATGAAATGCATATTTTCAAATACTCAAAACGTGAAGGAACAAGAGCAAGCCTTATGCCAGATCAGGTGCCGGAGCAGATCAAGGCAGCCAGAAGCGAAGAGCTGATTTTACTGGCAAATGAAATGTCGGAGGAATTCCGCTCCTATTATAACGGGAAAATCGCAGAGGTTTTGATGGAAGAACCGATGGAGAAAGAGGGAAGGAGATATTTTGCAGGATACACACAAGAGTATGTAAAAGTTGCGCTGGAAACGGATAAAAATTTGTCAAATTCCTTTGTTAAAGGGAAGATTGCGGGCAGATTAGACGCTGCTTCGTATCTTATGGTTGAATTTTAGGACATAATATATTACAATAGTACCAGCAGTGCTTTTGCGTGCAAAAAACAAAAGAGCAGAATATAAGGGCGTGAAATTATGCAGAATTTGAACAACACACAATTTTTCAAAGTAGAAAAAGAACCGGAGATGCAGGTAAAGGATGTGCTTGCCATTGTCTATGAAGCTCTTACAGAAAAGGGTTACAATCCGGTAAACCAGATTGTTGGATATATTATGTCCGGTGATCCCACTTACATTACCAGTCATAATAATGCAAGAAGTCTGATTATGAAAGTAGAACGTGACGAAATCGTAGAAGAAATATTACAGGAGTATATCAAAGAAAGGCTTGTAAAATAGCACGGAGGAAATTTATGCGGATATTGGGACTGGACTTTGGTACGCATACTGTGGGCGTGGCAGTCAGTGATGAATTGGGGATCACGGCACAGGGCGTGGAAATTATTCGGAGAAAGTCCCCTGATAAATTGCGTCAAACTTTGGCAAGAATCGAAGCGCTGGCTTCTTCTTATGGCGTAAGTAAAATTGTATTGGGGTATCCCAAAAATATGAATAATACAGAAGGCGAGCGTTGCGAAAAAACAAAAGAGTTTCAGGCGATGTTAGAACGCCGGATGGATCTTTCGGTGGAATTGTGGGATGAACGTCTGACAACTGTCGCTGCCGACCACGTCATGCAGATCAGCGGCATCCGCAGAGAGAAGCGGAAAGAGTACGTGGATGAGATAGCGGCAATGATGATTCTGCAGGGATATTTGGATTTTATGAAAATGAATGGGAAATAACTATGGAAAAAATCAGATTTACAGATCCTGACACACAGGAAGCGGTTGAGTTTTTTTGTCTGGAACAGACACAGATTAACAATCAGAATTATTTACTGGTTACCGATGAGGAAGACGGTGATTCAGAAGCTTATATTTTAAAAGAAGTATCTTCGGAGGGAGAAGAGACGGTATATGCGATGGTGGAAGAGGACGCCCAGATAGAAGCCATTGGCAGAGTCTTTGCGGAACTGATGGAAGATGTTGATTTAGAGTATAAGGAATAAGTTAGCAGAATATTAAAAATATGGACGGAGGTATTTTTTTTGAAACAGAAAACAACAGAACATTCGAAGCTGAAAATCATTCCATTGGGAGGATTGGAGCAGATCGGGATGAATATTACTGCTTTTGAATACGAAGACAGTATTATTGTCGTGGACTGCGGACTTTCTTTTCCGGAGGACGATATGCTGGGCATTGACCTGGTAATACCGGATATTACGTATTTACGGGATCATATAGATAAAGTAAAGGGATTTTTTATTACGCACGGACATGAAGATCATATTGGCGCGATTCCTTATGTATTAAGAGAAATAAATGTGCCGATTTATGCGACGAAACTTACGATCGGCATTATTGATCATAAATTGACCGAACACAATATGCTCACAAAAGTAAAACGAAAAGTTGTCAAATATGGACAGCACATCAATCTTGGCAGTTTCAGGGTTGAATTTATCAAAACCAATCACAGCATTCAGGATGCGGCGGCGCTGGCTATTTATTCTCCGGCGGGCATTGTCGTTCATACAGGAGATTTTAAAGTTGATTATACGCCGGTATTTGGCGATGCAATTGATCTTGCAAGACTTGGAGAGATTGGAAAGAAGGGCGTGCTGGCGCTGATGTGTGACAGTACAAATGCGGAACGGCCCGGATTTACGATGTCGGAGAGGTCTGTCGGAAGAACTTTCGATAATATTTTTTCAGAACACAAAAATTCAAGAATTATTATTGCAACCTTTGCTTCGAATGTAGACCGTGTGCAGCAGATTATCAATTCTGCGTGCAAATACGGAAGAAAAGTCGTGGTGGAAGGACGGAGCATGGTAAATATCATTGCCACGGCTACGGAGCTTGGTTATCTGGACATACCCGATCATACGCTGATTGACGTAGAGCAGCTTAAGAATTACCCGGACGAGCAGACCGTTTTGATTACGACGGGAAGCCAGGGAGAATCGATGGCCGCGTTGTCCCGTATGGCCTCGGGCATGCACAAAAAAATTACGATTAAGCCCAGGGATACGATTATATTCAGCTCCAATCCGATTCCGGGAAATGAAAAGGCTGTTTCCAATGTGATCAATGAGCTGTTTCGAAAAGGAGCGGACGTTATTTTCCAGGACGCTCACGTATCGGGACATGCATGTCAGGAAGATATTAAACTGATCTATTCGCTCGTCCGTCCCCAGTATGCGATTCCGGTGCATGGGGAATACCGGCATCTGATGGCGCAGAAAAAAGTCGCGGAAGAATTGGGCTACCAAAAAGATAATATTTTTATCTTAAGATCCGGAGACGTGTTGGAACTGGACGAAAACGGCGCAAAAGTAACGGGCCGTGTGCATGTCGGCAATGTCATGGTAGACGGACTGGGCGTTGGCGATGTGGGGAATATTGTTTTAAGAGACAGGCAGCATTTGGCGGAAGAGGGCATTATTATCGTAGTGCTTACGTTAGAAGAAGGTTCCGGGCAGGTGCTTGCGGGACCGGATATTGTATCAAGAGGATTTGTCTATGTCAGGGGATCCGAGAGCCTGATGGATGAGGCCAAGCAGGTCCTTGATGATACGATGGGCCAGATTACGGAGAAAAATATAACGGACTGGAGTAAGATCAAGACAGAAATCAAAGATTCCCTTGGGGAATTTGTGTGGAAAGAAACAAAAAGAAAGCCGATGATTATTCCTATCATTATGGAAGTATAACGGCGGCAGCAAAGAAGGATGGAGTATGAGCCAGGTACAGGAAATGACGAATGCGCTTGTGGAAGCGATTGAGGAAAGTGAAGAGTACAAAAAATATCAGGAAGCTAAGAAAAAGATTCTTCAATATCCGATTTTAAAAGAAAAAGCCGATGAATTCCGCAGACGCAATTATGAATTTCAAAACAGCAGCACGGATCATTTTGAAGAAGGGGATAAACTCTGGCAGGAATTCGGATCGGTAACGGAACATCCTGTGGTGTGGGAATATCTTACGGCGGAAAACGCGCTTTGCCGCATTTTACGTCAGGTGAGTTTTCATCTTCTGGAAAAACTGGATTTTGAACTGAACTTTGAAAATAAAGAAGTGTTTTAAATACGGAGGAAAAAATGAGCGCCAACAAAATAGTGTTAAAAATTGTCAGCATAAGTTTTTCCATTCTGATTTTGAGCTTGTTGGCAGTCGGCCTGTACCAGGGTGGAAAGGCGGCATATGGTTTTGGTTACCGCGTGTTTACGGAGCCGGCAGTGGATTTGCCGGAAGAGGGAGAAGATAAGGTGATCCAGGTGACCGCTCAGATGAGTGACAAAGAGCTGGGGGACCTGTTGGAAAAGAAAGGCCTGATCCGGGACGCCAATCTTTTTGTCGTACAGTTAAAGCTGTCTTCTTACGCAAAGAAGATCAAAGAAGGAAACTATACGCTTTCCACGTCTATGACGGCGTATGAGATGATGCAGATTATGTCCGCGGAAGAAGTGGAAAGCACGGAAACGGAAGAATAGACAGATATGGTAGTAGAAGAACGCTTAAGGGGATTTATCCATTCCCTGGATTCGGGGAATACAAAGTTTTTAGACCGGATAGAACAGGAAGCGATCAGCCAGAATGTGCCGGTGATTAAAAAAGAGACACAGCAGTTTTTAAAAATGCTGCTCTCTATGAACCGGCCGAAAAAGATTTTGGAAATTGGGGCGGCAGTCGGTTTTTCGGCGCTGTTTATGGCGGAATACAGCCCAAAGGACTGTAACATAGTTACGATAGAAAATTATGAAAAACGGATTTTAGCCGCCAGAGAAAATTTCAAAAACGCAGGAAAAGAAAATCAGATTACCCTGATCGAAGGGGATGCGGCAGTTGTGCTTGCGTCGATGGAAAAATCTTTTGATTTTATTTTTCTGGATGCGGCAAAAGGGCAGTACATCCATTTTCTGCCGGATATAATTCGGCTTTTGGAAAATGGGGGCACGCTTGTGACGGACAATGTGCTGCAGGACGGCGATATTTTAGAATCGCGGTTTGCCGTTACCAGAAGGAACCGCACGATTCACAAACGAATGCGGGAATATCTTTATGAAGTGATGCATAACGATGCTTTAGTCAGTGCGGTTCTGCCGATTGGAGACGGACTGACGGTCAGTACAAAAAAAGGATAAGCGGGGGATGGCAGATGAGACATCCGGAATTATTGATACCGGCTGGAAGCCTGGAAGTGTTAAAAATTGCAGTTGTATTTGGCGCAGATGCGGTATATATTGGAGGAGAAGAGTTTGGACTCAGGGCCAAAGCAAAAAATTTCTCCCTGAAAGAAATGGAAGAAGGCATTGCGTTTGCCCATGCGCACGGCGCAAAAGTATATGTGACGGCAAATATATTTGCGCACAATGAAGATCTGGCGGAAGTAAGCGGGTATTTTGAGGAATTAAAGCAAATAAAACCGGATGCGTTGATTATTTCAGACCCTGGCGTTTATCGTATTGCAAAAGAAGTCTGTCCCGAAATTGAGCGGCATATCAGCACACAGGCAAACAATACAAATTACGGGACTTACCTGTTCTGGCATGCGCAGGGAGCAAAGCGGGTTGTGTCCGCAAGGGAGCTGTCTCTTGCCGAGATAAAAGAGATCCGGAATCGTATTCCGGATGATATGGAAATTGAGACGTTTATACACGGCGCGATGTGCATTTCTTATTCCGGCAGATGTCTGCTTAGCAATTACCTTACGGGAAGGGATGCGAATCAAGGCGCCTGTACCCATCCGTGCCGATGGAAATATTCGATTGTGGAAGAGACGAGGCCCCATGAGTACATGCCGGTGTTTGAAAATGAACGGGGCACATATATCTTTAATTCCAAAGACCTGTGCATGATTGAACATATACCGGAGTTAATGGAAGCCGGAATTGACAGCTTTAAGATTGAAGGAAGGATGAAAACGGCTTTGTATGTGGCGACTGTGTCAAGGACTTACCGAAAGGCAATTGATGACTGCATGGAATCGAAGGACCTTTATCTTAAGAATTTGCCATGGTATGTAAGCCAGATTTCCAACTGCACGTACCGCCAGTTTACGACCGGATTTTTCTTTGGGAAACCTTCGCAGGAGGCGCAGATTTATGATAACAATACGTACCTCAAAGAATATACGTATCTGGGGCTTGTGGAAGCGTGCATACGGGAGGGCGTCTGTGCAATCAGCCAGCGCAATAAATTTTCCGTTGGAGAAGAAATAGAAGTGATGAAGCCGAATGGAGAAAATACGGCTGCAGTCGTAAGAAGCATATGGGACGAAGATGGAAATGAAATGGAAAGCGCGCCGCATCCGCAGCAGAAATTATCTGTGGATTTGGGCGTGCCGGTAGAGCGTTATGATATTTTACGAAGAAAGGAAGAAGAGTGATGGCGGTGAAAAATGAGAAGTATGTTGCATATGTAGGCACTTATACCCATGAGCACAGTATTGGTATTCACATTTATGATTTGGATATGAAAAGCGGAATGATGAACGAGCGCAAGGTAGTCAATATTACGAATCCATCCGATTTGCTCGTTTCCAAAAATAAAAAGTTTCTGTACTCCATTACGGACGATGGCGTAAGGGCCTTTCAGATTCTTGCGGACGGTGATTTAAAGCCGATGAATGAGCAGTGGATCGGCGGTATGCGGGGCTGTTATCTGGATGTGGATGATGAGAACCGCTATGTGTTTGTCGGGGGCTATCATGACGGAAGAGTATCGATGCTGCATTTAAACGAAGACGGATCGGTTGGCGAAATTGCGGACGGCATTTTTCACAAAGGCGTTGGAAGGAGCGCGGCGGACAGAAGTTCCAGACCGCATGTAAACTGTGTGAAAGTAACGCCGGACCAGGGCTATCTGTGTGCCGTGGACGGAGGTCTTGACCATGTAAAAGTTTATAAAATTGATTATGAAAACGGCAAACTGCATCTGGCTGATATTATCCATGGCGATCTTGAATCCGCTCCCAAGATGATCCGGTTCAGCAAAGACGGGAAAAATGCTTATGTATTAAATGAATTGAAAAACACCATAGACGTATACAATTACTTTCGAGATGAAAACGGACCGGAATTTGAACGCATCCAGAAAATATCTACGCAGACAGGCAAAGACGACTACAGCAGTTCACAGAATATGGAATTTTCTCCGGACGGACAGTATTTGTATTGTTCAAATGCGGGGCCGAATGAAGTGGCTGTTTTTAAGAGAAATGCGGAAACCGGAGAGTTGAGCCGGGTCTTTGTGACCAGAATCAGCGGTGATTTCCCCAAGGCGCTGGCAGTATTTCCGGATAACCGGCATTTTATGAGTTTAAACCATGAATCCAATGAGATCTGTACGTTTGTGATAAATTACGAGAAAAAATACGCGTTGATGAATGGAAAGCCGCAAAAAATAGATAAACCGAATTGCGTATACATTCACAAGCTGGAACAATAAAGAGCGACAAATTGTCCGGGGGGTTTTCTTTTCCAGAGAAAATGAGTTAGCTGACAACCAAAAAAAGACAGACGGCCTGAGAAAGGGAAAGGAGACAGCTATGGACAAAAAGAAAATGGGATGGATCGGCGCAGTTCTGGTTGCTTTGACAGTTGTGCTTGCCGTTTTTGTTCCCGGAAAAGCGGAAAACCCAAAGAAACAGGAAGAATCTTTTGTATCTTTGGCGGAAATGGACGGAGGAGAAGAGTGGCGGAGAGAAGAGATTCCTTTTGATTCGGAAATGGTTGTTTGGACGGAAAGCGAAGAATCGTTTCAGGAAGAGAGCGATATAGACATTTCTTTTTATGAGCCGAAAGGAATTTTGCTTTACGAAGAGAATTTTGACAATGCCAAAGATTCGTTTGGGTTTGAGAAAGCATCGAGACGAAACGGAAAACTCTATCTGGCGGAAAATATGTCAGGTTCCGAATTATCCGCAAAAAAATTTGATCATCTTATGATGGGACAGTCTTTTGTAGAAGTTTCATTTGACTGGACGGCGGATTTTACCTCGAAAAGCGGGCAATGCGGTCTGGAATTTCGGGATTTGTACGGAAGGCTCATTTTTGCAATTGCGGGAAGAAGCCAGAGAGATACCGGAAAACTTGATTTTTTATGCTCTGCTGCGGGTGAGGCCAGCAATGCGGGATCTGTTGTGTTTGAACCGGAGTGGATCTCGTATCCTTATGCGGCCGGGGCCAGTTACCATATCTTTTTCCGTGCTGACTTTCGAAACGGAAAAGTAAGCGCTTTGATTCAAAACGAACAGGGAGACGTTGTAGGGACGGTGAAAGATGCGGATACAAAGGCGGCCAGCCTGGCCAAAATGATCGCCGCAAGCTATCATCTTGGTTCGGTGGAGACGATTGATAATTTCAGGATTTATGGGCCGGATGATGCGGGAGAGTTTCCATTGGCGGGCAAGAAAGCGATTGCGTTTGGAGACAGCATCATTGACGGGCATTTGTATAAAGCGGCCGGATTTGTGGAATTTCTGGCTGAAAAAGAAGGGATGGTTCTGGAGCATAATTACGCCAACAACGGCGCGCGGATTATGCTGGGAGGAACAGTGGATCCCGCGACCGGACTGGGAGGCTCCATACTGGACTGTCAGGTAAATGCGGCGGCTATTGAGAAAAGAAATCCGGATTACATTATTTTTGACGGCGGCGCCAATGACGCATATTCCAATATTTTAAAAAAGATGGGCTCCGTAAACGATACGGATACTACCACATTTGCGGGGGCATTCCGTCATACCATCCGTACGATGCATCAGAATTGGCCGGATGCAAAGATCATTTATGTCGTTGTTCATAAGCTGACCGTCCGGGAAGCGGGCATACAGGAACAGATGAGGAGGATTGAGCTGGCCATTTGCGCGGATATGGGAGTGGAAGTGGCTGATTTATATACAAGAGGCTGGGATACGACAGACGCTTCTATGAACCAAAAATATGCATTTGATGCGCTGAATGAAGCGCAGATACCTGTATCAGAAGAAAATTCGACAGGCGTGCATCCCAATTTTGCCGCAATGGAAGAGCTCTATATACCGGTTGTTTCCGACGCTATGAAGAGGGCGAGAACCGTACAGGTCGCCGCGCTTGCGGAGGGAGAGGAAATACCGTCTGAGACGCCGGATGATGCGGGAGAGGACTGGGAAGAGCCGGCAGTTTCCGGTGAAGAGATAACGTCCATTCAGTTTCCGTCGTTAAAGTACCGGATTGCAGCCGGCAGAAAAGTTGTGCTGGAACCTGAGATTGAGCCGTCCGGCGCTTCAAAGCGTAAATTAAACTGGAAAATCACATCCAATGGAGAATATGCATCCATTGATGTCAAAAAAGGCGCATGCACGGTGACGACAAAAAAATCCGGAGCGGGCAAGACGGTTACCGTTGTGGCGGAAGCATCTGACGGAAGCGGCGTGCAGCGGGAAGTGCAGATTCTGCTTATGAAAAACCAAGTTACAAAAGTCAGCGTAAAACCGAAGAAACAGTCGGTGAAAGCGGGAAATAAAGTATCGCTGCGGGCTTCGGTTAAGACAAATGGCAGCAAAGTAAATAAAAAGTTAGCGTGGACGTGTTCCGATGACAATTACGTAACGTTAAAGACGAATAAAGACGGCAGCCAGTGCATAGTAACCGCCAAAGCCTATGCAGCGGGCAAGACGGTTACCATTACGGTGCGGTCTACAGATGGAACAGACGAAACGTCAGAAGTTTTACTTCGGATTAAATAATTTATTTTTGTAGAAGCTGCGGACAGAGTCTAATTTTGCAGTCATGTTGCAAAGAAGCGCGTCCGCTATCGTAAGCAGGGCCATGGATTCTACGACAACCGTGGCGCGGGGGGCAATGATCGGATCGTGTCTGCCGTGAATGGAAATTTCAATTTCTTCACCGGCCTGGTTGACTGTTTTTTGCGGAGAAGAAATAGAAGGCGTTGGTTTGACTGCGGCTCGAAAGACAATCGAAGAGCCGTCGCTGATGCCGCCGAGCGTACCGCCGGAGTGATTGGTTGTTTTGCCAATTGCTCCGGTTTTTGTTGTACGGAAGCTGTCATTGTTGTCGCTTCCTTTGGCGTATGCAGCCTGGAATCCGTCGCCGATTTCAAATCCTTTGACCGCTCCGATCGAAAGAATGGCTTTGGCAAGATTCGCATCCAGTTTTTCAAAAACGGGATCTCCCAGTCCGGCCGGAATGCCGTTTATAACGCATTCTATGACGCCTCCCGCAGAATCTTTATTTTCCATACAGGATTTTAAAAATTCTTCGGCTTTTAATGCGGCGTCTGAATCCGGCATAGAAAGAGGGTTCTGACAGATCGCTTCCGCGTCAAACGAGCGGATTTCTATGGGGCCGATGGATTTGGTATAAGTGATGCACGTAATGCCAAGCTGATTTAGAAATTTGGCGGCGACGGCTCCTGCGGCAACCCGGCCAATGGTTTCCCGTCCTGAAGAACGTCCGCCGCCCCGGTAATCGCGAAAGCCGTATTTTGCGTCAAATGTGTAATCCGCGTGTCCCGGGCGGTAGTAATGCGCAATGTCGCCATAATCTCTGGAACGTTGGTCCTGGTTATACACAACCATGGAAATCGGCGTTCCCGTGGTTTTCCCTTCAAAGACGCCGGAGAGGATTTCTACGGCGTCTGCTTCTTTCCGCTGCGTCGTATAGCGGGATTGTCCCGGTTTTCTCCTGTTTAAATAAAGCTGAATATCCGTTTCCGATAATTCCATGCCTGCCGGGCATCCGTCCACTACGACGCCGATGCCTTTTCCGTGGGATTCTCCCCAGGTAGTGATCTTAAATATATTTCCAAATGTTGAACCTGCCATGTGCGCCTCCTGAAAAAAGTTTTTTGCAGAATTATTTTAGCATATTCTCGGGATGGGGGGAAGATTTTGTTTTGGGTTTGTTGATTGCTGATCTTATTCAAGATTAAGTTGAAATAGGGCGAGTTGTTTTTATTAAGAAAGGAAACGTTTGATTGTAATACGTCTAAAATCACATTTAATATAATAAACAATAAAACCTGCTAAGGAAAGTCAAGTCTTTTTAGCAGGTTTTACACAAAATTTGGGACCTGTTGACAAACTCCCTTTTCTCAGGTTTATTTTGGCGCATTTTCTTCTATAA
The DNA here is from genome assembly GCA_910586725.1 of uncultured Lachnospiraceae bacterium. Classification (GTDB taxonomy): domain Bacteria; phylum Bacillota; class Clostridia; order Lachnospirales; family Lachnospiraceae; genus Roseburia_B. The sequence continues at coordinate 65,326 of CAJUJL010000004.1, read as the reverse complement.
AGGAATAGAGTGGCTGGTGGATATAGCCACACTCTGGATCGGTGCGGCTCTTCAGAGATTCTTTCTCCACTTCTACATTTTCTGGTTTTTTATAACCCGGCATAAAAGAAAGTTCTGTTTCTAGTTCCTCCATATATTTTATAGTGGAACGATTGTCTCGACTGCCTCGTGACGACGGCTGTTCCAGGATACATTGGAGGGAAGAAACGAACCATCCGCAACACCCGTTTTTCCGGATACAATTCCAAGCTGTATGCACTTTAACACAATTTCATTAAAAATTTCCCGAAATATACCAGCGTTTTTAAAACGTCGTTTTCTATTCTGGCTAAACGTGGAATGATCCGGTACTCTATGCATGAGATCAAGCCCACAAAACCAGCGGAAAGCAAGATTAAGTGACACTTCCTCTTCGAGTCTCCGTTCCGATGTAATCCCATAGAGATAACCGATCAGCAAGCTTTTCATCATAATAACCGGATCAATAGATTTTCTTCCGATATTGGAATAATAGGGGGCTGCCTTTTCGTATATGAAATCAAAGTTTACATGGTCTTTAATTTGTCAACAAGCCCACTTTGGGATAGTCCCGAATTTTTCCCACAACAATTAGACCGGTGGAAAATCCGGTTTGCCGTATCTTCTGGTTCTTTATGGGTTTTTAGGCATCTCATCACTTCATGTCTGATCTTACGCAGACTGGAAGATCCTCTCTTGAACTGCCCTGATTGATATGGCGGCTCGTCGATTCCTGCGTGGGCTAACAAGGCTTTTTCACTATGGAATCTCCTTACATCACCAATCTCTGCGATCAATTTAGGCGCAAGGACATTTCCAACGCTTCCCATTGCCCTGACAACCGCTGACAACCGGATATTCTGGAAGACTCTTGGCTAATGCCTGCATTTGTGCTAGAACAGCCATTAGAGTGTTATCGACTTCTCGTAACACTCGCACTGCCTCTTGTACCAGCATTTCAGCAGCGTTTTGATCCCAGGCATCGTATAGTCCAGAAGATGGGGTAGTTCCATCACGCTTTCCACACGCATCTGCATATAATGGCGGTACTGCCGTCCTAAAAGCTTCAACTGTGCGTAGATGCTTTCTTTCGCTTCAGATTCTCTCAGCCGATACCAATAGTCAATCCCATAGTCAGAGATCGTAACAGCATCCTGCTTATCTGTTTTCACACGCCTCAGTCCCTGGCAACGGCATTCCTTCATTTCAAATGGATTGACCACTGCCACAAACAGCCCTTTTACTTTCAGATAGCATAATACAGGCAGATGGTAGATCCCGGTGGCTTCCATAACTACACGAACATCATCATTCAAACGCAGCAGCATAGAAGTCAATTCGGATAGTTCTTTCTCTGTATGACAGAATTCAAAAGGCCTGCTCACGATCTCACCATACGGCTTCAAGATGCATATGGTACTTTTTTCTTTTGACACATCAATTCTTACACTTATCATCTGTAACTTTCAAAATAAATTTGTAATTGTCTCATCCACACGTATTACCACTCATTTTAGTTTGTTGCACAGAAGAGCCTTACGGGTTTCAACCTGCTTAAACGACTGTTTATAACAAAGGGTGGTTGACGGTTTTATTGACGGATGTGGTTAATCCAAAAAAAGCTACGTCAGACCACTTACTCCCTTATTATAAAAAATAAGTGCAGAAGGTAAAACACTAATGATATGCTTTATCTCTTACACTTATATGGTACTAAATAAAGTTGACAATATTGTATTAAAATGCTTAAATTATAATTAACAAGATATAAATAAAATTACAAAAAGGAAAATATTTTGGAAAAACATGTCGAACGTATGTGATTAACAAACAACAAGAAACGGATTGGCCGAAAGGAGAAGAGCGTATGAAAAAAATGAGTGAAAAGGAACAGAAGAATTTGCGCAGGAGAAGATTTCTGTCAGAGAGAAGGAAGATGTGCAGACGTTTGAAGAGGTGGATTATGTAGAAGGCCGGTGGCATAGAAACGATCATGAACAACTTATTGAAGATGGCGCTCGAGAATATCAAGATTTTACTGAAATCCAGATAAAGCTTTTAAAAGCTGGAGCGGTATATCCGGATAAAGCTTTGCCGCACAGAGAAGTTTTTCCAGAGTGGCATGGCTATTATAGAGAAAATTATATAGCGAATTATATATTTGCCACTAAGATAGCAAAAAATGGAGGAAAAGCAGAAAGTTTGGCAAAGGTGAAGGGGCAATCTAATAGTTGTTACGATAGAATGAAAATGGCAGTATCTATAGATGGAATTATGTGGCAGACGGAAAAACCTTCAGATAAGCTTCAGTTTATTCAAATAAAAGGATGGGACATTATCATTCAAAGTGGAACAGGATTGAATTATATTGAGCAGAGAGACAGTATAAAAGCAGAATGGCGCAGATATTTCTTATATGGAATGGCTGCTCATACGGCGACAGATGCGTGGGCTCATAGCAGTTGCTATAAAGACAGCTCGGGGTATCATCTTATAAACCATCCGGATGCAGATGATTCTGAGAAAAAGAAGAACCGTTTTAAATGTGCAGCCGATACAGCATATTTGGTTGCATCTACTGCTCAATTGGGAGTTTTAGGAAATGCTCTAGATTTTGATTTTTATGGAGAGAATTACTGGACAGGATTTTACATGGGAAATATTTTGAATTATGTATTAGCGTCGGATTATGAAAATATTGGGTCATCGTATTTGACAAAACATTTTAAAGATATAAATTGTTCTTATTAAGGAGAGTTATTTATATGATCAAAAAGATCTGGATGATATTAATTGTACTGATGTGCGTATTTCCTGCTTCTACAATAAAAGCAAAGATACAGAATGAAATTATAGAAAATGATGAAACGGGAATACCGGATAACCATTTATACAAAGAAATATTAAGCAGTCTCGGAAAAAATGAAAATGAAAAAATTACAAAATGGGATGCGGAATTTTTAAGCCGCTTATACGTTGCATATGGTAATGAAATAGAGACGTTTAAAGGTCTTGGGAATTTTAAACGTCTTGAGGAGATCATATGCAGAGGAATCAATACAAAGGACCTGGAAGAAATTGCCGCAGAGCTTCCTTACTTAAAGAAACTGACTGTAAATGGCTATGATGAAGACGAGGAATATGGGTGGATGCCTCCCGTTGAAGAAAGAAAGCAGAAGATAGACAGTATTGCATGCCTGGAGAATATGCAAAATCTTATATTTCTAGATGTTTCGGACAACAATTTGACGAGTCTGGACGGAATCGTCGGTCTTGCAAACTTAAAAACATTAAATGCAGGAAAGAACCGTATTACAGAAATAAAACAGCTTGAAAATTTATGGAACCTGAAAAAACTGGAATTATATAGTAACCAGTTAAAGAATTTAAATGGAATTCAGAATTTGACAAAATTGACATACCTGAATTTATCGGATAACCAGCTGACGAATTTGAAAGGAATGAATAAGCTGACAAAATTAAGCTGTTTGGGCTTATCCGGTAACAGGCTTAAAAATGTCAAGGAAATCAAAAATCTTAAAAATCTTAAAAAGTTATCGCTGAATGAGAATCAATTACAAGGCATAGGTGAAATGAAAAAGTTAGAGAAATTAAAGGAACTGTATATCAGTGAAAACAAGCTAAAAAACATCAAGGGGGTTCAAAGATTAAAAAATTTACAGATATTATACCTTTCCGAAAATCGTATTGCTAATGCGGATGAGATAAAATATTTGAAAAAACTGGAATACCTTTCTCTATCGGGCAATCGGCTTAAAAAACTTCCTGAAATGAAAAAGCTGAAAAAATTGCAGACTTTACGTGCCAGTGATAATGAACTAAAAAAACTTCCTGATTTAAAGCAGATGAACGTTATGAGTCTGAATCTTAACTGGAATTACCTGACGGAAGAAGAGATAAAGAGTAAACTGCCGAAAAGCTGGCATAATAAATACATATGGGAGTCACAAAAGACGAATATAAAGATTCAGTATCTGTCTCCGAAGAACAAAACCAAAATTACAAAAAACACAAAGAAGATCACTGGAAAAATAACGCCGGCAAAGATTACAGGCATCACACCAGGCGTTTATCTTGCCTTGCCGGATGGAGAAATGGCCGGATGGGACGGCGAAATGGCGTCTCTGCCAAAGATCGAAGTGGATCAAAACGGAAGGTTCCGGATCAAGAGGCTGAATCTCAAGAAATATGCGGGAAAAGAAATAGAACTTAAAATAAATATTGATTATGATATTGGGAATTTTACAATTGACCGGTTTGTAGTGCAGGAATAGAATCCTGTTTTGGAAGTAACCAAAGAAAAATCGCAGAATGGCGCATGGATTTTGACAAATGAAAGCCATGCGTCTTTTTGCGTTCAAAAAGAAGAACATGAGAGTTTACGGTATTTTTCATCGGAATTATGGTTGAAAAAAGAAGTGAAGTATTCTATAATTTAAGAAATACTGCGATTTCGGACAAGAATGGAGGAATGAATATGGCATTTATTACAAGTCTGCTTGGTTATCTGGGAAAACTTGTTTTTTATGTGATTTTGGCGGTTCTTGGCGTTTTTACGGGAAAGAAGCTTCGTGAACGCAAAGACGCGAAGACAAAAGAATAAATGAAAGTTGCTGGAGGAATTTATTGTGAAACAGAAATTTGGAGTCAATGAACTGCGCAGGATGTACCTGGAATTTTTTGAGAGCAAGGAACATCTTGCGATGAAGAGCTTTTCGCTGGTGCCCCATAACGATAACAGTCTGCTGTTAATCAATGCCGGGATGGCGCCGCTGAAGCCATACTTTACCGGGCAGGAGATACCGCCGAGGAAACGCGTGACTACCTGTCAGAAATGCATCCGCACCGGAGACATTGAGAATGTAGGAAAGACGGCAAGGCATCTGACTTTTTTTGAAATGCTGGGGAATTTTTCTTTTGGCGATTACTTTAAAAAAGAAGCGATTGCGTGGTCTTGGGAATTTTTGACAAAGGTGTTGGGACTGAAAGAGGATCGGTTGTATCCGTCTATTTATGGAGAAGATGAGGAAGCGTTTGAGATCTGGAACAAAGAAATCGGGATTCCTGTGGAGAAGATTACGAGATTCTACCGCGATCCAAAGACGGGGAAATGCGACAACTTCTGGGAGCATGGCGCAGGCCCCTGCGGACCCTGTTCCGAGATTTATTACGACAGGGGTGAAAGTTACGGCTGCGGCAGTCCGGACTGTAAAGTGGGCTGCGACTGCGATCGTTTTATGGAGGTATGGAACAACGTCTTTACCCAGTTTGACGGCGACGGCAAAGGCGGTTATGAGGAATTGGAGCAGAAAAATATTGATACCGGCATGGGACTGGAGCGTCTTGCCGTTGTGATGCAGGATGTGGATTCCGTATTTGACATTGATACGATGAAAGCAATCCGGGATAAGGTTTGCGAATTATCTCATAAGACATATCAGACGGATGCTGCGGACGATATTTCAATTCGTTTGATTACGGATCATATCCGGTCTTCGACTTTCATGGTTTCAGACGGCATTATGCCAGGCAACGAAGGAAGAGGTTATGTATTAAGAAGACTGATCCGGCGGGCGGCGCGTCACGGTAAGATGCTGGGAATCGAAGGGACTTTCCTGGCAGAATTGAGCAATACGGTAATTCGTGAGAGTAAAGACGGTTATCCGGAGCTGGAAGAGAAGAAAGATTTTATTTTCCGTGTATTGACACAGGAAGAAGAGAAATTTCATAAGACGATTGACCAGGGACTTGCCATTTTATCTGATATGCGGATGGAGATGGAGAAAAAGGGCGAGAAGGTTCTTTCCGGCGTGGAAGCCTTTAAGCTTTACGATACGTATGGATTCCCGATTGATCTGACACAGGAAATTTTAGAAGAAAAAGGTCTTTCCATAGATCAGGCGGGATTTGAGGCAGCCATGGAAGAGCAGAGGACAAAAGCCCGCAAAGCCAGAAAAGCAACCAATTATATGGGTGCGGACGCAACCGTATATGAGTCCATTGATCCTGCCGTTACAACGGAATTTGTGGGTTACGACTGCCTTTCCTGCACGTCAAAGGTTACGGTGATGACGACGGAGACAGAGATTACGGAGGCGTTGTCGGACGGTGAAATCGGAACGATTTTTGTGGAAAAGACGCCGTTTTACGCGACAATGGGCGGTCAGAATGCGGATACCGGAATCATACGCGCCGACGGATTTGAATTTTCGGTGAAAGATACGGTTTCCATGCTTGGCGGCAAAGTCGGCCATATCGGAACAGTGACGAAAGGCATGGTAAAAACGGGAGATACGGTCGAGCTGATCGTAGAAGAACATAAGCGTCTTCTGATCGGGAAAAACCACAGCGCAACGCATCTGCTGCAAAAGGCTCTTCGGGAAGTGCTTGGAAGCCATGTGGAGCAGGCGGGCTCTGACGTCAACGCAGACCGCCTTCGTTTTGACTTTACGCATTTTTCCGCTATGACAAAGGAAGAGCTGGCGCAGACCGAAGCAATTGTCAATCAGAAAATAGCGGCGGCTCTGGATGTTGTGACAGAAGTTATGACGCTGGAAGAAGCCAGGAAAACGGGAGCGATGGCTCTGTTTGGCGAAAAATACGGTGAAACGGTACGCGTGGTTCGCATGGGTGATTTTTCAACGGAGCTTTGCGGCGGTACGCATGTGGCAAACACATCTTCCATTTCGGTTTTCAAGATTATCAGCGAATCCGGCGTTGCAGCGGGAGTCAGAAGAATTGAAGCGTATACAAGCGACGCGGTATTTGCGTATTATGACAGGATTGAAGCGGAATTGGAAGAGGCGGCGGTTCTGCTTAAGACGAACCTCTCCGAAGTGCCGGATAAGATTGCGCATTTGCAGAAGGAGCTGAAAGCGCTGCAAAGTGAAAATGAGTCGTTAAAGAGCAAAGCGGCTCAGGATGCCCTGGGCGACGTTATGGATCAGGTGGTTGAGATCAAAGGCGTGAAAGTCCTTTCGGCAAGAGCGGATGGCGTGGATATGAACGGTCTTAGAGATTTGGGAGACCAGTTAAAAGAGAAGCTTTCCGAAGGCGTTATTGTGCTGGCGTCTGAAAAAGATGGCAGGGTAAACCTGATTGCTATGGCGACAGAAGAATCTATGAAAAAAGGCGCTCATGCCGGCAATCTGATCAAAGGCATTGCCGGAAAAGTCGGCGGCGGCGGCGGCGGCCGGCCGAATATGGCCCAGGCCGGCGGAAAAAATCCGGCAGGAATCAAAGATGCACTGGAAGAAGCAATATCGGTGATAGAAAATCAATTGGCATAATAAGAAGGGTATTTTATCCGGCTATAGGAGTTGCAAATAAACTTTTTGACATATGTCGGATAAAATGCCTTTTTAACTTCTAAATCAAGGGGGAAATAAATATGGGTAAAGCAAAAAGTAAGTGTCTGTCAATGTTTATGGCAGCGTGCCTGACGGTGGGTGCGGTTCTGCCGTCTATGGGCGCGTCTGACGTAAATGCGGCTGCGAATCTTACGGACGGCCTGATCGGTTACTGGACATTTGACGGAGCATCGGAAGCGGAACAATTGGCCAATCAGGCTGTTGTCCAGGGCTGCACGGCAACGAAAGCGGGCAGCGGCGTCGCGTTGAAAAGCAGCGACGGAATATCAGGCGGAAGCATTTATTTTGACAAACAGGACAATTCTTATCTCAAGCTGAATTTAAAAGATGCTAATCAGGGATTAAATGCAGCGGATCAGGATTTTTCCATTGCGGCTTGGGTAAATATAGACGAAAATCCGTTTCAGGCAGGTACAGATAAAATTAATTTATTTCAGCAGACTGCGGACATATCCAATATAAACGCAGCAGGAAGAACAATTGTATATTTGAATTCTTCCAAACAATATGGCACATATCTGACAGGAAGCGATGCAGTGAGCAATTCGCAGAGCACGCTTGGAAAATGGCAGCATATTGCATTTGCCTGCAATCATTCCACAAAAAAAGCACAGTTTTATATCAACGGATCGCTTGCGTCAGAGCATACGCTTTCGGGAGATTTAGTCAATGAAGTCACGGATATTTTAGTAGGGACGCATAAAAATCCGCAGGCGGCCGGAGCGGTGAAAGGAAGCATGGATGAGCTGCGCTATTACAATAAAGTGATAGACGCGGATACGGTAAAAGCGATATTTGATGTATTTGGAGGAGAGATTGAAATTGAAAATCTCGCAGCAGAACTTCGGGCGTTGATTGCCAAGGCAGAGGAATTAAACGGAGGAGATGAAGAAGCAAAAGAGCTTCTTTTGAAAGAAATTGCGGAAGCAAGGAAGCTTTTGGATGGCGACTCTCTGACATCGGAAGCCCTGGAAGGTCAGCTTACAGAGCTCCAACAGGCAGTGGATGCCTATAAAAAAACAGCAGTTGTTACTATTTCCGTCGATTCAGGCACGCCGGTCCGGCAAATATCAGACGCTATGTTCGGCATTAACCACAGATACCACAATGACGGGTACAGTTCCTGGAACGCTAGCGAACAGGCAATAGAGTCTGAGTTTGACAGTTTGGTTAAGGAAGCTTCTTTTGGTTCTGTACGGTATCCGGGAGGAACGGTGGCGAATCTCTATGACTGGAAGGCTGCGATTGGCCCGGTTGCAGAGAGGAAAAAAACGATTCATGGAAATACGAGAGAGCCGATTACGCCCAATTTTGGCGTGGATGAGGCAATGAAATGGATCTATGATGAACTGGATTCCGAGGCTGTATGGGTTTATGGAATGGGACAGGGAAGCGCACAGGATGCGGCGGATTTGTTTGAATATTTAAATGCGCCTGCAGATAGCACGAATCCAAACGGCGGCGTGGACTGGGCAGAAGTGCGCGCTGCTAACGGACATCCGGAGCCTTACGGCGTTACGCGCTTTGAAATTGGCAATGAAATGGGGCTTTGGGGGCAGAATTACTGGATGCCCGGCTGTGGCAGCTCAAATTACGCAAATATGGCAGGAGCTTATGTCAATGGCGGAGAAATGAATTTTAACAAAGAGAAAACCGTAAAGGAAGAGGACTGGCGGGATGGCGCGGCCAATTCCGACGGAACGGCAGGGCAGGTGCGTTATGCGAGATATAAGTTTGTAAAAGAAGGCAGCGCGCATGTATATGTCAATGACGCAGAGTGGCAGATTGTAGAATCTCTGGATGGGCAGGGAGATACAGCTGTCTGTGAATTTGAATACGAGACAGGAAAGATTACCTTTGGAGACGGCACAAACGGCAAGATTCCTCCAAGCGGAAGTACGATTACGGTAACATATACCAGCATACAGGACGGATTTACGGCATATTATGAGGCGTTGAAGGCAATTGCAGAAGAGCTTGACATGGAAGTGGAAGTTTATAGCTGTATGGAAAGAGAAGCGGCAATTAAAGCATTACAAGCAGCCGGGAATCAATATGACGGCGCAGTCATTCATCCTTATAGTGAAACAAGTCCGGGGTATGACTATCCTATTTCAGAGAGTGATCCCCTGTTTTATGAAAAAGTGCTGGGACGTTCTTTAGAGCATAATATGACGCGTGTGCAGGAGCTGAAGGATCTTATGGGAGACGGCAAAGTTCCGGTGGTTTCGGAGTTTGGCATCTACAGGCATAATTCAAAGTTTATCCGCGCGATTGGTCACGCGATTTATATTGCAAATGAAATCATTGATTATGTCAACTTCGGCACGCCTTATCTGAATAAGCATTGTCTTGTGGATTATCCGTTTGGATCGGATAATCTTGGCACAGGGGCGCAGTGTGTGATTCAGTCCCATGTGAACAATGACGGCACGGTGGATTTTGTATCTACGCCTTCCGCGAAGGCCTTCTCTATTTTTAACAATATGACAGGAAATGAGCAGGTTGAGCAGACAATTACCGGAAATGACGTTTACTATACGTTTGAACGAAACGGCAGCTATAATGTTCCGGTAGTGAAAGTGATTTCGTCCAAAGATGAGGAAGGAAATATATATGTGACGGCAGTCAATAACCGGAAAGATGATAAGACGCCTGTTATCATCAACGCGGATAACAGGAATCTGAAAGGGAAAGAAATCGACGTCTGGTATTTGACGGCGGATAGTGTAGAGGATGAAAATACGCTGGAAGCTCCCAATAATGTGGATGTGGTTAAAACAAAAGAAGTCAGCGGTCAGGAAGTATTTTCATATGAACTGGCTCCGCATTCGATTACCGCATTTAAGATTCCTGCAGAAAAAAAAGACGTATTGTCAAAAGTTTCCGTCACGGTAAATGCCGAAGCGGGCGGTACGGCGTCGGGCAGCGCAGAGGTGGAAAAGGGCAGCAAAGTAACGGTAACGGCAACGCCTGGCGCAGGATATTTGTTTGGCGGCTGGTATGCCGGCGGGGTGAAAGTATCCGATCAGGCAGTTTATACATTTACGGCGAATCAATCCATCAGTCTGACCGCGAAATTTACCAAAGAAAATGTACAGAAGGATGAAATGAAACTGCCGGATGCCGGCGTGGAAGTAACAGATTCTGCTTCCAATGGAAAATATACGGTAACTTCGTCAGGCGCGTCGGAGGCTACGGTTGAATTTACCGGAGTGGCTGATAAGAAGCTGACGCAATATAAGATTCCGGATTCTATTCAGATAAACGGCGTGGATTGTAAGATTACTTCCATAAAAGCAAATGCATTTAAAGGAAATAAAAAACTGAAAAAGGTCACCATAGGCTCCAATATAACGACAATAGGGGACAGGGCTTTTTATCAGGCGTCATCGCTCAAGGAAGTTGTGATTTCGTCGAACGTGAAAAAGATTGGAAAACAGGTTTTTGCCAATAATAAGAAATTAAAGAAGATAACAATAAAAACGAAAAAACTGACAAAGAAATCCGTTGGTAAAAACGCATTTAAAGGAATCCATGCGAAAGCAACTATTATAGTGCCGGCCAAAAAGCTGAAAAGCTACAAGAAGCTTTTAAAGGAAAGAGGAGTCGGCAAAAAAGTCTTAATTAAAAAATAATCAATACAAAACGGCGTCGGAGAAAACTTCCGGCGCCGTTTTGTTATCGTCCAAACGATTTATCAGATCTGTTTTAAATACTTTCGTTCTAAAATCCGGATACAGCCGTACAATCCCATAGCAATCAGACACAGGATCAGAATGGAGAGAATGACCCAGTCGAGTTTGAACACCTGGCTTCCATATATGATCAAATAACCAAGACCGCTTTTTGCCGCAATAAATTCTCCGATAATGACGCCTACGAGGCACAGGCCAATATTGCTTTTCATCAGACCGATTAAATTGGCCCGGTTTGCCGGTAAAATGACTTTGAAGAGCGCGTGGCTTTTCGTTCCGCCCAGCGTCCGGATTAATTTGATTTTTTCCGCATCTGTTTCGTGAAAGCCAATATACAGATTGAGAATCGTGCCAAAGATGGAAACGGAAACGCCGGTTAAAATAATTGTTTTATAATTGGCTCCAAGCCATACGATCAGAAGAGGCGCAAGCGCGGATTTTGGCAGACTGTTTAAAACCACAAGATAGGGGTCTAAGGTTTCTGTCAGGCTTTTACTGTACCAGAGCAGTATGGTAAGCAGCAGGGAACATGCCATGACAAGAATGAAGCTGACAAGCGTTTCAAATAAAGTAATTCCAATGTGGCAGAATAAATTGTTCTCCTGTATCATATGATAGAAGCAGGTCATCAGCTTTGAAGGACTGCTGAAAATAAAGTCGTCAATCCATTTCATCCGTGCGCTTACTTCCCATAAGGCCAGAAACAGCAGTAATATTCCAATGCGGTACAGAAGGATTTTAAATTTATGAAATTTATATGAGCGTATGTATGCAGCCTGAGCTGCTGAAATGGAATTACTGTCCATAAGGGTTTAACTCCTTCCATATTTGATTAAAATAATTCTTAAATTCATCTGTATTGCGTCTTCCCAGAGGAGACAATTCCGCCGGAAAATCGGTCGTGATGATTTTTTGCACGGAAGCCGGAAGCGGGGTAAGAATAATTACTCTGTCGCCCAGGCTTACCGCTTCCGACAAATCGTGCGTGACTAAGATGGCGGTTTTGCCCGATTTGCGGATAATGCTTCCTATATCGTCGCAGACTTTCAGCCTTGTCTGGTAATCCAACGCAGAAAAAGGTTCATCCAAAAGCAGCAAATCCGGATGTAAAAGCAGCGTACGAATCAGTGCGGCGCGCTGGCGCATGCCTCCGGAAAGCTGAGAAGGTTTTGCATCTTTAAAATCATAGAGTCCGTAAAGTTTCAGAAGATGATCCGCTTCCAACAGAGATTCTTCTGATATTTTCTTTTGTATTTCAAGCCCAAGCAAAATATTTTTTCTGACGCTTCTCCATTCAAATAAATGATCGTGCTGCAGCATATAGCCGATGCTGTGGCGGTTTTTATCGGAAAGGGGTTCTCCTTTAAAATAGACGGTTCCCGATTCCGGCTGCAAAAGTCCGCATAAAAGGGATAAAAGCGTGGATTTGCCGCAGCCGGAAGGTCCTACGATGCTGATGAATTCTCCTTCATTGACACGGAAATGAATGTCGCAAAGCGCGGGCGTTTCCTGCTTTAACGTATGATAAGTATAATTTATATGATTGCATAGAATCAGAGGTTTCATGTTATTTCCTGCCTTCCTGCCTATAGAATTAGTTTATGTTGGTTGCTATTTTTTGACACTTGGGGTAAAATAATGAATCGGGAATGGAAGGATGGATGAAATGAACCGCAATTATCAGAAAGAATTGGAGAGAACGATGGCGAAACTGAAAGAAGAGCAGGCTGTGCCGCGCCTTTTGCTGCATAGCTGCTGCGCGCCCTGCAGTTCCTATGTGATCGAATATCTTTCCTCCTGTTTTTCAATCACCGTTTTTTATTACAATCCAAATCTGTATCCGGATAAAGAATTTGAGAAACGATCAAGGGAACAGATGCGTTTCGTGCAGGAGTTTCCGGCAAAGTATCCGGTGGAATTTCTCTGCGGAGCGTTTGATAAGGAGAGCTTTTACAGGGAAGTGAAAGGGTATGAGAGGGAAAAAGAAGGAGGAGAGCGTTGTTTTCGCTGTTACCGTTTAAGGCTTTTGGAGTCCGTCAAGGCGGCAAAGCGGATCGGGGCGGATTATTTTACAACGACGCTTTCGATCAGTCCATTGAAAAATGCGGCAAAATTAAATGAAATCGGAGAAGCCCTGGCTCTTAAATACGGAGTGGCATATCTAAGTTCCGATTTCAAAAAGAAAAACGGATATAAACGCTCTGTGGAGCTTTCAAAAGAATACGGGATGTACCGTCAGGATTATTGCGGATGCGTCTTTTCAAAAAATGAAAGAGAAGAGCAAAAAGAAGGGAGAATATAGATATGGCACAGTTATGGGGCGGCCGCTTTACCAAAGAGACAGACAGGCTGGTATATAATTTTAACGCTTCTGTTTCGTTTGACCAGAAATTTTACCGTCAGGATATAGAAGGCAGCAAAGCGCACGTTGCGATGCTTTCCAGACAGGGCATTATAAACGGCGAAGAGGCAGAGGAAATTTTAAAAGGGCTGAACGGCATTTTGCAGGACGTGCAATCGGGTAAACTTGAAATTACCGATGAATATGAAGATATTCACAGCTTTGTAGAGGCAAATCTGATTGACCGCATTGGCGACGCCGGTAAAAAGCTGCACACGGGCAGAAGCAGAAACGATCAGGTGGCGCTTGATATGCGGCTTTATGCCAGAGATGAAATCAAAGAGACGGACGCATTATTAAAATCCCTGTTGACGACGATATTAAATATTATGCAGGAACATACGCAGACCGTGATGCCGGGATTTACGCATTTGCAGAAGGCGCAGCCAATTACGCTGGCCCATCATATGGGAGCGTATTTTGAAATGTTTAAGCGTGACCGGATGAGGCTTTTTGATCTGTATGAGCGTATGAATTACTGTCCGCTTGGCTCAGGAGCGCTTGCGGGCACCACATATCCGCTGGACAGGGAGTATACGGCGAAACAGATGGGATTTTACGGACCGACGTTAAACAGTATGGACGGGGTGTCGGACCGGGATTATCTGATTGAGTTTCTGTCGGCCCTTGCGACGGTCATGATGCATTTAAGCCGGTTTTCGGAGGAAGTGATTATCTGGAATTCCAACGAATACCAGTTTGTGGAAATAGACGACGCCTACAGTACCGGAAGCAGCATTATGCCGCAAAAGAAAAATCCTGATATTGCGGAACTGGTAAGGGGAAAAACCGGAAGGGTATACGGGGCTTTATTTTCCCTGCTTACGACAATGAAGGGAATTCCGCTTGCATACAATAAAGATATGCAGGAAGACAAGGAACTGACGTTTGACGCGATAGACACGGCAAAAGGCTGTCTGGCGTTGTTTGACGGAATGCTTTCTACGATGAAATTTTGTAAAAAAGCCATGTTAAAAAGCGCAAGCCTTGGTTTTACCAATGCAACGGACGCCGCGGACTATCTGGTAAACCATGGCGTGCCTTTCCGCGATGCGCATGGCGTAATCGGGCGGATCGTATTGCATTGCATCGATCGGGGAATTGCGCTGGATGATATGAGCCTGGAGGACTGGAAACAGTTTTCCGAGGTGTTTGAGGAAGATATTTACGATGCGATTTCTATGGAAACCTGCATCAATAAGCGCCTTACCATTGGAGCGCCGGGAAAGGCCGCTATGGAGCGCGTAATCGAAGAAGAGAAACAATATTTGGATCAAAGTTCCATAATTAGCTCTGTAGAATAAAAAATTGCAAAGAAAGTTGAGGAGAAAAATGAGCGAGAAATTAAAAGTTGGTATTTTGGGAGGAACGGGCATGGTAGGACAGAGATTTATCTCTCTGCTAAACGACCATCCCTGGTTTGAGGTGACGACAATTGCAGCCAGTCCAAGAAGCGCAGGAAAGACATATGAAGAAGCGGTTGGCAGACGCTGGAAAATGGATACGCCGATGCCTGACGCGGTAAAGCAGATCGTTGTAAAAAATGTAAATGAAGTGGAAGAAGTGGCGTCTTGCGTCGATTTTGTATTTTCTGCGGTAGATATGACAAAAGAAGAAATCCGCAACATCGAAGAAGCGTACGCCAAAACGGAAACTCCCGTTGTTTCCAACAACAGCGCGCACCGCTGGACGCCGGATGTGCCGATGGTGATACCGGAAATCAATCCGGACCACATGAAAGTCATTGAGTTCCAGAAAAAGCGTCTCGGAACGGAAAGAGGATTTGTTGCGGTAAAGCCGAATTGTTCGATTCAAAGCTACGCGCCTGTTTTATCGGCGTGGAAAGAGTTTGAGCCATATGAGGTTGTCGCAACCACCTACCAGGCAATTTCCGGCGCGGGCAA
Organism: uncultured Lachnospiraceae bacterium; assembly: GCA_910586725.1. Taxonomy (GTDB): domain Bacteria; phylum Bacillota; class Clostridia; order Lachnospirales; family Lachnospiraceae; genus Roseburia_B. The sequence goes on along the minus strand of CAJUJL010000004.1, from coordinate 49,914 downwards.
GACGTTTTTGGACTGGCCGGAAATGGAACGAAACATTATTCCATATATTGGCGGAGAAGAAGAAAAAAGTGAAAAAGAGCCGCTTCGAATCTGGGGAGAAATTAAGGACGGCAAAATCGTTCCGGCAGAAAGTCCTGTGATTACCTGCCAGTGTATCCGTGTTCCGGTTTTAAACGGTCATACGGCCGCCGTATTTGTAAAATTTAAAAAGAATCCAACCAAAGAACAGCTGATCGAAGCTTTGCGCTCCTACAAAGGACTGCCTCAGGAATGGAGCCTTCCAAGCGCGCCGAAGCATTTTATTCAGTATCTGGAAGAAGAGAACAGGCCGCAGGTTGCCCTTGATGTGGATTATGAAAACGGAATGGGAATCTCTGTGGGAAGACTGCGGGAGGATAGCGTATATGACTTTAAATTTGTCGGATTGTCCCACAATACGGTGCGTGGAGCGGCAGGAGGAGCCGTGCTTTGCGCGGAGCTTTTAAAGGCGCAGGGTTATATTGCCGCAAAGTAAGAGACAGGTTCAGATAATTTGGCGGTTGTTGGTTAAAATAGGTTGCCAATATATGTTAGAAAGGATATAATAACCACTAGATACCGAATATAAAAGCCGTTGGTTTGACGAATCAGAGTTTGTTTTATATAATGAACGATATAGCGGCAATTTACAAAGAAATGGAATGGGAGACATACCGGGAGGAACGTCATGATTAAGAGTATGACTGGATTCGGCCGTTGTGAAATTATGGAAAACGACCGTAAATTCACAGTAGAGTTAAAGTCCGTAAATCATCGGTATTTGGATGTAAACATCAAAATGCCTAAGAAGTTTGGTTTTTTTGAAAGCAGTATCCGTTCTTTACTCAAAGAATATATTCAGCGTGGAAAAGTAGACGTCTTTATTTCTTATGAAGATTACACGGAAGAAAATTTTTCTTTAAAATACAACGAAGATGTGGCCGCCGCTTATCTGAAATATTTAAGCCGGATGGCGGAGACGTTTGGTCTGAAAAATGATGTAAACGTCGGAGCCTTGTCGAAATATCCGGAAGTTTTTACAATGGAAGAGCAGAGTCCCGATGAAAAAGAGCTTTGGGTGATTTTAGAAAAGGCTGTGCGGGGTGCGTGCGGACAGTTTGTGGAGAGCAGGATTGCGGAAGGAGAACGTCTTGCGGCTGATTTGACAGGTAAATTGCATGCAATGCTTGGTTACGTGGACTTTATTGAAGAGCGTTCCCCGGTCATTCTGTTGGAATACCGCAGACGTTTGGAAGAAAAGGTGCGGGAGCTGTTAGAAGACAAACAAATGGACGAGAGCAGAATTGCGGCGGAAGTCGTTCTTTTTGCGGATAAAATATGTGTGGATGAAGAAACGGTGCGTCTCCGCAGCCATGTGGAGTCGGTGATGAAAACGCTGGGAGAAGGAGGAAGCATCGGCAGGAAGCTGGATTTTATCGCGCAGGAGATGAACCGGGAAGCCAATACAATTTTGTCAAAATCCAACGATCTGGAAATTTCAGATACCGGAATCAATTTAAAAACAGATATAGAAAAAGTAAGAGAGCAGATTCAGAATATAGAGTAGGAAGCGGATATGACAGAGCTTATGAATATTGGGTTTGGCAATCTGGTAAATACGGACAAAATTACCGCAATTGTAACGCCGGATTCCGCTCCTGCGAAGCGTCTGGTGCAGAGAGCCAAACAGGAAGAGCGCGTGATAGATGCGACACAGGGCAGAAAAACGAGGAGCATTATCGTTTTGGAGTGCGGAAGGACCGTATTATCCGCGCTTGGTCCGGATACTTTAGCCGGGCGGTTTCATGACCTGGCAGGATTAAAAGAGGATAAGTAAATGGAAATAAACAGAAAGCAAAGAGGAATTCTCGTTGTGATTTCCGGGTTTTCCGGATCCGGAAAGGGAACGGTCATACAAAGTCTTTTGAACCGGTATGAATCTTTTTATGCATTGTCAATTTCTGCAACGACAAGAGAGCCTCGGAATTTTGAGGAGGATGGCCGGGAATATTTTTTCAAAACAAAAGAAGAATTTGAAAAAATGATTGCAAAAGATGAGCTGATCGAGTATGCTTTGTACGTTGAAAACTATTATGGCACGCCAAAAGAATATGTACAAAATCAGCTGGATGCCGGAAAAGACGTTATTCTTGAAATCGAAATCCAGGGAGCGTTGAAAATCAAAGAAATGTTTCCGGATACGCTGCTTTTGTTTCTCACACCCAAAGACGCGGAGACATTAAAGGAGCGTTTGGTTAAAAGAGGAACGGAACAGCCGGAGGTGATTGATGCGAGACTGCTTCGGGCTTCCGAGGAAGCTTTGGGAGTCGGAGCTTATGATTACCTGATCATCAACGATACAATTGAGGAATGCGTCACAGAAGTACATTCGGTTATCCAGAACGAACACAGAAAAGTTTCAAGAAATGAAGAATTTATCAATAGAATGAAAGAGGAGCTGAAAAGCTTCTCGAAAGGAGAATAGAAATATGATACATCCGTCTTATGTAGAATTGATGAAAGTTGTCAACCATGATGTTTCGATTGGAGAGGAACCTGTGGTAAACAGCCGGTATTCTATCGTAATTGCCGCTGCAAAAAGAGCGCGTCAGATTGTTGGGGGAGCAGAGCCCCTGCTGCCAAACTCCCATGGGAAAAAGCCGCTGTCTATCGCGATAGAGGAGCTGTATATTGGCGATGTGAAGATTTTAAGTGAAGACGAATAGAATGTAAAGCCGTACAAATGGAATGAGGGGGATGTGCAAAACACGGGTTTTGACATCCTTTTTATGTAACAGATCTTCGGAGGAAATGCATGAAGCTGTTTTTTATATCTTTAGGATGTGACAAAAATCTGGTGGATTCCGAGTATATGCTTGGAATGCTGCAGGCAGATGGAATTGAGATTACAAATGATGAAACCGAAGCGGATGTAATTGTAATCAACACATGCTGTTTTATTGGGGATGCCAAAGAAGAAAGCATTCAGACGATACTTGAAATGGCAGAATACAAGAAAACAGGCAGTTTAAAAGGACTGATTGTAACCGGATGCCTTGGACAGAGGTATCAAAACGAGATAGAAGATGAAATACCGGAAGTAGACGCCGTCTTGGGCACAAATTCCTATGACAGTATTGTAGAGGCTTTGCATCAGGTAATGGATGGAAAGCGTTATAAGAATTTTAAAGAATTAAAAGGACTTCCAGTTATAAGAAACAAACGAAGGCTTACGACGGGAGGGCATTACGCATATCTGAAAATTGCAGAGGGCTGCAATAAACATTGTACGTACTGCATTATTCCCCAAATTCGGGGAGAATACAGAAGCGTTCCGATGGAAGAACTTCTTTCCCAGGCAGAGGAACTGGTTTCGCTTGGCGTAAAGGAGCTTATTTTAGTGGCTCAGGAGACGACGCTTTATGGAACGGATCTCTACGGCAAAAAGTCTCTTGGCCGGCTTTTGGACAAATTAAATGAAATAAAAGGGCTCTTCTGGATACGGATTCTTTACTGTTATCCGGAAGAGATTGATGATAACCTGATCGACGCTATGCTGCGCAATAAAAAAGTATGCCATTATCTGGATATGCCAATTCAGCATAGTTCCGATGAGATTTTAAAGCGTATGGGCAGGAAGACGAACAGAGAGGCAATTGTTGGAATGATCGGGAATTTGAGAAAGAAAATTCCGGATCTGTGCATTCGGACTACTTTGATATGCGGATTTCCAGGGGAAACGGAAGCAATGCACGAAGAATTGATGCGGTTTATCAATGAAATGGAATTTGACCGTCTGGGCGCATTCGCATACTCTCCGGAAGAAGGAACGCCGGCGGAATCGTATCCCGGTCAGGTAGACGAAGAGACAAAACTCCGCTGGCAGGAAGAGATCATGGAATTGCAGCAGGAGATTTCTTTTGATAAGAATGAAGAGCTGAAAGGAAAAGAATGCATGGCGTTTATTGAAGGAAAAGTGGCGGATGAAAACGCCTATGTCGGGCGTACGTACCGCGATGCTCCCGATGTGGACGGTTACGTATTTATCAATACCGAAGAGACTTTGATGACAGGCGATTTCGTAAAGGTAAAAATAACCGGCGCATATGAATATGATTTAATAGGAGAGATAGCAGAATGAACTTACCTAACAAATTAACAGTTTTCCGCGTAATTTTGATTCCGTTTTTTGTATTCTTTCTATTGAATTCCGCATTCGAAGGATATGGAAAATATATTGCGGTTGTTATTTTCATCGTGGCGAGCCTGACAGATTTTGCGGATGGGAAAATTGCACGCAAATACAACCTGGTGACAAATTTCGGGAAATTTATGGATCCTCTGGCAGATAAGCTTTTGGTGTGTTCCGCGATGATTTGCCTGATTGAAACCGAGAAGCTTGCCGCCTGGATTGTCATTGTGATCATAAGCAGAGAATTTATTATCAGCGGATTTCGCCTCGTGGCGTCGGACAACGGCGTGGTGATTGCGGCAAACTATTGGGGTAAATTTAAGACAACGTTTCAGATACTGATGATTATTGTGCTTATGCTGGACTTTGACAATTATTATTTTGATCTTTTGGGGCAGATATTGACTTATATTGCATTGACGCTTACCGTTGTTTCTCTGATTGATTATGTGATCAAGAATAAAACGGTATTGAAAGAGCAAAAATAAAAGAAAAACAGCGAGGGTAACCAGATGGAAAATAAAGTTGCAGAACTTTTGCTTCAACATCATTTAACTATAACAACGGCGGAATCGTGTACGGGAGGATTGATTGCGGCTGCGCTTGTAAATGTGCCGGGGATTTCCGGACAGTTTCAGGAAGGATATATTACGTATTCCAATCAGGCAAAAGAAAAACTGCTTTCCGTATCTCATGAAACATTGGAAAAGTTTGGGGCGGTCAGCAGTGAGACGGCGGAGGAGATGGCGCGGGGAGCAAGGAAAACCGCTCAGGCGGATATATCTGTTATTTCTACCGGCATAGCGGGGCCTGACGGGGGAACAAAAGAAAAGCCTGTGGGTCTTGTTTATATCGGATGCTGTTACCTGGACAAGGTCAGGGTAAAGCGTTATGTTTTTTCCGGCGGAAGAGAGGATGTGCGGCGTAAATCCGCAGAGGCAGCGTTGAAACTGGTGACAGAGATGATTGAGCAAAACGGCGGGCAAGGAGACAGTTATGAGGATTATTGCGGGAACTAGGAGACGGCTGCGTTTAAAAACGCTTGAGGGAAAAGACGTACGGCCGACAACAGACAGAATCAAAGAAACACTGTTTAATATGATACAGATGGAAGTGCCGGGATGTTATTTTCTGGATTTGTTTGCAGGAAGCGGGCAGATTGGACTGGAAGCGGCGAGCAGGGGAGCGAAATATGTGGTATTTGCAGAACATGCAAAAAGCGCTGCGGACTGCATCAGAAACAACATAGCGGTTACAGATTTTCAGAAAGAAACGCTTCTTTGCCAAAGGGATGTGATTTCTGCGCTTTCTTCTTTAGAGGGAAAGTATCAGTTTGATATAATTTTTATGGATCCTCCTTATGGGAAGCTGGAAGAGAAAGAAGTGTTTGCATATTTGCAGAATTCTTCCCTGCTGAAAGAGGATACGCTTATCATTACGGAGGCTGCGCTGAAAACCGATTTTTCTTATTTAAATGAAATGGGTTTTGAGATTGTCAGAGAGAAAAAATATAAAACAAATGCGCATATATTTGTTAAGCGGTTCTAGTTGGGAGGAAATATGAGACGAGCTATTTATCCGGGAAGTTTTGACCCTGTTACATTTGGACATCAGGATATTATTGAACGATCTTCTGCGATTTTTGATGAACTGATTGTGGGAGTGTTGAATAATAGTGCGAAAAATTCGTTGTTTTCTTTAGATGAACGTGTTAGTATGTTAAGAGAACTAACAAAAGATATTCCAAATGTAAAGGTAGATTCTTTTGACGGGCTTTTAGTAGATTATATGAAAACATGCGGCGCTACAATTATTGTAAGAGGCTTAAGGGCTGTTACAGATTTTGAATATGAGCTTCAGATTGCACAGACAAATCATGTAGAAAATCCGGAAGTGGAAACTGTTTTTCTGACTACGAACCTAAAATATTCTTATCTAAGTTCTTCCGTAGTGAGAGAATTTGCCGCTTATGGAGGGGATATTTCTAAGTTTGTTCCTGCACAGTTTGTTGACAGAATTTACGGAAAATCCAAAATTAAAAAATAAGGAGTGTGGGCAATGAATAGCAGAATGGAGCAGATTATTGAAGAAATTGAAGAGTACATAGAAGGATGTAAAGTTCAGAGATTATCAAATGGCTCTAAGATTATTGTAGATAAGGAAACGATGGCGGAGCTGCTTACGGAACTGCGATTGAAAACGCCGGATGAAGTCAAGCGTTACCAGAAAATTATCAGCAATAAAGAAGCTATTTTAGCAGACGCAAAAGCAAAAGCCGAGACGATCATTGCACAGGCGCAGGTTCAGACAAATGAATTGGTCAGCGAGCATGAGATTATGCAGCAGGCATATGCACAGGCGAATGAAGTCGTAATGATCGCGACGAAGCAGGCGCAGGAGATTTTGGACAATGCCACGAATACGGCCAATGACATCCGCTCAAGCGCAATTACTTATACCGATAATATGTTGAAAAACCTGGAGGAGATTATATCCGGTTCAATAGAGACTTCAAGGGCAAGGACAGAGAGTTTTGTGAGTTCGCTGCAGAGTTATCTTGACGTTGTGACGTCAAACCGTTCCGAATTGGCGCCGCAGGAGCTGGAAGGCGGCAATCGTCCGGAGAACGGACCGGGCCAGATTTATCCTGCTTTTAAGGAAGAGGATGAAGATTAGCGGCTTCTAGAAAATAACTGATGATGCAGCTGACAGCAGCAAAACAAAAGCGGCATGTAAGATAACGCATCTTTGAAAAAGAGCATTCCTTCGTCATGGAGAAGGTTTGCGCAAAGCCGCAGAATCCCCCAAAGGAAGTAAAAAATATGGCAAGCGGATAGATGAACGGCAAAGGCAGACCGGAATCTTTTAAGCAGGAGATACCGGTTGTAACTTCGACCAGTCCGGTGCAGACCATGTTTACCAGAGGATACCCTGTATTGTAAGTTTTTAATAATGCTGCGAATATGGAGAAAAGGACAATATATCCTCCCAGTTTCGTCAGGGATTCAAACCCGTTCATAATGCCGGCATCGATGATTCGAAAATCCAGTACAGAATCCGATGCCGAATTTTTTTGGTTTGGAATGCGCAGTTTCCTTAAATTCTGCCTGGCATAGCAAAGCGGAGGCAGATATAGGGCGATATAGCTGGGAACGGCCATTTGCGGCATGTTTAAAATATTGGTCAACAGATAGCCGCTTATAAATACGGGGCTTAGCTGATTGAAGCAAATGGCAAGAATTTCCCCTTCTCTTTGGCTGATTTTTCCCTGGCATACTAAGTCCGCACTGATCTTGCTGCCCAACGGAAATCCGAAGAGCATGCCGCCTAAGAAGGCAAAGCATCCGTTTTGACTGGTGGGAATCAAGCGCTTTGTAAGAGGATACAAATATTTTGTGACAATCTGCATATAATTGGAATACACCATCAGGTTCGATAAGATGGCAAGCGGAAGCAGAGCGGGCAGAAGTTGTTTGTACCACAGTAAAAGCCCGTTTCCGGCCGCAGTCATGGATGTGGATGGATGCAGTAAGATAAACAGGATAAATAACAGCAATGCAATTAAAATAAAAAATTTTTTCTTCATAATACAATATATTATAACATGGAGGTAGCTATGAGTGTTTTAGAAAATCTACAGCCCCAAAACGTGTTTCACTATTTTGAGGAAATCAGCCGGATCCCGCATGGTTCCTGCCATACGAAGCAGATCAGCGATTATCTGGTGAATTTTGCCAGAGAGCGCGATCTTTTCTATTGCCAGGACCAGGACAATAATGTGGTGATCATCAAAGAGGCGTCGGCAGGATATGAGGACGCCGAGCCTGTAATTATTCAGGGACATATGGATATGGTCTGTGAGAAAGAAGAAGGGTATGAGATTGATTTTGAGAAGGAAGGCCTGACGCTTTATACGGACGGCGACTTTTTGAAAGCAAAAGGAACTACGTTAGGAGGCGACGACGGCATTGCGGTAGCGTACGCGCTTGCTGTTTTAGACGACGATACGCTTTGCCATCCCAGACTGGAAGTTGTGATTACGACGGATGAAGAAATCGGACTGCTTGGGGCAAAGTCGATTGATCTGTCTATGTTAAAAGGGCATATACTTTTGAATATAGATTCCGATATTGAGGGGCATTTTCTGACAAGCTGTGCCGGAGGGCTTAGCGCGCACGTTCAAATTCCCGTGAATTATCAGCAGGAAAACGGCGTATTGGCGTCCATAAGGCTTCATGGACTGGAGGGAGGCCATTCTGGAAGCGAAATCGACAAAGAACATGCAAACGCAATCATTGTGATGGGAAGGATTTTAAAATATCTGGAAATGCGGATGCAGGTGAAAATTGCGGCGCTGGGCGGGGGATTGAAGGATAACGCGATTCCCAGAGAAGTAAGCGCAGATGTTGTGATTGCGGCGGATGAGGCAGAAGCTTTACAAAATTATGTTTCTGACATTACGCACATTTTGCAAAAAGAATATCAGGTTTCGGATCCGAAGCTTTCGGTTGACGTAAAGATCGGGGAAGAGAAGGCGTATGATGTTTTGGATATGGCTTCCGTGCAGAAAGTTCTGTTTTACCTGCGCAATGTGCCAAATGGCGTGATGCATATGAGCACAAACATCAAGGGTCTGGTAGAGACTTCGCTGAATGCGGGGATTATGAAGCTGAACCGGGAATGTTTTTATGTTTCCACTTCCGTCCGCAGCAGCGTAAAAAGCCGTAAAGAGGAGTTGTTTGACAGACTGGCGTATTTGACGGAATTTTTGGGAGGAGAAATTGACATGGAAGGCGATTACCCGGCATGGGAATACCGCACCGAGTCAAAAATCCGGGATCAGGTGCAAAAGGTATACCGGGAAATGTTTGGAGCAGAGCCCGTCTTTGAGGCGATACATGCCGGTCTGGAGTGCGGAATCTTATCGGATAAGATAGCAGGTTTGGATGCAGTCTCTTTTGGACCGGATAATTTTGACATTCATACGCCCAGGGAGCGGTTAAGCATTTCTTCTGCCGGGCGTGTGTATCGTTTTATTGTGGAATTGTTAAGGAGCATGAAATAAAATCTGTGGCGGTACGTAAATATTTTTCTTTCGTTTTACTGTTTGCTCTGGTTGTGATTGCAGATGCGTATCTGTTTTATACTTTGTATGAAACGACGCAGAGCGATGAGGAAGATTTGTTGAAGGCGGTATGGGAAGATATGGTATATTTTCCTGTGCCGCAATCTTCCTATGATACGAAAGGATACGGCGTCAGCTTTGGAGACAGCTGGATGGAGAACCGCAATTTTGGCGGGAAACGGGGACATGAGGGATGCGATATTATGGCGGCGGTCAATAAACGGGGACATTATCCGGTTATAAGCATCTCGGATGGTTATGTGGAAAAGATGGGCTGGCTTAGATTGGGCGGGTACCGAATCGGGATCCGGAGCATGCATGGCGTATATTTTTATTATGCGCATTTGAGCGATTATGCGCCCGGCTTAAGCGTGGGAGACGAAGTAAAAGCAGGAGAACTGCTGGGATTTATGGGTGACACCGGATATAGTGAAATCGAAGGGACGACCGGATATTTTCCGGTGCATCTGCACGTTGGCATTTATCTGAACGATGAAGAAGGCAAAGAAAAAAGCTGCAATCCCTATCCGTTTCTGACAGAGCTGCAATCCAATCAGCTAAAATATAGTTTTGAATAGGAGAGAATGGTATGCGTCTGGATAAGCTGCTGGCTAAGATGCAGTTTGGCACGAGAAATGAAGTAAAACAATTGATCAGGCAGGGAAACGTCACGGTTGACGGCAATCGCGCTGTCAGCGCCAAACAGCATGTGGATCCGCAAACGCAGATTGTCTGCTGTTCTGGAAAAAGACTGCGCTATCAAAAATATGTGTATTACATGTTATATAAGCCAAAAGGATGCGTAACGGCGCGGAAAGACAACGTGCACGATACGGTTATGGATTACATAAAAGACAGCAGAAAAGATTTGTTTCCGGTGGGACGGCTGGATCTGGACACGGAAGGGCTGCTTTTGATTACAAATGACGGGGATTTGTCTCACCGCCTGTTAAGCCCGGCAAAACATGTGAAAAAAGTCTACGAAGCCCGTATAGACGGCGCAGTAACGACAGAGCATATCAATGCCTTTGCCGCGGGCGTGGATATAGGAGACGATACGTTGACGGCTCCGGCGGAGCTTACCGTGTTAGAGGCGGGAGAGATTTCAAGCGTGCGCGTTGCGATTACGGAGGGGCGTTATCATCAGATTAAGAGGATGTTTTTGGCCATGGGCAGATCGGTTGTGGCGTTAAAGAGAACTGCCATGGGAAATGTAAAGCTGGACGATTTGCTTGCTCCCGGAGAATACCGGGAACTTACCGAACAGGAGCTGAACGAATTGAAAGGGCAGGAGGATACTTATGCTAAACCAGATAAAAGCCGTGATATTTGATTTGGACGGAACGTTAGTAGATTCTATGGGGTTGTGGAGAGATATTGACATTGCGTTTTTGGGAGAGCGGGGAATTGCATACGAAGATTCGTTACAGGAGAAGATTGAGGGCATGAGCTTTACGGAGACGGCTGTTTTTTGTAAAGAATATTACAAGCTGGAGGAATCGGTCGAAGAACTAAAGTCTATCTGGAATCAGATGGCCAGAGAGAAATACCGGTATGAAATACAGGCAAAACCAGGAGCGCTGCGTTTTTTGGATAATTTAAAACAAAAAGGAATCAAAATGGGAATTGCGACGAGCAATTCGGAAGAACTGATTTCGGCCGTCAATGAAGCATACCATTTTGACGAATATATGACCTGCATTGTGACCTCGTGTTCGGTCAAAAAAGGCAAACCCGCTCCGGACGTTTATCTGGAAGCGGCCAGGCAGCTGGGCGTAGAGCCGGGAGAGTGCCTTGTGTTTGAAGACATTGTAAAAGGCATTGAAGCCGGAAAAAATGCGGGAATGAAAGTCTGCGCCGTGGAAGATGATTTTTCCGCGCATCAGAAAGAAAAGAAAATGGAATTGAGCGATTATTACATAGAAACTTATGACGATATTATGAAAGCCTGGTAAGAACATATGCAAAAAGAATTTTTACCGATCACCAGAGAAGAGATGCTTGCAAGAGGGATCCGGCAGCCTGATTTCGTGTATGTGATCGGAGACGCCTACGTGGACCATCCTTCCTTTGGACATGCGATTATATCACGAATCTTAGAGTCGCACGGATATTCGGTCGGAATTATTTCACAGCCCGGATGGAAAGAAGAGGACAATATCGACGTTTTTGGGGAGCCGCGGCTGGGATTTCTTGTGACTGCGGGAAATATGGATTCCATGGTCAACCATTTTTCCGTATCGAAGCGGCGGAGAGAAACGGATGCTTATTCACCGGGAGGAGTTATGGGAAAACGCCCGGATTATGCAACGATTGTTTACTGCAATTTAATTCGGAAAAAATACAAACATGCGCCCATTATTATTGGAGGAATTGAAGCAAGCTTACGGCGGCTTGCGCATTACGATTACTGGTCCAATAAGGTGAGGCGTTCCATTCTTCTGGATTCCGGCGCTGATCTGATTTCCTACGGGATGGGAGAGCGCAGCATCATTGAGATTGCGGACGCCCTTGACAGCGGGATTGCCATACAGGACCTGACGTTTGTGGACGGAACGGTCTATAAGACGAGAAAACGGGAAGATATATACGATGCGCTGAAGCTGCCCTGTTTTGAACAGATAAAAAGCGAGAAAGAGGCATATGCAAAAAGTTTTTACATGCAGTACTGCAATACAGATCCGTTTAATGGAAAGCGTCTGTTTGAAACATACGATGAAAAACTTTTTGTCGTGCAGAATCCTCCTGCAAAGCCGTTAAGCCAGGAAGAGATGGACGATGTTTATGCCCTGCCGTTTACGAGGACATACCATCCTTCTTATGCAAAAGCGGGCGGCGTCCCTGCGATTGAAGAAGTGAAATTCAGTATTGTCAGCAGCAGGGGATGCTTTGGGGGATGCAATTTCTGCGCGCTTACGTTTCATCAGGGAAGAATCATTCAGGCCAGAAGCCATGCATCCATCTTAAAAGAAGCGGAGATGATTGCGGACGATCCGGATTTCAAAGGATATATTCATGACGTGGGAGGGCCGACGGCCAATTTCAGAGAGCCGTCGTGCCGAAAACAGATGGAACAGGGCGTCTGTCAGAAAAAACAGTGCTTATTTCCTACGCCCTGCAAAAATCTCCTGGTCAGCCACAAAGATTATCTGTCTTTGTTAAGGAAGCTTCGCGCGCTTAAAAAGGTTAAAAAAGTATTTATCCGTTCAGGAATTCGGTATGATTATCTGCTGTTGGATAAAGATTCCTCATTTTTACGGGAGCTATGCGAGCATCATGTGAGCGGACAGCTAAAAGTCGCGCCGGAGCATATCAGCAACGCCGCGCTTGAAAAAATGGGAAAGCCTTCTGTGGAAGTCTATCGGCGTTTTTGCAGAGAATACGAAAAGATGAACCAAAAGCTTGGAAAAAAACAGTATATGGTTCCGTATCTGATGTCCTCCCATCCGGGGTCTACGTTAAAAGAAGCGGTGGAGCTGGCGGAATTTCTGCGTGATTTTGGATATATGCCGGAGCAGGTGCAGGATTTTTACCCGACGCCGTCGACCATATCTACCTGCATGTATTATACCGGACTGCATCCGTGTACTATGGAAAAAGTCTATGTGGCGGTCAATCCGCATGAAAAGGCGATGCAGAGAGCCCTGATCCAGTATCGGGATCCGAAAAACTATGAGCTGGTCAAAGAAGCTCTTTTGCGGGCAGGAAGAAGGGATTTGATCGGCTTCGATTCCAAATGCCTGATCAGGCCCCGGAGGGGAGAAGAGGCTTTGGGGAAGAAACATCCGCCCTTAAGGGCAAAGAGAAAAACAATTCGAAACCGGCACAGTAAGAAGACAAAATAAATTTGGCCTGGAGGAAATATGAAGGAATTTTATATTCGTAATAATGAAGCCGGACAGAGGATGGATAAATATTTAAAAAAACTTCTCTGCGGCGCGCCGGCCGGTTTTATCTATAAAATGCTCCGGAAAAAAAACATTGTTTTAAACGATAAGAAAGCGAAAGGGGAGGAAAAGCTTTTGACCGGCGATTGTATCAAGCTGTTCTTGTCGGAAGAAACATTTCAAAAATTTTCCGTTTCTATGTACTCTAAAAAGAGTGAGGCGCGGCGTCCGGATCTGGATTTAGAACGTCTGCCCTTTCAAATTTTATATGAAGATGAAGATATTCTTGCCATAGACAAGCCCTTTGGCATGCTGTCGCAGAAAGCAAAACCGGAGGATGTTTCCGCAAATGAGTACATCCTTGAATATTTGAGAAAATCAGGCAAAACAGACCCGGCAGAGCAAAACACATTCCGTCCGTCTGTCTGCAACCGTCTGGATCGGAACACTTCGGGAGTTTTGATTGCCGGAAAAACGCTGCGCGGATTACAGCAAATGTCGGAAGCGCTTCGAACAAGGCGGGTAGTCAAAGAATACCGTTGCATTGTAGAGGGGATCGTGGATGCGCCGCGGCATATAACGGGATATTTGCACAAAGACGCCGCGACAAATAAAGCAGCGGTTTCCGAAGAGAAATTATCTTTGGAAGATAAGTGGATCGAAACGGAATATGAACCGGTCTGCCGTTATGCGGACGCAACGCTGCTTGAGGTGCGCCTGATCACGGGACGGACGCATCAGATCCGGGCGCACCTGTCTTCCATCGGGCATCCGATCGTCGGAGATTTGAAGTATGGAGCGTCCGGAAAACGGGGGTTTTCTACCCAGCTTTTGCATGCTTTTCGCATTCGTCTGGAAGATGGGCTGGAAATTACCGCGCCGCTGCCAAATCGGTTTCAAAAAGCAATCCGGGCATTACAACAGGCGCAGGAGGGGACAAATGGCCACATGGAATAGCAGAGGGCTTAGAGGGTCGGCTTTGGAAGAATATATTAACCGTACCAATGAAAAATATTTAGAAAGCGGCCTGGCGCTGATGCAGAAAATACCGACGCCCATTACCCCGATTCAGATTGACAAAGAAAACAGGCATATTACGCTGGCTTATTTTGACCAGAAAAGCACGGTGGATTACATCGGCGCCGTACAGGGGATACCTGTTTGCTTTGATGCGAAGGAGTGCCATACCGATACGTTTCCGCTGGCAAATATCCACGAACATCAGGTTGCGTTTATGGAAAATTTTGAACGGCAGAAGGGAATTTCTTTTATCCTGATTTCCTATACAAAGAAAGATGTATTTTATTATTTGCAGTTTTCCCTGTTAAAAAAATTCTGGAAACGAAAAGAAGACGGCGGGCGCAAAAGTTTTCGCTATGAAGAACTGGACCCGAGATTTTTTCTGCATCCTGCGGGCGGTGTTCTGATTCCTTACCTGGAGGGAATCCAGATGGATTTAAAAACGAGGGATTGACATTGCATGTGATTCATAGTAGCATGGTAGTGCACTAAAGCGCGGATAGAAATGGAGAGATAAAAAGCGATGAAAAATCAATTGCTGCACACGCCGGAAGGCGTAAGGGATATATACAACAGCGAATGTAAGAAAAAGCAGACGCTGCAGGATCGGTTAAGAAAGGCGATGGAAAGCTACGGATACCAGATTATCCAGACGCCGACGTTTGAATTTTTTGATATATTTGGGAAAGAAATCGGTACGACGCCCGCAAAAGAGCTGTATAAATTCTTTGACAGGGAAGGCAACACACTCGTTTTGCGCCCGGATATTACGCCTTCCATTGCAAGGGCCGCCGCCATGTATTTTGGGGAAGGAGATATGCCGCTTCGGTTTTACTATATGGGCAATACGTTTATCAATAACTCCAGTTACCAGGGAAGATTGAAGGAGAATACGCAGTTGGGATCGGAGCTGATTGGAGATAACTCCGTAGATGCGGATGCCGAGATGATTTCTATGGCGGTGGAGTGTCTTTTGGCGTCCGGATTAAAGGAATTTCAATTGAGCGTCGGCCATGCTGATTTTTTTATGGGGCTGATGGAAGCGGCGGGAGTTGAAGACGAAGCGGTCAGCGAATTTCGGGAACTGATTGCAAATAAAAACTTTTTTGGCGTTCAGGAAGCGGTATCTAAACTGGACATGGAAGAAAATCTAAGAGAGCTGTTTCATATGCTGGGAGGCTTTTATTTTTCTATTGACGAAATGGCCAAGGCAAGGTCTTTGGCGGTCAATTATCCAAAAGTTTTATCGGCCATTGTCCGTCTGGAAGAACTGCACAAGGTTTTAAAGATTTACGGAATTGAAAAATATGTTTCGTATGAGATCGGCATGGTGAACGATTACCAGTATTACACGGGAATTATTTTTGCCGGATATACGTTTGGAAGCGGGGAACCGATTTTAAAAGGAGGACGTTATGACAGACTGCTTTGCTGTTTTGGAAAAGACGCGCCGGCGATTGGATTTGCCGTTGTTGTGGATCAGCTGATGGCGGCTCTTTCCCGGCAAAGAATTGAGCAGTCCCTTCCCTGCCAGGGAGAAGTGATTGTATATGCAAAAGAAAGGCTGCATGAGGCGGTCACCGCCGCGGCCAGACTCCGTAAAGCCGGAAAGAATGTGGAATTGATTCGAATGGATTCGTTTCATGCCGGAGCATATGATGCGGAATATGCAAAAAGAAACCACCGTGGAAAAGTGACGGTACTGGAATAAGAAAGACGCAGTGGCAGCGCCTTTCGCATGGTTTTCTATGGGAAAAGAAAGGAGGCGCGGGGAAATGCATTGGAAGTTAAAAGTAAAGGGATATGGAAAAATAAAAAGCGCCGAAATAGAGATTGCGCCGCTTACATTGTTTGTAGGAGATAATAACAGTGGAAAAAGTTATCTGCTGTCGCTTCTCTGGGGAATTAAAAATCTTGGCATACAGGTTTTGCTTGGAAAAAAATCAAGGCCCCATACAAAATCCGACCGGGTATTATTTGAGTGGCTGCAAAAGCAAATCAATACGACGGTAGAACAAGGCGCCCATACAGTTCAGATTGGAAGTATGGCAAAAGTATTTCAATCTGTCTTACAGGAAAAGATGAATGAAACGAAAGAAGATATAGTTAAAAGGATTTTTAACAGCGACGATGTCAAAATTGTGGATTTGCAGATTGAATTTATCGGTTTGGAAAATTTTCTTTTGAATTTAGATTTGGATGAAAATCAGATGGTTTGGATTTCGGAAGGAGACAGCGATCGATTTGGAATAAGGGCTTCAACGGATCCGGATGGTTTGCCTCAGATAAACGAAACGCATTACCCGCGTCTGATTCAGGCAATTTTCAGTTTGTTTTTGTGCGTTGAGCCAAATGCTGTAAGTATATTAAACAGAGACGTTTACCTTCCGGCTGCAAAAACAGGTTTTATGCTGACAAAAGATGTGATTAATAAAGTAAGCCGGAAAAAAACTTTTGATATTGATGTGGAGCAGGATGAAATTTCGCCGTTTACGAGGCCCATTAATCAATTCCTTGATGTCATAAATGAATTGTCTTTCGAGGAAGAAGGCAGCGAAAAGTTTGAACAGGTCGTGCAGTATTTGGAACAGGGTATGACAGATGGAACAGTGGAAATGAGCACGCTGCCAAATCGTGAAATTTCATATCTTCCATCCGGCAAAGAAAAAGGGATGCCCCTTAGAATTGTTTCCGCGGTAGTTACGGAACTATCGCCTCTGATTCTGGTTTTGAAGCATAAGAAAAACTTACATTCTCTGTTCTATGAGGAACCTGAGATGTGTCTGCACCCGAAGCTTCAGCAGAAAATGGGAAAAGTAATATGCCGGTTGGTCAATGCGCCATTGCATTTGATCATTACAACGCACAGCGATATTATTTTACAGCATATCAACAATATGATCTGTCTGTCAGGACGGAGCGATGTGGAAGAAATATGCAGTCAGTACCATTATACAAAACAGGACCTGCTGTCCTGGGATGATGTAAAGGTATATCAGTTTAAGTCGGAATCCGGACAGGATACGGAGGTAGAAGAAATCATCTGCGGTGAAAATGGTTTTGCAATTCCTTCTTTGAATGACGCTCTGGATCATATTTTGGACGAATCTTATACCATTCAGGGGTAAACGGCATGGAGAAGGACAAAAGAAAATTTATATTAGATGAACTGATGCAGCCTGATTTTATTACAGAACAAGAATGCGACATGCTTTTAAAAGAATATGAGGAATCCGGAAAAAGTGAATTGAATGTCTCCCTTCTTTCTGAACATAATCTTTTGATTGCGAATGCCGATATGAAAAAAACTGAGCTACATTTTTTCCGGAAAGATAAAGAAAAATCCATGTATAAAAGAGTGGATCATATGATTTTCGAGCAGCAAAGCAACGGAAAGTGGAAATTGCATCTGATTGAAATGAAGGGAAGCGTGGGGGAACGCAAATGGGTTGAAATCAAAGGTAAATTTCGTGCCAGTTACTTGCTTGCACAGGCGCTTGCAGGAATGTTAGAGCTTGAAATTTCAGAAACGGTTCTGTATACGACGTGTGAAAGGGTGGAATTTCATTTTTCAGATACGATGCCGTCTGCCAGAAGGGGTTCGCTTGGCAGACCATTTGTGAGAATGCAGGAAGAATGGAATGGAGGGCGTTTTGGATTGAATTTTGGGAGGCGTATTCCATTTTCTCATATTCCGATTCAAATGAAAAGAAATCAAAATGGAATATTAGTTGGAAATTTAACGGAAAAATAATAACAACCTGGTTCAAAAAATATGGGCATAAAGAGAGGAATTTATGAGCGATAACAGATACATTACATTTGCTCTCGGGAAGGGCAGACTTGCGAAGCAGACGCTTGCAGCATTGGAAAAAATCGGCATTACCTGTGAGGAAATGAAAGAAAAAGATACGAGAAAGCTGATTTTTGTAAACGAGGAACTGAAACTTAAATTTTTTCTGGCGAAGGGGCCGGATGTGCCGACATATGTGGAATATGGGGCGGCGGATATTGGCGTAGTCGGCAAGGACACGATTCTGGAAGAGGGACGCAACATTTATGAAGTGCTGGATCTTGGGTTTGGAAAGTGCAGAATGTGCGTCTGCGGACCGGAATACGCAAAAGATCTGCTCAAACGCCATGAATTAATCCGCGTTGCCACCAAATATCCGAAAATTGCAAAAGATTATTTCTACAATAAGAAGAATCAGACCGTGGAAATCATCAAATTAAACGGTTCCATCGAACTGGCTCCGATTGTGGGATTGGCGGAGGTCATTGTGGATATTGTGGAAACCGGATCGACGCTGCGGGAGAACGGACTGACGGTATTGGAAGAAGTCTGTCCGTTGTCCGCCAGAATGGTAGTCAATCAGGTCAGCATGAAAATGGAAAACGAACGTATCACAAAACTAATTACGGATTTGAAATCCGTAACGGAGGAAGATGCATGAGAACGCTGAAATTAAATAACGAAACAAAGCAAAACATACAACAGGATCTTTTGAAAAGAAGTCCCGGCCATTATACGGAGTATGAAGGCCGTGTAAACGCAATAGTTGCGGACGTCAGAGAACGCGGCGATAAGGCTGTTTTTGCCTATACCAGGCAGTTTGACGGAGCCGATATTTCTTCGGATAACGTAAAAGTAACGGATGCGGAGATCGAATCGGCATATGAGCAGGTGGATAAAAAGCTGCTCTCTGTCATTCGCAGGGCCAAAAAAAATATTTTCGCTTATCACGAAAAACAGAAACAGTACAGTTGGTTTGACAGCGAAGAGTCCGGCATATTACTGGGACAGAAAGTGACGCCTCTAAGCTGTGCGGGCGTTTATGTGCCCGGCGGAAAAGCCGTCTATCCGTCTTCGGTGCTGATGAATGTAATTCCTGCTAAGGTTGCCGGGGTAGACCGCGTTATTATGACGACGCCTCCGGATGCGGACGGAATCGTTCCCGCATCCACATTAGTTGCGGCCAGGGAGGCCGGCGTGGATGAAATTTATAAAGTCGGCGGCGCACAGGCGATTGCGGCGATGGCGTTTGGCACGGAAAGCATACCCAAAACAGATAAAATCGTAGGGCCTGGCAATATTTATGTTGCGCTTGCCAAAAAGGCCGTTTTCGGTTATGTCAGCATCGATTCGATTGCCGGCCCAAGCGAAATACTTGTGCTTGCCGATGAAACCGCTAATCCGAAGTTTGTCGCGGCGGATTTGCTGTCACAGGCGGAACACGATGAAATGGCGTCCGCTATTTTAATTACGACAAGCGATAAGCTGGCCGAGACGGTATCCGCAGAAATCGAAAAATTTACGTCCGTTTTATCCAGAAAAGACATTATCTTAAAGTCTCTGGAAAATTATGGGTATATTCTGGTAGCCGAAACTATGGACGAGGCCATAGAAGCCGTCAATGACATTGCGTCGGAACATTTGGAAATTGTTACGCAGAACGCGTTTGAGATAATGACGAAAATTCGCAACGCGGGAGCTATTTTTATCGGGGAATACAGTTCGGAGCCGTTAGGCGATTACTTTGCCGGCCCCAATCATGTGCTTCCGACCAATGGAACGGCCAGATTTTTTTCACCGCTTGGGGTGGATGATTTTATCAAGAAATCCAGCATTATTTCATATTCAAAAGAGGCGCTACAGCCGGTATGCCAGGAAATCGTGCAATTTGCGGAGTGCGAACAATTAACGGCCCATGCAAATTCCATTCGGGTTAGATTTGAAAAGGAGTAAAAAAATGTCCAGAGAAGCCAATATAAACAGATCGACAAAAGAGACGGATATAGCATTAAAATTCAATTTAGACGGAAACGGCGCGGCAGAGATTGATACGGGCATCGGATTTTTGGATCATATGCTGGAAGGGTTTGCCAAACATGGTTTTTTTGATTTGAATGTAAAAGCAGTGGGAGATCTGGCGGTAGACGGACACCATACGATTGAAGATACCGGAATCGTGCTGGGAAGCGCGATCAAAAAGGCATTGGGAGATAAAAAGGGAATCCGGCGGTTTGGAAGCTGTATTCTGCCTATGGACGAGACGTTGATACTTTGCGCCATAGATTTATCCGGGAGGCCTTACCTTGCTTTTGACGCACAGTTTACGGCGGAGCGGGTCGGATATATGGAAACGGAAATGGTGAGAGAGTTTTTTTATGCAATTTCGTATAAAGCAAAAATGAATCTTCACATTAAGGTATTGTCAGGTTCCAATAATCATCATATAATAGAAGGGATGTTTAAAGCTTTTGCAAGAGCTTTAGACGAAGCAACCGGAATAGATACGCGCATTACCGGAATTTTATCGACAAAAGGAAGTTTATAAAATGGAATTGAAAAGTATTGCAGCAACAATTTATTTAAAAAACGGAAAAGCGGTAAAAGGTCCCAAAGATTTTACTT
The DNA here is from genome assembly GCA_910586725.1 of uncultured Lachnospiraceae bacterium. Taxonomy (GTDB): domain Bacteria; phylum Bacillota; class Clostridia; order Lachnospirales; family Lachnospiraceae; genus Roseburia_B. Next base: position 29,257 of record CAJUJL010000004.1, on the reverse strand, counting down.
TAGCTGAAGATGTGTTTGAAAACGTGGGTATGTATAATGATTGTGGGATCGATCGAATATTTATTTTTGATTTGTCGGACAACGATGACGAGCATGAGAAAAATCTTCAGATGATCAGGGATTTGAATCACAAACTTGAAATCAAGGTTTGTGCCGGAGGAAATATCCGGCGTTTTGAAGATATTAAAAAGTTCTTTTATGCCGGGTGCACGCAGGTAATCTTAAACGGATCCAAGCAGGGAACCCTGGAGCTTGCGAAAGAGGCGAGCGGAAGATTTGGGAAAGAGCGTATTTTAGTTTCCGTTAAAAATGTCAACTTTATCTTCAAAAATAAAGAAGCGGTGGAAGAGTATTTTAACGGAATGCTGGTCCTTGACCATAAGATGATGGATGCGGTTGAAAACATTACCTCCATTCCTTCTATTGTTGTGGTGGATCGTTATGATATGGATCAATTTTCAGAAATTTTAAAACGCGGCTGCGTGCGTGGAATCACCGGACAATTTGTAACCGAATCGGCGCAGGAAATTATGTTGTTGAAAACGAAGCTGTTTGATCGCGGCATTCAAATGGTGAATTTTACCTCTTCATTGGAGTGGAAGGACCTAAAGCTGAATTCTGACGGCATGGTTCCTGTTATTGTACAGGATTACCGAACGGACGAGGCGCTGATGTTAGCGTATATGAATGAAGAAGCATTCCTTGCCACGATTCGGTCCGGCAAAATGACGTATTATAGCAGAAGCCGGCAGGAACTTTGGATGAAGGGGGAAACTTCCGGTCATATCCAGTATGTGAAATCGCTGACGGCGGATTGCGATTACGATACGATTCTGGCTAAAGTTTCACAGATTGGAGCTGCCTGTCACACCGGAAGGCATTCCTGTTTTTATAATCCGATCGTCAAAAAAGAGTACATAGAAAAAAATCCCCTTCGTGTATTTGAAGAGGTTTACGGAGTGATTAAAAATCGAAAGGAACATCCGAAAGAGGGATCCTATACCAATTATTTATTTGAAAAGGGAATCGATAAAATATTAAAGAAAGTGGGAGAGGAAAACACCGAAATCATCATTGCGGCCAAGAATCCGAATCCGGAAGAAATCAAATACGAGATTTCGGATTATCTGTATCACTTGATGGTTTTGATGGCGGAAAAAGGCGTTACCTGGGAAGATATTACGCAGGAACTCTCACAGCGTTAGCAGATGGCGGAGAAAAGCGGCATTGCCGTTTTTCCTCCGCCATTTGTTTAGATAATTTGCACATGGTATTTTTTCAGCCAGTAATTTACCTGCAGCATATAGGCAATCATCTGCGGGCCGGCCATGAGCTGCCCGTACCAGGGTTTGCCGTAATCGGAAGGGCTGTTTAAAAAAGCTTTTACTTTCTTAGCGTCCAGAAACGTGCGGATGGGAGAAGAAGGAGAAGCAAGCGTCTCCCTAAGCTGCTGCGCCAAAAGTTTTTCGTAAGAAGGATCGTATGTCTTTGGGTAGGGGCTCTTTTTGCGCCAGAGGATTTCTTTTGGAAGCAGATTGGATCCGGCGTGGCGCAGAAGGCCTTTTACGATGCCGTCCGGGCATTTCATCTGCCAGGGAACGTTAAAAACGTATTCGACAATGCGGTGATCGGCAAAGGGCACCCTTGCCTCTAATCCGTTGTACATGCTGGTACGGTCCATACGGTCTAAGAGAGTAACCATAAACCACCGGAGGTTTAAGTAAGCAATTTCCCTGCGGCGTTTTTCTTTTGGAGTGTCTTCTTGCAGCAGCGGCGTTTCGTGTATGGTTTTTTCATATGCCGCATGGGCGTATTCTTCCATATGCAGATCTTCAATCAGGGCCGGATCCAAAAGCGCCTGCCTTGGGGCCATATCAAAAGACCATGGAAAAGCGTCTGTTTCAAACGCAGTTTTGCTGTGGAACCAGGGATAGCCGCCAAAGATTTCATCGGCGCATTCTCCGGTCAAGGTTACTTTGTTGTGTCTGACTACCTTGGAACAAAAATACAGCATAGAAGATTCTACGTCCGCCATGCAGGGAAGATCCCTTGCGTCAACCGCCTGATAAAGACATTTTAGCTGTTCTGCATTGCCGCATTCCAGAAAACGATGGTCCGTGCCGCAGTGAGAAACCATTTGTTCCGCAAACGGCCGGTCCTGGCTCGGCTGAAATGCGTTGGACTGAAAGTATTTTTGGTTATCCGTAAAATCAAACGAATAGGTGCGCAGTTTTTTGCCCTGCTTTTTTAATTCTTTTGCACAAATTGCAGTGACCAGGCTGCTGTCGATGCCGCCGGATAAAAAGGCGCTAATCGGGATGTCGGAAAGCATCTGTTTTTTTACGGAATCTTCCAAAAGCCAGGCGGTTTTTTCAATTGTTTCTTCCATAGAATCTTCATGGGGACGGCTCTTTAAGCTCCAGTATGCTTCATCTTGGCAGGAAAACCGGTCCATGGTAATCAAGTGGCCCGGAAGAACTTCAAATATATCTTTAAATACCCCTTTTCCATATGTTTTCGCAGGCCCCAGGGCAAAAACTTCACAGAGGCCGCTGCGGTCTAAAACAGGTTTTACGCCGGGATAGGCAAACAGGCCTTTGATTTCTGAAGCAAACAGAAACGTATCGTTGTATTTTGTGTAAAACAGTGGTTTTACGCCTAACCGGTCACGGAACAAAAGCAGTTTGGAAAGGGAAGCGTCCCAAAGCGCAACGGCGAAAATACCGTTTAATTTTTTAATAAATTCTGTGCCGTGCATCATGTATCCTTCAAGGATGACTTCCGTATCGCTGGCAGTTTTAAAAACAGCGCCTTCTTCTGTCAGTTCTTCTTTCAATTCTTTCATATTGTAAATTTCACCGTTAAAGACGATGGAGCATTCCGAGTCGCCCATTCGCTTTGTCATAGGCTGTTCGCCGGTATATAAATCAATGATTTTAAGCCTTACGTGGGCGAAGCCGCAGCAGGGGCTTAAGTAGACGCCGCTTCCGTCCGGGCCCCTGTGTTTTTGCACCTGGTTCATATGGTTTAAAATAGGGATCCATCTGCCTTTTTCCTTTGTATAGTCCATATTCGGATTAAAAAAACCGGCAATTCCGCACATATTTTTTTCTCCCTTCAATATATTTTATTCAGCGGATAATCGGCTGGATTTGTCTGCCCGATAAAGCCGCTTCAATGGATGGCGTCAAAAGCTCTGTATGTGCGATCATGGAATTGGGCTTTTTTTCCGGATTATCCTGGCCAAATGGAACGAAGTAAATATGTTTGGCATTGAGCAAAAGCCCGATATTCTTCATGTTCATTCCCAGCGCGTCGTTGGTGGAAATGGAGATCAAAAGAGGCTTGTTGTTGCGCAAATGGGCTTTTGCCGCCATCAGAACGGGAGAATCGGTAATGCCGTTGGCAAGTTTTGCAATTGTGTTGCCCGTACAGGGAAACAAAACGAGGATGTCAAGAAAACTTTTCGGTCCGATTGGCTCAGCCTCCGGAATCGTCAGTATTGGTTTGATTCCCGTAATTTCTTCTGCTTTCCGGACAAAATCTTCGGCATTTCCAAAACGGCTGTCTAAGGTCTGGGAGGCATTGGAAAAAATAGTATGGACAATTGCCCCTTCTTCGGTTAGTCTGGCAAGTCCTTCGAAAACTTTTTCATACGTGCAAAATGAGCCGGTAAAAGCGACTCCGATGTGCTTATCTTTTAAAGACATAATTTGGGTGAACTCCTTTCTTTGTGGCTGGTATGACCGCTATAGGGCGTTTCAAAACTTCTGATGGATTGTAAGATGGCGCGCGCGGAAGAAAGCGGCGCATATTTGCCGGGAAGTCCCGGGCAGGAAACGGCCGAAATATTCAGCTCTTTTGCGGCGTCAAAATCGACGCCTCCGGGAAATGAGGCAATATCTAGTATTCTTGTCACAGGATTGGCGCAGAGCAGGGCTTCTTTTGTCAGAACCAGGGCCGGAACGGTATTGAAAATAAAATCGTATTGCCCGATCCGGTTGGAAAAAGATGAAAAATCTAACACTTCATCTGCGGAGGGAACTGCCTGAGCCAGCTCTTCTTCAAAAGCGGAAACAACCGTTACATAGCAGCGCATGCTTTTTAAATCATCTGTCAGGGTGCGGCCGCATTTTCCATAACCCAATACGGCGCAGCGGCTTTTATGCAGATTGACGGGACTTAACCGGATCGCTTCGCAAATCACGCCTTCCGCAGTTGCGATTGTATTAAAATACGATAATATGGGATCCTTCATCAAATCATATACAAGAATGCTTTTTTTGCACGCTTCTTTGCTGAAATCATCCGGAATGCATCCGGCAAAAAAAAGCTGTCCGGGAGCAAGAAGAGAAAGCAGCTGTTTGAAATGGATATTTTTTTTGACGCCGCTTTGGTTCAGGGAATCCTGGTCTTTGCTTAGCGGTATGGGACAGACAATGCGTCTGGCATTCGTTACCGCTGCTTCTAACGTGGTAAAAGGATGGGAATGATTTTCCGGAAAAAATTGTTTCACAGGCTGGCAGAGGGCGAAATGACAGACCGGACGGCCTGTTTTTTCCAGCTCATTCGCCAGATAGACCTGGCGCAGATCACCGCCTATGACAGCGTAATCATATCGGAATTGATTCATGGAACGGCTCCTGAGAAAATGATATAACTTATGGTATGCAAAAGTCGTTTAAATGGTTATTGAAGTGAAAAGCAGAATGAAAAAAGATGCGGGAAAATTTAAGGTTTATGAAAAAGTATGGCTGCTTTTTTGTGCATGCCGGCCCGCTTCATTTTGTTTAAAAGCATGGCGCGCTGGCGTTTTTTCATGCTTTTTGAAACGATTACCTTCATTTTCGGAGAGGTGTTTTTAAATGCGCCGGTTTTTATTTTATTGGGTTTTAGCGCAGCGCCTTTCAGTATAATCCGATACAGATTTTTACATCCCTGAAAGGCATGTTTGTCGATAGCGGAAATGTGTTTGCCGATTGTAATTTTTTTGAGTTTTGTGCATTTTCTGAAAGCTTTTTGATCTATTTTCACCGCTTTATATTTGGTATTATTGATTGTAACTGTCGCTGTCCGGAAAATAAAATGGAAAGCTGTAATACCAGGTTTTGCCGCCGTCGCCGGAAACGGAAGCGATGCTGTCCAAACTCCCGCCATCCGGAGCGTCAGACCCGTCGACAATTCCATAACGGGCGTCTGCGGTAGCTAAAAGGTCGCCGTTTTGCAGAGTGATCAGTGCAGGAATGCGGAAACGCTCGCAGCCGGCCGTGCCTCTGGCAAATGGTTCGTTTTGCGTGAAATTCTCAGCGCAATGGAAAGGGTTCTTTTAAAAACAGAAAAGATTGATTTTTTCTGCGACATACATTACCTTCTTCATCAGATGTTTATTGTTATATATTATATAAGGAAAAGGAAGATATTTCAACAGAATGGGCAAATGAAAGTCTGCATGAAGAGGATTGGTTTGGATTTGGAGGCTGTTGACGGCCAGTCTTGACAAATGATTTGTTTTCGTGTATTCTTTTTTTCAAACATTAAAAATAGAAAGAATTCTATTCAGAGGAGGAAAATGTTTATGAGACTCAAAAAAGCAGTATCCGTTACTTTGATGGCGGTTATGTCATTGTCATTATTGGCCGGCTGCGGTTCTGAAGGACAGCAGGGTTCGAAAGAAGGCGGCTCAGACGGCGCAGTATTTAAAATCGGGGGTATCGGCCCTGCGACCGGAAGCGCGGCAGTATATGGCGAAGCGGTAAAAAACGGCGCGGAGCTTGCAGTAAAAGAAATCAACGAAGCCGGTGGAATTAACGGGGTTCAGATTGAATTTAATTACCAGGATGATGAGAATGACGCTGAGAAAGCTGTCAATGCTTATAACACATTGAAGGACTGGGATATGCAGATGCTTCTTGGCACTGTAACTTCCGGCCCATGTGTGGCGGTTGGAGAAGTGGCGCAGGAGGACAATATGTTTATGCTGACGCCGTCCGGAACAGCTGTGGAATGTGTAAAGTATGACAATGCGTTCCGTGTATGTTTTTCAGATCCGATGCAGGGACTGGAATCTGCAAAGTACATAGGAGAGAATCATCTTGCAACGAAAGTTGCGGCTATCTATGACAGTTCGGACGTATATTCCACAGGAATCTATCAGGCGTTCGCGGAAGAAGCGGAAAACCAGAATCTTGAAATCGTTGCAGCGGAAGCGTTTACAGGAGAAAGTAAATCTGATTTTTCTGTTCAGCTACAAAAGGCAAAAGACGCCGGCGCAGAGCTTGTATTTCTTCCATTTTATTATTCCGAGGCTTCTCTGGTATTGAAACAGGCGGCCGGCATGAGTTACAGCCCGATTTTCTTCGGATGCGACGGTATGGACGGAATTCTTGCGGTAGAAGGCTTTGATGCAAATCTGGCCAATGATCTTATTTTCTTAAGTCCGTTTACGCCGACTTCGGATGATGAAATGATCCAGAAGTTTGTAGGCGATTTTGAAAGTGCGTACGGCGGAACGCCAAACCAGTTTGCGGCGGACGCTTATGACGGAATCTATGCAATTAAAGCAGCTCTGGAAGAGGCGAATGCAACGCCGGATATGTCCGCATCGGATATATGCGAAGCAATGAAAACTGCAATGACCGCGATTGAAATTGACGGTGTAACGGCAAAAGGCCTGAAATGGGAGGCAAGCGGAGAGCCGAGCAAAGAACCTATGGTAGTAAAAATTGCCGATGGCAATTATGCAGTTGTAGAGTAGTAGTTCATCGGGGGTTATCTTTTTAAGATAACCCTCTTTCATCTTACACGCAAATGGGGGATTTATATGAGCTTTATATCTTATCTGATCAACGGGATCAGTCTTGGAAGCGTCTATGCGATTATTGCGCTTGGTTATACGATGGTATACGGAATTGCCAAGATGTTAAATTTTGCGCATGGAGATGTAATTATGATTGGGGCCTATGTAGTAATGGCAGCCATGACGGGAATGGGACTTCACCCGGCTGTGGCAATCATTCTTGCGGCAGTTTTTTGTACCGTGCTGGGTATTGTAATTGAAAGCGTGGCATATCGGCCTTTGTTAAACGCCGCTTCGTCTCTTGCGGTTTTAATTACGGCAATCGGCGTCAGCTATCTGCTTCAGAATATCGCGCTTTTGGTGTTTGGAGCCAATACCATATCTTTTCCGAAAGCGCTTTCCCTTCCGGCAATTTCGCTTGCGGATGGGGCTTTGACGATTACGGGAGAAGCCATTGTTACGATTGTTTCGTGTATTGTGATTATGGTAGTTCTGAATGTATTTATCCATGAATCCAAGGCGGGACAGGCGATGCTTGCCGTTTCCGAAGATAAAGGGGCGGCGCAGCTGATGGGAATTAATGTCAACGGGACAATTGCGCTTACGTTTGCAATTGGTTCGGCTTTGGCCGCGTTTGCCGGCGTATTGCTTTGTTCGGCATATCCGACGCTGACGCCTTATACCGGAGCAATGCCCGGAATCAAAGCGTTTGTGGCGGCGGTATTCGGCGGCATTGGCTCCATTCCGGGAGCCCTGATCGGCGGGCTTCTGTTAGGAATCATCGAGATATTTGGAAAAGCTTATATATCTTCCCAAATGGCGGACGCGATCGTGTTTGGCGTGCTGATTCTTATTTTGCTTGTGAAGCCTACAGGTATTCTCGGTAAAAATATTCAGGAGAAAGTGTAGGTGATCAATATGAAAAAGATAAATAAAACAACAAGAAGCAATCTTACTACATATGCAATGATTCTTGTGATGTTTCTGGTTATGCAGACGCTCGTTTCCACCGGAAATGTCTCAAGTCTTTTGCAGGGACTGCTTGTGCCGCTTTGCGCGTATATTATTCTGGCGGTTTCCCTGAATCTTACGGTTGGCATTTTAGGTGAATTAAGCCTGGGTCATGCAGGGTTTATGTGTGTCGGTGCGTTTTCCAGCGCATTTTTCTCAAAATGCATGGCAGACGTGATTCCGGTGGCGGGCGTCCGGTATTTTTTCGCGCTTTGCATTGGCGCGGCGGCTGCTGGTTTATGCGGAGTTTTAGTCGGTATACCGGTTCTTAGGCTGAAAGGGGATTATCTTGCCATTGTAACGCTTGCGTTTGGCGAGATCATTAAAAATGTCATGAATATTTTGTTCATCGGCAAAGATTCGGCGGGCTTTCATTTTTCCACAAAAGATTCCAGGTCTCTTGGACTTTTGGAGGATGGGGAAGTTATCATTAACGGGCCGCAGGGAATCACAGGAACGCCCAAAGATTCTACGTTTCTGATTGGCGTGATTTTGATTTTCGTAACGCTGTTTATCGTCTTAAACCTGATTCATTCCAGAAGCGGCCGGGCGATTATGTCAATCCGTGACAACCGGATTGCCGCAGAGTCTGTCGGAATCAATATTACAAAATACAAATTGATGGCGTTTTCCATTTCCGCTGCTTTAGCGGGCGTGGCGGGCGTGACTTACGCGCACAATCTGGCGAATCTGACAGCGCAGCCAAAGAACTTCGGCTACAACATGTCCATTATGATCCTGGTATTCGTTGTGCTTGGCGGCATCGGAAATATCAGAGGTTCCGTGATCGCGGCGGTAATTTTGACGCTGCTGCCGGAGCTGCTTAGAGGCCTTAGCGATTACCGTATGTTGATTTATGCGGTGGTTCTGATTGCTATGATGTTGTTTAACTGGAGTCCGAAGGCAATTGAGTGGCGGGAAAAACACATGGCCAGATTCAAACGCAATAATAAGAAGGAGGCTTAAGATATGGCATTATTAGAGGTAAATAATCTTGGAATCTCCTTTGGCGGTCTGCGGGCGGTAAACGAGTTTCATTTAACGATTGAAAAAGGATGCCTGTATGGTTTGATCGGGCCGAACGGAGCGGGAAAGACGACGGTATTTAATCTTTTGACCGGCGTATATAAGCCAAGTGAAGGCGTGATTTTACTGGACGGCAAAAATCTAGTCGGCAAAAAAACGATTGATATTAACAAAGAGGGCGTGGCCAGAACGTTTCAGAATATCCGGCTGTTTAAAGATATGTCCGTCAAAGACAATGTAAAAGTCGGACTTCACAATCATTACAAATACTCTGCCTTAGAAGGCATATTCCGTCTTCCGAACTATTATAAAATGGAAAAGGCGATGGATGAGCGGGCGATGGAGCTTTTGTCCGTATTTGATCTGGATGGGGAAGCGGATACCTTAGCGTCAAACCTTCCCTACGGCAAACAGAGAAAGCTTGAGATTACAAGGGCGCTGGCGACAAAGCCAAAGCTGCTTCTTTTGGATGAGCCGGCTGCCGGCATGAATCCCAATGAAACAAAAGAACTGATGGAGACGATTCGATTTATCCGTGATCAGTTTGATATGACGATTTTGCTGATTGAACATGATATGAAGCTGGTGTCCGGCATCTGTGAGAGGCTGACCGTTTTAAATTTCGGCCAGACGCTTGCAGAGGGAAAGTCGTCCGACGTTTTAAACGATCCGGAAGTGATCAAAGCATATTTAGGAGAATAGGGGGGATGCGTTGTGGCAATGCTTGAAATTAAAGACATTGAAGTGTATTATGGCATGATTCAGGCAATCAAGGGAATTTCCTTTGAAGTAAACGAGGGGGAAGTCATTGCTTTGATTGGCGCAAACGGTGCGGGAAAAACGACCATCCTTCATACAATTACCGGTCTTTTATCTCCCAAAAAAGGTTCCGTTCTTTTTGAGGGAAAAGATATTACCAGGATTCCGGCCCATAAGATCGTCTCTTTGGGAATGGCGCATGTGCCGGAGGGCCGCAGGGTATTCGCCGAGCTGACGGTCTATGAAAATCTGAAAATGGGAGCTTACACCCGAAAAGACAAAGGGAAAATCGAACAGACGCTTAAGATGGTATATGAACGGTTTCCAAGGTTAAAGGAGCGCAAAAACCAGCTTGCGGGAACGCTAAGCGGAGGAGAGCAGCAGATGCTGGCGATGGGAAGAGCTCTGATGTCCCTTCCTAAGATTATCGTAATGGATGAGCCGTCTATGGGGCTTTCTCCGATTCTTGTCAATCAGATTTTTGAAATTATTGAAGAAGTCAGCAAAAGCGGGACAACCGTGCTGTTGGTAGAACAGAACGCGAAGAAGGCGCTTTCCATTGCAGACAGGGCATATGTTTTGGAAACGGGCAGAATTGTGCTGGAAGGGGACGCCAAAGAGTTAATGAACGACGATGCAATTAAGAAAGCTTATCTGGGGGAATAGGAGGCGTGTTATGGAACATGTGGTAATTACAATTGCGAGACAGTATGGAAGCGGCGGAAGAACCGTTGGAAAGATGCTGGCAAAGGACCTTGGCATCTCCTGTTACGGCAGCAATCTTTTGAAAATGGCGTCGGAGGAGAGTGGAATCAGCGAGCAATTGTTTTGTCAGCTTGACGAGAAGTTAAAGAACAGCCCGTTTCTGCGTTTGTCTACCGATATTTATACGGGAGATTTGATTCCGCCGGAAAGCAGCGATTTTGTATCCGCTAAAAACCTTTTCAATTACCAGGCAAAAGTCATCAAACGGCTTGCAAAAGAGGAAAGCTGCGTTATCATTGGACGGGCGGCGGATTTTATTTTAAAAGACTCCAAAAATGTAGTCAGTGTTTTTGTCCACGGGTCCGAGGAATTCAATCTGGCGAGAGCAATGGAACAAAACAGCATGACAGAAGCTGAAATGGAAAAATTCATTGCAAAAACCGACAAATACAGGGCGGAATACTATAAGCATTATACCGGACGGGAATGGACGGACGCGAGGAATTATGATCTTTGCCTCAACAGCAGCAAACTTGGGTTTGATAAATGCGTAGAGGCAATTAAAGCTTATATTAAAGTGAGGTTCTAGGTCAGCCAAAAGACAGCAAGAAGTCGCGCCGCATGAGAAGCTTTATAAGATTAAGATAAGGTATAAGGTATGAGAAAATTAGCGTTAAGTGATGAAATATTATTAACGGTTGAGAAACCGGCCCGCTATATCGGAAATGAGGTAAATGCGGTGACAAAGAATCCTTTGGATGTGGACATAAGGTTTTGTATGTGTTTTCCCGACGTATATGAAATCGGCATGTCCCATCTTGGGATTCAGATTTTATACGATATGTTTAACAGAAGAGATGACGTTTATTGTGAACGCGTTTATTCTCCATGGATGGATCTGCACAGGATTTTAAAAGAAAAAGAGATTCCTCTTTTTGCGCTGGAATCTCAGGATGAGGTTCGGAAATTTGATTTTCTGGGCATTACCATTCAGTATGAAATGTGCTATACGAATATTCTGCAGATTCTGGATCTTTCACAGATTCCGATTCTGGCAAAAGAGAGGGAGCTTAATCATCCCTTTGTGATCGGAGGCGGGCCCTGTGTGTACAATCCCGAGCCTTTGGCGGATTTTTTTGACTTGTTTTACATTGGAGAGGGAGAAACGAGCTACGACGCTTTGTTTGATCTGTACAAAGACTGGAAAGCTTCCGGCAAAAGCCGTCGGGAGTTTTTGTGCGGGGCCGCAAAGATACCGGGGATTTATGTGCCTTCTCTGTATCGCGTCACATACCGGGGGGACGGCGTCATTGCGGATTTTACGCCGGATGAAGCGGGTATTCCGAAAAAAGTGGAAAAACAGGTTGTAACGCATATGACAGGCGCTCCTTATCCCCAAAAGCCTCTCGTTCCCTTTATTCAGGCGACGCAGGACAGGGTTGTGCTTGAAATTCAAAGAGGCTGTATCCGGGGCTGCCGTTTCTGCCAGGCAGGAATGATTTACCGTCCGACGAGAGAAAAAGACATAGAAGAATTGAAGCGGCAGGCATATGCCATATTAAAGAATACGGGTCAGGATGAAATTTCATTAAGTTCTTTAAGCTCTTCGGATTATTCGCATTTAAAAGAACTGGTTACGTATCTGATCGAGGAATTTAAAGGGCAGGGCGTAAATATTTCGCTTCCTTCCCTGCGAATTGACGCGTTTTCTCTGGATGTGATGGGAAAAGTGCAGGATATTAAGAAAAGCAGCTTAACGTTTGCGCCGGAAGCCGGTTCTCAGAGGTTAAGGGATGTCATCAACAAAGGGCTGACGGAAGAAGTGATTTTAGAAGGCGCGGGCGCCGCATTTGCGGGCGGATGGAATAAAGTTAAGCTTTACTTTATGTTAGGGCTTCCGACAGAAACGCAGGAAGATCAGGAAGCAATCGCAAAGCTGGCCAATCAAATCGCCGTTTGCTATTATGAAATTCCAAAGGAACAGCGGAGCGGAAAATGCCAGATTACGATCAGCACGTCGTTTTTTGTGCCGAAGCCGTTTACTCCGTTCCAGTGGGCCGTTATGTATCCGAAAGAGCATTATCTAAACTGCGCCAAAACTGTCAATGAAGCGGTCAGGGCACAGTTAAACAAAAAGAGCATCCGCTATAACTGGCATGAAGCTGACGTGACCGTACTGGAAGGCGTGTTTGCCAGAGGAGACCGAAGGCTTGGAAAAGCAATCTTACGCGCTTATGAGAAGGGAAGCATTTTTAATGCCTGGAGTGATTTTTTTGACAATGAAGTCTGGATGGAAGCATTTGCGGAAACGGGAATTGACCCGGATTTTTATACGTTAAGAGAGCGAACGTGGGATGAGATTTTCCCCTGGGATTTTATTGATGCGGGAGTGACGAAGGAATTTTTGCGGAGAGAATATGAAAATGCGCTGGCCGGAACAGTCACAGAAAACTGCCGTGCACGCTGCAGCGGGTGCGGAGCGGCAAAATATCAGGGAGGTGTCTGCGTTGAAAATAAGGATTCGGTTTAGAAAATACGGCGTCATGAAATTTGTCGGGCATCTGGACATTATGCGGTATTTTCAGAAATGCATGCGCAGGGCCGGCATTGATATTGCGTATTCCCAGGGGTTTTCTCCACATCAGCTGATGTCTTTTGCCGCGCCCTTGGGGGTAGGAATTACAAGCGACGGGGAATATCTGGACATTGAAGTGAACGCTGCGAAAAGTTCAGAAGAATCCCTTCGCGCTTTAAACGAAGTTATGGTAGAAGGGATGGAAGCAGTTTCTTACCGCAGATTAAAGGACACGGATAAAAAGGCAATGTCTGCAGTTGCGGCTGCCGCGTATCAGGTTAGCCTGAAAGAGGGTTATGAGGCGCCTGATGCAGATTATGAAGCCGCAATCGAAGCGTTTTATCATAAGCCGGAGGAAATACTGATCACAAAGCAGACAAAAAAGAGTGAGAAAATTTTGGATCTAAAGAAGCTTGTATATGATTTCAGGGTTCAAATTGAGGAGCATAGCCCGGTCTTTTATTTAAAGCTTTCCGCCGGAAGCGTGGACAATGTAAAACCTGAGATCGTTCTTTCGGCTTTTTACCGGTTTTTGGGAGAGCCGTTTGATCCGTTGTCCGTTCAGATCCACAGACTTGATGTATATGGAGAAACAGACGGCGGATTTTTCTCCCTGGGTGATGCGGGAGAAGAAATCACTGCAATCAATAATGAATGATAAAAAGCGGGAAACCCTGATTTTTTCGGTGTTTCCCGCTTTCTTTGCGTGTATTTGCCGCCGGAATGGCATGAAAATTAGCGCTGCAAGTATTTATAATTCAATTTTTACACCGGATGGAGCGCATGTTTTTTGAAATTCCTTTACCAGTTTACGAGCGGATGGCGGATTGTTCCGAATATCAAAACCAATATACTTTAATTCCTGTTCGCTCTGGTAGGCAATGATTAAATAGCTTGTCGTTGTCTTTATGTTTTTTGTTTTAGCTCGTCCGAAAATGGCGGCTCCAGGCGAACCTGAAAGCATCGCGCCTGCGGCTGCGCCGCCTGCGCTTGAAACAAGCTGTTTTCGGATTTCGGTATCTGTTTTTATGAAAATATCCATTATTTTAGTTCTTGCTAAGGTAATTTCGGTTGAGCCTGATTTGAAGTCGATTCTGTCAGGGTATGAAAACACTTCACAGAGTATATTTTCCGGGATGGGTAAACCGTTTACATGATGAAATGCAGTATAGATCGTGATACCGTCAAAGTTTTTCTTATTCTTTCCAAACATGATTTTGAATTCCTTTCTTTTAACGCAGTATCGGCTGGCATTCCACATCCGTAAAACTGAATTTTCAGAGAATTCAGGGTGTTTGCGGGTTGTATGCGCTCATAAATTTATGGTATAATAAACCATCTACAGGGATTGGGATAGCAAAAACGATATGCCGATGCCCGCTACACAATTGAAGGGGGTAATTTTTTATGAAAGTATCAGAAATTAAAAAACTATGCGAAGAAAAACAGATCCGTATGATTGATTTTAAAATGACGGACATTGACGGACGGTGGAGGCACATTACGATTCCGCTGGAGCGGTTTGGGGACGATATTTTTACACAGGGCATTGGTTTCGACGGTTCTAATTACGGATACGCGCCTGTGGAGAAAAGCGACATGGTATTTCTTCCGGATCCGGATACGGCATATGTGGATCCGTTTGCGGATGTGCCTACGCTGACTATGTGCGGAAATGTATGCACGATAGGAAAGGGAGAAAATACGCCGTTTGACCAGTATCCAAAAAACGTGAGCTTAAGGGCGGTTGAGTATATGAAGGACTGCAACATTGCGGATCGTATGATTATCGGGCCGGAGTTTGAATTTTATCTGTTTGACAGCGCGCGTTTTGAAGTTTCACCCAGGCAGTGCGGCTACCGTATTGATGCCAAACAGGCGGACTGGAACTGCAGTCTGGATACAGACGGGAACAATGGCTATGAGGTGCACTACAAAGGCGGTTATCATGTGGCGGCTCCGCAGGATGTCGGATATGATTTAAGAAGTAAGATGTGCATGATGATTGAAGACTGGGGAATTCCCGTAAAATATCATCACCATGAGGTAGGCGGCCCGGGCCAGATGGAAATTGAAGTAGAGTTAAACGATATGCCGGATATGGCGGATAATACGATGATTATCAAATATATCATCAAAAATATGGCGGCCAAAGAAGGAAAAACCGCTACATTTCTCCCAAAACCGATTTATCAGGAAGCGGGAAACGGGCTGCATGTTCACATGATGCTGTTAAAAGACGGACAGTCTTTGTTCTATGATGAAAACGGTTATTCCGGCTTAAGCCGCATGGCGCATTACTTTATCGGTGGATTGTTAAAGCATATCGCTTCGCTGTGCGCTTTTACCAATCCGTCTACGAATTCCTTTAAGCGTCTGGTGCCGGGTTATGAGGCGCCGGTTACGGTCGGATATGCCACTTCCAACCGCAGCGCGGTGATTCGCATACCGGCTTATGCCAAGACCCCGGAGACGAAACGGTTTGAGCTGCGCAATCCGGATGCGACGGCAAATCCTTATTACGCATATGCCGCTATTTTGATGGCGGGACTTGACGGCATTGAGAACCAGATTGATCCGGCAGAGCAGGGCTGGGGACCGTATGATTTTAATCTGTATACGTTATCCGAGGAAGAACAGAAGAAAATCAAAGGTCTGCCGAAATCACTGGGAGAGGCGTTGGATGCGCTGGAGGCGGATCATGATTACCTGACTCGCGGCGGCGTATTTCCACAGAGGCTGATCGACGTATGGATTTCACGTAAGCGCGCGGAGTTAAAGACGTTAGAGCAGATTCCGAATCCGGCTGAGTTTAAAATGTATTTTGACTTATAAGCGTTCTTCAATTCTGAATTTGAGTGATTAGGGGATGGGAGAAGGCAATGGGGAAGAGAGTTGTAATTACAAAACAGAAAATAAAAGACAGTGAATATATGGTTACGGCTTTATTTGAAGATCACCAGATGCTGGAAGTATCCTGTGAGAGCATACAGGAAAATACAATTCTTGGCAATATTTATATTGGCAGGATCAAGCGGATTGTGAAAAAGCTGGATGCTGCGTTTATAGAGATTTCGCCCGGACAGATGGGCTATCTGCCATTAAGCGAGGCAAAGGAGCCAATGATGGTGAAACAATGCCGTCCGGGCAAATTGACGGAGGAGGATGAAGTTGTAGTTCAGGTTTCGCGGGAAGCCATTAAGACAAAAGATCCCACTGTTTCCACAAATATTATGTTCAAGGGAAACGCGCTGATTTTAACGACGGAAAACAAAAAGCTTGGGATTTCAAAAAAGCTTTCGTCGGAAAAGAGGGAATATTTTCAATCCCTTTTTGCGGATCGTGCGATGGGAAAAGAGAGTGGGGATTTTGGACTGATCGTACGTACAAATGCAGTCAATTATACAGAGGAACAATTGTTTGCAGAATTTCGTGAAATGTATGAACAATTCAGCGGTCTAAAAAATATTTACAAACATCGTACCTGTTATAGCTGTCTGTACCATGCTCCGTTGAGTTACGTTGCCAACATAAGAGATCATCTTTCCATGAATCTGGAAAAAATCGTAACAGATGAGAGTTCTGTTTATGAGGCGCTACGGCAGACGTTTCTCAAAGAGGATATTGTACAGAAAGACAGACTGGAACTTTATCAGGATCCCGCGCTTTCCCTGTCCGCTCTATACGGGTTAAGGAGTAAGCTCGAGGAGGCGCTTAGAGAACGTGTCTGGTTAAGATCAGGCGCATACCTTGTAATCTCACCTACGGAGGCGCTGACAGTTATTGATGTAAACAGCGGAAAATGCATCAAGGGAAAAGATACGGATTTTTATCTGAAAGTTAACGAAGAGGCGGCGGCGGAAATCGCAAGGCAGCTTCGGCTGCGTAATATTTCAGGCATCTGTATCGTGGATTTTATCAATATGGATACAGAAGACGCCAGAACGCGTCTGATTCATACCTTGAAGCATCATCTGGCCAAGGATATGGTTCCCTCGGTATTTATCGATTTTACAAAGCTGGGACTGGCGGAGATAACCAGAAAAAAGATCAAAAAACCGCTGTGGGAACAGGTGGCCGAAACTGTATTTTAAACAGGAATAAGGAGGAATTTATGAACGATTATCGAAAAAGAATAACCGCATTTTTCTTATCATTGTGTATGATATTTGGCATGGTTCTTCTTCCGGCTAAGCAGACGGCGGCAGAGACGTCAGATAACAATGTAACTTTGCCGGAGCCCGTGTTTGAAGTCGCAAATCCCCAAAACGGACAGGTTCGCACGGGTATGAGCAATTTGTCTACGGGATTCGTGAATGTAACGTACCGTCTGAAGGAAGCTTCCGGCGCAAAAATGACGCTCCTTACATTTGGGGATTCTGCTGAATTATATTTGGACGCAGCATCCGGGAAAGCCGGAATCGAGTCTGAGGGGGTAAAGTCAGAGGTTACTGTTTCCAATACGGCGCTAGATACGATAAAATGGCACAATCTGGCGGTATCTCTCTCGGACGGCGTTTTAGAAGTTTTTGTAGACGGAGCGTCTGCCGGAACGACTGAATTTAACGGATCACTGGATACGTCATCCATTCAATGCGGCGCATACGCGTTTTATTCGAAGTTAAAATTATACGATCAGTCGCTTTCGGAGGAGGAAATTTTAGAGTTACATAGCGCAACGTCATCCGTTTCTTATCCGGACGGTACAGATAAGCTGGACGGATATGAGAAAACGCCGAATCGTGAGGTGTTTAATTCAGGATTTGACGGTTCTGTAGCCTACAGGATCCCTTCTATCGTCACATCCAAAAAGACGGGAACCGTATTTGTCGCCATTGATAAGAGATGGGAAGGTTCCGGGGATGTCGGAGTAATTGACAATGTAATCCGCAGAAGCGAAGACAACGGCAATACATGGGGGCCGGTAATTCCGGTTATTGATTTGGCAAATAACCGTGGTTATACCATGGATGCCTCTATGGTGGTGGATAATCAGGAAGACAGTGAGCACTATGGGCGTATTTATATGATGGTGGATATGTTCCGGGATGGCGTAAGCCTCTGGGGCGCACAGCCAGGAACAGGATATACCAAAATCGGCGATCAATATTATCAGACGTTAACGGATAAGGACGGCAATTCCTATACGGTAAGGGAAGGCGGCGTTGTATACGACAGCGATGGGCAGGTAACTGCTTATCAGGTGGAGACGGAAGCGGAAGCGCCTTACAATCGACAGGGAACGCTGTTTAAAGACGGAGAAGAGATAGGAAGCATTTATAAAGGCGCTGAACTTACGATGTATAATACATGTTATCTTTGGATGACCTACAGTGATGACGACGGATTGACATGGTCAATTCCCAAAGATATAACGCCATATGTAAAAGCGGACTGGATGACATTTTTTGGACTTGGACCAGGAGCGGGCGTGCAGTTACAGAGCGGGAGGCTGATGTTTACCACCTATTGTATGGATGCCAAAAACTCTTTTGACCGTTTTTCATCCTTTAATGTTTATTCCGATGACGACGGAGAGACATGGCACAGAGGAGCTTCTCCCAATGACAGATCAGAAACGGAAAATGCGGAAAACAGCACACGCCAGCTGAACGAAAGCTGTATCGTGGAGCTGAATAACGGACATTTGATTCAGTTTATGAAGAATTCTTCGCCGGAAGTCGCCATGGCAGTCAGCAAAACACAGGGAGAGAGCTGGGAAGATGTGACTTACGCAAAAGGAGTCAAAGAACCCTACTGTGAAATGTCTGCGGTGCATTATCCGGAAAAAATTCTGGATCCGCGCGACGGACAGAAGAAAGAAGCTATTTTCTTCTCAAATCCGGGTCCGGATAAAAACATATATACCGGCAACGGAAGAGAATACGGCACGGTGCGCATAGCGTTTGTAAATGAAGACGATACGCTTGACTGGGCTTACCGTAAGCCAATTGAGGTAAATAAATATCTGTATACTTCACTTACCGTTATGAACAACGGGAATATAGGGCTTATTTATGAACATGAAGGTTATGCGATGGTCGGAGCTGCGTTCACTTCTTTTAGTCCAGAATACATTATGGATGAAAACGTTCATGAAAATACGCCGGCGCCGACAGGAATTACAACAAAGATTGTCGATGGGAACGGCGATGAAATGCCGACGATGGAAGCGGGAAACAAAGTGGAAATCGCGGTGGATTTTTCACAGAATGTATTTGCGGCAGGAAATGTTGCCCTTGAAGTTAAAGTGGGCGACAAAGTAAATGAGGCAGTTCTGGCTGGCAACGAAGATGCCGATACGCTGAAATTTGTCTATGAAATTGGAGAAAATGATTCCGGAACGGCTGTTGTGACAGGCAATGTCCGGATCAAAGAAGGAGGGGCGGCCGAGACGGTTTACAATGTAAGCCTGACGGATAAACCCATCGTGACAAAAGATGTGGAAATTGGCAGGATAGGAGCTGACAGTTATCTGACAGGCGATATGACGGCTGAGGCAGGGAGCGCGCACAGTTCCAGCCCGGCGTCAAATGTTCTGGACGGTCAGGATGATACGTTCTGGCATTCGCTTTACGACGCGGACAACGTAAGCAATGGCGGTCGTCCCAAGCACTGGATTACGGTTTCTCTGGGTGGAGAACATCTGGTAACCGGATTGAGTTATCTGCCTCGTCAGGATTCAATCAATGGGTCTGTCACAAAGTATCAAATTGAAACCAGCACAAATGGAACCGATTTTACTCCGGTTGCCATTGGAAACTGGAACAGGGATAAGAATAGAAAAACAGTCTATTTGGATGGAGCCGTGCTTGCTTCCCATGTAAAATTCCGTGTGCTTGAGACGGGAGACGAATGGGCGACGGCTGCGGAGATTAACATAATCGGAACATCCGATACAGACGCCGCTGCCGATAAGAAAGAGCTTCTCAATAAATTATATGAAATAACAGCTTTAGGAGAAAATTTAAAATATATTAAAGATATGGGAAATCTGGATGCCGCAATCCAGGCTGCGAAAGAAACGGCGGCAAAGAAAAAAGCTTCCAGAACGGAAATTAATACGGCTGTTCAAAACTTAGATTCTGAAATTTCTTCCGCTTTGAATTCTGCTAAAGCAAATTTACAGACAGCTGTCAACAGAGGAAAAACGAGAAGCCCGAAAGACTACAATATCACTACATGGGCTGTTTACCAAAAGGCTCTCAAGGCTGCGGAGCAGATCACGGACAGTTCTTCGGATGAGGATGCGCTGACGGCTTATATGGATCTGCTTGCCGCGGAAGACGCTCTTTCGTTTTCATCAGAAGGAGAGCAGAAACACAAAGTACTCGAGGAGGCAAAAGCCGATGCGAAGTCAGCTCTTGAACAAGCGGACAAAGAGCTGAAAGCAGACGACTATACGAAGGAGTCCTGGGATAATTACCAGAAGGCTTACAATACTCTTAAGAATGCAGTGGTAAATGCGACGGATGCAGAGGAAATAAATCGGTATACGAAAGCGCTTCGTGATGCAATCACAAGTTTGGTTAAAAAACAAAACATCACTCCGCCATTGCCTCCAGATAAAACGAATCAGGATGAACTGACGGGAATCCAGTTAAACCAGACGTATACGACAAGTGATAAACTGAAATATAAAGTGACAAATGTTGAGAAAAAGACCGTTTCGCTTATAGGAACGGAAAATAAGAAAAAAATTACTTCCCTTACCGTAAAAGATAAGGTGGAAATTGAAGGAGTTTCCTGTACGGTTACGGAAATTGGCGCAAAAGCATTCTATAACTATAAGAAATTAAAGAGCGTTACAATCGGAAAGAATGTTGTCAAGATCGGCAAGAAGGCTTTCATGGGCTGTAAACAGTTAAAAACCATTAAAATCAAAGGAAAACTCTTATCAAAGGTTGGAAAAAACGCATGGAAAGGCATTTCCAAAAAAGCGGTGATGAATGTGCCAAAGGCCAAAAAGAGGGAGTATAAAAAACTGCTCGCCAAAAAAGGACAGCCCAAATCAGTAAAAATGAAATAAAAGGACAACGGAAAGGCCACTGTTTTTTCAGGGCCTTTCTTTTTGGCATTCCGTATGTGAAAAACGCATGGCTGGCGTTTTTCATTTCTTGTGAAAGACAGAAAGATGTGATATGATAAAAAATATTATGTAACGGATGTTGGAAGGAGATTATATGGCAGAATACAAAATAATAAAAAAAGACGGCAATGCAAAACGTGCTGAATTCCGGACAGTCCATGGGGTAATTCAGACGCCTGTTTTCATGAATGTCGGTACGGCGGCCGCGATCAAAGGAGGTGTATCTACAGAAGATTTAGAGCGAATTAAAACGCAGGTAGAGCTTTCCAATACGTATCATCTGCATGTCCGTCCGGGAGACGAGCTGATTTTTCAACTTGGGGGACTGCATAAATTTATGTCATGGGACAAGCCAATTTTGACGGATTCCGGAGGATTTCAGGTGTTTTCTCTGGCAAAATTAAGAAAGATCAAAGAAGAAGGCGTGCAGTTTCATTCCCACGTGGATGGAAGAAAGATTTTTATGGGGCCGGAAGAGAGCATGCAGATTCAGTCGAATCTGGCGTCAACGATCGCTATGGCGTTTGACGAATGTCCCAGCAGCGTAGCCGAACGCGGATATGTACAGAAATCTGTGGATCGCACGGCCCGGTGGCTGGTGCGCTGCAAAAATGAAATGATGAGGCTGAATCGTCTGGAGCGGACTATCAATAAAGAGCAGCTTTTATTTGGAATCAATCAGGGAGCCGTATATGAAGATATTCGTATCCGTCATGCAGAGCAGATTTCGGAACTGGATCTGGACGGATATGCGGTAGGCGGGCTTGCCGTGGGGGAAAGCCATGAGGAAATGTACCGGATTTTAGAGGCGGTTGTACCGCATCTGCCGGAGAAAAAACCCACATACCTGATGGGAGTTGGGACGCCGTCTAATATTTTGGAGGCTGTAGAACGGGGCGTGGATTTTTTTGATTGTGTATATCCAACCAGAAACGGACGTCACGGACATGTTTATACCAATCAGGGAAAATTAAATTTGTTTAATCAAAAATATGAGAAAGATACAAAGCCGATCGAAGAAGGCTGTCAGTGTCCCGCATGTCAAAGGTACAGCAGAGCTTATATCCGCCATCTTTTAAAAGCAAAAGAGATGCTTGGAATGCGGCTGTGCGTGCTGCATAATTTATACTTTTACAATACTATGATGGAAGAAATCAGGGATGCAATTGAACAGGGGCGGTATCAAAGCTATAAAGAAGAGAAGCTGTACGGAATGAAGCAGATGCCGATTCTTCATGGAAGATAGCATCAGGGAGGCAAAGGATGAAAAAGAATTTTTGGAAAGCAATAGGAGTTTGGATTATAGTCATTTGTATGACAGCAAATATTTTTTCTGTTCCGCAGTCGGCGGCGGCTGAAGAGACGGCGGATCCAATCCGTGTTTCCTGCGTGGGGGACAGCCTGACATTTGGCTATCTTTCGAGCAATCAGCAAACGAAGTCCTATCCCTCAAGGCTGCAGGAGCTGCTTGGAGATGGGTATGTGGTGTCAAATTTTGGACGAAACAGCGCGACGCTTCTGACGGGCACGGATTTGGCATATGAAGATCAGCAGGTATATAGAGACAGCCTTGCATCGGATCCGGATATTGTAATTATTATGCTTGGAACAAACGATTCCAAGGCTAAGTACTGGGATGCGGGAGGAAGAGAAAGATTTGCAGAAGATGCCAGAGAGCTTGTAACCACATACAAAAATCTTCCTTCCAGACCGGAAGTGATTTTTGCAACTTCTCCGGCCTGTCTTTGTGCGGACAAAAACGGTATCCGGGGCAATGTTATAGAAGATGAGATTGTGCCAGTGCAAAGACAGTTGATTTCGGAGAATGGATGGAAGAGCATTGATATGTTTGCTTTGACATCGGGCAAAGACGGGATCTATCATAGCGACGGCGTGCATTTTCTTGATTGCGGATATTATTATGAAGCAGAATGTATGTATGAGGCGGTAACAGGGGAAAAGTATCTGCCAAAGGCGCTGCCATTAGCAGGAATCCATGGTTTGACGCAGCAGACCGGAAATGAAGCGTTTTATGCGGCAGATGATGATTATGGGACAATCTGGCACAGTTCCTGGGAACCTGCAGCTCCTCAGGAAGATCAGGTGTTGATACTGGAATTAAAAGAACGGAGCCTGGTAGACGGCTTCCGCTATTTGCCGCGGCAAAGCGGAAGCAACGGCATCATTACGCAATATGAAATACAAATCAGCAATGACGGCGGGAGAACTTATACAAAAGCAGCCGAAGGAAACTGGGAAGAAAATACTGCATGGAAGAAGGTTCTTTTTGAGGGGTCTGCGGCGGCAACGCATGTGAAGCTGCTTGCAAAAGCCGGCAGCGGCGGACATGCTTCTGCGGCTGAGGTTTGTGTGGATGGAAGCGTATATGAACCGGATGATCTTTTGGGAGCCAAAGAAGATTTGCAGACGGATTATGAAGCATATCAACTTCACTATGCAGACGAAGAGGAATACGAAGCGAACTCCTGGAATGCATTTACGGAAAAAATGCAGCTTGTAAAAAAGAGACTAAAGCAGCAGGATCTTACCTTCAGAGAAGCAAAATCACTTTCCAAAGAGCTGCGTACGGCCGTATTATCGCTGCAGAGAACAGAAGCGGACGATATGGACTGGAAAAAAGCCATGCATCGAAAATTTTATATGACAGAGAATGGGACGATTCTTCCGTACCGGATTTATCTTCCCGAAGGATATTCGGCAGATAAAAAATATCCTCTGGTACTGTTTTTGCACGGCGCCGGAGAGCGGGGAAATACAAATTCGGCGCAATTGACAAATTCCAACGAGGATTTTTTTGGAAGAATGCTTGGACCGAACCGGAATGAGTATCCTGCGATTTTGATCGCGCCTCAGTGTGCAGGAAGCGAACAATGGGTAGATACGCCCTGGGCAGACGGCTGTTACAGTCTGGAAAATGTTGCGAAAAGCGATGAAATGGAAGCGGTGGAAGAATTGCTTGCCGGGGTTATGGAAACGTACAGTGTGAATCAGAACCGTCTGTATGCCGTTGGATTTTCAATGGGAGCGTTTGGAGTATGGGATTTGATGATGCGGAATCCGGATTTGCTTGCGGCCGCAGTTCCGATTGCGGGCGCCGGAGATCCCGCGCAGGCAGATAAAATAAAAGACATTCCGATTTGGTGCTTCCATGGGGAAGACGATCCTACCGTTCCCTGTGAGACTTCTACGCCTGTTATGGCGGATGCGTTAGAAAAAGCGGGCGCTCAAAAAACACGTTACACGCAATACCCTGCGGGGACTTTTGAGGATGGACATCTGATTGCTTCCGGCGTTTATGCGGAAGAGGAATTTTTATCATGGCTTTTTGCACAGAAAATAGAGATGGATACGGCGAATTTGTCCGGTTTTGTCTCTTCCGCAGACAAAAAGGATCCGGCGCAATACACGGAAGAAAGTTATGCGGAATTTCTTGAAGCGCTCAAGAACGCGAAAGATGTGCTTGCGGATGACTCTTCCATGCAGAGCGATATAGATGAAGCGCTGCAAAAATTAAAAGACGCAGAGAGCAAATTGAAGGAAAAACCCAAAGACGTTCTTTTGCCGGAAGACCCTGTAGAGCCAGAAGTCCCTCCGGCAGCGCCAAATCTTTTGTCATTGTCCAGAAAAACAAAGAGCATTACCGTTTCCTGGAATGCGGTGGCGAACGCGGACGGTTACGAAGCGCTTTATTCCGCATCCGGCGAGGGCAAAACGGTGTCGGTTGCAGGGGGAGCGGTAAATTCCTGTCAAATAGCGCAAACGGACGACAAAACGGTATATACGGTTCGGGTCAGGGCTTATCGTGAGACGAAAGCCGGGAGACTGTATTCGGAATATTCCGCATGGAATCCGCAGTCGGTCAGCGTACCAAAGCCGAAATTTGCTTCCATTAAAAAATCCGGAAAATCTGTCCGTATCAAGTGGAAGAAAATTTCAGGTGCATCCGGATATAAAATTTTGCGCAAAACAGGGAAAAAGGGCAAATTTAAAGTAATTGCAACTATGAAAACAGGCAAAAAAGTAAGTTATCCTGATAAAAAAGTAAAATCCGGGAAGAAATATTACTATAAAATCAGAGCAATTGTGAAAGAGGGCCAGAATACGGTCAATGGCCCGTTTTCATCGGTTAAAAATTTAAAAGTGAAATGATGATTTTGAATTTCAGCCAAACAGAGAAAGGGTTTCGCGCTATGTGCATGGAACCCTTTTTCTGTTGATATTTTTTGCGCCATTTCAGTTCCTCTTTAGCCCTTCACACTCTTTTCACACAAAAGCCACGCTTTTAACACGAAAAAAGTCTACGCTTATCTATGGCAAAAATATGGAAAAGGAGGCAGAAAAATTTGATTGAAATTTCTCATCTTGTAAAAAAATATGGAAGCCATACGGCGGTGGATGATTTGAGCCTTACGGTGGAGCCAGGCAGGATTTACGGCTTTTTGGGGCCGAACGGAGCGGGCAAGTCCACAACGATGAATATTGTTACCGGGTATTTAGGCGCGACGGGCGGCGAAGTCAAAATCAATGGATATGACATTTTAAAACAGCCGGAGGAGGCCAAAAAATGCATTGGCTATCTGCCGGAGGTTCCGCCGCTCTATATGGATATGACGGTGGAAGAATATTTAAATTTTGCGGCGGAGCTGAAAATGGAAAAGTCCGCGCGCAAAAAAGCGGTGGAAGAGGCAATGGAGCTTACAGGGATTTCAGAGAAAAAGGAACGCTTAATCCGAAACCTCTCAAAAGGATACCGCCAGAGAGTCGGGCTGGCGCAGGCGGTGCTTGGGTATCCGGAGGTCATTATATTAGATGAGCCTACCGTTGGCTTGGATCCCAGGCAGATTATTGAAATGCGGGAGCTGATTTTAAAGCTGGGAGAAACGCATACCGTAATTTTAAGCTCTCACATTCTTTCCGAGGTGCGGGAAGTCTGCGATTATATTTTTATTATTTCTGATGGAAAGCTGGTTGCCAGCGATACGACGGAGCATTTGCTCAAACAGGTGGAAGACGGTGGCAGAGAGATGAAAGTTCTGGTGCGCGGCGACGGAGAGGCGGCAAAGGAGCTGCTTTTGGCTGACGATTTGGTGGAAGATGTTCTGATATGTTCGGGCGGCGAAGAGGATACGGCAAATCTTATGATTCGGGCGGCGGCAAAAGAAGACATCCGGAGCCATGTGATCAAAACGCTTGTCGATAGCGGCGTTTTCGTTCTGGAAGCGGCGTCCGCCGGAAAGACGCTCGAAGATATTTTCCTTGAACTTACAAACCAGAAAGGAGCGTTGCATTATGAGAGCGATTCTGAAGCGGGAATTTAAATCTTATTTTCAAAATATCATTGGCTGGCTTTATCTTGCGGCGACGCTGGCGCTGTACGGACTTTATTTTTTTGCGTATAATCTGAGTCTTGGGTACGCGAAAGTGTCGTATTCTCTGAACGCGATTACGTTTCTGGTATTGATTACCGTACCCGTGCTTACGATGCGCAGCCTTGCGGAAGAAAAGAAAAGCAAAACGGATCAGTTGATTTTGACTGCGCCGGTATCTGTGGGGAAAATCGTGCTGGCGAAGTATCTGGCGATGGCGGCGGTACATACGATTGCCATGCTGTTTGTCGCGGCGACGCCGCTTTTGCTGCTGTTGTTTGGCAAGGTTCCTATAGGAGAAAGCTACGCGGCGATTTTGGGATTCTGGCTTTATGGGCTTTTGTGCATTGCAATCGGCCTATTTGTCTCTTCTTTGACAGAAAGCCAGGTGATTTCCGCTGTTTTGACATTTGTCTTTTTATTTATGGGATTTATGATGTCAAGCGTGACGGGAATGTTTTCATCTGCGGGAAATATTGTAACGAAGATTTTAAATTGTTATGATCTTGTGACGCCGCTTTCTTCTTTTCTGGACGGATGCCTTTCTTTGACGGGAATTGTTTATTATACGACGCTTGCGGCCCTGTTTTTGTTTTTGACGGCGCAGTCGATTCAGAAGAGACGGTTTACGGTCAGCGCGAAAAAATTAAAGCTCGGCGCTTTTTCGGCCGGATTGTCCGCGGTGGCGATAGCGCTTACGGTGTTTGTTAATCTTTTCGCCGCGGAGCTTCCAAGTACGGTGATGGAGCTTGACGTGACTTCTTCGAAATTGTATTCTTTGACGGAGGATACGAAAGAAATTTTAAAGGGACTGAAAAAAGATGTTGCGATTTATGTGATTGCGGCGGAAAAAAGCGCGGATACGACGGTTTCTGAGACTTTAAAGCGATATGAAGATTCTTCGTCCCATATCAAAGTAGAATATAAAGATCCGACGGTCAATCCCGGCTTTTACCAGCAGTATACGCAGGAAAATATTTCCATGGGAAGCCTGATTGTCGTCTGCGGCGAAGTTTCCAGGGTCATTGATTATCAGGAACTGTTTGAAACGGAGGTAGATTATACGACGTATTCCCAGCAGACGACGGGGTATGACGGCGAGGGGCAGATTACAAGCGCGCTTCAGTATGTGACAAATGAAAATATGCCTGTCGTCTATCAGCTTACGGGACATGGAGAGACGGAGCTTTCCGGAAATTTTGCAAAGGCAGTCGAAAAGGCGAATGTTACGATGCAGTCTTTGCATCTTCTAAAAGAAGACGCCGTGCCCAAGGATGCCGCGGCTCTGATTATAAACGGTCCGGCGTCTGATTTTTCCGAGGACGACGCAGAAAAGGTAAGGACTTATATGAAAAACGGAGGAAATGTGCTTGTGTCCCTGAATTATCAGGCCGACGGAGAAATGAAAAACTTTGCGTCCGTTTTGTCGGAGTATGGCGTGACGAGGGTGACGGGGCTGATTGCCGAGGGAGATTCCGACCGGTATTACCAGAATCCGTTTTATTTGCTGCCGGATGTGGCGTCTTCCGCTTATACTTCTTCCGTAGGGAGCAATTATATTTTTGCACCCTATGTGCAGGGCGTTTCTTACCCGGAAAGCAGCGAAGACATCACGTATACGCCGCTGCTTACAACTTCAGATTCGGCGGTTGCAAAAGCAGATACGGCAAACGCGACGACGTATGCGTTTGAGGAGGGAGATGCAAAGGGGCCGTTTACCATCGGACTTTTGGCAGAGCGGCAAAAAGATGGAGAGACAAACGGGAGGCTGATTGTCTATGGCTCTTTTGATATATTTTCCGACAGCGCGGATCAAATGGTGTCCGGGACAAATTCCGGCATGTTTGCGGATGTGCTTTCCAATTTTGTTCAGACAGAAGATGCGGCGGCAGTTGTAATTCCGGTCAAAAGCTATGAGACGGCCCAGCTTGTCGTAACGGCGTTTTTGGGAAGAGTGATTGGACTTTCTATTTTGATATTACTTCCCGTTTTGCTGCTTCTTACGGGAATTGTCATTTGGGCAAAAAGAAGAAAGCGTTAGCAGGAGGGATTTGAAAGATGCAGAGACAAAAAAAACAGATGATTTTGATTCTTGCGCTGCTCCTTGTGTTTGGAGCTGCGTATGCGGGAATGCGATGGTACAATAAAAACCAGAGTGAAAAGGAAGCAAAAGAAGAGGAAGCGGCCAAAATTTACGTAACCAATGAAAAACCGGAAGAGATTACGGCTTTTTCTTATCAGGCAGACGGTGAGACGCTTACGTTTCAGAGAGAGGGAGACGACTGGGCGTTAGAGAGCGACAGGGAGCTGAAGCTGGATCAAAGCGCGGTGGAGGCGATTGCGGAAAAATTATCGGCCCTGGAAGCGGAAGAGTTGGTAGAAGAGCCGCAGGATCTGGCGGAATATGGGTTGGATGCGCCTTTGAATGTTCTGACATTTACGACGGATGCGGGCAGCGTAACGCTTACGGTCGGCATGCAAAATCCTGTTACAAGTCAGTATTATCTGACCAAAAGCGGCGACGATGCGCTGTATCTTATGGACAGTGAATTTTTGTCTTCTTTTGAAAAGTCGGCGGAAGAGTTGAAAGCGGCAGAGGAGAGTACGCCAAAGGAGCCGCAGGAAACAGAGGAAGAATGAGAATCGTAATTGGTTTTGCAGCGGCTGCTTTGATAGCGGCCGCTGTTGTTGGATGTAGGAAGACGGATGCTTACAGAAAGTATGGGGAAAAAGCAGAAAGAAAGCATTATAAGAAACTGATGAAAGGGAAAGGACAGAAAGGAAGTGTGAATATCAGGTAAAAGAATATTGAAAAGCGGTCTGAATATGAAGCGGATAAGACCGGTACAAAGATGGGGGCTGTCGGGAAATAGGTAGTCCCAAACAGAGGCAGGTGTGATTCATTCGAA
>CAJUJL010000003.1 GCA_910586725.1 uncultured Lachnospiraceae bacterium | reverse complement strand
TGACTGAACAATGTATAGGTGCAAATGTTTTTTCCAACTTACTACGGCCCAAATTGTTTACATCTGATTGTAAGGCGTATTCTAAAATATGATTTAAATAAAAACCGTTCCAATAACTCGTTCCATAAGAAGAAAAATCCATCACGCTTCCCACTGTTTTCTGTTGACAATGAACCGCAACTTTATATACTGCATTTCTAGCACACTCAAACCGATTGTTTATTATATCATGCGCTCCACTCCCATGCTTAATTTGCAAATATTGTCCACCTTCTTTTTTATAACAACTGTGAGAAAAAGCATCTGCTACGATATGAGATGCCATACCATATAAAAAATATCTGCGCCATTTTTCTTTCAGCTCTGCCGTTTGCTCACTATACATTAATTTTGTCCTTCCATAAATAACACTGCCCCATGACTTCCATTCTACAGAATCACCTGGTTCCACCCTAACATCTGGAGTCCATGCTATCCCACTTGTATTTATCACATATTTCATCCTGCCATAACACAAACTTCCTTGTCCCATCACTTTTGGCAAATTATCCGTAGCCCCTGCGTTCTTCGCTATTTGAGTGGCAAAGATATAGTCAGCAACATAATTCTTACCTTGCATTCCATGCCATTCTGGAAAAGCGTCAACGCCTCCCAGCGCAATATCCGGATATACCGCTCCCTTTTTCATCAATTTAATCTGTGTTTCCGTAAATCCCCCATATTTCCGTGCGCCTTCCTCCATGATGCCTTCATGATTATGTCCATCCCAGCGGCCTTCTACATAATCCACCTCTTCAAACGTCTGCACGTCTTCCTTCTCTCTGACAGGAGTCTTCTCCTGCGCATTTGTCCGAGCGGAAAATCCCTCCAAAGCGGCTCCTCCGTCCTCTAAAAGCTCCTGCGCGTATTCCACGTCCAATAAACCGTATCCATACGCCTCCGCTTCCCCGACCGGGTTTCCGCTTGCGTCTAAGATTCTCCGGATCTCCTCCGCTTCCTTCCCTTCGTCCTGCCGCATCAGAAGCGCAGCCGCCCCGGTTACATGCGGCGCAGCCATGCTTGTGCCGGAATTCACCGTTTCCATCCCGAATACGCTTTTCGTTAAAATCTGCTCCCCGGGCGCCACAAGCTCCACTTCCGGCCCCGTCGCGCTTTCTTCCGTCTTCTGCGCGCTTGTGTCAACCGCGCCTACCGCGATCACTTCCGGAAACGCCGCCGGACGCTCCACCGCGGCTTCGCTCCCGCCGTTCCCCGCGGATCCCACAAGCAGGATTCCGGCATCGGACGCCGCCTTGACCGCGCTCTTTAAGATCTCGGATTCCATTTCCGTCCCAAAGCTCATGTTAATGACGTCCATCCCCTGTTCGATGCACCAGTGGATTCCTTCCACGACGTCGCTTAAGCGCCCCCTGTTCTCACTGTCCAGAACGCGGACCGAATATATCTCCGCTTCCGGGCAGATCTGGTGGATGATGTCCGCCGCGGCAGTCCCGTGGCCGACCATGTCATCCATATAATACGGCAGGTATTGCTCTTCCTTTACCAGGTTTACGCTTCCCGCAATGGGAATGCCGGACAGCAGCTCCACGCCGGAGTCCAGCACGGCCACTTTGACGGTTCCCTTTCCGTCGGGCGCCACGGCCGCTTCGTCTGCGCGAACCATTTTATAGTTCCATTCCGTCTCTTTTTTCTCTTTCTTTCCGCTTTTGATTTCCCATTTGTTCTTTTTTTCTTTCCTGGCTTTCGTTTTTGCGCCGGAGAGGAAGAAGTTCTCTTCCACCAGAGTTTCCCCGGATTCCTTAAGACGGCGGACTTCTTCCACGGACAGATCCGTTTCATATATGGAAGCCTCCGCGTCCTGAGCAATCTCCTGTGACTCTTCCAGGCATGCTTCCTCCACGCCGTCCTCCGCATAAACCACATAATCCCCTCTGGACGCCTCATCAACTGTAGAATCCCATTCCCCGGGCTTCTCTCCCCCGTCCGCTTCCGGTTCAACTGACTCTTTTGCCACCTCTCGTTCCATTCCCCATGCATCCGACGGCAGGACTGCCGCAATGCCAAAAATTGCCGCTAAAACTCCTGCACAGATTCTTCTGTTCCTTTTCTTTTCACTCATTTTTTTCATACGCTCTTCTCCTTTCGGCCAATCCATTCCTGGTTATTTGTAAATTACATATGTTCGACATGTTTTTGCAAAATATCCACTTCTGTTTTATTTTAATTTGAAATGTATCTTGTTAATCGTTATATGTAATTATATTTTAATCTTATCATTTTATATAAATAATGTCAACAGATATGTTTTTTTTAATATTTTTCCCATTTTTTATTAATTTTGCACAAAATATTATCTATTCTTATAACAAGATATGTTTCATCATAATAACTTATATTTCATTGATTTCCAGCCCAATAGAAAAGAGCCTGTTTTCCGACTGGCCCTAAAGTCGTTTGAAAAAGCTTATCCCTGTATCACAAACCGGTCAATAATGATTTTCCATTCATAGTCCAGCATCAACATCAGCTTCGCTTCTTTTCCCGCGTATTCCCTAAGGTCGAGTCCCTCGATCCGAAATACTCCGTTTGTATCCGCTGCGGCTGCGTTGTAATTCTCACCGTCCCATCCGGCTGTTTTCCCATCCGGCAGAAGAAGATAAAAATGGGGCGTGCAAGTCTCTAATTTGGCTGGCGTAACCTTTGCAACAATTTCCTTTGTATCTTTCGTAATATTCAATTTTTGATTCGGAGACAGGTACGCAATGCGAATGTCCGTCTTCTGCTCCTGCCACATCCACCTGCATAGCGAATGCCCTTCCCATAGCCTTTTTTTCAGTTTCTTTTTTATTTCCTTCTTTGTCAGATAATTCCAGGAAAAATATACAATCTTTAATTTTTCCATACTCTTCTTACCTGGCAGCTTTTTCAATTCGTTCTCATACAGATTCAGATAGGTCAACTTCTTTAGATTTTTTAAATCTGAATCCGAAAGCGTTTTGATTCGATTTCCACTCAGGGATAAACTTTTCAGATTTTTTAACCGCTTTATTTCTCCCACTTTCGTAAGCTCATTTTGGTTAAGCCATAGACATTTCAAATTCTTTAAATTTTTGATTCCCTTTACTTCGGTCAGATGATTTCCATTCATATACAGAGTTTTTAGGTTCTTCAGCTTACTTGCTTCGCCAATTTTTTCCAGATCGTTATAATCCAAATATAACTCTTCCAGATTCTTTAATTTTTCTATTCCCTTCAAGCCAGTCAAATGATTTCCGGATAAATTTATTTTCTTCAGTTTCTTTAACTTTTCAATCCCTTCCACGCTTGTTAAATTAT
Source organism: uncultured Lachnospiraceae bacterium (assembly GCA_910586725.1). Classification (GTDB taxonomy): domain Bacteria; phylum Bacillota; class Clostridia; order Lachnospirales; family Lachnospiraceae; genus Roseburia_B. The sequence continues at coordinate 110,104 of CAJUJL010000003.1, read as the reverse complement.
TATTCGAAACATCGAAATGAATTAAATTTTTGAGATTTTTTATTCCATTTAAATTCACCAATTGATTATTGGCCGCATGAAAAGTCTTAATCTTTCCCAAATCAATTCCTTTCAGACTGGTAAGATTATTGTCCGAAACATCCAAAAACACAAGATTTTTCATGTTTTTCAAAGAATCCAGACTATTAAGTTTATTTTTTCTTTCTTCCGGAATAACAAAGACGAGCTCGTCTTTCCGGCGTTCCCAGTATTCTTCGTCATACCCACATATGGTTAATTTTTGCAGGTTCGGTAATTCCCGGGCTATCTCTTTCAGATTGCTGTCATGGATTCCAAACGCATTAAGTTCTTTTAAATTGTTTAAGCAGCCAATCCCTTGAAAGGTTTTTATTTTGTCATATAACACACTCAGATGCGTTATGCGCGCCGCTTCTTTCTTTGTAAACTTCTCATCCTTTTTCTTTTTTAATGTGCTTAATATGCTCCTATATAATTCACCATCCGGTATCCCTGTCTCATCATTTTCTATATAAGCGCTCTCCGCTTTTATAGTTACCGCTGGAACAGGAAAAGCACACAAAAAGACAAGCAAAATGGCAACTATTTTTTTTATCATATAAACCTCCTACTGCAAGGAATAATTTATAACTCCAAATTCTTTTGTCAAATAATTAATTCCCTCATTGTATATATCTGATTCTAAAGCATATTTAAGTATATTTCCTAAATAAAATCCATTCCAACAACTTTCTCCTTTAGAAGAAAAATCTGTTACATCTCCGAGATACTTCAATTGACTGTTAACAGCAACTTGAAATGCTGAATTGCCCGCACATATAAATCGATTATTCTTTACGTCATGTGCTCCATTATGATGCTCAATCCATACATATTTTAAGTTATTGTCAAGATAATAACTACTGTGAGAAAAGGTATCCGTTATAATATGAGAAGCCATTCCATACAAAAAATACCTGCGCCATTTTTCCTTTAACTCCGCTGTTTGGGCATCATAATTTAAGTTTGTCGCACTATTAATAATATTTTTCCATGATTTCCGAACTACATCTGGATTTTCCTCATCGTACCGACTATTTGGTGACCATACAATCCCAGACGAATTAATCGCTATTTTCATTCTTTTATAACATAAACTTCCCTGTCCCATTACTTTTGATAAATTTGTAGTGTTTCCTGCATTTTTTGCTACTTGAGTGGCAAATATATAGTCTGCTACATAGTTCTTCTTTGGCATCAGGAGTCTTCCCCTGGGCAAATTCTTCTGTTCATTTTCTTTTCACTTATTTTTTTCATACGCTCTTCCCCTTTCGGCCAATCCGTTCCTGGCTATTTGTAAATTACATATGTTCGACATGTTTTTGCAAAATATCAACTTCTATTTTGTTTTAATTCGAAATATATCTTGTTAATCTTTATATATAATTATATTTTAATCTTATCCTTTTTTATAAATAATGTCAACAGATATATTTTTTTTAATATTTTTTCGATTTTTTATTAATTTTGCACAAATCCTCATAGACTCATGACAAAAGATGTACTAGAAGATTTTATGGAGAAAATAAGTGAAAACCACATTTCTAAAACTACCATCTCAACCATCACAGTTGTATAAAAAATACAATTTATACCTCAACTCAATACCTTGTCTATCCAATCGTCTGTTGCAAACAGGGCGTCAATCACCCTATGGCGTTGGTCTAACTATTGTCGCCCATTGTTCCTCCTTGATGCAAAAAAATAGAGTATATAGATTTTCAGTTTCTATATACTCTAACGCCATTGCTATTTTTTATTTTGATTGAGAGATTGATTACACCAACTGCATAATCTCGGCTTTCAGCTTTCTTAATTCATCAAATGACAATGAGGGAACACATAGACTAATTTCTTCAAGCGACAGCTTTCTCATCTTTATCAGCCTTTCGGCTGTTTCTTTGTCTTTCTTATAAGCAAGAGTATTTTCCATATCCTTCCAATATGTTTTCATTATCTGTTCGTCATCGAATAAACTCATCATAATCGTCACAACCTCCTTTTCCCTGCTAATCAGATACTCCTTTAAGATATTCCTATCTTTACAAATACGAATTGTTTCTTTCACTGTCTGCTCTGTCATTCCATACAGTTTTCGCTGTTTATCAAAAACTTTGCAGAAAATAATATATTGATTGATAATATCCTCCGTGTCACTTTCATAGATGACCTTTGCCCTTACCTCAATGTCAATATCAGCGCCGTCAAAAAATTCTTTGGACAACGATATAGTATCTGGTTTTCTGCCTTTGTTTCCTGTGAAAATTATATATAATTCAGGCTTGGACATTTTTACTTTCCTGCTTTTATACAGGCTCTGACTGGTCCGCTCGAAATATTCATGATAGCTCTGCGCCAAATACAACAGTATTCTGATTAGGATATTTACCGTCCAGCCGGATTGCGCCTCTAACAGCAAAAGTAATCTGTTGTTGCCCCCCATTATCCCCAAATCATTATAAAGATTATCTGTCAGAACATTATCTATTGTAACAATATCCAGCGTGTCCTCTGTTGCGTCTGTATCCTCTGGATGTAATGTTTTATATAATTTCAGCAAATTCTTTTTATCTTGGAAAAGGTCTAAAAACACGCTGTTTTTGCGGTGCGCTTTGTCTTAACTTCTCGCGTTTGCTTTGCATCGTTCGACACTTTACCACCCCAATTTCTAAATATACATGATACAAGATACGATATATCCTACTCCTGCTACACTTCAATTATACAAAAAAACACCTGTCTTTACAATAAAATTCACATTAAATTTCTTTTTGACGATATGGTCATATTCGGATTAAAGGGACTGTATCTCCTCTTTCCATTGTTTCGGCATTATCTTCTCGCCGTTCTGTAGAATACTTCCACAAATCTTAACCCACCACCTATTGTAATCCACAAGAATCTCCATTATAATAAGCAATAATTATCGCAAACCCGTTTTGCAATAACAAATCACAAACAAATAAGGAGCTGTTCACATGAATACAGGAACCATTGATTTACACGTACATTCCACTGCGTCCGACGGCACATTGACCCCTTCGCAGTTAGTCGCCGAAGCAAAGAAAGCCGGCCTTTTTGCCTTTGCATTAACAGATCACGACACCGTAGACGGCATTGCGGAGGCAAAGGAAGCCGCCAAAGCAGCCTCCATAGAATTAATCCCCGGCGTAGAGCTTTCCACAGAATACGACGGCCAGGAAATCCATATGGTCGGCCTCTTTTTGGACGAGACAAACGAAAAATTATTGCGCCACCTGACGCACTTCCGCGACAACCGAGACAACCGCAATCTGAAAATGTACCGGCTGCTGCAGGAAAGAGGCTTTGACATTACGCAGGAGGCCCTGCAGGAAAAATTCCCGGACGCCGTTTTGACAAGAGCGCACGTGGCAAGATATTTGTTAGACAAAGGATATATCAAATCCATTTCAGAGGCTTTCGAAAAATATATCGGGGACGGCTGCCCCTGTAATGTGCCAAGAGAAATGATTTCCCCGCAGGAAGCGATTGCGCTCATCCATCATGCCAATGGAAAAGCCGTTTTGGCGCATCCTGTTCTTTACCATATGAGCGACGATACGCTGCGGAAACTGATTTCAGACTGCAAGGCATGCGGCTTAGAAGGCATAGAAGTTCTCTACTCCACTTACAAGCCGGCTGATGAGCATTATATCAAAAGCCTTGGCAAAGAATTTGACCTGAAATTTTCCGGCGGCTCCGATTTCCATGGAAGCAACAAGCCCGATATTCGACTGGGAAGCGGCAGGGGGAACCTGTCCATCCCGTATTCTTTTCTGGAAGGCTTTCGGTAAACGCAAAAACACAGACGTCATTCCTTCGAATCGCGTCTGTGTTTTTCAATGGGTAAATTACATAAATTTTTCAATTACTTCGGCCACCGCGTCATGGTTGTTGTCGTTTTGGGTGATATAATCCGCCGCCTCCTTTGCCGCAGAAACGGCGTTTTTTACGGCAACGCCTATTCCGGCCTCTTTAATCATCGAAATATCATTCGATTCATCTCCAACGGCCACGGCCTGCTCCGGCGAAATGCCAAGGATTCTGCAAAGCTGTAATACCGCAGCCCCCTTATCCACTCCAACCGGACAGTATTCCAGATATTCTTTACAGGAAAAAAAGCTGTTTAGCTTCTCCTTCGTCCATGCGTTGTTTCTTGTTTGAAAATCTTCAAGCTTCTTTCTGCTTTCCAGATCAATCAACAGAGCTTTGTACGGCTCCTCTCTGAGCGATTCCGAAAGATCCGGCTGAATGCGGTACGCCATTCCCGTACGCTTCGCATAGTAATCCAGCTCTTTCGTATGCGCTTTTGCCAAAATCGCCGTTTTATCGTATGTCTGCATATAAATGCCCGCTTTCTCAGCCTCATTTAACATCTTTTTTACGATAGCTATGGGAATGGTTTGTTCATACAGGATTTTTTCTTCAAAACAATCATAGAGGATGGAGCCGTTAAACGCAATCAGATAACATCCCCTGCCTATAAGCCCCAGCTTCTTCGCCACGGCTTTGGCGCTTTCTAAAGGTCTGCCTGTCGCAGCTGCGACAAAGCTGCCCTTTTTCAGCGTATCTTCAATTGCCCCGTGATTTTTCTTCGAAATTTGATTGTCGTCTGACAGCAGGGTTCCATCCAGATCGGTAAAAAGTATTCTGCCCTTTTCCATAAACGCTCCTTTTTGTTTTATATCGGCTCCGCCGGGATAAAGACCCTGGCCTGGTATTTGCTTTTCTCTTTGGGCCTTTTTACTTTTGCTTCTTTGCAGAACTGTTCCTGCGAATTGATCAATACTTTTCCTCTTTTATCGATTTTCTCATACAAACCGTCTTTGTTTAAGATATGCGCTTTCACATTGTCTTTCAGCTCAACTTCCAGAATATGACATACGGTTTTCTGGATTGCTTCGTCTTCCACCGGAAACAAAATTTCCACGCGGCGGTCTAAATTCCTGGGCATCCAGTCGGCGCTTCCCATATAAATCTCCGGCTGTCCGTCGTTATAAAAATAGAAGATCCTGCTGTGCTCCAGAAAATTTCCTACGATGGAACGCACGCGTATGTTTTCACTGACTCCCGGTATGCCAACCCTCAGGCAGCAGATTCCTCTTACAACAAGGTCAATCTGCACGCCCGCCGCGGACGCCTCGTACAATGCCGCAATAATGTCTTTATCGCAGAGAGAATTCATCTTTGCAATAATTTTGGCTTCTTTTCCTTCTTTTGCATGCTTCGTTTCTCTGCCTATTAATTTCAGAAATTTCTTTCTAAGCCAAATCGGAGCCACCACGAGACGGTTCCAGGACAGCGGCTCGGAATAACCCGAGAGCATGTTAAAAACTGCCGTCGCGTCTTCTCCGATTGCTTCGGAACAGGTGAATATCCCGCAGTCCGTATAAAGCTTTGCCGTAGAATCGTTATAATTGCCGGTTCCCAAGTGTACGTATCTGCGAATCCCCTCTTCTTCCCTCCGGACGACAAGCGCAATTTTGCTGTGCGTTTTCAACCCTACCAAACCATATATGACATGACATCCGGATTTCTCTAATTTTTTTGCCCATGCAATGTTATGTTCCTCATCGAACCGCGCCTTTAATTCTACCAGAACAAATACCTGTTTTCCGTTTTCCGCCGCCTGAGCCAAAGAGCTGATAATGGGGGAATTTCCGCTCACGCGGTAAAGCGTCTGTTTGATGGCGAGCACATCCGGATCCACGGACGCCTGACGGATAAAATCCACCACAGGATCAAATGTCTGGTACGGATGATGCATAAAAATATCTCCGTTGCGGATTGCCGCAAAAATATCTTCTCCCGCTTCTATCTGCGGAAGCTTTTGGGGCTGATGCTTTTTGTACCTTAAATCGTCATAGCCCTCCAGACCGGACAGCTTCATAACAAAAGTAAGATCGAGCGGCCCGTCTATTTTGTAGACGTCTTCGTCTTTTACCTTTAATTTATCTTTTAAAATAGTTAAAAGCTTCTCTTCTATTCCGTCTTCCACCTCCAGACGAATGACTTCGCCCCACTGACGCTTTTTCAACTGTTTTTGAATCTCTTTTAACAGATCGGCGGCTTCGTCTTCGTCAATGGGAAGATCCGCATTCCTCATAACCCGGTAAGGGAATGCGCATGCGACTTTAAAGTTTAAAAACAGCTTTGAAATATTGTGCTCAATCATTTTCTCAAGCAGAATATAGGTGCGCCCGTTTTCTTTTCCGGAAGGAAGCTCAATCATCCTGGGAAGCACGGAAGGCACCTGCACAGTTGCAAAATCAATATCCTTATCTGCGCCTTTGCCTTTGATCAAAGCTCCGATGTTTAACGTTTTATTGCGGATCAACGGAAACGGCTTGGATGCGTCCACCGCCATCGGCGTAAGCACCGGGTATACAGAATCCTTGAAATATACGTCCGCATATTCTTTCTGTTCTTCATTCAATGCTTCATAGGAATCGATAATTTCGATGTTCCGCTCTTTTAACATAGGAAGCATTGAACGGTTATACGTAGAATACTGCGTGTCTACCAATACTCTTGTGTCGGCATTGATCGCCGCGAGCTGCTCCGCCGCCGTCATTCCCGCAATGTCTTTCTTCTTATATCCCGCATGCACCATGTCTTTTAAAGACGCTACGCGGACCATAAAAAACTCATCCAGGTTGGAAGATGTAATGCCGATAAATTTCAGCCGCTCCAATAATGGAATCGACTTATCCCTTGCCTCGTTCAATACGCGTGCGTTAAATTTCAGCCAGCTCAATTCTCTGTTTTCATAATATTCCGCATTTGTAAAATTTTTCTCTTTTTCCATTGATTGTCACCCCTAACCCAATACTCGTTTTTCCTTAATGACCGGTTTGATGCCAAATACGCGTTCAAACAAATCCGCTTTTAACATAAAAAGCCCTTTTTCCAATATGATGTTGTCTCCTGTCTCTATCGTCATGACAAGCTGCTTGCCTCTGACGGCCGCTTTTACATTTTTGAATTTCTGTTTGTGGCTCCTGTCCATGGCGTTGGCAATCCTAAGAATGGCGGAAAGTTTTGCCACGATCATATAGCTGTCCTGGTCCAGTTTATCGGCAAGCTCCTCATAATCTTCCAGCGGATATGTATTGTAGAGCACCGCGCTTGCCACAATCTGTCTCTCCAGATGGCTTAACCCGATAATTTCAGATTCCATGATGATATTGTAGGCGCATTCCGGCCCGTGCGCAAGACTGATGTATTTGCCGCAATCGTGCAAAATGGCTGCCGTCTGCAAAAGAAGCCGTTCTCTTTTTCCAAGCCCATGCACTTTTTTCATCGCGTCGAAAATAAGCGACGCCATCTGCGTCAGTGCGTCAATATGCGGCGAAAAACTGTCATAGCGGATCGAAAGCTGTTTTGCCGCGGAAATAATATCTTCATCAAAGTCATGCATCGGACGGATGATGCGGCGCCTCTCCGCGTAATCGTATGCCATACCGTCGCTGACGCTGTATCCCGGCGCCCAGATTTCTTCGGCGCTTAACTCCTCGGCAAGCCTGGTATAAACTACGATATACGGCATCAGAAGCGGATCGTCTTCATCCGGCAGATCCAGTTCCGATGCAAGCTGTCCGGCATTTTTCCTGTAGAGCTTTCGCATTGCTTTTACAAATTTCTCCGTACTGATGATTTTGTTTCCTTTTTTCTCAATTTTCTTCATCAGCTCCATGATATATTCGCCCATGAAAATAATATATTTCATTTTATACTCTTTCAGGTACAAAGACTTAAACACTTCCAGATCTTTATTAATCAGCTCTTCCATCTGGCTCTCGTAGTGAACGACCGAGTTTTTGATGGAGGAAAGCTGCTCCCTTAAGCGCATCGTTCCAAGCGCCATATGCTGTGTCGTAATTACTTTGCCCTCCGAAAACAAAGTAATCTGCAGATTTCCTCCGCCCACGTCAACAACCGCCGCTCCCTGCTTTGTCATTTCATGAAATTCCTCCTGAAACGCCACGGACTTATAACCGATAAAGCGATGCTCGGAATTGCTCGGTACCTGAATGCGGATCCCCGTGCGAATATACAGCTGGTCCAGCACAAACAACTGATTTTTGATCCCGCGGAACACGCCGCCCGCATAGGCTGTGTAACTGTCGGTTCCATAACCGTCCATAATTTTTTTGTATTCGGATAAAATATTTCCAAGCTCTTCCATCAGCTCATAGCCAATATATCCTTTTTGATAAGTATCTCTGCCAATTTCCACCCTCGCCCTTACGTGATCGATTTCGCGAATCGGTTTTCTTGCCATCAGCTCAAACACTTTCAGGCTGACTTCATAAAACCCGATATAGATTGCCGCAAAAATTTTCATAGATTCCCTCCTTTTCCCAAAAGATAATCAATAAACTGCTGCGCCGTTCTTCCGGAACGCCCGCCGTGCGACAGCTCCCATTTATTTGCTTCCTGCAGCAATTCCTCCTCTCCCATTTGAATACGGCTTACCCTGGCAAGCGTTGTTACAATCTGTCCGAATTCTTTTTTATCCGGCGCGCCAAAGTATATCTGGACGCCAAATCTTGCCGAAAGAGACAGCTTTTCCTGCACCGTATCGTTGTTGTGCAGATCATCCGACAATTCTGCCTTATCGGAAAATTTCTCACGGATCAAATGCCTCCGGTTGGACGTCGCGTAAATTAAAATATTATCCGGTTTTTTCTCAAGACCGCCTTCGATTACGGCTTTTAAATATTTATATTCCACCTCGAAATCTTCAAAAGAAAGATCATCCATATAGATAATAAATTTGTAATTGCGGTTTTTTACCTGAGCAATCACATCGTGCAGATCCTGAAACTGGTGTTTATACAGCTCAATCAAACGCAGCCCCCTGCCGTAATATAAATTGGCAATCGCTTTGACGCATGTGGATTTGCCTGTTCCGGCGTCTCCATACAAAAGACAGTTGTTCGCCTTTCTTCCTTCTACAAACGCCTCCGTATTATCGGTCAGCTTCTTCTTGGCAATTTCATATCCCACCAAATCATCCAGGCTGACATGGGCTATGTTGGCAATGGGAACAATCTCTGCGCCCAGCTTGCCGCGTTCGATTCGAAACGCTTTGTGCAGCCCAAGCTTTCCTACGCCAAACTCCCTGTAAAAATCCGTAACCGCGTTCTGAAATTCCTCTGCGCATGCCGTTTTGCCAAGGCAGACGCTTAACGCACAGATTCTGTCCCGAATTCTCCGGTTGAATAAGCTGCCCCCGTCCGTCCCTTTAAAACACGCGATCAAATCCATTCCGGCAACTCCAAGCGCGTTTTCTAATTTGGAAAGATCAAAATCAAATAATTCCTTGAAGATTGCAAAATCATGACGCGCGGCGGCGCAAATGCTTCCTTTCGCCTCTCCCCCGATTTCACAGACGCGGCTGAATGCGTTCTCATGGCTGACCAAAAGAAGCGTCAGATAACTATGCCAGAGATTTCCCTCAAATCCATATGTTGCGGCCAGTTCCATAAAATCATGGAGACAAGCGTAGTACGCATTTTTCTTATCTTCTTTGGTTGTGAAACCATCCGCTTTTCCCATCAGCCCTGCAAAACGATCCAGCAAACGGCCGTTTTCAAACTCTCTGTAAAGAATCATCTCTTTTATACTGTGCATAACCGCTCCTTTTTTTGTTTAATAATTGCCAAGTATTTTCAGCCCTTCCGCTTCGTCTTTCAATCCGTTCAGGGCATTCTGCACGGATCCGTCGGTCAGATTTCCTTCAATGTCAATAAAAAACCGGTATTCCCATGTTCTTCCCTGAATAGGCCTTGATTCAATTTTATTCATATTCAGATTATTATAAATTAAATGGGAAAGCGTTCGGTACAAAGACCCGCTTTTGTGCGGAAGCTCAAAGCATATGCTGATTTTTCCGGCTTTTTTGCGGAATAATTTCTGACCGGTGACAATGATAAATTTGGTGGAATTGGACGTATTGTTTTCAATTCCTTCCGCCAGTATCTTCAAATCATAAATATCCGCCGTAATCTTAGATGCAATGGCCGCTTTATTTTTCCTGGCGTCTTCTTTTACTTTTTTGGCTGAGCCCGCCGTATTTTTCATGCTGTGTTTTTCCCAGCCTCCGTGGTCTTCGAGAAATCTGGAACACTGCATCAGCGCCTGCGGATGCGAATACACGTCCGTAATGTCGGAAAGCCCCGCGTCTTTTACCCCGATCAGGCAATGGTTTGTCTTAATGATCTGCTCTCCGATTATGCAGTTGTCATATTCCACAAGCAGATCAAAATTTTCCGATACGATACCGGCGGAAGAATTCTCAATCGGAAGCACTGCGTAATCCGCCTGCTGCGTTCGGATTGCTTCCATGGCGTCCCGCCAGGCATCCACATGAAAAGCCTCTGTTTTCGCTCCGAAAAATTCCAGCAGCGCCTGCTGGCTGTAAGCGCCTTCTTCTCCCTGAAATACGACTTTGGCATTTGTAAAATCAAATGCTTCAATCGGCGTAAAATCAAATATTTTCCTGCCCGCCAAAAGGCGGTATTCCACCAGCTCTTCCGTAAGGCGCATGCGCTTTTCGTACAAATCCATTATCTGTCTGTCTATGGCGGAAACATCTTTCCGTATCTCCTGTAATTCTCTCATAATCTCCTCCGTTTCAGGTTATCCGGCTTATTCTTATATCATATAACAACGAACATTATATGGCAAGATTGCCTTGAAACTTCTGCCCCTAAAAGTTATAATAACAGTAACACAAATTAATGAACAGGAGTGAGCTTATGAGCAACATAAAACGATTTCTGATTCCGGCTGTCATAATTCTTGTCATTGCAGGTTATGCCGTATACCATTACGTTTCCACGAAAACGCATTTCAACGATTCCTATATCAACGGCAATACGGCCGGCAATCTCTACAACAGCGGTATTTTTTGTGAACGCGGCGGCATGGTCTATTTTAGCAACCCAAATGACAACCACTACCTTTATTCCATGAATATGGAGACGGGAGAAACGGAAAAACTATACGACGACATTGCTTCTTTTATCAATGCAGACGACCATTACATATATTATGTGCGCAACAATATCGCCAAAGACTTTCAGTTTTCTTTTCTGCACTTTAATACAAACAGTCTCTGCCGATACAATTTAAAGACCGGTAAAGTGACAATATTAGATTCGGCCCCTTCCATTTATGCTTCGCTGATTGGAAACTACATCTATTATATCCACTATGACACGGAAACCGCCTCCACCCTTTACCGCGTCAAAATAGACGGGTCCGAAAAAGAACAGGTCGATGAAAATCCCTACTTTACCTGCTCCGCAAACGGACAGTACCTCTATTACAACGGCATTGCTAAAGATCACAATATTTATCAGATGGATACGTCGACAGGCGTTTCCCAGACCATCTGCCAGGGCAATTACTGGATGCCGTCTGCGGACAATGAGAATATCTACTTTGTAGACTGTGAACAGAATTACGCGCTCGTAAAACTGGGACGTTCGCAAAAAGAGCCGGTTACGCTCACAACAGACCGCATTGAATACTACAATGTATACAACGACATGATATTTTTCCAGAGAAATAATCTGGACGGGGAAGCCGCCCTTTGCTGTATGAAGACGGACGGCAGCGATTATAAAGTCATCCGCAAAGGCAATTTCACCAATATCTGCATTACTTCACAAAACGTATATTTCAGCGCATTTGGCGAGGAAAATACCATTTATCAGACACCGGTAAGCGGAAGCGGCGAAATTTCCGTTTTCAATCCCTGATCTAAAACGGACAGTCAAATCGGCTGTCCGTTTCTATTTTAGCCATTTCCGGATTTTCTGTTTCAAATTCTTTTATTTCTTTTCAATTTTCTATTGACTTTTTTCTTGTTTTCGATAAAATATTTCTTGTTTGTTTATAATTAGTAAACTCAAAATCTACTATTAACACCACTAAGGAGCCTGTTATGGATATTGGAAAGAGAATGAAAGAACTTCGGGTTTTTTATGGACTTACCCAACAGGAACTTGCCGACCGCGCGGAACTGACAAAGGGGTTTATTTCTCAGCTGGAACGAAATCAGAACACACCCTCCGTCAGTACGCTTTTGGACATCATTCAGTGTCTTGGCACGACGCCGGCTGAATTTTTTGCCGAATCTGACGCGGAACAGATTGTTTTTAAAAAAGAAGATTATTTTGAAAAAATGTACGAAGAACAAAATTCTTCCGTCGAATGGATTGTGCCAAACGCACAGAAAAACTCCATGGAGCCAATCCGGCTTACGTTAAAGCCCGGCGGCTGTTCGGAAGAGCTTCTGCCCCACGAAGGGGAGGAATTCGGTTATGTGTTAAAGGGTACGGCGAAGCTGGTATTTGGAACGCAGAAGTATACGCTGCATGCCGGAGAATCTTTTGCGTTTCCCTCAAACAAAAAGCATCGTCTGGAAAATCCCGGGAAGCATGACGCGGTTATCCTGTGGATTACCACTCCACCCAGTTTTTAATTTTTTTACATAAGGAGGCTGCCAATGGAAAAAGAATTCATCCATCTGTCCCATATTTCAAAATCTTATGACGGGACTATTATTTTAGATGATTTGGATTTAAAAATACAGGAAAACGAATTTTTGACGCTGCTGGGCCCTTCCGGCTGCGGAAAAACCACAACGCTCCGCCTCTTAGGCGGGTTTGAGCTGCCGGATTCGGGCAGAATCTTTTTTGACGGCGCGGATATTACTGCTCTTCCGCCAAATGAAAGAACGCTGAATACCGTTTTTCAAAAATACGCTTTGTTTCCGCATATGTCTATTTCCGAAAATATTGCGTTTGGCTTGAAAATCAAAAAGAAGAGCAAAGCCTATATCCAGGATAAAATCAAATATGCCTTGAAACTGGTAAACTTAGACGGCTATGAAAAGCGCAGCGTCGATTCTTTAAGCGGCGGGCAGCAGCAGCGTATCGCCATCGCGCGGGCCATCGTTAATGAACCGAAGGTCCTGCTGTTAGACGAACCGCTTGGCGCTTTGGATTTAAAGCTCCGCCAGGATATGCAGTACGAATTGATCCGCCTAAAAGAAGAGCTTGGCATTACATTTATCTACGTAACGCACGATCAGGAGGAAGCCCTTACGATGTCGGACACGATCGTTGTTATGAACCAGGGATACATCCAGCAGATCGGATCCCCGGAGGATATTTATAACGAACCCGTCAATGCTTTTGTCGCGGATTTTATCGGAGAGAGCAATATTATTGACGGTACCATGATCGAAGATAAACTGGTCGAAATTTTAGGCGTAAAAATTCCCTGCGTCGATTCCGGCTTCGGAAAGAATCAGCCCGTCGACGTCGTCATCCGTCCGGAGGACGTGGAATTATCCGATCCGCCGAATGGATTTATGGAGGGAGACGTCGTATCTATCATTTTTAAAGGCGTGCATTATGAAATCGAGGTGCATGCATGCGGTTACGACTGGCTCGTTCATACGACAAAAATGTATCCGGTAGGCTCCCATGTGGGGATTTCTGTGATTCCGTTCAACATACAGATCATGAACAAACCGGAATCCAGTGATGAGAAGGCGGTGGAGATTGATGCATAAATTTAAACGGCAGTTTTTATCCGGTCCATACGTCATATGGATTTTCGGATTTATCGTATTGCCGATTTTAATGATTGTTTACTATGGCGTAACCGATTCTTCCGGCGCCTTTACTCTGGGCAATATTACTGCAATAGCGGAGCCGATTCATATGAAAGCGCTTCTGATGTCACTCAAACTGGCCTTAATCTGCACGGTCATATGCTTGGCGCTCTCCTATCCGCTGGCTATGATTTTAAATAACCTGCATCTGAAACGGCAGAGTTTTGTTGTGTTTATTTTTGTCCTTCCCATGTGGATGAATTTTATGCTTCGTATTTTGGCCTGGCAGCTTTTGCTTTCCAACAACGGAATATTAAATACAGTTTTTGAGGCTCTTGGCTTCCCGAAAGTTTCTCTTTTGAATACGCCGTCCGCCGTTGTATTCGGCATGGTATATGACTTTCTTCCGTTTATGATTCTGCCGATTTACAACGCTATGGGACGAATCGGAAAAGATATTGTTGATGCAGCCAGAGATCTGGGATGCAGCCAGTTTCAGGTTTTTATCAAAATTATTTTTCCGCTGACAGTTTCCGGCGTATTAAGCGGCATTATTATGGTATTTGTTCCTGCGCTGACATCCTTTGTCATCTCCAATCTCTTAGGCGGCGGCAAGGTTCTTTTGATCGGCAACGTCATTGAACAGGAATTTATGCAGAATATGAACTGGAATATGGGAAGCGGCTTATCCATTGTGCTTATGATATTTGTAATCGCCAGCATGGCGTTTATGAATTCTCACAGCAAAGACGGGGAGGGAACTGCGGTATGGTAAAAAAATTTACAGGCAGACTCTATCTTGCCACCATTTTTCTCTTTTTGTATCTTCCGATCCTGGTGCTGATTGTCCTGTCTTTTAACAACTCCAAATCCAGGGTGGCCTGGGGCGGGTTTACCACTAAATGGTATGTATCCATGTTTCAGAATGATACGATTATGGAAGCGTTTATCATGACGATTGAAATTACGCTGGCCGCTTCCGTTCTGGCGACAATCATCGGAACGCTGGCCGCGCTTGGCATTCATTCCATGCGCCGCAGAGGAAAGGCGATTATGCTTGGAGCCACCAATATTCCTCTGCTCAACGCAGACATTGTAACGGGCATTTCCATGATGCTTTTGTTTGTGCGTTTTACAAAGCTGGGTTTTTCCACTGTGCTGATTGCCCATTTGACGTTCGACATCCCTTATGTCATTTTAAACGTGCTGCCAAAGCTGAACCAGACCAGTAAATCCGCTTACGAAGCCGCCCTTGATCTGGGCGCGTCGCCCTTGTACGCGTTTTATAAAATTGTCTGGCCCGACATAAGGTCCGGCGTATTTTCCGGATTTCTGATGGCGGTTACGATGTCCCTTGACGATTTTTCCATCACTTATTTTACGAAAGGCCCCGGAGTCAATACGCTCTCCACCATGCTTTATACAGAGCTAAGAAAGGGAATCAAACCGGAAATGTACGCTTTATCCACGCTATTGTTTGGAATCGCAATCATACTGCTCTTGATTATGAATTACGGTTCCTTGAGAAAAAATGATAGAAATAACTAAAAGGAGAATGATGATTACTATGAAAAAAAAGCTTTTTTTCCTGACGATCCTGCTTTGTGCGGCAGCTTTCGTTTCCGGCTGCGGCTCGCCTGATGGCAAAGAGACATTAACCGTATTAAACTACGGGAAATATTTTGATCCGGAAGCGCTTGAAATGTTTGAAGAAGAAACCGGCATCAAAGTCGAATATGAAGAATACGAAAGCCCGGAAGAAATGTATACCAAATACAAAGCCGGATCCATTGACTACGATCTTTTATGCACTTCGGATTACATGATCCAGAAACTGATTCAGGAAGGAGAAGTTCTGGAAATGAACCATGACAACATTTCCTCCTATCAGAATCTTGATCCGAAAATAATAGATGCGTCCGCATCCTTTGATCCGGACCACACTTACACGCTTCCGTTTTTTTACGGCACCGTAGGCATTTTATACAACACGGACGAAGTAGACGCCAAAGAAACCGACACCTGGAATGTTCTCTGGGACAGCAAATACGACGGCAAAATCATTATGGAAAACAGCGTGAGGGACTGCTTTTTAGTTCCTCTAAAGCAGCTTGGCTACTCCCTGAACAGTACGGACAAAAATGAACTGGAAGAGGCCCTTCAAATGCTTTTAGAACAAAAACCTATGATTTACGCTTATTTTGTGGATGAAACGGGAGATGAAATGGCTGCCGGAAACGCTTCTTTGGCGGTCGTATACTCGGGAGAGGCGGCTTATGCACAGTCTCTTGCAGACAATCTTGCCTACAGCGTTCCAAAAGAAGGCTCCAATCTCTGGATTGATTCCTGGTTCATTCCAAAAACCTGCAAAAATCAGGAAAATGCCGAAAAATTCCTGGATTTTCTCTGCCGGGAGGATATTGCAAAAATGAATTTTGACTATGTATTCTATGCAACGCCAAATATGGCAGTCTATGAAAATCTGGATGAAGAAACAAAAAATGACACGACTATTTTTCCGGACCAGTCCGTTATTGACAATTGCGAAGTATATGTCAGCCTTGATGAAGAAGGCACCGACTTATACAACCAATTATGGAAAAAATTAAAGTCAGATTAATTAATTTCAAACGTCCGTTGTACAAAATCTGCCGTACAACGGACGTTTTTGGAATTTACGGCACAAAAAATTTTGTGCTTGCATTTTCCAGAGAAAAATGCTATATTATGTCCACGCAGCAGACTGCGCAAAATTCTTTTATCTTTTTTCTGAATATCGATCCATTTTTTCCTGCAGATTCATGCATTGAATTCCATTTCTGAAAAAGGAGTCATCACATGAACTACGAAACGTTTAAAACTTCCACCGTCACGTCTCTCTGTAAATATTTTGGAGATCAGATCAGCGTGTCTTTACAACCCATTATCAAAAACAATAACGTCAAATTGGACGGTTTGATCATTCAGGACCGTTCGATCAATGTATCTCCCACGATTTATCTCGATTATTATTATGAGGATTTTCTTGCCGGAAAATCTTTTTCCTGCATATTGGATGAAATCATAGCTTCCTACCAAAATCATGTTCCAAGCCGCAGCATCGACCTTTCTTTTTTCATGGACTATGATAAAATCAAATACCGGATCATTCACAAACTGATCCATTACGAACAGAATGAGGAAATTTTAAAAAGCGTTCCACACTTCCGCTATTTGGATCTGGCCGTTGTTTTTTGCTGCTATCTTTCGGATACGCCGGACGGAAACGCATCTATTTTAATTTACAATCATCATCTAAAGCTGTGGCATATATCCGCAGAACATCTCTACGATCTGGCCATTAAAAATACCCCCATACTGCTTCCTTATGAACTGAAGAGTATGGAGGATACCCTGAAAAATTTGTGCCCGGATCTTCCGATGATTTCTATGAATACGGCCGCCCGTTCCGGTATGTACGTTTTGTCGAACACGGAAAAGCTCTATGGCGCGTCCACAATTCTTTATCCAAACGTCCTCTCTTTCTTTGCAAAGTCCATTGGATGTGATCTTTACATCCTTCCAAGCAGCATTCACGAAGTTCTCCTGCTTCCCCAGGATAGTTTTTCCCATATATCCGATTTGAACTGCATCATCAAAGACATCAATGCCTCCCAGGTGCTCAAAGAAGAAATCTTATCCGATCACGCCTACCGCTTTGAACAAAAATCGGGTCTGGTCACCTTTTAAATCCGGCAGACATTTTCATACAGCTTTTCGTATTCTTCCACTGAGCCTGACCATGAGAAATCCTGATTCATCCCGCGGATCAAAAGATCATTCCAATTCCGCTTCTGCGTATTATAAAGATCCATTGCAGAATACAATATTTCCGTCATTTCTTTCGCGTCAAAATTTGCAAACGAAAAGCCTGTCCCTTCCTGCGTAAATTTATTGTAAGGCTCTACGGTGTCTTTTAATCCCCCCGTTTCACGAACAATTGGCGCCGTACCATAACGCATGGCGATTAACTGGCTTAAACCGCAGGGTTCAAACAACGACGGCATCAAAAACGCATCCGCGCCTGCATAGATAAGATGCGCATCCTGTTCCGAATAACCAATTTTTACAGAAATTTTATCGGGATATTTTTCTGCAAAATAACAAAACATTTGTTCATAACGTTCTTCACCCGTTCCCAAAACGACAACCTGCACCTGCTCTTTGGCGAGAAATTCCTCCATCATACAGGCAATCAGGTCAAATCCCTTTTGAAATGACATTCTTGACACCATTCCGATTAAAAACGTGTCCCCGGATTTGGGCAGGTTTGACGCTTCCTGAAGTTTTTGTTTGTTTTTCTTTTTCTGAGCCAGAACATTTTTTGCCGTATAATGAAACGGAATATAAGCGTCTGTTTGCGGATTGAACGCTTCATAGTCAATTCCGTTTACAATGCCAAACAGCTTAAATCCATAACGGCGCAGCACGCCGTCTAAGCCTTCTCCGCCCTGCTGCGTCATAATTTCCATCGCGTAAGATTTACTGACTGTCGTCACCGCGTCCGAATAAACAATGCCGCCTTTTAAATAGTTGGATTCGCCGTAACTCTCTATTCCCTCTGCCGTAAAGACATCCTCCGGAAGACCCGTCACGTCTTTCACTTCCGGAAGCTTCCACCTTCCCTGAAACCGAATATTATGAATCGAAAATATGGTACGAATCTGTTTATAAGGATCCCTTTTTTTATAAACCTTCTCTAAAAATACAGGAATCAGCCCTGTCTGCCAGTCATGGCAATGTATAATATCCGGCAGAAAACCGATGTTTTCCAATGCATCCAGAACGGCTTTTGAAAAAAAAGCAAATTTCTCAACATCCTGATAAATTTCCCCATATGGTCGGCTTCCCGCAAAATAGAACTCATTATCGACAAAATAATACTGTATGCCGTCCGCTTTGGCCTTTAGAATTCCGGCGTATTGCTTTCGCCATCCCAACTCGACGTAAAATTCTGTTACCGGTTCTAATTGCTGCTTAAACTGCTCTTCCATACAGGCGTATTTTGGTAAAATAACCCTGACATCATATTTCTTATGATTGAAATACTTCGGCAGTGATCCTGTTACATCCGCAAGCCCGCCCGTTTTAATAAACGGTACGGCTTCCGATGATGCGAAAAGTATTTTTTTCATAATAGACCTCCCAATTTTATATAGATCTATTATACTCCATTCCCTCTGTAATAAAAAGCCTAAATTATAGCTCCATGCTTATAATCCAGACGAATTTTATCCGCAATCAAAGCAATAAATTCCGAATTCGTCGGCTTGCCCTTTCCATTGTTGATCGTATAGCCGAATAATTCGTCAATCGTATCCATTTTTCCTCTGCTCCAGGCCACTTCAATCGCATGACGGATCGCACGTTCCACCCTGCTTGGCGTTGTCTGATATTTCTTGGCGATCGTAGGATAGAGGATCTTTGTAATTGAATTTAACATTTCTATATCGTCCACGGACATCATAATCGCTTCTCTCAAATACTGATAGCCCTTGATATGAGCCGGGACTCCGATTTCATGTATAATATTCGTCACATCCGTCTCTAAATTCCGCTGTGACTTCTCTTCTTTTTTCTCATATGCGCTTATTTTACGAATTTCCCCATTTTTGGCCTGATCCGTCGATTTCTTCTTTGCCTGTTTGATTTGTTTAATCACCATATCGTTGTCAAAAGGTTTCATAATATAGTAGATTGCACCGGATAAAAACGCTTCTTCTGTTATTTTCTCGTTTCCAATCGCGCTGATCATAATAAACGCCGGATGTTTTTTAATTGACAAATCATGATTTACCTTGTCCAAAACGCCCAAACCGTCTAATTTCGGCATTACAATATCCAACAATACTACATCCGGTTCTTTATCTTTTATCATTTTACAGGCTTCTTCCCCATCTTTTGCCGTGCCTACAATCTCCAATTCATCATCTGTACGGATAATATCTCCCAATAACCGCAGCATTCTTTCATTATCATCCGCAATTGCAACATTTAATTTACTCATTACAAAATTTCCCCTCTCCAAAACTTTTTGTTCTTTTAAATTCCACAAGTCCTCCTAAAATATCTTAGCTAAAGTCGAAACTATTTGTATTATAAGCATCTGGGGCAATCGATTCAATCATAACTTTTCGCAGTTTTCGACAATGAAAGTCGTTTTGTAAATATCCTTGTCGATACGCAACATAGTCTGTGCATTATCTATTTAAAAAATCATCTACTTTGTCGAAAAATGTCGCAAAAATATGGATTTAACAAAAAAAACCCATTGCAAAACATCTCTGCAATGGACTTGTATCTTATTTGGACCTCCTTACAGGCTCGTCCTCACCTGCTTTGGTTTATACTGCGCTTTTTCCAGGGCTTTGATGATCTGTCTTTTGTGTTCGGTTCCAAAGCACTCCATGGTAATCCGAAGCTCTACCGCCGCGTTTCGGTTAATGCTTACAAACTGATTGTGCTCCAGTTTTATGACATTTCCCTGTTCTTTTGCGATCGTATCCGCCACTTTCGAAAGCTCACCCGGCTTGTCGGGCAGCAGAATAGATACGGTAAAAATACGGTCTCTTAAAATCAATCCCTGCTGCACAACCGAAGACATCGTAATCACATCCATATTTCCGCCGCTTAAAATAGACACGATGCGCTTTCCTTTTACATTGAGGTGTTTTAACGCCGCGACCGTAAGAAGCCCCGAATTTTCCACAACAATTTTGTGATTTTCCACCATATCCAAAAATGCCACGACCAGCTCGTCGTCTTCTACAAACAAAATTTCATCCAGATTTTTTTGTATATAGGGAAATATAGTCTCACCCGGCGTTTTCACCGCGGTACCGTCGGCAATCGTATTTACGCCCGGAAGCGTGACTACTTTTCCCGCTTCAAAAGAAGCTTTCATACAACCGGCTCCGGCCGGCTCTACGCCGATCACTTTTATTTTGGGATTGAGAAGCTTAGCCAGCGTGGAAACACCCGTTGCAAGCCCCCCTCCTCCGACCGGAACTAAAATGTATTCCACTAAGGGCAGCTCTTTGAATATTTCCATCGCAATCGTCCCCTGCCCGGTGGCCACCGCAAGATCATCAAACGGATGGATAAACGTATATCCGTTTTTTTCTGCCAGCTGATACGCATGGGCGCAGGACTCATCATAAACGTCTCCATAAAGGATGACTTTTGCTCCATAGCTTTTGGTGCGGTTTACTTTGATCAGAGGCGTCGTCGTCGGCATGACAATTACGGCTTTTACGCCATAGCACTTTGCCGCATAGGCAACGCCCTGCGCGTGATTGCCCGCAGAAGCGGTAATCAGCCCGCGTTCTCTCTCTTCTTTTGTCAGCGTACTGATTTTATAGTAAGCGCCGCGCACTTTATATGCCCCGGTAAACTGCATATTCTCCGGTTTTAAATAGACTTTATTGCCCGTTTGCATACTTAAATAATCACTGTAAATCAATTTTGTTTCAAGCGTAACTTCCTTCACTTTTTCGCTTGCTTCTTCGAATTTATCCAACGTTAAAATAAGATCTCCTCCTTTCCCTCCTGCGTCTGAAACAAGGCGTCCACAAATGCGTCCGCGTCAAATTTCTGCAAATCCTCTATCGTTTCTCCCACGCCGATATATTTTACCGGGATATTTAATTCCGACTGAATGGCGACTGCAATGCCGCCTTTCGCAGTTCCGTCCATTTTCGTTAAAACGATTCCCGTAATATCCGCCACTTCTCCAAACTGCTTCGCCTGAGAAAGCGCATTCTGACCGGTTGTGGAATCCAATACCACTAACGTCTCCCGGTAAGCATCCGGAAATTCCCGGTCTAAAATCCTGTTCATTTTTTTCAGTTCTTCCATGAGATTCTTTTTGTTGTGAAGCCGTCCCGCCGTATCGCATAACAATACATCCGCTCCTTTGGATTTGGCCGACGACGCCGCGTCGAAAACAACAGATCCCGGGTCCGCTCCATCCTGTCCGCCGATCATTTCCACACCGGCGCGGTTGGCCCATTCCAAAAGCTGTTCTCCTGCCGCCGCACGAAACGTGTCGGCTGCCGCAATGACGACTTTTTTTCCCTGGCTTTTTAATTTTCCAGCCAGCTTGCCTACCGTAGTTGTCTTCCCCACTCCGTTTACGCCGATTACAAGCACGACGGAAGTCTCCTCTTCAAAACGGTAAGCCGCCTCTCCCACCTGCATCTGTTCTTTGATGCTGTCGATCAAAAGCTGTCTGCATGCGGAAGGCTCTTTGATCTTATTTTCCTTTACTTTTCCCTTCAGATTTTCAATAATCTCTTCCGTAGCGCGAACGCCCAAATCTCCCATAATCAGTATTTCTTCTATTTCTTCGTAAAAATCGTCATCAATGCTGGAAAATCCGCTGAAAATGGAATCGATTCCGGAGACGATATTGTTTCTTGTTTTGGTAAGCCCTGCCGCCAGTCTGCTAAAAAACCCTTTTTTTTCTTTTCCCATGCATAAACTCCTTCCTTGATGTTTTATTGATCCAGATCATGTTCAATCAAATCTACGGAAACCAAAGTCGATATGCCTTTTTCCTGCATCGTAATTCCATAGAGACGGTCTGCGGACGCCATAGTCCCGCGCCTGTGCGTAATTACGATAAACTGCGTATTTCTTGTCAGCTTATGCAGATATTTTGCAAAACGGCCTACGTTTGAATCATCCAGAGCAGCTTCAATCTCGTCCAGCAGACAAAACGGGGAAGGCTTTAGATTCTGGATGGCAAATAAAAGCGCAATCGCCGTCAAAGATTTTTCTCCGCCGGAAAGAAGAATCATATTTTGCAGTTTTTTGCCCGGAGGCTGAGCAATAATGCGAATGCCGCATTCTAAAATATCCTCATCCTCCACCAGCTCCAGGCTTCCTTTTCCCCCGCCAAACAATTCTTTGAACGCCCGGTCAAATTCATGCTGAATTTCGGCAAATTTTTCCGTGAACTGTTTGCGCATTCCCGCATCCAGTTCATCAATGATGCCGATCAATACTGCCTCGGCTTCCATCAAGTCATCATGCTGGCCTTTCAGGAACTCATACCGTCTGGAAACTTCCTTGTACTCCTCGATCGCGTTGACATTAATATCGCCCAGGCTTTTGATCTCATCTTTCAAACGGGCAATCTGTTTTTTCAGTTCTCCCAAATCCCGGACATCTTCCTCACGCAATTCCAAAGCTCCATGGGGCGTCAGTTCATATTCTTCCCAAATATAATCTGTCCTGTGCTTCCCAAGTTCTTCTAATTTCTCTTTCTGACTGTTTAAACGGAAAATTTCTTTGTCCAGATCCGCGATCTGTTTGGACATTTCTTCCCGTTTTCCAAAAAAATCCTTCTGTCTGGCTGACATTTCTTCTTTGGCCCGCAGCTTCTCTTTCAACGCAAGCTGCAAAGACTGATGTTTCTCATCCGACTCTAAAATTTTCTTTTCAATTTCTGCGATTTCATCCCTGTGTTTTTGGGCGTCTTCTTTCAGGCCGGAAACTTCCGTCAAAAGCTCCTGCATCTGTATGCCGCACTTTTCAATTTCCATTGTAACGCGCTCTATATTGGAAACGGCAAATTCGCTTTTCTGCCTAAGATTGGCTTCTTCCACCTGTACCTGCGAATAAGCTCTGCCCGCGCTCTCCTCCGCCTTTGTCTGCTCATCCAAAGCGCTCTGATACAACAGGTTTTCTTTGGCAATTTCATCTTCCCTCTGTTTGGCGGCCTCAATTTCTTTCCACGCCAGCGCCTGTTCGGATTCCATCTCCTGAATCTGCCGTACTAAATCAGCGCTCTTCTCCCGTAGGCTCTTAAGCTCTCCTTCGCTCGCTTCTTTTTGCTGCCTGGTGCGTTCTGCGTTTAAGCGGGCCGTATTTTCCCGCAGGTAATCTTTCTGCAGTTGTTCTTTCTTTTCTCCAAGTTCATCCGCCAAAAGCGCCTGTGCCGTAAGTATTTCCTCCCTGCGCCCCTTCTGTTCTTTCAATGCTTCGTTCAACTGCGCAAGCTTCTGCGTCAGATCTTCGATTTCCCGGTTTCTGCCCAGGAGGTTGCCCGCGTTTTTGAATGCGCCTCCCGTCATAGAGCCTCCGGGCCTTAGGGATTCTCCTTCCAGCGTTACAATGGAAAGGGAATGGCGGTATTTTGACGCAAGTGAAACGGCATGGTCTATCGTATCGATTACCACGACCCGTCCCAAAAGGTATTCTATAATTCCGTTGTATTTTGCGTCGTGTTTCACCAGTGTGCTGGCAAGTCCGATTACTCCGTTTTCCTTCAAAACGCCCGGCTCTTTGATCCCGCCTCTTCCTTTTACGGAAGTCAACGGCAGAAACGTAGCTCTTCCGAACCGGTTTTTTTTCAGATAGGCAATCATTCTCTTGGCCGTTTCATCGTCGCGGGTAACAATATTTTGTATGTTTCCTCCAAGCGCCGTCTCGATTGCCGTTTCATACATTTTATCCACTTTGATCAAATCAGATACGACGCCGAAAAGACCGTCTTCTTTGTCTTTTTGCTCCATTACTTTTCGAATGCTGTTTCCGTATCCGTCGTAGCGCTCCGCAATATTTTTCAAAGATTCCAGACGCGAAAAAATCCTGTGGTACTCTGCCGTATCCTTTTCAAGCAAACGGTTTGTATCCGCAAGTTTTTGCTCCCATTCCCGCGCTTTTGCCAATAGATGCGCTTCTTCTTCTTTCAGGCGGGCAATATTTTCTCTCGTCTCCTCTAAAATCTGCCGCTGATTTTCCATCAGCGAATCCAAATCCGATTCTTCGCTCTTTTGCTTTAGCAGCTGTTTGCTCAATTGAGCCTTGCGAATGGCCGCCTGTTCCACCAACGTATCGTATTTCTGCCGCTTTGTCTGAATGGACGCTTTCTGGCTTAACAGCTTCAAAAGCTCGTTTTTGCCGTTTTCGATGCCGGCGTTGGATCTTTGTATTTCCTCCTGCAGACGGGCCAGATTTTTCTGCGCTTTCTGCCGTCTTAACGTAATATGCGCAAGCTGTTTATCCAGCATGGCCTTCTCTTCTTCATAGGCCTGTTTCTGCCTGGCTTTTTCTTCTTTGTCGGAAACGATTTCCCGCGTGCGGCTTTTATAATGTTCGTCCGACATTTCGGCAGCCTTGATCTTCTCATTTAAAACATTGATTTCCCCTTCCAGCCTTCCTTTTTCCATGCCGGTCTGACTGATCTCTTCCCGGGACGCCTCAATTTCCGCTTCCGCCTTTTCGATGGCGCATTCTATTTCTTCATATTCACTTTTAATTTTTTCAAAAGAAGCGTTCGTCTCCTTTAACTGCCTGTCCGCAATTTCACAATTTGAAACCACTTCTTTCATTTCCGCCTGCATACGCTCATCTTCCAGTAAAAACAAATTGATGTCATTGCGTTTGAGTTCTTCCCGCTTTTTTAAATATAGTTTCGCCTTTTCCGACTGTTTCTCCAAGGGTCCCGTCTGGCGTTCCAATTCACTTAATATGTCATGGATGCGGACAAGATTTTCTCTCTCCGCTTCTAACTTTTTCTGTGCCGTCACCTTTCTTCTTTTGAATTTGACAATTCCTGCCGCTTCGTCAAAAAGCTCCCTTCTCTCCTCCGGCCGGCCGCTTAATATTTTTTCGATCTGCCCCTGTCCGATAATGGAATAGCCCTCCTTGCCGATCCCTGTATCATAGAACAGCTCATTTACATCTTTTAAGCGGCATACGCTTCCATTCAGCAAATATTCGCTCTCACCCGAACGGTACACTCTACGTGCAACCGTAACTTCTTCAAAGTCTATATCCAGCGTATGATCCGAATTGTCCATAGTAATCGCCACATAAGCATAGCTTAGGGGCTTCCTGCTCTCTGTTCCGGAAAAAATAACGTCCTGCATACTGGCTCCCCGGAGCTGTTTTGCGCTCTGCTCTCCAAGCACCCAGCGGACCGCATCTGAAACATTGCTTTTCCCACTGCCGTTGGGACCTACAATGCCTGTAATCCCATTGTGAAAATCCAATACAATTTTATTTGCAAAGGACTTGAATCCGTGCACCTGAATACTCTTTAAATACATAATTCCCCCTGAATTTATCCGGATACCGAACTTCCTTTGCCATCCGGTTTTAGTAACAGCAGCGCCTGATAAGCCGCCTCCTGTTCCGCGGCTTTTTTGGTATGGCCGAATCCGGTTGCAATTGCTTTTTCGCCAATTCTCACTTCCACGGTAAAGTTTTTATTGTGGTCCGGTCCCGATTCTTCCAGCAATCGGTAATTTAACATTTCCGTGCAATTTCCCTGAACGAACTCCTGCAGGATAGTCTTGCTATCAAAAAAGAGCTGTTTGTGCTCAATATCGGTAAGAATAAATCGGAACACAAACTCTTTTGCATTAGTAAAACCACCATCCAGATAAATTGCTCCGATCACCGCTTCCAAAGCATCCGACAAAATGGATTTCCTTTCACGTCCTCCCGTCAGTTCTTCTCCTTTGCCCAAATAGACAAATTCTCCCAGCCTGATCTGTAACGTGCACGCCGCCAATGTCGGCTCGCATACCAGACTCGCGCGCATCTTTGTCAGATCGCCTTCTGAAAGCTTTGGGTAATTCTGAAATAAAAATTCACTGGTTATTAATTCCAGTACCGCGTCCCCTAAAAATTCCAGACGCTCGTTATCCATATCTTTCATATGC
The DNA here is from genome assembly GCA_910586725.1 of uncultured Lachnospiraceae bacterium. Classification (GTDB taxonomy): domain Bacteria; phylum Bacillota; class Clostridia; order Lachnospirales; family Lachnospiraceae; genus Roseburia_B. The sequence goes on along the minus strand of CAJUJL010000003.1, from coordinate 83,671 downwards.
TTTTCATTCGCATAGGAACTGTGGGTTAAAGCCTGTTTCAATAATTTTTCGTTCTGAAACCGGTAACCGATGATCTTTTGAAATTCTTCCTGTTTATTCATAAATCATGTCTCCTGATGATATAGAAAAAGCCCTGTTTCACAAGGGCTTTTTGCTAGTTTAAAGCTGTCTTGATTCTTTCTACCGCATCTGCAACTGTCGCAATTTTCTCCACTTCTTCGTTTGCAATTTCAATATCAAACTCTTCTTCAATCCCCATTACAATCTGAAAAATATCCAGAGAATCTGCGCCGAGATCGTCTACAAATGTCGTCTCCATTGTAATTTCCTCTTCATCCACGTTTAACACGTCTGCAATAATGTGTTTTAGTTTTTCAAACTCCATATCCTGCTTCCTTTCTACTCCTCACCCTTGGCCAGAGCTGTTGATATTATTTTTTATTTTTTCATTGATTTCCTGTTCTTTGAAGGTTAAACACTGAAGAATTGCATTCCTGATCTCAGTCGCCCCGGAACTTCCATGCGTCTTGACCACAAGACCCGTAAGCCCCAGCAAAGGCGCTCCCCCATAGACAGAAGCATCAAATGATTTCAGAGTTTCTTTCAAAGCGGGCTTAATGAGGAGCGCTCCGATTTTACTTCGCAGACTGCTCATCAACCCCCGCTTCACCACGCCAAGCAGCGTACTGCTAAGCCCTTCGTATAATTTCAGAATCACATTTCCGGTAAAAGCTTCACAGACGATAACATCCGCTTCTCCATGCGGAATTTCTCTTGCCTCAATGCTGCCGGTAAAATTTATATCTTCACATTCCTTTAATAAAGGAAACGTCTCTTTGACGAGTGCGTTGCCCTTCTCTTCTTCGGCCCCGATATTGACGATTGCAACTTTGGGATTTTCAATTCCAACTACATGCTTCATGTAAATAGAACCTATTTTGGCAAACTGCACAAGGTGAGACGGTCTTGCATCTACATTCGCGCCGCAGTCTATTAACAGGGACACCCCTTTTTCCGTTGGAATGAGCGGGGCTAACGGCGGCCTTTCGATGCCTTTGATCCTGCCGACAATCACCTGTCCCCCTACCAGCACGGCCCCTGAGCTTCCTGCCGAAACAAATGCATCCGCTTCTTTTTGTTTAACCATATTCATGCCAAGCACAATCGATGACTTCTTTTTCTTACGGATCGCCATAACCGGCGGCTCAGCCGTCTCAATTACTTCCTCCGCATCCACAATGGAAATCTGCTCCAAAGGGTATGAATATTGTTTCAACTCACGCTCCACTTTGTCTTTTTGCCCTACCAGAAAAACATGTATGTTTTGATTCGCATTGACCGCGTCCACCGCGCCTTTTACAATCTCCTGCGGCGCATGGTCACCGCCCATGGCATCCAGTGCGACTTTAATACCCTTTTGCATTTTTAATCCTCCTGTTTGAAACTGGTTAAACGGCTATAAAGAAATATACTATAAGTCTTTTGAGAAATCAAGCCCGCAGTTTCCCATATCGGAATATCTGCTATGCCAACTCCTGCGGCGATAACAAAGGCGGAAAAGCCCAACGGCTTTCCGCCCATTTTTATTTTATGCCCGAATCCGTTCGGTAAGCCCGACCTTTTTCTGCACCTTGCGCAGTGTTTTCGCCGCGTAATACGCCGCTTTTTCATCGTTCATTTTGATCATGGAATCCAGATACGCCTTATCTTCAATCAACGATGCGTAATGCTTCTGCAAGGGAGACAATTCGTCTGCGACGGCCTCTCCGACCGCCAGTTTGAATTCTCCGTATCCGCGTCCTTCAAATTCCTGTTCGATCGCGCTATAATCTTTGCCGGTAACACAACTGTAAATATCCATTAAATTGCGGATTCCCGGTTTTTCTTCGGCGTAGCGCACTACGGTATCCGAATCTGTCACAGCCCGTTTGAATTTGCGGATAATGCTGTCTCTGTCGTCTAAAAGAAGGATGGTGGCGTTTGCGTTTTCATCCGACTTGGACATTTTTTTCTGCGGGTCCGAAAGACTCATGATTTTTGCGCCCGCTTTTGGAATATAGGCCTCCGGAACGGTAAACACGTCTCCGTACAACGCATTGAAACGCTGGGCAATATCCCTTGTAATCTCCAAATGCTGTTTCTGATCCTGTCCGACCGGAACAAGATCCGCCTGATAAAGCAGGATGTCGGAAGCCATCAGTACAGGATACGTATACAATCCCGCATTGATATTATCCGCATGACGGGAAGATTTGTCTTTAAACTGCGTCATCCGGTTCAATTCCCCCATATACGTAAAACAGCTTAATATCCAGCTTAATTCCGCATGGCCGGAAACATGGGACTGATAGTAAATACAGTTTTTCTCCGGATCCAAACCTGCCGCAACATATAATGCATACAGCGATCTTGCGTTTTTACGAAATTCCGCCGGAGTCTGTCTGACCGTGAGCGAATGCAAATCCATAACGCCGTAAATGCATTCGTACTCTTCATTCAAATTCACCCAGTTTTTCAGCGCTCCAAGATAATTTCCAAGCGTAAGGGTTCCGGTCGCCTGCATCCCGCTGTATAATGTTTTCCTGCCGTTTAACATCGATAATCCTTCTTTCTGTTTTTTAATATTTCTGTTTTAATATAACGATAAACGTTTTCCTCGCCCTCTTCGGCAAGCATATGCAAAAGCCGCTCCAACAGCTTCTGCGTCTCTTCGTGTATCATGTAATGCCCGTCGCCGTGCTGGTTAAAATATTCCAGAGGGCTTCGATCCGTATAGTTTTCTTTCTGATAATTTTTGGAAGCGCAAACCCTGTCAATAAACATTTCCACCACATAGTTTACCGGCATGCGCATCCCTTCCATCCGGCCGCTTTCTGCGGAATAATCAATCCAGTATTCCAGATGGTGTTTATTGCGCCCTTTATGATGAAGCCATGCTGAAGAATAGCCTTTGTCGGCGCGCTCCGCATTGTTGGGGCTTTTGGTGCCTTGATAGTACCGGCATCCCACCAGAAACTCCACCGGCGAATATTTCGACCAGTCATGCATAATTCCCTGACGATACAAACCCACTTTAAAGCATCCTCTGCGCACCATTTTCTTATGGCGTAAAATCGTCTTTAAATGCTGCCACGCTTTCATACCTGTCTTTACCCTCTATTTTCCTATTATGATACAAACGCTCTGCGCTTCTAATGTATATCCCGGCTCAAGCAGCTCCTCCGGTTCCGTCAGGAACGCGTTTTTCATCCCGGTATCCATCAGCAGATACCACTTCCTTTTGCGGTTCTGTTTTGGAAGCGCAAGATTTCTGTGAAAATCCGAGAAATTAAATCCCAGATAGACGTCCTCCGCCTCATTGGCATATTTCCCGCAATAGAGTATGCCAAGCGCTTCCCTGCTGAAAAATCCCGAAGAAATCCATGCCGATTCTTCATGGTAAGACAGATCCGGGTAGCCGTACGATTTGGTATCCAGAAGCTGCATGGGCTGTTCCATACGCAGAACTTCATGTTCTTTTCGAAAAGCAATCAGCTTTTTGATATATTTCAAAAACTCTTTCGCCGGTCTGCTCTGCTTCCAGTCTTTCCAGCCGATTTCATTATCCTGGCAATACGCATTGTTATTTCCCTGCTGTGTATTGCAGTCCTCGTCTCCCGCCATCAGCATAGGCGCTCCCTGCGCCAAAAACAGCATTGCAGCCGCGTTCTTCATCCGGCGGTCTCGTATCTTCTGGACATTCCGGCTGGTTGTCTCGCCTTCTACGCCGCAGTTCATACTGAAATTCCATGTAGGGCCGTCCGCATAATCTTCTCCGTTTATCTGATTGCGCTTCTGCCCGTATGTAAACATATCTTTTAATGTAAATCCATTGTTATCGGCAATATAATTCACGTATCCCAGCCGCGCATTCTGTTTCTTCATCTGATCCGCAAGATCCCACATGCTGCTGTTGACGCCGCTGGCAAGTTTTCTGCATGGATAGAGGAATTCATCCGCATACAAAAAAGCCCTCGGATACTGCGCTTCCGCTTCCGGTATCATGCCTTCCTCCATCCCCCGGTAAAACAGCTTAGTCCTCCCTAAGAAAGGATCTTCCAGCAGTAACTCCATGGGAATGTTATTTCCCTGCAAATGAAATCCGTCCACATGGTATTCCCTCACCCAATAATGAAGAATCTCCAGAATCCTCATCTTAGGCATATGATCTGCAAAATCCATCTCCAAAATACATTCCATGCCCTTTTTGTGCATTTGCAGAATGCATTCTTTTAATTCCGTTCCCGGAGATTCCCCGGCTGCATAAGACGCTTTCGGCGCGAAATACATTCCGGCGCCATATCCCCAGTAATTAATAGTATACTCTGTTTTCTCCTTTGGTTTCTGAATCTTATCTTTCTTTTTTGATTTCCATTTTATATATTGGGGAATCTCTTCCCTTTCTTTTATCAGAACTTCCTCAAACTCATATACCGGCATCAGTTCGATCGTCGTAATGCCCATAGATTTTAAATAAGCAAGTTTTCTGGCCAGAGCGCGAAACGTTCCCCGTTCCGGCACATCTTCCGGCAGTCCCATCGTAAATCCTCTGATATGAAGCTTATAAATCACCATATCTTTTCTTGGTATTTCCACTCTTCGTTCGCCTCTCCAGGAAAAACGATTTTCTTCATAACGGCATCGAAGCGTCTGTTTTGGTGAACGGCTTAAGTCAGCCCATGTTTCTCGGCCTACAATTCTTCTTGCATATGGATCCAATGTGATCTTTCCATCAATCCAAAAATTGTAATCGTACTCTCCCAAATCCAATCCTTCTACATGTACCGACCGAATGTTTCCCATGGAATATTCTTTTGGTACGATGATTTCTTCCGTGCATCTTACCTGATCTTTCTGATAGACCAGCACTTTACATTCCGACTCTTTTCTGCATACCATACAGAAATTTGCCCAGGTTCTTCCTTTGATTGCCCCTAATTGAGAGAAATCGCCTCTTTTCAAATCAATTTTCATGTTTTTTCACCTTTTCATCCTAAACTAAGCAAGTAATACTTCATTATTATAACATTTTTCTGGCTCTTTTGTATATCTTTTTTCTCCTCTTATTGCATATTTGTCCAAACTATTATATAATTGCATGAAATCTTAAGACAAGAAAGGAAGAATGCTATGGATCATCCAAACAATAATCTCTTACCCGATGACGAAGACATCTGCGTTACATTGGATATGGACGACGGAACACAGGTAGAATGCGAAATTCTGACAATTTTTGAGTTGAATGACCAGGATTATATCGTCCTGATTCCAACGGACGAATCCAATCCGGACGAGGAAGAAAGCGCCGTATACATTTATCGTTACTTCGAAGATGAAGAAGGCAATCCGTCTCTTGAAAATATTTTAGACGACGAAGAATTCGAAGCCGTTGAAGAAAAATTTGACGAATTGTTAGACGAAGCGGAATTTGACGAAGACTGACTCAGCATCTCCGTCAAAAACCGGGATGCTTCCACGTCATGATGATTAATTTTCTTTAAAACATACAGATACAGTTTTTTTCGGGCGCGGGTAATTCCCACATAGAACATTCTCCGTTCTTCCTCCATATCGGCTGGAAGAACGGCTTTTTTATATGGCGTAATTCCCTCGTTCACATCGATGATGTGCACTGCATCGAATTCCAGTCCCTTTGCGCTGTGAAACGTAGCCAGCGTTACGGCCTCTTTTTCTGTTCTCTCCTGTTTCAAGGACGCTTCCAATTCCTGCTGATACTGTTCGATATGGTCAAACCACTCTTGGAAAGACGCGTGCGTTTTGCTGCTCTCCTGCAGCGCGTCTATGATTTCCGCCAATCCTTCTTTCTCTATCTTCCGGTCACGGGCATATTCCACTAAAAATTCATCGTAACCGACGGCTTTGCGAATGTAATTCATTGCGGCAAACGGACGCATGTCTCTTATCGCAAGAATATCCCTATGCAGCGTTTCGATACGCTCTTCCATCCAGGGCTGGTCCGAATAAAATGTCTGCCATGCCTGAAACGCCACGGTTTCATCCGAAAGGCTCTCCCTGCTGATATAGCGCCTGGGACGGTTCATAATCATCAGAAAATCCTTTCGTCTCCGGCTTCCCATAGCAATTCTAATATAAGCAAACATATCTTTTGCGATCCAATGCTCATAGATGCCAGGCGCCTTATCTTTTACGGTAAAAGGAATGTTGTACTCCATCAGGCGTTCGGTTAAAAGCCTTGACTGCGTATTGGTCCGAAACAAAACCGCCGTCTGCGACAAGGGCGTATCACTCGTTCGGATTCTTTGCACGATCCGGGTATATTCCTCCTGCTGTGTTTCCAATAAATCCGTCGTAATCGAATCACCCTGTGTTTTGGCGGCTGAAATTTCTTTGGGAAACCGCTTTCTGTTATGACTGATCAATCTGTCTGCCATCTGCACCACGTCCCTGGGGCAGCGGTAATTGTAGTCAAGGCTTACCATCTCCAAATCCTGATAGTCCCTGGGCACATGCAGCATGATCTCCGGATTTGCGCCGCGAAACCGGTATATGGACTGGTCGTCGTCCCCTACGATAAAAAGATTTTGCCGGGGATTTGCAAGCATACGCACAATTTCATACTGAAGCTGGTTGACGTCCTGAAATTCATCGATCAGGATATAGCGGTATTTGTTTTGCCATGCGGATAAAATGTCGCTCCGCTCCACAAACAATTCGTATGTATAGACTAGCATATCATCGAAATCTATTTTGCGGCGCTGCCTTAAAAATTTCTGATATTCCTGAAAGATCCGGGAAAAAACGTCTTTTCCGCAATGAACCGGGTAGTAATTCTCAAGCCGTATCCTTCTGTTTTTCACCATACTGATTTCCGAAAAAATATCTTTGATCCATTCCGCTTCATCCTCATAGTCAAGCTTCATGGCATAGATCATTTCCTGCATAAAGCGGATGCGCTCTTCTTCCCGGATGATGTTAGAAGCTTCAAAATGATAAGCATGTTTTAAGATTTTAAAAAAAACTGCGTGAAACGTGCCAAACGTAACCTGTCTGGCTTCCTTTTGCATCCGGCGAAAGAAACGTTCCTTCATTTCATTTGCCGCGGATTTGGTAAATGTAATCACCAGAATGTGAGACGCATCCACCTTCTCGTTTTTGATTAAATTTTCAATTCTTCTGGTAATTACGAGCGTCTTGCCGGATCCTGGTCCGGCAAGCGCCATCATAGGCCCGTTAAAGTGCATAATCGCTTTCTTCTGGGCTTCATTCAGATTCTGATTCATAGAATTTCCTTAGACCTGGCAAAGCTTTTCTATGCCTTTGCGGATGCGTGAGAGAGATTCTTCTTTTCCGATAATTTCCATAATTTCCGTTGCGCCGCCGGGCGTCATCTGTTTGCCGGATACCGCGGTGCGCAAAGGCCAGAGCACATAGCCGTTTTTATATCCCTTTTCTTTGATAAAAGCCGATATGACTGTATACAATGCGTCATTTTCGTATTCCGTCCACCTCTCTAACACGGGCAGAATTTCATTTAAAACGGCAAGCGACGTTTCCGGCGTCGTCTTCATTTTCTTATGCGTATACATTGTAACGTCATATTCCGGCAATTCTTCAAAAAAGTCGATATGATCCGCTATATCCGGAAAAATTTCTATTCTGGTCTGAACCAGTCTTGCAATTTTGCTTAAATCATAATTTTTGGTAACAACCTGAGAAATATACGGCCTGGCCATTTCAAAAAATGCCTCAAAGTCCATGGCTTTTAAGTATTCCCCATTCATCCACTTTAACTTTGTCGTGTCAAAAACCGCGGGCGACTTGCTGATATGGCGGTAGTCAAACGCCTCCTCCAGTTCTTTTAAACTGAAAATTTCCCGGTTGTCCGAAGGACTCCATCCCAGCAAAGCGACAAAATTCACTACCGCTTCCGATAAAAATCCCTGTTCTATCAGGTCTTCATACGAAGAATGTCCGCTTCTTTTGCTTAATTTCTGATGCTCTTCATTGGTAATCAGCGGACAGTGCACATAAACCGGCACTTCCCAGCCAAACGCTTCATAGAGGCGGTTGTATTTCGGAGAAGACGAAAGGTATTCGTTCCCCCGGACAATGTGTGTAATTCCCATCAAATGGTCGTCTACAACGTTGGCAAAATTGTAGGTAGGATACCCGTCCGACTTGATCAGAATCATATCGTCCAATTCCGCATTATCCACTTCGATCCGTCCATAAATCTCATCTTCAAACACGGTGACCCCTGTCCTTGGATTATTCTGCCGGATCACATACGGCGCTCCCGACGCAAGTTTTTCTTCGATTTCTTCTTTTGTCAGATTCAGGCAGTGTTTGTCATAAATTATAATTTCTTTTCCGGCAACCGTCTCTTTTAAGCTTTCCAGACGTTCTTTGTCGCAAAAACAATAATATGCTTCCTTTCGTTCGATTAACTTTTTGGCATATTCTAAATAAACGCCTTTTTTCTGGCGCTCGCTCTGCACATACGGGCCGAATCCTCCGTCCTTATCCGGGCCTTCGTCATGAACCAGACCCGTCTTATTCAGCGTTCGGTAAATAATGTCAAGCGCTTCCGCTACAAAACGCTCCTGATCGGTATCCTCTATCCTTAAAATAAAATCTCCCCCTGCATGCTTTGCAATCAGATAGGCATACAATGCCGTTCTTAAGTTGCCGACATGCATACGCCCGGTCGGGCTTGGGGCAAATCTCGTTCTTACTTTGCTCATCTTCTTCCTCCTCAACTCAACTTAAAAGCTCATAATGTATAATCTAGCACAGAATCGTCAGGTTGACAAGGGATGCAAAATCAAACTTATGCAAAACAAATGCCAAAACGCGGCCTCTACAAGAAAAATCCCTCCGCGGCTTTTTTGAAATACCAGATATACTCTGTTTTTTCTAAAGACTGCTTTGTATAAATCTTTCGTTCCCACAAAACGTCACCATTCAGCAGATATTGAATTTTGCCTACTTCCTGGTCCTTTGCGACAGGCGCCGTTAATTCCTCTTCCATATGGCAGACGACTTCTATGCTCTCCCCTTCTTTTATCAATACGGAAGGCGCGCTTTTATCCTCTTTTATATACACGTCCACAGACGCCCGCTGAAACAGACGCTCGGTCTGCGCGTCTGCCACGGGAATGCTTTTAAACCACTCCTTTAAAACCGGCTCGTCGGCCAAATTTGTCTTCCGGCAGCTTTTGAGCCCGTACTTCATTAACTTTTTGGTATCGGACCACTTATAACTTTTATTGTTCGGCCAGCCGCAGGCAAGAAGGGCGACGACAAACGTTTTTCCGTCCTGCTCTAACGCTCCCACATAACAATATCCTGCCTTTCCGGTAAATCCTGTCTTTCCGGACAACGCGCCCGGCATCATGTTCAAAAAAGCATTGTGATTATTGCAGGAAAAGCTGCGCGTTCCGTCTGAATTCTGAAACTGATAAGAAGGCGTTCTTGTAATTTCCAAAAAAGCATCTTTTTTCGGAGATTTTGTAATACAATAGCTCATAATTAACGCCAGATCTTCGGCCGTCGTCGAATGCATCACTTTCTTCCCCGCGCCGTCTTCCGTCGTGATTTCTTTTTCCGCATCCAATCCGTTCGGCGTGATAAAATACGTATTTTTACATCCGATTTCCTGCGCTTTCCGATTCATCATTTCTGCAAAGCCTTCTACGCTTCCTCCGATGTGTTCCGCAATGACGACGGCAGAATCATTGTGCGATTCCAGCATCAGCGAATAAAGCAGGTCTTTTATGCGGTAGGACTCTCCCTTTTTTACATACAGTTTTACCTTTGGCATAGACGCCGCGTAATCGGACACTTTCGCCATACTCTCCACGTCTCCCGTTTCCAGCGTCAAAATACAGGTCATAATCTTTGTCGTGCTCGCCATAGGAAGAACCGCATCCTGTTTTTTGCCAAATAAAACACGCCCGGAATCGGCATCCATAAGGACCGCCGACTGGGCGTATAGCTTGTTTTCATCTATTGTTTTCTCCGCTTCTTCGGCAAGGCATGCAATCGCTCCGCCCCAAAAAACATTCAGGATGACTGCCATCCATAACAAATGCAAAATAATACGTTTCATATCTTCTACCCACATCCGCGATATTACTGCATTTTATGCCAGTCTCTTTCATTTTATGATGCTTCTTCAAACTGGGAATGATACAGTTCCGCATAAAAGCCCTGCTTTTTCATCAGCTCTTTGTGGTTTCCCTGCTCTATAATATCCCCGTCTTTCATAACCAGAATAAGATCCGCGTCACGGATGGTAGACAGTCTGTGAGCGATAATAAAACTGGTTCTTCCACGCATCAGATTATCCATTGCCTTTTGGATTCGTATTTCCGTTCTGGTATCTACGGAAGAAGTCGCTTCGTCCAGAATCAATATCTTATTATCCGCCAGTATGGCTCTTGCAATTGTCAAAAGCTGTTTTTGCCCCTGGGAAACGTTGCTGGCGTCTTCATTGAGCTCCATATCATAGCCTTCCGGAAGCGTCTGAATAAAATGATGCGCATATGCGGCTTTTGCAGCGGCAATGACTTCTTCGTCCGTAGCATCCAGCCGTCCATAGCGGATATTTTCCATAATGCTGCCTTTAAACAGCCATGTATCCTGCAACACCATGCCAAACGCTTCTCTAAGCTGCCTCCTGTTGAACTCCCGGATATCGTGCCCGTCAACGCAGATACGCCCGCCATCCACATCGTAAAAACGCATCAGAAGTTTTACCATCGTTGTTTTCCCGGCTCCGGTAGGTCCTACGATGGCAATTTTCTGCCCCTGCGCAACTTCCGCGGAAAAATCATGGATAATCGGCTGTTCCTTGTCATATCCGAAGCTGACATGCTCAAATTTCACTTCTCCTGAAAATTCTTTTAAAGTTACCGGACATTCCGCCGTCTGCACTTCTTCTTCCTCGTCCAGAAACTCAAATACACGCTCAGAAGCCGCCGTCATGGACTGCACCTGGCTGATGACCTGCGCAATCTGCTGAATCGGCTGAGTAAAGCTTTTCACATACTGGATAAATGCCTGAATATCTCCAATTCCGATCACGCCCCGGATCGCAAGCATGCCTCCGGATATGGCAACGCCCGCATAGCCCAAGTTTCCTACAAATACCATAATCGGATGCATCATGCCGGATAAAAACTGCGATTTCCATGCCGATTCATACAGAATGCGGTTGGTATCGTCAAATTTTTGAATTGTCTCCTCTTCTTTGTTAAACGCCTTGATCACGAGCTGCCCGCCGTAGCTTTCTTCCACCTGACCGTTGATGCGTCCCAGGAACTCCTGCTGCGTCATGAAGTGTTTCTGGGAAAATTTCACCACGAGTGAAACAAGAACCATGGAAACCGGAAGGATGACAAGCGCAATCAAAGTCATAACCGGCGAAATCAGAAGCATCATCACAAATATTCCGATCAAAGTCGCCAGAGACGTAATAATCATGGTAATGCTCTGGCTCAACCCCGTGCCAAGCGTATCAATGTCGTTGGTAATTCTGGAAAGAACCTCCCCGTATGTTCTGCTTTCAAAATATTTCATCGGCATCCGGTGTATTTTTTCAGAAATTTCTTTTCGGAGGCGGTAACAGACTTTTTGGTTGATCCCCGTCATAATCCATCCCTGAAAAAAGGAAAATACCGAACTCGTCAGATACAGCCCTAACGTAAAGAGAAGAATTTTTGCTATTTTAGCAAAGTCAATGCTTCCTGTTCCGGAAATTTTATGCAGAAGCCCTTCGGAAAGCGTTGTCGTAGCCATTCCCATAATCTTAGGGCCAAGCACGGAAAACACCGTAGAACAAACGGCAAGAACCATAACAAACAATACGGCCGCTTTGTAGCTGCCAATATAAGCAATCAGTTTTTTCATGGATCCTTTAAAATCTTTCGCTTTTTCCCGATTCATACGGCGCCTCCTTCTTCCTCTTCTATGCCAAGTTCCGCGGCGGATAACTGCGATTTCGCGATCTGTCCGTAAATCTCACATTCTGCAAGCAATTCTTCATGCGTCCCGATTCCTGCAATTTCTCCTTCATCCAGAACGATAATCTGGTCGGCGTGGAGAATCGTACTGATTCTCTGGGCTACAATGATGACCGTGCGGTCTTTTACCGTTTTTCCAAGCTCTTTTCTAAGCTTCGCATCCGTTTTCATATCCAATGCGGAAAAACTGTCGTCAAAAATATAAATCTGGGGCTGTTTTACGATTGCCCTTGCAATTGCCAGACGCTGTTTCTGTCCTCCCGAAACATTACTGCCGCCCTGGGCAATCGCGCTCTCATATCCATCCTTTTTTTCTTCAATAAAATCGGCGGCCTGCGCAATGGAAGACGCGTTTTTCAATTCGTCCTCACTGGCGTTTTCTTTTCCAAACCGGATATTGGATGAAACCGTCCCGGAAAATAAGACGCCTTTCTGCGGCACAAACCCAATCTCATCCCGCAGCTCCTGCAAAGAAAGATTCCGGATGTCCTGGCCGTCTATGGTAATGCTGCCCTTTGTAATATCATAAAATCTTGGAATCAGATTCACCAGCGTAGATTTCCCACATCCCGTGCTTCCGATGATCGCCGTTATTTTCCCGGGCTCCGCCACAAAATCAATATCCTTTAGCGCATCTTCTTTGGCGTTTGGATAGCGGAAATTCACATGAGAAAACGCAACAACGCCTCTGTGCTCTTTCATCTGCTGCGGATTCTCCTCTTCCGTAACGGAACTCTCCGTCCGCAATACCTCGTCGATGCGGTCTGCGGCAACGCCGGCCCTTGGCAGCATAATCGACATCATCGTCAGCATCAGAAATGCCATCACAATTTGCATAGTATAAGTGATAAATGCCGTCATGGCTCCAACCTGAAGCGTTCCCGCGTCAATCCGGTGCGCGGAGACCCACACGATCAAAAGCGTGATGCCATACATCACAAACATCATGCCGGGCATCATAAAATTCATAACCCTTCCGACAAACAGCTGGGTTTTCATCAAATCCGTATTGGCTCCCTCAAACCGCTCTTCTTCTTTCTTCTCCCTTCCAAATGCGCGAATCACAGACAATCCCGTCAGGATTTCACGGGAAACCAGATTCAGCGCATCCACCAGTTTCTGCATTGCCTTGAACTTGGGCATTGCAATCGCCACCAAAAGCAGGACAAAGCCCAGGATAATAACGACCGCCAGCGTAATGATCCATCCCATGTTCGCTCCGGTCTGCACCACTTTATAAATGCCGCCGATTCCGATAATCGGCGCATACAAGATCATACGCAGCATAATTGCCGTAACCATCTGTATCTGCTGTATGTCGTTTGTGCTTCTCGTAATCAGAGAAGCCGTGGAAAAACGGTCAATCTCAGAGCTGGAAAACCGGACTACTTTCTGAAAAATCCTGCTCCTCAAATCTCTTCCCGCTTTTGCGCCAACTACAGACGCCAGATAACCAACCCCCACGGAAGCAACCAGCATAAGCAGCGCCATGCCAAACATTTTACCGCCCGTTTGAGTCAGATATTTCATACGGATTCCTTCCGTATCCACACCCGCCTCTTCGCTGCATGCCTTAGCATACGCAGCCCCCATGGATAAAAGCGTGCTCTCTCCCATGGTTTCCGCCATCTGTTCCGCCGATTTCCGCAGAGATTTTAAACCGGACGCGTCTGTATCAGCGCCGATTTTGGCTTTTAGATCGGAGCCGCCCGCATGTTCCGACTGGTATGCCATCAAAAGCGGAATCATAAACTCCTGATCCAGGGCCAAAAGCACCTCTTCCTCATAAGCGCCGCATACATAGATCTGTTCCGACTCCGGATCATAAATATCCTCCCAGGCCTTTTTCTCTTCTTCGGTCATAAAAGTCTGCGCACTGTCAAATTTCTCCTTTGTTATCTTTGCCGGTATTACATGCGTTACGCCGCCCCGCATAATTCCAACGTCAATAATGTCAGACGTATATTTCGGCAGAGACAAATCGCAATATGCCTGTACAATTAACAGCGCAAAAATCATCAGGATCATCCGCCTGTATGGAATCATATTTTTAAATATTTTAAGCATCTGTAACAATTCCTCCCTGTTGTTTTATATCCCGCTTCCTGTCTTCCTGCATTCTGCAACCAGCTCTTCCACTCTGCTCCCCCAGGTATCCCTAAGCAGCACTTTCTGAAATGCACGTTTCGTAATCTCTTTTGCTTCAGAAGGATGATTATGCATATATGAAATCTTTTCCGGCAAATCTTCCATGCCGGCGCCATCATAAAAAACAATTTCTTTTCCTTCCGTAAATCTCTGTCCGGCAAACAGGCCGTACTCGCTAAAGCACAGCGTATGATTCATCATTGCCGAATAAACCCGGTCATGCAATCCCCCATGAAATCCGGGCGTTGTATTTAACAGTATTTTTGCATCCGCCATAATCTGAACGGACGCCGCAAATCCGACTCCGCCGCAGATTTTAACATGCTTTTGCTCAAGGCCTTTTACATGCTCCCATCCGTGTCCCATAACCGTAAACGGAACTTCTGCTTTGGCCGCCGCCAAAACCGCCTCTTTGCGCTTCCAGTTCCTTAAATATTTATCCGCAAGATAATCTTCGTTTAACCGCTTTGCAAACGCTTCCGCGTTCAATGCTTCATTTTGTTCACTGAAGTACCGTAAAAGCGCGTCTTCCTGCGTTAATTCCGGGTCCGCGCGCATCATTTCAATCAGGGAAGACACTTCCCTCCGCTTCTGTTTGGGATATTCTTTCAATTCCTCATACAGCAGATCTTCCCGTTCATAAGTGCCTAAAAAAAGAAGCTCTAACCGTTTCTGATCAAAACTTCTTTCCATTCCTGCCCGCACAGCTCCAAGCGGAAGATAAAAAGCATGTTCTATATGAGGATAAAACCGCTTCAGATAATTCAAATGGCAGACGTCAATACAAATAACGGAATAGTTGGATAATTTTTTCTTCAATCCCGCATGGTGATACAACGGATGATCCACCAGATAATTAAAAAACAAAACGCCAAATGCATCCAGGTAAGGCGTTCCATCCTCCAAAACAATCCTTGGCAAAAGGGAGTTAAAATCCACCGCAAAGAGATAACGCTCTTTTTTATGAAGTATATCTTCCAGTTTTTGCTCCATCCGCACAGACAAGTCACAGATTTCTACAAAAAAGCCTTTCTCTTCCAGAACCTCCGCGATGCATTCCATAAAATAACGGTTGGATTCATAGCACAAATCCCTTGATTCAAACAGTAAAACCGTATCTTTCATAGCTCCTCCCGTCAGCTTTTGTGGACATGCTGGTGCGTAAACAAATGATCCTGACAGTATTCATAGTTCCCCTCGCATTTTGAACAAAAACGAAACTCCAGATTGGGATCGTCCTTTTCCGTCCTTCCGCAAATTGCGCATTTGTGCTTTGTAACGCCGGCTCTTGGCTGCGACTGGCGCATCTGCGCCCGAAACGTCTGCCTCCTGTGTATTTCCTTGGGTGAAACCCTCTGATAATTCCTGGAGCCAAAATAAAAGATCAGGAAATTCAAAATAGACATCAGAATCGCCACTCTGCCGGCCCAGTTTGACTCAAACATGCTAAGCGCAATCATAACGCAGTACACGACTGCAAGCCATTTCATTTTTACGGGAATGAAAAAATAAATATACACCTGCATCTGTGGATAGCACACTGCAAACGCGAGGAATATTGTCATATTGATATAATTCGTGGAAAAGAAAAAACCCATTCCTGTTACCGCAGCGCCGTTCAAAGCATAATATGCTCCATACAAAAGAAAAGCTCCTAAAATGGTAAAAATAATTCCTCCGAAAATATATACGTTAAACCGAAATGTGCCCCACGTACGTTCCAGAGACTGTCCCAGCTGATAATAAAAAAGCATCATAATCACGGCAAACAAAATATTTTCACTCGGCGGAACCAGCACCCATGTCATCAGCCTCCAGATTTGTCCCTGCAGAATATAATGAGGCTCCAGCGTCATCAAATAAAACACGTCCGGCATCATGCGCAGCAAAACAAAGCCTATGGCATACCCTGCCAAAAGCCATAAAATTAAATTGGGTATCGCGTATCTGCCTATTTTACGCTCCAGTTTATTCAAAATACGATTCATGCTTTATCCGCCTTTTCTTTTTTTAAAAGATATTATAGGTTTTCCGATATACTTTGTCAATCAACTTATGAATCAAACACCAAAGATGAAAAGCCGCCATATCCTATATGACGGCTCCTTGACTCCAAAAACTCACTTAAAATCCATTTCCTGCACATTATCCCTTAGAGACACCGGTATGCAAAGTTCATCTCCCGCCTGAAGATTATAAATATCCACAAACGGATTTGCATACATCACCTGCAGCAGCGGCACATGATACTTCCTGCTTAACGTATACAAAGTGTCTCCTTCCCGGACCACATGAATAATTCCTCTACATTCCATCATAAACTCCAATAGCAAACTTACTCTATTATATTCTGTATACGGTTTCTGGTTCCTTTTTCCAGCTAAGGAATTTTAGCGCATATTTTCTAAAAAATTTATTTGTTTTTTGTCGTTCGCTGTCGTATAATACAGTTTGTTTGTAAAACAAACACATTTAATAAGAAATAACGGGTGATCGTATGGAAATTTTAAATTTACATAAGCTGGGCATTGACATCGGCTCAACCACGGTAAAGGTTGCCGTATTAGATTCTGAAAACAGGATACTCTTTTCGGATTACAAACGACACTTCGCCAATATCCGTGAAACGCTTGCGTCTTTAATCCATGACGCATATGATCTGCTGGGAGACGTTACCCTTACTCCGGTTATCACAGGCTCCGGCGGACTGACGCTGGCAAAACACTTACACATTCCTTTCATACAGGAAGTCGTGGCCGTATCGACCGCTATTTCCGTATATGCCCCCAGGACGGACGTTGCAATTGAACTTGGGGGAGAAGACGCCAAAATCATCTATTTTGAAAATGGAAATGTAGAGCAGCGCATGAACGGGATCTGCGCGGGAGGCACAGGCTCTTTCATCGATCAGATGGCCTCCCTGATTTTGACTGATGCAATGGGCTTAAACGAATATGCCAAAAATTACCAGGAAATATATCCCATCGCCGCCCGATGCGGCGTATTCGCAAAAACAGACATTCAACCGCTGATCAATGAAGGCGCAACCAAAGAAGATTTATCCGCCTCCATTTTCCAGGCGGTTGTCAACCAGACAATCAGCGGCCTTGCCTGCGGCAAACCGATTCGCGGCCACGTCGCCTTTCTGGGCGGCCCGCTGCATTTCCTATCGGAGTTGAAAAAGGCCTTTATCCGCACTTTAAATTTGGACAGCGAACATGCCATAGAACCGGAGCAGTCCCATCTTTTTGCAGCCATTGGCTCTGCATTAAACAGCACGGACGCTTCCGTCTGCACGCTTGGCAGTTTAAAAGAAAAACTTTCTTCCGATTTACATATGGAATTTGAGGTTGCAAGAATGGAACCTTTGTTTGCAGACCAAAAATCTTACGAGGAATTTTTACATCGGCATTCCGGCCACCACATACCGACCAGAGAACTTTCTTCCTGGCATGGAAACTGCTATCTTGGCATTGACGCCGGTTCCACCACTACAAAAATCGCCTTGATTGCAGAAGACGGTTCTTTACTGTATTCTTTTTACAGCAACAACAATGGCAGCCCTCTTGCGACGGCAATCCGTTCCATTCAGGAAATTTACGCCCTTTTACCGAAAGAAGCCAAAATTGTGCGTTCCTGCTCCACCGGATACGGAGAAGCCCTCTTAAAAGCGGCTCTTCTTCTGGACGACGGAGAAGTGGAAACCGTCGCCCATTACTATGCGGCAGCTTTTTTCAACCCTGCCGTAGACTGCATATTGGATATTGGCGGTCAGGACATGAAATGCATCAAAATCAAAAACCAGACCATTGACAGCGTACAGTTAAACGAGGCTTGTTCCTCCGGCTGCGGCTCCTTTATCGAAACCTTTGCCAAATCCCTGAACTATTCGGTACAGGATTTCGCCAGGGAAGCTTTATTTGCAAAAAACCCAATCGACCTTGGCACGCGCTGTACCGTATTTATGAATTCAAAAGTGAAGCAGGCGCAAAAAGAAGGGGCGACCGTCGCCGACATTTCCTCCGGACTTGCCTACTCGGTCATCAAAAATGCCCTGTTTAAAGTAATCAAATTATCCGATCCTTCCGAACTTGGACAAAACATTGTCGTTCAGGGAGGCACATTTTATAACGACGCCATTTTGCGCAGCTTTGAACAGATTTCCGGCTGCGAAGTCATCCGTCCGGACATCGCCGGAATCATGGGCGCTTTCGGGGCTGCTCTGATCGCGAGAGAACGCCATGAATCCAATCAGGACAGCGCAATGCTATCCATAGAAGAAATAAAAAATCTCACGTTTGAAACAGAGCTTACGCGCTGCCAAAAATGCACCAACCACTGCCTTTTAACGATCAATCATTTTTCCGGGAACCGAACATACATAACTGGAAACCGATGTGAAAAAGGACTGGGCGAAGAAATCAAAAAAGACGACGTTCCAAATCTGTTTGCTTTCAAAAATCGGCGGCTGTTTGCTTACCCTCCCCTTTCTGACAAAGAAGCCGTACGCGGAACCGTTGGGCTTCCAAGGGTTTTAAATATGTACGAAAACTACCCTTTCTGGGCCGTCTTTTTTAGGATGTTAAAGTTTAAAACGCTGCTCTCCCCTCCATCTACGCGCAACATTTACGAACTGGGCATCGATTCCATACCAAGCGAGTCCGAATGCTATCCGGCCAAGCTGGCGCACGGCCATGTTTCCTGGCTGATTGCCAAACACGCTGACTTTATTTTTTATCCCGGAATTCCTTACGAGCGCAATGAATTTCCGGAATCCAACAATCACTTTAACTGCCCCATCGTCACTTCTTATGCAGAAAACATCAAAAACAATGTAGACGCCATAACTTCCGGCCAAATGCGTTTTCTAAATCCTTTTATGACTTTCGGTGATTTTGACGCGCTAAAACGGCAGCTTGTCAAGGTATTTGGGGATGAATTTCACATTCCGGCTCAGGAAATCCTAACCGCAGCAGAAGCCGGATGGAAGGAACTCTCTGTCGTCAGAGCCGAAATGCAGCGCAAAGGAGAAGAGACGCTTGCCTGGTTAAAAGAAACAGGACGCCGCGGCATCGTGCTTGCCGGACGCCCCTACCATGTAGATCCGGAAATCAACCATGGCATACCGGAGCTGATTACCTCTTACGGTCTTGCTGTTTTGACGGAAGATTCGATTTCACATTTGAAGCAGCCGGACCGTCCACTGATTGTCATGGACCAATGGATGTACCACTCCAGGCTGTATGCGGCGGCCGAATATGTAAAAACGCAGGATAACCTGGATCTCATACAGCTTAATTCCTTTGGCTGCGGCTTAGACGCCATTACGACCGACTGCGTCAGCGACATCCTGACAAAATCCGGCAAAATATATACCTGCCTGAAAATCGACGAGGTCAATAACCTCGGCGCGGCCCGCATCCGCATCCGTTCCCTTCTTGCGGCAATCCGCGTGCGGGAAAAGAAGCAATGCGGCAGCGAGCGGATGATTGTTCCATCCAACTATAACCGCACCGTATTTACAAAAGAGATGCGAAAAAACTATACGATCCTCTGTCCGCAGATGTCGCCGATTCACTTCGATCTGCTACGTCCCGCATTTTGGGCCGCCGGTTACCGGATCGACGTGCTTGGCAACGATAACCATACCGCTGTAGACGTCGGCTTAAAATACGTCAACAACGACGCCTGCTATCCTTCCCTGATTGTCGTGGGCCAAATTATGAACGCCGTGCTTTCCGGCAAATATGATATGACCAAAACCGCCATACTGATTTCTCAGACAGGCGGGGGATGCCGTGCCTCCAACTACATCGGCTTTATCCGCCGTGCCCTGGAAAAAGCAGGTTACCCGAACGTTCCGGTTATTTCCATCAATTTAAGCGGACTGGAAGAAAATCCGGGCTTTAAGCTTACGCTGCCCCTATTGCAGCGCGGCCTTTACGCACTGATATTCGGAGATATTTTTATGCGCTGCCTCTACCGCACCAGACCTTATGAAAAAGTCCCTGGTTCGGCCAACGCGCTGCATGAAAAATGGAAAAAAGAAGTGATTTCCTTTGTATCGCAAACCCATGTATTATCCCATCGAAAATACAAAAAATTATGCCGGGAAATCATCAGAGACTTCGATCGTCTTCCTTTGACAGACGAAAGGAAGCCGCGCGTAGGAATCGTCGGCGAAATCCTTGTAAAATTTCATCCGGCTGCCAACAACCATCTGGTGGATTTACTGGAATCAGAGGGCGCGCAGGCTGTTGTTCCGGATTTAACGGATTTTCTGCTCTATACGTTTTACAACCAGAATTTCCAGACAGAACACCTTGGAAAAAGAAAACAGGCCGCCAGAAACGCCAATCTCGGCATCCGCTTTTTTGAATGGCTCAGAGCGGCCGCCACAAATGAATTCAAAAAAAGCAGCCGTTTTGACGCCCCGGCGAAAATTGCTGATCTTGCTGCTTATGCCAAAGACATCGTTTCACTTGGCAACCAGACCGGCGAAGGCTGGTTTTTAACGGGAGAGATGCTGGAACTGATTCATACGGGCACAAACAATATCGTCTGCACCCAGCCTTTTGGCTGTCTGCCAAACCATGTTGTTGGAAAAGGCGTGATCAAAGAGCTGCGTAAACAGCACCCTCTGGCAAATATCGTAGCCATTGACTACGATCCTGGCGCAAGTGAGGTAAATCAACTAAACCGTATCAAACTCATGCTCTCAACCGCCCGCAAAAACTTAAAGAACGATGATTGACGCAAGGGAGGCCTGTATGTCCATAAAAATATTTGTCATGACACACAAACCATTTACGCCGCCGGAGGATTCCATGTATGTTCCTCTGCATGTCGGCCGCGCCAATGCCAAAGACCTTGGCTATCTGGGAGACCATACAAAAGATTCCATCTCTTCCTATAACGCAAACTTCTGTGAACTGACCGGCATGTACTGGCTCTGGAAAAACTACCGCGCATCCGACTATATCGGCGTATGCCATTACAGACGGTATCTGATTGATGAAAACGGTTCGCTTTTTACCGAACAAAAGCTACGGACGCTTCTTTCCGAATACGATATGATCACGTCTAAACTGCTGACGCTGACCTGTTCCTATGAAGAAGGCTTCCGGGAAAACCATCATGCCAAAGATCTGGCCGTCACAGGAGCCGTTTTAAAAGAAAAATATCCTGCATATGCCGGTCATTTTGACTCTCTGGTACACGGAGCGCACACTTATTTCGGAAATATTTTCATCACATCCAAAGAGCAGTTCGACCGTTACTGCGCCTGGCTGTTTGATATTCTTTTTGAAGTGCAAAAACGAGTGGATTTTACCGGATATAACAATTATCAGAAACGATTGTTTGGATTTTTATCAGAATTTTTGCAGACAGTCTGGATACGTCAGAATCAACTGCGTATCTGCGAATGCAAGGTGGGAATGGTCGGGGAAAAATATGAGACCAAAATACTTCGCGGTCAACTGGCCCGTTTTTTTGAAAAAAGAGATTACGAGGGAGCGAAAAACTGCTTCTTAGCCGCCTATCAAAAACGGCCGGACGTACTGATGGAAGCCTCGGATGTAACCGGAGAACTTCGTCTTTGTATGCAGATCATCTCAACCTGCAGTTTCGAAGATGCTCTGTACAAACGATGCATCTTAGATGCCATCCGTGATTACAAAGGCCTGATTGCGCATTTTCACAAACTCAATACGACCGTATGCCGCTTTCTTGCAAACGCTCCCGCCAAAGAAGATCTGCTGTTTTTAGGAGAAAATAAAAATATTACGCCAACTGCGGTTGAAATATCGGTCAGACTCTTTTGCAAAGATGTATCCAAACAAGAAGAAATGACCCAAAAAATATGCTCATATCTCCCGTCTTAACCATCCTGTCAAAATCTTTGCTTTCGGCGACAGCGCCGTCTTTGCTTCATTTCTGATGAAAATGCGGGCAGAAACCATATCTGCCCGCATGCCGTTGCAATCCAACCTATATCATGATGTCAATATTGCCACCGATATGAGGTGTTACGGAATTCTCCATTGCGGCAGAATCCAGCATTGCAACCATGCCGTCGCCTAACGTCTCGCCCAGGTCCATCGCTTTGCTCAGCATCGCTACGCTGAAATCACTCTGTACCTTCGTCTGCGCCAGCGCCATTGATAATCCAGGAATATCCATATTCTATACCTCCTGCATAATTCTGTGCGCAAAATATTCTCTGCGCATTGATTCTTCGGCTTCTTTAGTATAGTATCTTTCTTCTGTTTTTGCAAGGTCTCACATTTCATCCAAACCGGCAAAAGATTCATCAAAGTAGCGGGGAATCATCAAATATCTTCCCGCATGAATGCCATCGTCAGAAAGATGATTCAAGCTGCGTATCTCCTGAATATATTCTTCGATTCCGGCATATTCCGGCGTGATATTCTCAACTGCAATGCTCCATAAAGTATCTCCCTTCCCAATGGGAATACTGGTGTAATATTTGTAAGCGCCCTTTTCCTCTCTTCTTGCCTTTGCAAGTCCTGATATGCTTCCTCCGATTGAAACAACAACTGCAAAAAATAAAATGAAAATTACTAAAATCCTCTTATAAACCGTTCCTGTATTTGTATTACCAGACATAGCAGTTCCTCCTGTTCGAATAAAAGTTCGGAACATCTGTTTGTTCTATTGTAATGCAGGAACTTATGTTTGTCAATAACTTTTTTCGAACAAATTTTCGGAATATTTGTTTGCTTTTTCAGGAAAATTGTGTTATGATTGCAATAACATGAAAATCTAAATGAAATAGGAGGTTTGGCACATGTCATATGGCAAAATCACTGCAAAACAGGAAGAGATATTAGAATATATCAAAAATCAGATCTTAAAGAAAGGGTATCCCCCCGCAGTCCGGGAAATTTGTGAAGCAGTACACTTAAAATCCACTTCCTCCGTTCACTCCCACTTAGAAACGCTTGAGAAAAACGGATACATACGAAGAGATCCCACCAAGCCAAGAGCCATAGAAATTTTAGACGACACGTTTAATCTGACACGGCGTGAAGTAGTAAATGTCCCTATTCTGGGCAGCGTCGCTGCCGGTTTGCCCCTTTTAGCCACGGAGAACATCGAGAACTATTTTCCGGTTCCATCTGAATTCATGCCGAACCAGGAGGTATTCATGCTGCATGTCAAGGGCGACAGCATGATCGACGCTGGAATCTTTGACGGTGACAATATCCTTGTCCGTCAGCAGCCCACTGCTTCAAACGGAGACATGGTAGTTGCCCTGGTCAATGATTCCGCAACCGTTAAAACTTTTTATAAAGAAGACGGCCATTACAGGCTCCAGCCGGAAAACGATACGATGGATCCTATTATCGTAGATGACGTATCCATCCTTGGAATCGTATTTGGCGTATTCCGCTTTTTCTAAAATCAAAATGGCTGACAGAGCTTCTTTTTCGCCCTGCCAGCCATCTGTTTCTATTCTTATAAATCCTTGGGATCAATCACCGTACCATCTCTCCAGATTCGTTCCAAATCATAAAATAACCTGTCTTCTTTTGAAAAAATATGCACAATAATATCTCCGTAATCCATCAAAATCCATGTCGACTTGTGATTACCCTCGATCTGTTTTGCAAAGACTCCGGCTTTGCCCAGCTTTTCCTCTACAAAATCCTGCATTGCCTGAAGCTGATTTTGATTTTCGCCGTCAGCCAGTATAAAATAATCTGCAATGACAGAAATATTTTGAATATCAATTACCGAAAGACCGCCGGCTTTCTTTTCTGCCAGCGCATCACAGGCCAGTTTTGCCATTTCACGTGAATTCATATATTTTCTCCTTTTCTATTTTAACAGTCCTATATAATACTGATATGTTTCCTGCGTCCTTGAATCAACCACACTCTTTTTTTGATTCAGATAATGCATGGTATCATGCAGAATCCGAAGCGCTGCTTTGTCCAGATCTAAAAACGCAAGCTCCCGGATTTCCTTCAAGCCCAATGCCTTATCTCTGTTCGGTTCAATATAATCAGCCACAAATATAATTTTATCTAAAACACTCATACCAGGCGCTCCGGTCGTATGTACTTCTATGGCGTGAAGAACTGCCGTATCTTTTACACCATATTTCGTTCTTGCCAAAAATGCTCCTAATTTAGCATGTAAAAGAGAAGGATTTCTCAGTTCTACATCCCGTATCGGAATATGATTTTTTTTACAAAGATGAATCTGCCCGCTTCCCGGGATGCATTTTGCGCAATCGTGGAGAATCCCGGCCAGCATGGCCTGATGCAGATTTGTCCCATACCGCATTGCCAGGCAGGAAGCCGTGTACATAACGCCCATCGTATGTTGATAACGGTTTTTATCCAGTTCTTTTTTCAGTTGTTTGTGAATTGGTTTTAACTCCTCAGTCATAACAAATCAATCCTGTTCCATATAAAGATAATGCTGTCTGATAAATGTTTCCACCTCTTCCGGAATCATATACCGCACGCTTTTACCCAGCCGTATGCGCTCCCGGATTTCTCTGGAAGAAATCGTAAAATTAGGGGCGTGCAGCATATGCATATCCGCCGCATATGTGTTTGCCATCCGTTTTATTTTATCTTTGATGCCATCTCCTCTGTCGTTTCGCACGGCCACCAACACAGTAGACAATCTGCAGATTTCACAGGGGTTTTTCCAATTTGGAAAATCATCCAGAGAATCTTCTCCCATAATAAAATAAAAATGCGTATTTTCGTATTGTTCATGAAATTTCCGTAAAGTCAGGTACGTATAATTTATCTCCCGATTTTCTGCTTCCCAGACAGATAGTTTAAAGTCCGGATTCCGGCTGATTGCAATAC
This sequence comes from uncultured Lachnospiraceae bacterium, assembly GCA_910586725.1. Classification (GTDB taxonomy): domain Bacteria; phylum Bacillota; class Clostridia; order Lachnospirales; family Lachnospiraceae; genus Roseburia_B. Next base: position 58,620 of record CAJUJL010000003.1, on the reverse strand, counting down.
GAACCATCTCGCATCGAAGCTTCGGCTCCGTAACGAAAATCTGCGCTTTGTGAGGCGATTTCCCGGTAGGCAGAAACAACACCTGATCCAGATCAAATTCTTCCGCCGCACTCTGGGCGATCAGCAAATGTCCATAATGAATGGGATCAAACGTACCGCCCATTATACCCATTTTTCTTGGATGTATAAAATTCATCTTAATCTTTACTCCCAGGGTTCTGTCAAAAAACTTATTTGGGCAGCTCTATGACAGGTTTTTTCTTTGATACGCGGAAAAGCACTATTTTTCTGCCTATCACCTGTACTGCCTGGGATCTTGTCCTACCGGCAATTGTCTCCGCAATCTCTTTCGGATCATCCAGACAGTTTTTTAATACTGATATTTTTACCAGTTCCCGCTTTTCTAATGCATCGTCAATGGCAGCGACAATTTCCGGCGTCAAACTGGATTTGCCAATCTGAAAAATAGGATTTATATGACTCGCCATACTCATAAGATAAGCTCTTTGTTTACTGTTTAACATATTATTTCCTTTCTGATTCCCAATTACTGACATTAATTGTACCATTCATTACCGGGCATTGTAAATATATTCCACAACAAATCGTCACAACGCCTATTTGTAATAATCAAATTCATGCCCATACATGCGAACCGTATCTCCGTCTTTGATGCCGCGCTCTTCCAACTCCTGTAAAATCCCCTGTTCCCGCAAAAATTTCTGAAAGAACAAAAATCCTTTTTCGGAATCAATATTGGTATAGCCTAACATCTTATCAATCTTAGGTCCTTCTACCACAAACGCCGCGTCGTCACCTCTTGTAATAGTGTAAGATTCTTCCTCTCTCAGGGAAAGCCCGGGATCGTATTCCTGCTCGTATACAACCGGTTCATCATCCATATTGTTCAGCAGATCGTTGACATAATACAAAAGCTCTTTTAATCCTTTGCCGCTGACAGCGGAAATCGGAAATATTTTTGTTCCGTCTTTACCAAACTCTGCTTCTAATTTCTTAAGCGCTTCTGTTTCATCCCCATAAATTGCATCCGTTTTGTTTGCCGCAATCACCTGCGGCTTTTCCAAAAGAACAGGGTTATAATCTTTTAGTTCCTGATTGATGGCATATATATCGGCAACAGGATCTCTTCCCTCCGTAGAAGCTGCGTCTACCATATGAATCATGACTTTGGTACGCTCTATATGGCGCAAAAATTCATGGCCCAATCCAACGCCTTTGGAAGCGCCTTCAATAATCCCCGGTATGTCCGCAAGCACAAATCCCTTTCCACCGTCCAAATCCACAACGCCAAGATTCGGGCTTAACGTTGTAAAGTGATAATTTGCAATTTTCGGCTGTGCATTCGTAACGCGGGACAACAGGGTGGACTTGCCCACATTCGGAAACCCAATCAGCCCTACGTCCGCGATCAATTTCAATTCCAGTAAAACTTCTATCTCAATGCCTTCCTGTCCCGGTTTTGCATATTTGGGCGCCTGCATTGTGGCTGTGGCAAAATGCTGATTTCCAATTCCTCCTTTGCCGCCCCTTAAAATGATCTGACGTTTATTTTCTCCCGACATATCCGCAATTACTTTTCCGGACAAAGCGTCTTTGATAACGGTTCCTTCCGGAACCTTCAAAATCAAGTCTTCCCCGTCTCTGCCATGGCAATTTTTCTTTCTTCCTTCTTCTCCATTTTGTGCGGCAAATTTTCTTTTATAGCGGTAATCGCTCAAAGTGTTCATGCCTTCGTCCACTATAAAGACAATATCTCCGCCCTTACCGCCGTCGCCGCCGTCGGGGCCGCCGTTCGGAACATATTTTTCTCTGCGGAAGCTAATATGTCCGTTCCCGCCTTTTCCCGATTTAATAATCACTTTTGCTCGATCGGCAAACATTTCTTTCACCTCAATTTCCTGTTATATAAAATAGACCCGGCTTAATCAGTCGGGTCTATCAAATCTCTTTATTCGTTGCTGGCTGACGGATAAACAGAAGCCTGCTTCTTGTCTCTTCCTTTTCTTTCAAACCTCAAAATTCCATCTGTCAGGGCAAATAACGTATCATCTCTGCCAATGCCTACATTAATCCCCGGATGAATTTTTGTGCCGCGCTGTCTGTATAAAATATTTCCTGCCTTTACAAACTGTCCGTCCGCTCTTTTCGCACCTAATCTCTTAGATTCCGAATCACGTCCGTTCTTGGTAGAACCAACTCCCTTTTTATGTGCAAAAAACTGAAGGTTCATGTTTAACATATTCTTACACCTCCTTGAAGTTAAGCGTAATATATCCGGTTCCATAACTTTCCTGTATCCCCTGCAGACCAAGGATCAATGACTTTGCCAAAAGCTCTGCGTCATGTCCTGCCGGTCGGTCAAACCGCAGGGCAATCTTTCCGGTATCCTCATCCGTTTCCACAGAAAATTTTTCTTCCGTGTAATTTCCGATGGAATTAACCGTGTTGATCACAAGCGCCGAAACTCCCGCGCATACAATGTCCTTTCCTGCATTTGCATAGCCCGCATGTCCGACACAGTCAAAACCGGTATATTTTTCATTGTGGTTTAAATAAAAAGTTACCTGAATCATGTCCATTCATGCAAAATTAAGCATTGATCTTTTCGATCTTCACTTGCGTATACGACTGTCTGTGGCCGTTCTTCTTGTGATAGCCGGATTTTCTTTTGTACTTGTATACGATAACTTTCTTGCCTCTGCCTTCTTTTAATACAGAAGCTTCTACCGTTGCGTTTGCTACGTCATCGCCGACTTTCAATCCATTATCAGACACTGCAATCACCTGATCAAAAGTAACTTTCTCATCAGCTTTAACACCAAGCTTTTCAATGGTAATGATATCGCCCTCGGATACTTTGTACTGCTTACCACCTGTTGCTATAATCGCGTACATATGGCACCTCCTATTATCATTACTCGCCAGTTACGGCGCTGCATTGCGCAGACTTCAGCCTCACTGTGCGGCATACCAGTATATCATAAAAGATATAGTTTTGTTTGTCAAGAAATTTTTATTTTTTTACTTTTACCTTCTTAGTCTTTGTAGCCGGGCTGTATGTCTTGCCCTTCTTAGCAACGACTTTATAATAATTGAAACCTTTCTTCGCTTTCTTATCCGTATAAGAAGTTTGTTTTGCTTTTAACGTCTTAATCTTTTTATATGGACCGTTCTTCTTTGTTGCCCGCAGAATGATATAGTTTTTGGCTCCTTTCACTTTTTTGAAAGTGATCTTTGCGCCGCCTTTGACAGCTTTTGCTTTAAATTTCGATACTGTCTTTGGCAGGGTTACGGAAGCGCCGGCGCTTATTGCGCTGTTTGTATAAGCGCTTTGACCGGAAACCGCAACTACGGTATAAGTTAAAGTCTTTCCTCCCACCGGTTGTTCATCCAGATAAGAAGACTGATTCACAGTCGCGATCTTTACAGGCGCCGCGCCTTTTACACTGCGGTAAATTTCATAAGAAGAAGCGTTTTGCACCGGAGCAAATGATATTTCAACTCCTGTCATCTTGCTGACTGCTTTCACATTTGCCGGAATGCCAAGAGGAACGACCTTATTTATTTCTTTGACCAGTTTACTCCTTGCTTCCTGCAATTTGCCAATCAGCTCCTGCAGCTCATGCGCCGTTTCATTTCCCGTCGCCGCAAGCGCATTCTGATATGCATTCCAAAAAACATCCCAGGATTCTTTTGTAAAGTCTCCCTGCCCTGCTCCTATGATGTCTTTTACCTCTGAAACAGCCGTATCCAGATTCTTCTTTTCTGTTTCTTTCCTCAAAACGGTTACGGAACATACCGCTGTTTTGTCCCCGTCCTCTGTCTTCACAATAATATCCGCCGTTCCGCTTTTCAGGCCTGTGACTATGATAAAATATTTACCCTTCTCTACGGAAACGACCTCTTCATTTGAACTTTCTACCTCCACGTTTAGATTTGTAGCATCCAAAGGACTGATGATCCACTTCAGATAAGCGCTGTTTTCTTCATCTGTAAGCGTCAGTACTGCAGGATCCAGTTCAATTCCCGTTACCGGCTCTTCTTCCACGGTCTTATCCACACATTCAATCACAAATTTATCTAATACCGGTCCTCCTTTCTCCGATGCTGTAAAAATCAATTCTCCACGTCCAGGCTGATTCACCTGAATCTCAAATTCTGCCGTATGGTATTCCGCTGCGCCTTCTTCGCCCGTCACATCCAAACTACCCGAAGTAATAGTAGAACCGCTCCATTCCAGAGCATTCGGCCTGTTCTCTCCCCTTCCGCTGCGGTAAGTCGCCGTCACCTTATACTTCCCTGCAGAGGAAGCCGTAAACGGAAGATAAATACGATTTCCCGTTTCAAACCAATTCACTTCTTTCCCGCCGCTTGCATTTGCCTTCTCCGTAATCCGCACTTCATTTCCTGCCTCGGCGCCGCTTGCGTCTAACACAAATGATTCTGCTTCTACGGTTTTTACCTGCACCCCGACAGGCATAACAAAATAACTGTCGTCCAGCTTTTCCCTGGCTGCAGAAAGCTGCCACATTTTATTCAAAGCAGTTGCAACTTCCATATTTTCACTTTTCAGATAACGGTCAAGGTCGTATGTTAACTTCTCAACTTCTATTTTCTCCTCCACTTCATTTACATACCGGTCATAATCCAATGCTTTGCACTCTTCCAGAAGTTCCCTGATCTCATTTAAACGCTCCGGATCATCCATATCCCGAATCGTCACGCTCATGCCGGTCTGAAAGCCCAAAAATGCACCGCCTGTGGCATTGGTCAAATCCACGGTAAAATTCAGGTTTCCTTTCACTTCAATATCTCTTTTGGTCCTGATGGGAATCTCCTTCTCCGTCTCCCCATTTTCAAAAACAATTTCTCCCTGAATTCCATCTACATCGTAATTGCCCTGCACAGCAGAACCAGGATTGTTTTCATAAACGGCCGTTACTCTTCCTTTGCTTCCTCCAATGCGCTTTACAACGACATATTCTTCGGCATCTTCTTCCATAGTTAATTTCGTTTCTTCAAATTGAATAATGCCTTTCTGATCATTGTTCAAAACAGCCGCAGCATTCAAGCCAATCGTTCCTGTATTCCGCACTTCAAGCGTATGTTCTCCCGGCTCCAAATCTACCGATTCGTAAATAAGATGCCCTGTCTCCCTTACGGACGCCGATGTATTCATCGAGCCGACCTTCGTTCCATCAATATAAATATCGGCCGTTCCATGATTCGGATCTTTTGTTCCAAAAAGCCATACCTTATGTCCCGTAAATTTCAAGGAAGCCTTTGCTCCGCTTCCCGCCCATGTACACACGCCATCGATAAACTGGTTTCCCGTCTCGTTTTTCCAACTGCCGGTAAAGGTAAACCCGGCCCCGTCCGAATCATCCGTATCCGTAATCAGAATCTTCTCCATTTCATCTGGAATAGGCGAAGGAATTTCAAAATCTTTCGTCGCTTTATATACGCCAACTTCGCTGATCAAAGGAACCGCATGAGAATCTGTAATATGAATGCGGATTTTATCGGCTCTTACAGCCATTGTCCGGCAGATCCTCTTTGCGCCGATCGTCGTCCCCGAAGCAAACTCCTTCCATTCTCCGCCGTTCAGCTGATATTCAACCCGGAAGCTTTTGATTCTCTGTCCAAGTAATATCGCTTCTTCTATTGTAACCATATCAAAACGCTTTATTCCGCCCAAATCTAACGTCAAAGTTCCGGTCGTCGTGCCGTCTTCCATCGTCCAATATGTCTCATCCGATCCATCCAGCACATTGGACGGAGCAAAAGCCGTATCGTTCCCTCTGACTTCCGTCGCCGTAACCACAGCGCCTTTTGCAAGATTATTTGCAAAACTGTTTTTGACATTATCCCCAAATTCAGACATCCGTTCAAGAATCTCTTCATCTACCGTTCCATCCGTATTGGGAGGTATATTCAAAAGCAATACGGCATTGTGTCCGACAGAATTAAAATACATTTTGGAAAGCTCCTGCATGGATTTTGGCGTCTTCTTGCTGGGGCCCCAAAACCATCCGCTTGTGATTCTGGCATCCGCTTCCGGAACTGTCCATTGGTTCCCGTCCGCATAACCAACCGTTGTGCCATCTGTGCCGGTTCGATTGCTGTCAATGGTATTTGCATCATAATTTACACGGGATTTTGACCACGTCTCTTCATTTGCAAGTCCAAGTTCATTGCCAATCCACCGAACGGTTGTATACGCTTCCGCTCCAAAAAGCATGCAGTCGTCCTCATATCCTCCCTCTTTTCCCTCATGCTTCTGAATAGTTTCAAACCATGTTTGAAAATCATATTCCTGAGCATTTGCGCCGCTTCCTTTGGCTCCGTCCATCCAGACTTCAACAAAATGCCCGTTATTGCCATACTTCTCACTTCCAAGAATCTCTTTCAGCTGATTGTTATAAAATTCATTATAATCTAATACATCATTTTCTTTTGTAGTAGGATTTCCATCTGCATCATAATACCCATAACTCGGCTCATGAATGTCCCATGGAGATAAATACAGCCCCATATTCAAATCATGCTTCGTACATGCCGCGGAAATCTCGGCAAGCACATCTCCCTTGCCGTCTTTATATCCTGCCGCGGCCACGTCATAATCGGTAAACTCAGAATTCCAAAGACAGAATCCATCGTGATGCTTCGCCGTAATAATCAGCTTCTTAAACCCAGCGTCCTTCATTGCTTTTACCATTCTGTCCGCATCAAAGTCTTTTTCAAGGCGAAAAATTTCAGACGGATGCCTGTCTCCATAATTTTCACCCCACTCTACATTCTCATACGTATTGGGACCGAAGTGGCAAAATGCCGCCAGTTCCTCCTTTTGGTAATCGTACTGATTGGGACTGGGCAATGCGCCCCATGGTTCCGGCGCTGCGGTTCCATTGTCCCGCAATTCCAGCGCCCGCTCCGATCCCTGTGCATAAGCGAAATCTCCATTTCCTGTCATTCCAACCGCGGCAACTACCGCAAGCAGACATGCACTGATTTTTTTCATTCTTCCTTTCATCGTAATCCTCCTTCTTTTTATTTAATTACAAATCACTGATTCGATAAAGAGCTTTTTCTTTAATTGTCAAATCGGCCTCTTTCAATAAATCCGGCCTGTATTTTTGCGTGCGAAGAATCGACTGCTCTCTTCTCCACTCCTCAATTTTCTGATGGTCTCCGGACAACAGTACACCCGGCGCTTCCTTCTGATTCCATTGAAAGGGCCTGGTATATTGAGGATATTCCAAAAGACCGCCTTCAAAAGATTCCGATATGCCGGATGTTTCATTTGTCAGCACGCCCGGCACCATACGGGAAATGGCGTCTACCATGACCATAGCCGGAAGCTCCCCTCCCGTTAATACGTAATCTCCAATTGATACGTAATCCGTCACAATTTCTTCCAATACCCTCTCATCCACACCTTCATAATGTCCGCACAGAAAAACCATGTTTTTTTCTATTGCCATCTCTTTTGCCATGTTTTGGGTAAAAGTGGGTCCCTGAGGCGTTAAATAAACCGTTCTCGGCGTATATCCGATCCTTTCTTTTACCGCGCAATACGCATCATAAACCGGCTGTGCCTGCATCACCATGCCCGCGCCTCCCCCATAGGGATAATCATCTGTTTTCATATGCTTATCTCTGGTATAATCTCTGATATTGATCGCTTCAATATGCAGCAACCCCCGTTCAACCGCTTTTCCGATAATACTGGTATGCATGGCTTGCGATACCATTTCCGGAAATAACGTAAGAATGTAAAAATTCATATCAATTCTCCTGACGCAAAATGCCGTCTTCTCCTACCAAAACATGGGAAGCGGAATGCTTTTGCATAAAATCATAAATTCTCTGCCGTTCCGATTCCTCCGTCACCAGATCCGTACGCAGATTTTTCTGGATGCAGGGAACAAATCCCAAGGTCAGTTCACCGTTTTGATCAATCGTCACTTCGGCAAGCCCTGTATCCAAAGTACTGCTGCTAAACCAGAAATTGCCCAGACTGTATAAAATGGGGACGCCCTCCATCATATCAAACCCCTGCAGACAATGCGTATGTCCGCCAATAATTGCGTCTGCCCCTGCTTTTACAAATTCCTGCGCCAAATCGTATTGGTCCCTGCCGTAATGGCTGTCTCCTTCCGTTCCCCAATGTACAACCGCAATGACAATATCGCTGTTCTTTTTGGCTTTCTGAATCACCTTTACAAATTTATCCGCCTGCAGCGTTTTCAGCACGCCCGGCTCATGTTCCGTTGCTTCTTTTGTATAGTTCAGGGAACGCTCGATCTGTGTCGCCGCCACTATTGCAATCTTTCTTCCGTTGCAGACAAAATAATACGGCTTCGACGCTTCCTCTATATTTGCGCCCGCACCGACATAGGGTATCTCTTCCTTCTTTAATGCATCCATCGTATCCAGCAATGCATCCGGACCAAAATCATAAACGTGGTTGTTGGCCAGGCTCACGATGTCCGTTCCAAACACGTGCAGCAGTTCCGCCCTTGACGGATCCGCGCGAAACGTATATGCTTTGCCCGGCAATGCCTCGCCCCTTGTACTGTATGTAAACTCGTTATTAATCATCATGACGTCCGCATCGTTCATCCGCTTGAGCAGGTCTTCTGAAAAACAATCATAAATGCCGTTTTCGCAACGATCCATATGTCTCGTGGTAACATAACCTTCCGCAAAATTAATATCCCCGGTAAAAGCAAGCGTCGTCTTCTCCGGCGATGTGCAGGTCTGCCACCGCACATTTTCCAGCTGGTACTGCTGGACCCCTGTCTGCTTACAGTATAACAGCCACAATACATGAATCGTATTACCGGTCAGTTCATGCCAAATGTCCGGATCCTGTCTGCCCGACTCCACTTCGTCCGCTATTTTTCTGATATATTCTGTTCCATATTCCATAGTAAACCATCTTAAAAACATGTCGTCAAGGACATGATAACCGATAAACTCCTTCGTACAGGATTCTAAAATGCTTTCAAACATTTTCTCTGCTTCTTTTGCCTGGCGCATTTCTTCCAAATCCGTCTGCTTTAACATATCTTCTGTATCTGACGTAAGCGCCGCTTCCTCTGTTGCCAAAATCGTCTCCGTTTGTTCATCTTTCCACATTGACGTCAAACGATCCGCCCGTTCCTCCGCTTTTCCGCACCCGCATAAGCACAGCAGCAAAATCAGTATGCCGACACAACCAGATGTATATTTTTGCCGCATAAAGTCCTCCTCTTATGTAACGTCATAAACAGTATAACATTTTTCTTTTTCTTCGTCCAGCAAATAGAGACAGGAAAAATCCTGTCTCCATAAAATATCTGTATTTATTTTTGCTTCACATAACCTATAAATTTATTCTGATAGAGTATCTGAACATATGTTACCAGCCGTTCCACAACCGGTTCCGCATCTTTCCCAAAATGCTCCGACACCAGTTTGGAAATGTCGAATACCGTTCTCTTTCCGTCCATCTTCTGCCATACAAAGCTGCCATATTCATCCAGTACAATATGACTGACCTTTGGCCTTTTAAATATCTTTTGTGCAATCCAGTTATAAAATCCCCGATTTACCACATGAACAACAACCATGTCCTTCTTGTTCACATCCCAGCTGTTCACCGGATTACAAACGGGAATATAATCCATAAAATTCTTTTTTTGATTAATCACAAAATCCCCTTCTGCCTTCAGGCTTTTTTCGTTTTACGGAAGCAGAACTTCCAAAGTGAAAGCACAAGCAGTCCAAACGCCAAAAGACCGACGATATTTCCAATCTGCGCATCTGCAAGAGCCGGAATCCTATTCGACAAAAACTCTCCGATTACGGATCCCACATTGCCATCCTCTCCTACCGGTATAACCGCCAGAACTGCAAGGAAAATGCCTACCAGGCCTTCTCCCGCAATCAATCCGGAACAATACAGCACACCGTTTGCATCCGCATCTTTCTTCTCCTTCTGGCTGATGTTCTTTTTCTTATCTACCAGCCATTTGACAATTCCTCCGACCATCATCGGCGTGCTTAAATGTATCGGAAGATACAGTCCAATTGCAAACGGAAGCACCGGAATTCCCAAAATCTCTACAATAATTGCAATAAATGCGCCAATTCCGACAAGCGTCCAGGGCAGATTGCCTCCCATAACGCCTTCTACAATCATTTTCATCAGCGTCGCCTGTGGAGCCGGAAGATCCGCAGAACCATAGCCCCATGCAAGATCCAGCAGATACAACACACCGCCGATTGCGATCGCGGAAGCCACAACGCCGACAATCTCACCGATCTGCTGCTTCTTTGGCGTTGCGCCCAAAATATAACCTGTTTTTAAATCCTGTGACGTATCTCCGGCAATCGCCGCGATAATACAGATCACGCCGCCAATCGCAATGGCAGCCGTCATACCGGCCTGTCCAACCATTCCGGTTGCTTTTAAAGCCATGGAAGATACCAAAAGCGTTGCAATCGTCATACCGGAAACCGGATTATTACTGCTTCCTACCAGACCTACCATTCTGGATGAAACCGTTGCAAAAAAGAAACCAAAAATTACAATCAAAAACGCGCCGAACAGATTAATCGGGATGACCGGAATGATCCATATGGAAAGCGTAAGTACGACAACTCCAATCAAAATTACTTTTATATTCAAATCCTGATTAGTGCGCTCGTCCGTCACCTGCCCTTTTCCAAATCCCTTTAACGCTTCACGGAATGTCTTGATAATCAACGGCAAAGATTTGATCAGACTCAATACGCCGCCGCATGCTACCGCTCCGGCGCCTACGTATTTGATGTAATTCGTCCAGATCGCATAAGACCCCTTCTCCGCATACAGCTCGGCTATGCTGACACTGGCCGGAAATAAAACCATATTCGAGCCGAACAAAACAATCAACGGCATCAATACAAACCATCCCATAACGCCGCCGCAGAATAAGTACGAAGAAATTTTGGGTCCGCAGATATAACCGACGCCAAGAAGCGCCGGAAGCACATCCATACCGACGCCCGATCCTTTGTAAGCCGGGATTTCATAATGCACTTCGCTTGGAAACGCCTTTAGCCCATCCGCAATAAATTTATATGCCGCTGCGATTCCAAGTCCGGCAAATACGGTCGACGCCTTTGCTCCGCCTTCTTCTCCCGCTACCAATACCTCCGCGCACGCCTGTCCCTCCGGATAAGGCAGCGTTCCGTGCTCCTGTACAATCAACGCTTTCCGAAGCGGTACCATAAACAAAATTCCAAGCGCTCCTCCGATAAACGAAATCGCTGCAATTTCAATCAGCGAAGGAGAGGCTGTCCCCCATTCTGACGCCCATAAAAATAACGCCGGAAGGGTAAAGATTGCGCCCGCTGCAACAGATTCTCCGGCAGAACCAATCGTCTGCACCATATTATTCTCAAGAATAGAATCTTTTTTCAACACTTTCCGGATAATTCCCATAGAAATCACCGCCGCCGGAATCGACGCCGATACCGTCATACCCACACGAAGGCCCAGGTATGCGTTTGCCCCGCCAAACACAACCGCCAGAACCACTCCAAGAATAATGGAAGTCGCCGTAAATTCCGGCAGTGTCTTGCTGGCAGGAACAAAAGGTTTGAACTCATTCTTCTCGTTCATTTGTATTTTCTCCTTTTATTTTTTTAGAATATTTTAACAATTTTTTAATATTTTGTCTACTTTATTTCGGAGGAATTATCTCATAAAATAATCTGCCATTCAAGCGGTATTAATTGCCAGATTCCCTGTCCTGCCGCAAATCAATCTCATTTTGGATAAACTCCATTTCAGTTCAAAAGAAGAAAAAAGGAAGAAAGGGATTTCTCCCGATCTTCCTCTGATTTACCATAGTCCAACGAAACTCTGCTCTTCCTGCTCAAAAACACGGCGGATTCTTTTTAAGAGCTCTTCCGAACCAAATGGTTTCAGTATGTAATCACGTATTCCCAGCTTGGCGCTCGCCAGAACAAAATCCTTCTCTTCCATGCCCGTAAGCATAATCACCGGTATATCCCACCGATCCTTCATCGCACGAATCTCCCGAAGCGTCTCAATACCGTCTTTCTGTGACATCTGAATATCCAGCAGGATCAGATCCGGCTTTTCCTGCTCCAGATATTTCAAGGCACGCACTCCGGAATTCGCGGTAATTACATCATACTCATCCCGCAGGGTATTCGAAATTCGCGCTAATACAATCGCTGTATCATCCACAGCTAAAATTCGCTTTTTCGAGTCCTTTTCTCCTGTTTGACTCATTCGCGTTCCTCCTCCTTTTCAAGCATTTTCAGTAATTGACTCAACAAATCTTCCGCATTGTCATCTTCATATAATCGCAGCTGTTCCTGTATCTGCAAAAGGATTTTTTCCGTCTCCTTTGGCAGATCATGAAGCAGCATTGCATCTACTTTTTCCGCACACTGCCGGGATCGAAAATGCTTTAGTTCTTCCAGTGCATCCCCTGTCTTTTCTCTGATCTCCAGTATCGTCATGCAGGGAAGCTTTTCTTCTGCATGATTCTTTTGTCTGCGTCGTTTCAAAAACTGTTCAATATGCTCCAAAAGCGTCTCATATTCTCCCAAAAGTAATGGAAAGTCCCTTGCAATCGACTCCCTGTCACCCTGTATGGCCGCCTGTTCCTGTGCGCGGGCCATGGCGGAAACATCCATGGCTCCGATATTTGCAGACGCGCTCTTTAGCCCGTGCACTTCTATCTGATAGCGTGAAATATCCGATTCCACAACCTCATACAAAAGCTCTCTCTTACGTTTGCCGTCCATGCAATAAATCTCCAGCAGCTCCACAAAACCTGCTTCATCTCCGGAGTAATACCGGTTCGCAGCATCTATATCTATCCCTTCAATCGGAAATGCCGCCGCGTCCAGCAATCCGGATTCCTCTGCCGCTTCTGCCGTCTGTCTTTGTTCTTCCGGCACCCAGCGCAGCAAAAGATCGTTTAACTCTTTTCTGTCGAGCGGTTTTGCAATAAAATCCTGAAAACCGCACTTTAGAAAGTGTTCCCGCATCCCCTGCATGGCGTTGGCGGTCAATGCAACCATTACGGGAGCCTTTCCGTTTTCCCCACAGTCCCTGCGGATAATCTCCGCGGCCTCTATACCGTCCATGCCAGGCATCATATGGTCCATAAAAATAATATCATACCGGTTAAGACGCACCAGATCCACAGCCTCCGGCCCGCTTTCCGCCTCGGATAGTTCAAAGGCATAATTCTTCAAAAAACCTCTTGCCACCTTACGGTTTGTCACATTATCATCGACAATAAGCGCTTTGATTCCCGGCGCCCGAAAACTGCCTGCATTTCTTTGCTCTTTCCCTGGCAACTCCCGCATCATTGAAACCGGACGCTGATCTACGATCTTCTGGGGAATCTGAATCGAAACTACCGTCCCCTTACCGTAGACGCTTTCCACCTCGATTGCGCCCTGCATCAGTTCCACCAGATGTTTCACAATCGCAAGCCCTAGTCCGGTCCCCTCCGCGCTCCGATTCCGCTTGGAATCCACCTGGCGAAAATCTTCAAAAATCTTACCAAGATCTTCTTTACGAATGCCGCAGCCGGTATCCTCCACACGGAAAACAAGTATCTCCTCATCCGCGTTCTTCCCCGGTTTCCCGGTAATCCATACGCGCACGTATCCTTCTGTCGTAAATTTAATCGCATTACTTAAAATGTTGATCAAAATCTGTTTGATTCTGCCGTCATCCCCGCTGTATCTGCAGGGAATCGCTTTATCGCACTCATATTTCAGGATCAGTCCACGCTGTGAAGCCGCCATATCCATCATTGCTATAATCTCATCCGCCATCGCTTTTATGTAATAATCCACATACACTAATTCCATTTTGCCCGCCTCAACCTTAGACAAATCCAAAATATCATTGATAATCGCCAGCAGACTTTTCGCAGCAGACTGTACATCCTTGGCATGTTCATAGATCCCGGAATCTTCGCATTCCTCCATAATAATATCATTTAATCCGATAATAGCGTTCATCGGAGTCCGTATTTCATGAGACATATTGGCCAGAAACTCACTTTTAGCAATGCTGGCTTTTTCCGCCTCGCACCGCACACGCTTGATTTCATTGATATAGGCGTTAATGTCCGTCAAATCCAGAATTAAAATAACGCAGCCCTGTATCTTACCGTTCTCACCTATAATATGCTTGGTATGGCTTTTGTAATGCCGTTCGTGGATCGAAAAACTCTGGGAAATATCCTCGTGGATCATTTCCTCGCGAAAGTCCTCAACTACCCGGATATTTTCTCCCAGCTTATGAGCCGGCAAGCCGGTAAAAATATTTGCCGCAGCCCTGTTGTAGCTGACCAGACGATCATGGTCATCCAATACGATTACGCCGTCTCCCAGACTCTCCAGAACTTTCTCTGCCGCAAGATGACGAAAATCGTAATTACGGCGGCTCCAGACGACGATAACGACCATAGCCATGGAAATCATCAGCGTAACCGGAGTAAAATCAAATATCTTCACTAATTTACAGACATAAGCGACCAGCATAACGACCGGCAAAGTGGAAATCCCAAGAATCGTCCAATACTGGCGGTTCACCTGTCGGTCCGAACGCTCATGAATCGCGCTTACCAATGTGTAGATGCACAGCGTATAAGGGATGATGATACGGCTGAACAAAAAAAACACATACAGGGGCCCATATGTGATATTGACATGATAAAATCCACCCGGATCCGCCACCCACTGAACTTCCTGGTAGAACAAACCATGCCAGTTAAAAAATACCGAAGGCAGCGCAAAGAAACTGACCGCGGTAAGAATTCTTAAAAAGATTTTCGGCGGAGTTTTATAGCAATAGATGTAAATAAACCAGCAATAACACAACGGCACAAAAGCGGAACCAACATTCTCCACCTTGACCGCTGTCATGGCTGACTCCATAGTAGGCGCAATCAATTCCAGCAAATAACCTACGTTCTGAACCAAAGAACCGCACATAATAAGAATCAGAAGCTTCTGTTCTTTGGCTCCTTCTCCATTCAACAGGAGGAACAACGCAATAACAGTCAGGCATATGCCAAAACACTCCAATAGAATGACTAAATTTACCATATTACCTTTCCGCCCGCATGAGGCTTTTCAGCCGTAAGCAGAGCCTTCCGTTGATTTTTGCATTGAATCAGCCACCGGATACACCGTGGGATAATTCATACTAAAAATACAATATTACAATTTTGGCATTGTGTCAAGAAATAGACAAATTATGGCATTCCCGTACTGTTATTTTATGTTACCTCCCTGTATTTCGATACTATTTTCTAACGTTCCAAAACTTATTCGATCCGTTCCAGAAGCTTACTGTTAATCCATCCCTGCGTGCCGTCTTCTAACTCTACGCAGCACCATTTCCCCTGTTCATTGACATAGAGCATACGCACTTCACCCGACAGCATACCAATGCTGTCGTATTCCACACCCGGCCCAGAGCGGATATTTGTGCCTTCAATTCCGGCGCCGGAAAGCCGCAGCCATACGCCGTCCTGTTGGGAGGCAGCGCTTTCTTCCGTTTCAGTGTTTTCCGGTTCTTCTCTTTTCTCTATGATCGGTTCATATGCTTCGGCCTTCTGATTGATCCCGCTTTCCCAATTACAATAGATTGTCTGTCCAAAAGAAAAAATATGAGAATATTTTTCATTTACAAATCCGCTTAACATATCCGGCAGCCCGATCAAAAAAATACACACGAAATAAAAAATCAGATAATATTTTATTTTTCCAATCCGAAACCTTGTGAGCCTGTCGCCAAAATGCTCAACTTTATCCGTAAATAGAGAAAATTTTTCGGTAATCCGATTGACGTTTTGAATCTTTTTGGATTGTTCTTCTTTATTGCTGCCAAAAAGAAAAAAGCTCTGCCATAATAAAAATATTCCTTCTATTGCTCTTTTGCCTATTGTTTTCAACAGTTTTCCAAGTAATCTCATTGTTACAAGCAAAAGAATGCCAAAAATCACCGTTGCAAGGAACAACACCAGCATTGCCCTCTGATAAACTTTCCATGAAAGCATATTTGCCCATAATCCATAAAATATATCTGTTATCGCGTTTTTAACATCATATATTTTATCCATCATCTCATCCCTCAATTATTTTCAATCATCAATTGGTTTAAATTCATTTTTTTGTTCCAGACTGCCATGGACCTTTTTTTCATCCGACGCAATTTGTCTGCTGTAATCAGAAAAAGGCAGACTTTTCAATATATCTTCCATTTGCTTCATCACATGAGCGCTGTCTACCAGTTCTTTGGTACGCAATTGTTCCATATAATCCGTAACTGCCTGAAGCTGCCGCATCCTTTCATTAAAATCCTTTGATAAACTTCCTCTTGCTTTTTCTGACGCTAATTCAGGACTCATGGAACCATCCGCCACGCCTGCAAAGACTGCCACCAGATTATCCCGATACATATCTGATATTTCCTGCGCTGCTTGAGAACGCTTCTTTTCATAAGATTGATTCTTTATGATTTTCTCAATCTTTTGCTCTAATTTTACAGTATAACTAATTCCCTGAACGGAAATGCCGGATTCCACAAGGAACAAATTCTCAATTGCATTTCTTAAATCCTGATTGAGTTCTCTTGCTTCATTGCTGTCAAACATAGCCGCTTCTTCACTGATCTGAGCATCCATTTCTTCCTTCAAAGCCGCCGCGACGTCATGTATTCCGCTTTCCCATACAATATCTGCATCTGTGACTTTTACAACGGCCTTCACTGTGATCTCAAAATTTATGCCGGCATCTTTACTTCGGTATTCATCAGAAAAAGATACTGTTTTCTTATTCAAATCCACCACGATCTGCCTGTCATATTTTCCTTTATGTATATCCCTGGGTTTGATCCCCGGTGTTTTTGTAATCAACAACTTTCTCCTGCTTGCCGAAGAATATAATATGATTTCTGTCCCGGACATGGGATTTGGTATTTGTGCAAAAAACTTACAGATATACTCCTTTTCTTCCAGTATTGGATCAAATGTTGTAAGTATCATCTCAACCTCTCCTTTGCTGCAATAATTCTGTTAAATATTTTTTTATATCCCCTGCTGTTTTTCTGGAACGCCTCATATTGGATAAGCTATTACACGTCGTCTCATAAACGGCTGCTTTTCCTGTAAACGCAATTGTCTGAAAAAATCTTTCCATATAACGCCAGGATCTGCCCATTCGTTCCAATTCCATAAAATGATTTTCCAAAATCTGTTCCCATACATTTCTTACTTTATATCTGCTCCAGAAATCCCAATACATTTCCCTGACTTTTAAACGAACTTCTTTCTCATTTAAAGCGTCTACAAAAATTAACTGATACCTTGGGTACCCTTCCATCTTATAGTCTTCTGTCAAAAGCCATATAAAGTAATCGGACAAAAGATCTTTTTTTACATAGGTATCGCATTTTTTATATAAACCCATTAAAGTGATCAGAATTTGTCCTCTCAATTCTTTGTTATAGTATGCCGGATAAATATCTACTTTTGAATTCCTCTTAATGCGGTACCTGCCATTTCCCAAACATCGGGATTTCCAATCTTTTTCCAGATAATATTCCAATTGTCTGTTCACTTTGTCATGAAACGTATATTGCGGGTTAACGCCATACAAACGATATACAATTTCCCATAAAAATGTATCTTTTCTGCAAATCCATTCCTGTATTTTCTGATCCAGTGATTCCTGATATGGATGCTCTTTCAACACATAAGTCAAAATATTTACAAGATAATTGCGATTGTTATTGCCCTTTTCCAAAAGCAACGGGAGAAAAACCATTTCCTGAAAATACATCCAGTCAAAAACCGAAATTCCTGACAATGCGCTTGCAATCTGGTAACCCATTGTAGTACCGATTTTATTATCGTTTTTCATATTTATCAGCCAGGACAATATCTTATTTCGCAAAGCATAATCCTGCTCCCAAATCGTTTTCTCCACATTTTGCCTTATCTTATCGTCGAAAAATACAATACATTTTGTATTTACTTTTCCCAAATACGTCTTACATTCCGCCTGCACAAGCGTCATATGCAGCAACGCCAGTCTGTCGTCCATGCTAATAAAAGACTGGTTCATTTGGGAAGAATCAAAACTTCCTTTCTCCTCGTCCGCTAATTCTTTCCGAAGGCTTATTCTAATATCGTTCCATAGAAAATCGGGAACACATCCCAAAAAAGCAACGCTTACAAACAGCAGAAAGTCTTCTTTCTGTCTGTAATCTCTTATAAATTCTAAAATTCCTTTTTTGCTGCAAAAATTATAACTTGAATTATCCGACTTGCTTCCGGTATTTCCTCCCGAAGCGTTCTGATTTATATTTCCGTTTAGAGTGCCATGGTTGATGACTGTGTTAAAATCGCCGCTTCCTTGAAAAATAATGCAATTATGAAGTTCAAATGCCGACGCCGCATCTTTTAACTCATCCTCTTTATCATCTTTCAGTCCGGCTTTTACATCGTTTAAGTCGATCTCTCTGTCATGGTCCTCCTCTAAGATGTCCGAATCATTCATAAGCGCTCTCACCACTTTTTTTTACTATATTTAAAATATGGTCTGCAACCTGTACTTCCCTTATATTCCGGGCGTCTATATAATTAATGTCCGGATCCAAATACGGAATTTTACTTCCGTCAAAGTTCACAATAATCACTCTGTTTTCGCCTGTGTCTCTATTTTTTAAATATGACGCTTCATATTCCTGCATGGTATAATCTTTTTCTAAATATTCCTTTGAAATAAAACAAGCCGTAAACTTGCTCTGATAACGAAAGATTTTATAAAATTTCTCAAACATATCCTGCGCTTTGTATTCCTGCTCGCAATCAGGCGCATAAAACACATGCAGTCCTTCTTCTGACAGTATTTTTCTCACCCTGTTCACAAACACCTGCTGTTCACTTGCATAGGATAAGGCTACATCATAATCTTTCCTCATTTTCTGACTTGCGTTTTTCTCTTTTTGGAAATTATTCTTTTCGTCTTTTGTACTGCATTGTTCGATATTTCCATTTAATATCCCGAAATTTTCAACAATATTACTGGGAGACATTTCGATACCCCTTCCATTAATAATTTTTTTGAGCTCTTTTTTCAAAACTTACTCTTTAAAACAACATTATTTTAAATTCTTTTAATATCTTAACATATTTTTTCAATAGTTTAGATACTAAAATTTGACATAATTCGACATGTTTCATATACTTCTTTTCATTACTTTAAAAAATTGTTACAAAAATTATTTTTCTAAAAAACTTTATCCAAATCCGCAATTTGAATATCAGGAATCAAGGAAAAGAATATATTTACGCAATGCATACAGAAATAATTTAAAAATACTTACAATCTACGGTCTTTTTTTCTGAAACAATTTTTCCACATAAAAAAGACTATAACCGTTATTGTTATAGCCTTGAAAAGGATGCTCTGATTGTTTCATTCATGTTCAAAGCGCCAGGGGAATTCATTTCCCCTGGCGCCACTATTTTACTGCGTTTATACTTTTATGGACAATTGGCCTCTTAGTTCTTATAATTCACAATTTTACCAAAATCCGGTTTTAAAGAAGCTCCGCCAACAAGTCCGCCGTCGATGTCCGGTTTTCCAAACAGCTCTGCCGCATTCCCTGCATTTACGGAACCGCCGTACTGAATACGGATAGCTTCAGCCGTAGCTTCATCATATACTTCTTTGATGCAGTTGCGGATAGCCAGACATACTTCTTCCGCCTGATCGGATGTAGCCGTCTCGCCTGTTCCGATTGCCCAGATTGGCTCATATGCAATAACAGCCGTTTTGGCCTGATCCGCAGTTACATTCTGGAACGCAATCTTAATCTGCATACGGATCCAGTCAATGTAAATTCCCTGCTTTCTCTGCGTCAGAGATTCACCGCAGCAAACAATCGGCGTAATGCCATGCTCAAATGCTTTTAACACTTTCTTGTTCACCGTTTCGTCTGTCTCTGCAAAATATTCTCTTCTCTCGGAATGTCCGATGATAACATATTTTACGCCGGCGTCTACAAGCATTCCAGGAGCGATTTCTCCTGTGTATGCTCCGCTTTCCTCATAGTACATATTTTCCGCGCCAATCTGGATATTCGTGCCTTTTGCCGCTTCCATAGCCGGAATAATGTCAATTGCCGGTACGCAGAATACAACGTCAGCTTCTTCATTTGCTACCAATGGAGCCAGCTCTTTCACCAACGCAACTGCCTCGCTTGGGGTTTTGTTCATTTTCCAGTTTCCGGCGATAATTTTCTTTCTTGCCATTTTCTTAATCTCCTTCTTATAATCTACTTTCTACACTTATCTTCGCCTCTCGGCTCGCCAATCGCTAAGCGCCTTCTGCATGTTCCCCTTACTAACCTCATGCTGCGCCTTCCGCTTGCATTCGCTAAGTGCGGCGAACTAAGTACGCACTAAGCTCTGTCTTCGCCTTTCGGCTCGCCAATCGCTAAGTGCCTTCTGCATGTTCCCCTTACTAACCTCATGCTGCGCCTTCCGCTTGCATTCGCTAAGTGCGGCGAACTAAGTACGCACTAAGCTCTGTCTTCGCCTTTCGGCTCGCCAATCGCTAAGTGCTTTACTTATCGTCAGCAGCTACTACGCCGGGGAGCTCTTTTCCTTCTAAAAATTCAAGAGACGCGCCGCCGCCTGTGGAAATGTGGCTCATCTTATCTGCAAAGCCAAGCTGATTTACAGCCGCTGCGGAATCGCCGCCGCCGATAATTGTCGTTGCGTCCGTTGCTGCAAGCGCTTTGGCCACTGCAATCGTGCCTTCTGCAAGAATCGGATTTTCAAATACGCCCATCGGTCCGTTCCATACAACGGTTTTTGCAGATTTCACGGCGTCTGCATACATTTCCGCCGTCTTCGGTCCAATGTCACAGCCCTCGCGGTCCGCCGGCATATTTTCAACTGCATAAGTCTCCACGTCGATTTTCGCATCGATCGGATTTGGAAATGCAGCTACCGTTACAGAATCAACCGGAAGCAGTAATTTCTTGCCGAGATCTTTTGCTTTCTGAGTCATTTCTTTGCAGTAGTCAATCTTGGAATCGTCTACCAGGGAATTTCCGATTTCATACCCCTGTGCCTTTAAGAATGTATACGCCATGCCGCCGCCGATAATTAATGTGTCGCATTTCTCAAGCAGGTTGGAAATTACGTTTAACTTATCCGCAACTTTTGCGCCGCCAAGGATTGCCACAAACGGCCTTACCGGATTTTCTACGGCGTTGCCGAGGAAATCAATTTCTTTCTGCATTAAGTATCCTACTGCATTCTCTCCGCCTTTTTCAGAGATAAATTTCGTTACGCCCGCAACGGAAGCGTGCGCTCTGTGAGAAGAGCCAAATGCATCGCATACATATACGTCTGCCAGATCCGCAAGCTCTTTGCTGAATTCTTCGCCGTTTTTCGTCTCTTCCTTACCGCGGAAACGGGTATTCTGAAGCAGAACCACATCGCCTTCATTCATCGCATTTACAGCCGCAGTTGCCGCTTCTCCTGTCACATTATAGTCAGCCACAAAATTTACTTCTTTGCCAAGTTTTTCGGATAATCTTTTTGCAACGGGAGCTAAGGACTCGCCTTCGTTCGGGCCATTCTTTACTTTGCCAAGATGGGAGCAGAGAATTACTTTGCCGCCGTCTGCAATTAACTTCTGAATCGTCGGAAGCGCTGCTTTGATACGCGTTTCATCTGTGATGCTTCCATCTTTTAAAGGTACGTTAAAATCGCATCTTACAAGGACGCGTTTGCCTTTTACATTGATGTCGTCTACTGATTTTTTGTTTAATGACATGGATCATGTCCTCCTTTTAATTTGAAAAGATAAAAGGAGTCCGGCCCATATAGACCGGACCCCTTAATGAGTCTTGAATTATGCTAACTCTGAGAAGTATTTGATTGTACGAACCATCTGAGATGTATAGCTGTTCTCATTGTCATACCAGGAAATAACCTGAACTTCATACAAATCATCTGATACCTTGCTTACCATTGTCTGTGTCGCATCGAATAAGGAACCGTATTTCATTCCGATGATGTCAGAAGATACGATTTCATCCTCATTGTATCCGAAAGATTCATTTGCTGCCGCTTTCATAGCTGCATTGATTCCTTCAACGGTAACGTCTGCTTTATTTACAACTGCCGTCAGGATCGTGGTGGAACCTGTCGGCGTCGGAACACGCTGTGCGGAACCGATTAATTTGCCGTTTAATTCCGGAATAACAAGGCCGATTGCTTTTGCTGCGCCTGTGCTGTTCGGAACGATGTTTACCGCTGCCGCGCGGGATCTTCTCAAATCGCCTTTTCTCTGCGGTCCGTCAAGCGTCATCTGATCGCCTGTGTAAGCATGGATGGTAACCATGATTCCGGACTGGATCGGAGCATATTTATTTAATGCGTCTGCCATAGGAGCAAGGCAGTTTGTCGTACAGGATGCTGCTGAGATAATGGTATCTTCAGCCTTCAATGTCTCATGGTTGGTGTTGTAAACAATTGTAGGAAGATCATTTCCAGCCGGAGCGGAAATTACAACCTTACGAGCGCCGGCATTGATATGAGCCTGAGCTTTGTCTTTGCTTGTATAGAATCCGGAACACTCTAAAACAACGTCTACTTTTAATTCACCCCAAGGGCAGTTGTTGGCATCCGGAAATGCGTAGATTTTGATTTCCTGTCCGTCAACGGTAATGGAATCTTCTCCAGCAGTTACTTTATCTGCTAATTCGTATTTGCCCTGAGAAGAATCATACTTTAACAAATGCGCCAACATTTTCGGGCTTGTTAAATCGTTGATTGCCACTACTTCATATCCTTCTGCTCCAAACATCTGTCTGAATGCCAGACGGCCGATACGGCCAAATCCATTAATTGCTACTCTTACTGCCATTCCTAATTCCTCCTAGAATTTTAATTTTTCGGGGCCTGCGCCCAACCTGTTTTTATTTTAACCAATTTTTTCTAAAAAAACAAGCCCTTCCCCTTAGTTTATGAAAATTTTCTTTTATTTACAAAAATATTGTGTTATACTTGGCAAAATGCCGAATTGGCCCAAAAACCCGCGAAAAAGACAGGAGGAATGCTATGTTTACCCCTAAAATCATTGCCCTGGATTTGGATGGAACGCTTTTTTCCGGCGCCGGGGAAGTCACCCCTTACACCAGAGAGCAGATACGCTTAGCCGTACGCAAAAAAACGACAATTGTCATTTCCACCGGACGCCCGTTTACCGGACTGCCGTTCGACGTTGCCAAAGAACTTGGCATCGCGTATGCGATCACTGCAAACGGAGCCGCCATTTACCGCATTGCAGACAAAACATGCCTGTATGAAGACGCCATTGCGCCGGAAACAGCCGCGGAAATCTGCAATTCTCTCAAAAAATTTCATCTGCATTTAGACGCTTTTATCGATGGCAACGCCTATACGCAAAGCTCGACGTTTCATATCATACGCCATTCCAGGATACTTCCGGAATCGGTCAAAAATTATATATTAACAACCAGAAACCAGGTCCCGGATCTGGCCGCCTATATGCAGGAAAACAGACTGGCTCTGCAAAAAGCGACTCTGACATTTGAGCAGGAATCGGACGGAAAGCTGATTGACCGGGAAGAAACGAAGAAATTTCTGCTAAAACGCCCGGATCTTCACGTTGTATGCGGCGGCTACCACAATCTGGAATTCACAAAAGCCGGCGTAACAAAAGGCACGGGGCTTTCTTTTCTCTGCAACTATCTGCATATTCCGTTACAGGATTCCATGGTCTGCGGAGACAGCGAAAATGATCTGGATATTTTAAAAGCCGCCGGATATGCCGTTGCAATGGAAAATGCAGAAGACGAAATAAAATCTGTCTGCGACTTTGTGACCAGATCCTGCAACAATGACGGCGTAGGATATGCCATTGCAAGATGCTTTGGCGACGAATAAGGAGGTTTTTATGTACTGGGACACACATATGCACTGCCGCTTCTCCGGTGACAGCACGGCTGACCCGGAAGAGATGATTCTGTCCGCCATACGCAAACAATTAGACGGCATCTGTTTTACGGACCATATCGACTGGGACTATCCGGGGCCGACTCCGTTTCAATTTGACCCGAAAACTTATTTTCATACTTTAAAACCCCTTGAAAGAAAATATAAAAATCAAATTTCGGTCCGAATTGGCGTAGAGCTTGGCTTACAGCCGCATTTGAAGCAGCGGTACAATGATTTTTTATCCGCCGCGGATTTTGACCTGGTTATTGCCTCCTCCCATGTTGTACACGGTTTCGATCCTTATTATCCCGATTTCTATGCAGGGAAAACCGAAGACGAAGCTTACCGGGAATATTTTGAATCCATCCTGGAAAATCTGGATATTTTTGATAACTTCGACGTCTATGGACATATTGACTATGTTGTACGGTACGGTCCGAATCAGAATGCTTTTTATTCTTATGAAAAGTTCAGAGACGTGATCGATGAAATACTGAAAAAACTGATTGCCAAAGGAAAAGGCATCGAGATGAATATGGCGGGCTATAAATACGGCCTGCATCATCCGAATCCGACGGAGGCCGTTTTAAAACGTTACCGTGAGCTTGGCGGCGAAATCTTAACCATAGGATCAGACGCCCATGCGCCGGAACATATCGCCTACGATTATGATAAAATTTATTCTCTTTTAAGCGAAGCCAAGTTTACGCATTACACCGTGTTTCAAAACAGAAAACCTGTTTTCTTCCCGCTTACAAAATGACGCCTCCTCCGGCGATGCAGTCCTGTTCATAGAAAACGACTGCTTGGCCCGGCGTAACTGCGCGCTGTGGTTCATCAAATACAACGCGCAGCTTTCCGTCATGTTCCAAAAAGACAGACGCCATTGCTCCCTGGTGCGCATAGCGTATTTTCGTCAAAAACCGCATGCCGTCTTCCATCTTTTCCACGCCCATATAATGAACCTGATCCGCCATAAGCTCTTTGCAAAAGACATCTTCCGCTTCTCCGATAACCACTTCATTTGTATCCGGGCGGATTTCCGTCACAAACACAGGATGCCCCATAGCCAGATTCAACCCTTTTCTCTGTCCGATTGTATAATGGGCAATGCCTTTATGCTTTCCCAAAACCGTTCCGTCCAAACGAACAAAATTTCCCTCCCGCGGCATTCTTTCTCCTGCCATGCGCGCAATAAATCCCGCGTAATCGTGATCCGGTATAAAGCAAATTTCCTGGCTGTCCGGCTTATCCGCCACACGAAGGCCGATCCTGTCCGCAATTGAACGGATT
This sequence comes from uncultured Lachnospiraceae bacterium, assembly GCA_910586725.1. GTDB lineage: Bacteria > Bacillota > Clostridia > Lachnospirales > Lachnospiraceae > Roseburia_B. The sequence continues at coordinate 33,217 of CAJUJL010000003.1, read as the reverse complement.
TCTTCTTTTGTATATTCCCCTGCCGGCATCAGCGTATGGGCAAGCTGCTCCTGTGTCAGATGATACAGCGCGTAAGTCTGGTCTTTTTTGTCTGTTTTTGACACGGATACGGCATACCTTCCGTTTTCTCTCTTTATAATTCTTGCATAATGCCCGGTTGCAATATAATCGGCTCCGATTTCCATGCCGCGTTTTAACAGCGCATCCCATTTGACGTAACGGTTGCACGCGATACAGGGATTGGGCGTCCTTCCATGCAGATATTCCGAAACAAAATAATCAACGACGCTTTTTTTAAAGACATCCGCAAAATTCATTACATAAAAAGGAATCCCAAGCTCATCCGCAACTCTTCTCGCATCGGAAACCGCGCTAAGGGAACAGCACTCTGCCCCGGTTTCTTCCCTTTCGGAATCTTCCTGCCACAGCCGCATGGTAACGCCGATTACTTCATATCCCTGTTCCTTTAACAAGTAAGCCGCCACAGAGGAATCGACGCCTCCGGACATGCCTACGACCACTTTCTTTTTTCCCATTTGTATTCTCCAATTCAAACATCAATGGCCCCGCATATCTTTGACCACCATCTTTATTTTTTCCGCCACATAATCCATCTCTTCTTTTGTATTTTCCGCTCCAAGCGTAATACGAATGGCCCCTTGAGCCCATTCGCTTTCTATTCCAATCGCCGTAAGCACATGGGAATCCTCAAGGCTTCCGGTAGAACATGCCGAGCCGGAAGAAACGCAGATTCCCTGCGTATCCAAAAGAATCGCGGCGGCCTCTCCGGTAATTCCCTTAAAGCAAAAGCTGGCATTATTGGCAAGCCTGTATCTCCGGCTTCCCGTCATTACCACATCTTCAATCTCCTGTAAAATACGATATGCCAGGCAGTCTCTCAAATACCGGATTTTGCGGCTCTCCATACGCATTCTTTTGTGCGCAAGTTCCGCTGCTTTTCCCATTCCCACAATTCCGGGCACATTTTCCGTTCCGGCTCTTCGGTTGCTTTCCTGCGCGCCGCCATGAACAAATGCCGGAAGATTGATTTCCTTTCGGATATACAAAAATCCCACGCCTTTCGGTCCCCCGAATTTGTGCGCGCTTGCGCTCAGCATATCAATATTGTCTCTTTGTACGTTAATGGGCAGATGTCCGTATGCCTGCACCGCGTCCGTATGAAACAAAACCTGCCTTTTCTTCGCCATTCTTCCCAGCTCATCGACCGGCTCTATCGTCCCGATTTCATTGTTGGCATACATAACCGAAATCAGGCAGACGTCCTCGTGTTCCGAAATCGCATTTTCCGCGTCCGCAAGAAGCGCTCTCCCGCTTTGATCCACATGCAGGTACGAGATACCGCATCCCATCTGTTTTAGCTCCTCGCAGCTGTTTAAAATTGCATGGTGTTCCACCGGCGTAGTTAAAATATGCCCTTTTTTTCCATGATTTACACGCTCATACAGATGAACGGCCTCCTTCAATGCCCAGTTATCCGATTCTGTGCCGCCCGACGTAAAATAAATTTCCTCCGGCCTGGCGCGTATTGTTTTTGCGATCACTCTTCTTGCGTATTCAATCGCTTCTCTGCTTTTTTCACCAAATTCATAAATGGTAGAAGGATTCCCGTAATAGATGTCCTGATATGGTTCCATAGCTGCCGCCACCTCCGGCAGGGTTCTCGTCGTAGCCGCATGATCTAAATAAATCATCTTACTCATTTTTGCACTCCGTTTCTCATATAATACTGAAAACCCCTGATTTTGATGGTGACTTCGTGCAGATTTTAAAAAAACTAAAAAACCCCCTCATTTATGGTACGTTGCTTTTGACTGCTTCCGGCATCCTCGGCAAAATCATAGGCTTCTTTTATAGAATATTCCTGTCGAGAACAATCGGTGCAGAAGGACTGGGTATCTATCAGCTTATTTTTCCGATTTCAACCATATTTTTCGCTATTACCGTTTCCGGACTAAGTACCGCGCTTTCAAAATTTATCGCCGAATACCAGATACGGGATCCTTTTTCACCGAAACGCTTCCTGCGCTTTGCGCTGCTTGCTTCCGGCGCGCTTTCCCTTGGTTCCATGCTAATTTTATTTCGTTTTTCTACGTTTATCGCAAATAATATACTGCTCGAACCCAGATGCGAACCGCTGATCCCGATTCTTGCCTTATCCATCCCCCTCGCGTCCGTCCATTCCTGCATCCACGGATACTACTATGGAAGAAAAAAAGCGGCCATACCGGCTGTTTCCTCTTTTATCGAACAATTTGTACGCGTTATTTTTGTATTTGTCATATACCAGATTCGGCTGGAGCAGGGAAAGCCGATTGACGCTTCCATTGCCGTATGGGGTCTGGTATTTGGAGAAGCGGGCGCTTTTCTCTTCTGCATCACATCCTTGATGCTCTCCAAAAAAGAAGAAGCCGCTTCCACCGGGTTTCGGGTATCATCCCCCGGCTTTAAGCTTCTCACCTACTCCGTTCCTCTTAGCATGAACCGGCTGGCCCTGACCTTATTTGCCAGTTTTGAATCCATTTTAATTCCTTCAAGGCTCTGTCTGTTCGGTTACTCCCAATCAGATTCCCTTAGCCTTTATGGCGTGCTTACGGGAATGGCTTTATCTGTCGTCACGCTTCCCACCGTATTTACCAATTCCGTTTCCGTAATGATCCTGCCTGCAATTTCCGAAGCGGACAGCCAGAATGACAGCAGAAAAATCAGAATGACCATCTCACAGACTATCTTTACCTGTCTGCTGCTTGGCTCCCTTTGTACGGGCGGCCTGTTGTTCACCGGAAAATGGATCGGCAGTTTTTTATTCGGCAACTCTCTTGCCGGAAAATTTATCTGTATGTTAAGCTTTATCTGCCCTTTTCTGTTTTTATCGTCCATCCTCTCCAGCATCATGCATGGACTGGGAATGCCCGGATACCCGTTTCTGTTAAATCTTCTCGGGATCCTTGTGCGCATATGCTTTGTCTTTTTCGGGATCCCCCTGCACGGACTTAAAGCGTATCTGATCGGAATGCTCTTAAGCCAGGTTCTTACCTCTATGCTTTCCGTATACATTCTATGGAAAAAGAGGCTCAAACAAAACGCCTTCTAATCCCTGATGTAAATATCCGATAAATTGCGGAAAATCTCTCCGGCCACGCTCGGTTTGTTCATCGTATAAATATGAATGTGGTTGACGCCGTTTGCAATCAAATCAATGATCTGCTCCGTGGCATAAGCGATCCCCGCCTGCCGCATTGCCGCGGGACTGTCTGAAAACCGGTCCACGATCGCTTTAAAACGCGGCGGTGCCATATTGCCGGAGAGCGATATGATTTTTTTCATCTGCCCGCCGTTTGTGACCGGCATAATTCCGGGAATCACAGGAACCGTAATATTTTTCTGTAAGACCTTGTACATGAAATTATAGTAGATATTATTGTCGAAAAACATCTGCGTAGTCAGAAAATCACATCCGGCATCCACTTTTTCCTTGAGATGGATCAAATCCTCGTTTATTGTTTTTGCCTCCGGGTGCCCCTCCGGATAACAGGCTCCCCCAATGCAAAAATCTCCCCGGCTCTTCACATCATAAATCAATTCGCTTGCATATCTGTAATCCTTTTGCACCGGATAATCAGCGCCTTCTAAAATATCGCCGCGAAGCGCTAAGATATTCTCAATCCCGGCTGCCTTTAACTGTTCTATTACCGCATGCACTTTTTCTTTTCCGGATGAGGCGCATGTTAAATGAGCAAGCGCCGGAATATGGTTTACGTTTTGTATTTCGTTGGCAATATCCACCGTATATTCGCTTGTGCCTCCGGTGGCTCCATATGTGATGCTCATATAAGACGGCTTGATCTCCGCCATCTCTTTTACCACTTCTTTTACGTTATCCAGCTGGCTTCCCAGCTTAGGAGGAAACAACTCGCAGGAAATCCCAATTTTTTTGCTGCTTAAAATTTCTGAAATTTTCATCTTTTTCACCTGTCCCAAACTCTTTTCTTTGTATCTGTCCCATGCATTATACTAGAAAAAAGAAACGGTGTAAAGTCCGTGAAACGGGCTTTACACCTTCTGTTCATTCACTGTTATGGAACTTACGAAAAAAAATCCTCTTCTATCACAAAAGTTCCAATCTTTTTTACCGCGCCGGTCATATAAACCGTTCCGTCCTCTTCTATTTCAATGAACAAAGGACCGCCCGGCATCTCCACCGTCATCCTGTCTGCCACAAGCCCCATTCGATAAGCCGCCGCTGCCGCCGCACAGGCTCCCGTACCCGAAGCTAGCGTATAACCTGACCCTCTCTCATAAATCTCTATCTTTAACCGGTCTTTATCCTCTACTTTACACAACTGCAGATTCATTCTGTCCGAAAAATAAGACGCGTTTTCCACATACGGCCCAAGCTCCTTTACGCGTCTGCTGGAAACTTCTTCCGTCATAATCACGCAATTGGGATTTCCCATGGAAAGGCAGGTCGTATTATACAGCGCCCCGTGAAACATCAGCGGTTCATTTACAATTTCATGCTCAAATCCGTCTGCCGGAATGGAAGCTGCCATAAAATCCGCTTTTCCCATATTCACCCGCATAAGATTTCCGGTTTCATCCAGAAATTCCACTTCCACATCCCCTGACTTCGTTGTCAGCACAAATTTTTGTTCTGTCACATACTTCGTATCTTTTAAATAGTTAGCAAAAATCCGTACGCCGTTTCCGCTGCGCTGCGTCTCGCTGCCATCCGAATTGTAAATATAAACTTTGATCTGCCCGTCTTCCAAAAATGGTCCGTATAAGATCCCGTCGGCTCCTGCGCCGAAATTCCTCCGGCAAAGCATTTTTATCTTCCGCTCCTGCAAAACCATCTGATTCTCATTTGGATCCAATACCAGGTAATCATTCCCCAAACCATGGTATTTGTGCAGTGTGATGGTACTCATGCGACTTCCTCCGCATCCTGTTTGCGCTTCTTAGTACCATTGTATGCAGTTTACTGCATTTCTTTCATTGCCTCAAACAAATCTTCTTTCTGCTCCCCCAAAATCTTCTCTATCTGCTCTTTTGTTACAGGATCCTGCACACTCTTCGTTCCATACTGCGAAGACGGCACATGCGCATATCTTTTATCCGCCTGAAACGCATGTTCTTCCAAATCCGGCTTCTGCACCGCTTCCTGCGCAGCTTCCGCTGCCTGTGGCGCGTCTGTCGCTTCCTGCACAACATAACGCACATTATATCCCTTTACGATGCTCCTGGCGCATCTTTCCCTGAAATTTCTTTTATCGATTGAATCTTGCATTATTTCACCTCGTCCAATTGTATTTTTTCTCTGTTTGCAACTTCATTTGGAGAATCGTTTTTTATGAATAAAAACAGTCAAAAGTGAGAATGATTTTTATATACTACTTTAAGAAACTGGAGGTCTTCTCATGGCAGTCTACAAAGTCGAAATCTGCGGTGTTAATACATCAAAGCTCCCCATCCTCAAGGAAGAGGAAAAAGAAGAATTATTTAAAAAAATCAAAGCCGGCGACGCCGCTGCGCGGGAAACATATATCAAAGGCAACTTAAGGCTCGTATTAAGCGTAATCAAACGTTTTTCCGGCAATAATGAAAACGTTGACGATCTGTTTCAAATCGGATGCATCGGCCTGATCAAATCCATTGATAACTTTGACGATACCATCGGCGTAAAATTTTCCACCTACGCCGTCCCCATGATTATTGGTGAAATCCGACGCTATCTACGGGATAACGCATCTTCCATACGCGTCAGCCGCTCACTGCGCGACACTGCCTACAAAGCCATTCACGCAAAGGAAGAATTATCCAGAACATCCTTCAAGGAACCCACCATACAGGATATTGCAGATTCCACAGGAATCCCCAAGGAAGAACTTGTTTTTGCGCTTGACGCCATTCAAAGCCCTCTCTCGCTTTATGACCCCGTCTATACGGACGGCGGCGATACGCTTTATGTTATGGACCAGGTCAGCGACAAAAAAAACAAAGAAGAAAACTGGATCGAATCCCTTTCCGTAAACGATGCCATGAAGCATCTAAACCAACGGGAAAACTATATCATAAAACTCCGTTTCTTTGAAGGAAAAACGCAGATGGAAGTAGCGGAAGAAATCCATATTTCCCAGGCCCAGGTCAGCCGCCTTGAAAAGTCGGCGCTAAAGAGCATGCGGCATTATCTGTCCTGAAAGTCAGCGTTCCCATTTATCACAAAGAGAATTAATCTGATCCGCAAATCTGCCCAGTTCTTTGTTGGGCATGCCTTCGCAGCGATTGATAACGGTTAAGAGCCGTTGTCCCGCTGCCAAAAGCCTTGAAAATACATTGGAAATCGTTTTTTCGCCGGTCTTCTTTCCTGACGCATGCTCTCTGCTTCCTTTTGCAACCATCTCCCCCGTCAGAAGATCGTAACAATCCCCACTGTAAGGCGCAACGGCAGATACCGAAAGCTCGCGTTCCAAATGCGCGGCAAACGCGTCGCAGACCTTATCGTCGCCGTGCACGACAAAAATCTTTTGAGGATTTTTAATTTTGGCCGCCCATTCCAGCAAATGATCCCTGTCCGCATGACTGCTGATGCCCGGAAGATTTAAAATCTCCGCCTGTACATGAATCGTTTCACCAAACAGCTTTACTTCTTTTGCGCCGCCTAACAGAGCATTTCCAAGCGTGCCCGGCACCTGAAATCCCACAAATAAAACCGTGGACTCTTTTCTCCAGAGATTGTGCTTTAAATGATGCCGGATCCGCCCTGCTTCACACATACCGGAAGCAGATATAATAACAATCGGTTTTTCGATAAAGTTTATCTCTTTGGACTCATCGCTGGTAATTGCCATTCTAAGCCCCGGAAAAGAAATCGGGTTTATTCCCTGCTTCACCAGGGAAAGCGCTTCTTCATCAAAACAATCCGCCACGTTTTTATGAAAAATGCCTGTCGCATCCACAGACAGCGGGCTGTCGATATACACTTCAAAATCCAGAAAACGCCCCATCATGCGCTCCGTTTTGATTCTCCTTAGAAAATAGAGCATTTCCTGTGTCCTGCCTACGGAAAATGCGGGAATCACCACGTTTCCGCCCCGTGCGAAGGTCCGCTCAATCACCTTTGCAAGCTCTCTGGAATAATCCGGAGCATTCGTATGGTTTCTGTCCCCATAGGTAGATTCCATCACCACGTAATCCGCGGAAGCAACAAATTTAGGATCTTTGATCAACGGCTTGCCGGAATGCCCAATGTCGCCGGAAAAGACGATTTTGATTTCTTTTTCTTCCCTCACCCACATTTCAATGCTGGAAGAGCCCAGCAAATGTCCCGCATCCACAAACCGGACGCAAAGATTTTCATCTATGGAAATCTTGTTTTCATAATCGCAGGAAATAAAATGGTTTAGTACCCCTTCCGCATCTTTCATATCATAAAGAGGCTCCACCTTGGGTCTGCCCGCGCGCCGGCTCTTGCGGTTTTTCCATTCCGCTTCAAACATCTGGATATGCGCGCTGTCCCTTAACATAATGCTGCAAAGCTCGCAGGTAGCTTTTGTCGCATATATTTTCCCCCGAAATCCATGTGCATAAATCAGCGGAAGCAGTCCGGAATGGTCAATATGCGCATGTGTGACAAATACGTAATCAATTTCAGCCGGATTTACCGGGATTTCCTGATTTACATACAAATCCGGTCCCTGTTCCATGCCGCAGTCGACCAGAAGCCGCTTCCCGCCGTATTCCAGAAAATGACAGCTTCCGGTCACCTCATGATCCGCCCCCAAAAACTCCAGTCTCATCGTATCCTCTCCTTCCCCTTGAGTTGCAATTATTATAGCACAGGAAGAAAGGTCTTGGATACTACTATTTTATTCTAATCGTATCATTTCTTTTTTCAGACGGCGCATGATCTTTTTTTCCAACCGGGATATGTAAGACTGGGAAATGCCCAGCCGATCCGCCACTTCTTTTTGGGTCAGCTCTCTCCCGCCTCCCCGGCCAATCCCATACCTAAGCTCCACAATCAGCCTTTCTCTTCCGGAGAGTTTATCAATTGCCTTTCCAAGCAGATGGTGCTCCACTTCCGCTTCAATGTCCTTATAAATAACGTCTTCATCCGTTCCCAGTATATCGGATAAAAGCAGTTCATTTCCGTCCCAGTCGACATTCAAAGGTTCGTCTATGCTCACTTCCATCTTCGTTTTGCTGTTTCTTCTTAAGTACATCAGGATCTCATTTTCAATGCATCTGGAAGCGTACGTCGCCAGCTTAATGTTTTTTTGGGGATTGAACGTATTAATGGACTTAATCAGCCCTATCGTCCCTATGGAAATCAAATCCTCTACGCCGATCCCGGTATTATCAAACTTTTTGGCAATGTAGACAACCAGCCTTAAATTGTGCTCTATCAGCGTGCTTTTTGCTTTGTCCTGACCGCCTTCTCCAAGACAGTTGATACAGGCGGCCTCTTCTTCCGCTTCCAGTGGCGGAGGCAGCACTTCCGCGCCCCCAATATAATGAATATCGTTTTGTGAACCGAACATCATATGACAAACGGTCGGCGCCCACTTAAATTGAATTTGTTTTGGTATATTTATTTTTATGTACATATCTTTTCCTCTTTTCTTTCCAAACTTTTGCAATTTAATATCATTTGATACGTCCGGTTTTGAAAAAGCGTGTCTTCCGCCCATGCTAAAACCACCGGAACGATTTCATATTTTATATCTTCGCATTTCACCCAGGCTTTCTCCACGGTAAACGCTTCCAACATGCCTCCTTTACAGCCAACGGAAGAAAAAGGAATCAAACGTACAGGAAACTTCTCTTTTCCTCCCAGCCGGTCATAAATTTCCTTTGATATGATATGTACCGGCTCTTTTATATAGGGATCCAGAAGCGTATTTCCCGTATCATATAAAGCGTCAAGGCGAAGCTTCACTCCCTCGTGTTCAATCCATACTTCATAAAAACGCTGCACACTTTTTCTTTTTCTGCGTAAAATAAAAAGAAATACAACGACGGGAACTGCCGTCAGCAAAAGGCAAAGCTCAAACCAGCGTCTGTCTGCAATCGTAACATACATCCACTCCATGCTTCCCCCAAGCATCAGCAATACAAAATACATCAGACAAAACGCCTTTATATATATTCCCCTTTCTGCCGGGAAAAAACACAAAAAAACCATTCCCGGATTTACGATAAAATGTATGCACAAAAGATACAAATCATAATTGCTGACAGTCAGAAATAAAATGCAGCCAACCAGGCTGCTTGCAGCACAGCAAAGAACATACCGGCGTATTTTTTTCTTTTGCCTCAGTATTTCACTGACAACGTATACGGCCAGAAAATCCAAATAGACATTTGTCAGAAAAAATACGTCTGCGTAAAATTCATAATACACTCTTCACCTCCAGCCATATCTCAACGGATTCCGTTTCACAGACCGGTAATCCACAAAGAATTCTTCTGGACTTTATTATAAAAGAATGGACTATTATTTTTTGTCAAACCACGGCATCTTTTCCTTGAAATCCATCTAAGAAAAATGACAAAAAAAGACCCTGAGAAGAGCTTTATCTTCTCAGGGTCTTTGATTTGTATGTATTTATTTTCTATCTTCTGGTATTCTTTAAAAATTCCGGAATCTGAATATCCTTTTGTTTTACGGAGCTTTCCGGCTTTGGCGGCTTTTTGATGCCGCCGTAATTAAACGGCGTCGTCGTCGGCTGCTGAACGGAATTTCCCATGCCTGTCGACGTACTGCGTATTCCCACCGATGAAGCCGCCGGCCTTGCGCCTGTCGTCATCGGCCTTGCGGATCCTGTCATCGGACTTACAGAACCTAAGGACGACTGGTATTTGCCCGCCGCCTTGGACGCGCCAGACGGATTTTCCAGTCCGGTTGCAATGACGGTTATCGTCGCTTCATCTGTCATATTCTCATCATATTTCGCACCGAAAATAATATTTGCGTTGTCTCCCGTAAGATCCTGCACATAGTTGACGGCCTCGCTGGAATCCACCAGCGCAATGTCACCGGACACATTGATCAGTACGTGCGTCGCTCCGGTAATCGTCGTCTCAAGCAGCGGGCTGGAAACCGCAAGCTTCACTGCCTCTATCGCCTTGTCATCGCCCTTTGCAGAGCCAATTCCAATATGCGCCAGACCCTTATCTTTCATGACGGTCTGTACGTCTGCAAAATCCAGATTGATCAGCGCCGGCACATTAATCAAATCCGTAATTCCCTGAACTGCCTGCTGCAGCACTTCGTCCGCCTTTTTCAAGGCATCCGGCATCGTCGTTCTTCTGTCGACGATTTCCAGCAATTTGTCATTAGGGATCACAATCAGCGTATCGACGCATTCCCGCAGACGGTCAATTCCGGAAATTGCGTTTACCATACGCGTCTTCGCTTCAAATTTAAAAGGCTTTGTTACAACTCCAACGGTTAAGATTCCCTGTTCCTTTGCTAGTTTGGCCACAACAGGGGCTGCTCCCGTTCCGGTGCCGCCTCCCATTCCGCAGGTAACAAAAACCATGTCCGCGCCCTTGATTGCAGCAGATAATTCTTCTATGCTCTCTTCCGCGGCTTTCTGCCCGATTTCCGGCTGCGCTCCCGCTCCTAACCCTTTTGTCAGCTTCTCTCCGATTTGAATCTGTGTAGGCGCCTTACACAGCATCAACGCCTGCTTGTCCGTATTGATTCCGACAAACTCTACTCCTCCAATGGCTTCATCCACCATTCTATTCACTGCATTATTGCCAGCTCCTCCCACTCCGATTACAATAATCTTCGCAGTAGAATCTGCATCTGTGGTCTTAATTTCAAGCAAGGTAGTTCCTCCTTCATTTCCTACAAAAATTTATTTGAATTTTATTTCATTCTGTCATTTTTATATAAATAGCTTCCGCACGCTGTATCACTCGCAAGAAAGCCCTTTCTACTTATAATATAGTTTTTTGTACAATTAATCAATAACAATTTCTAACAAATTGAATTTTTTTTACTTCGCCTCGTCAAATATAATATTTGTTGTGTTTTCCGACCAATTCTCTACATGCAGAACGCCTTTTTTGCCGGAAAGCTGCGGAAGCACATAGGAAACGCGAAGAATTTTCTGCGTAAGGTTGTCCGAATTTCCAAGTATTACCTGTATTTCCCCATAGTCCAAAGAAATTTCCCCTTTTTCGTTGAATAAGATCTGCGCCGGCACAATTTCACTTTTCTGCAGCAATCTTGTAGCGCTCAAAAGGCTTTTTAAAATCTTCTCATTTTTAATAGGGAGTTTTTCGTACAATACTACTTTATCGCAGTCGAGCCCTTCTATTCTCGGTATTCCTTCGATCACCTGCTTTGACGTCTCCACGACAAATCCGTCCGTGTCAAAATATGCATTCTGGTCAATCGCCGGAATATAAAGATACCCAATCATTCCCTTTTCATATACCGTGGCTTTTATTGTGTGCGGATTTTGCAGTGAAATCTCTATATTGTCCACGAAAGGCACCTCATCCACTTCAAAAAACCGATATTTCATAAATACATAAAGAGAATTCCAGGAATGCTCGTCACTCAATACAAATTTCTGAATCTGATCGACGGAATAATGCTCATTCCCCTCCACCACAACGGTTTCAACCGTAAAAACCTTCCATACAATAAGACCGCTTACCGCAACAATCAATAAGAAAATCAAAATCATATTCCAAATGATTTTGCGCTTTTTTCTTCTGCGCTTTTTTTCCCGAATCGTCTCTTTTCTGTCTCTGTCCATACTAAACTTTCTCCAGTTTGATGCCGCGGGACACGCTTAAAGCAAGCCCCATTTCAGCCAAAAGAATCACCACCGATGTACCGCCATAACTAATAAAAGGCAGCGTTACTCCGGTATTGGGAATCGAATTGGTCACTACCGCAATATTTAAAATAACCTGAATGGCTATATGCGCCATAATTCCCACCGCAATCAACGCGCCAAACAAATCCGGCGCATTATTCGCAATTACCAAAAATCTCCAAATCAAAAGTAAAAACAGCAAAATAACGCATATGGCGCCAAACAGCCCCAGTTCTTCACAGATAATCGAAAAAATCATATCGTTCTGCGCTTCCGGCAAAAATCCCAGCTTCTGCATACTCTCTCCCAGACCTTTGCCAAACAAACCGCCGGAACCAATGGCGTAAAGCCCCTGCAGCGTCTGGTAGCCTTTCTCATAGGCCTCTGGATTGAGCCAGATTTTCAGGCGCTCCGCACGATAGCTTTCCAGCAAAATAAATATCGCTCCGACTGCCACTACGACTCCGGCCATAATAATAAACTGAAGATATTTGGGACTGGAAACAAAAATCAGGCAAATGGCAATTCCAAGAATGATAATCGCCGTACTCAAATTGCTGTAGGCGACAATTCCAACGATTGGCAGCACAATAACCATTACTTTCACGACCGTAAAAAAATCTCCCATTTTTTTGGGAATACGGTTGATAACGGTTGCAAGAAACAGTATAACCGCTATCTTTGCAGCCTCCGACGGCTGAAACGTAACGGGCCCGATCTTTAACCATCTGGTAGAGCCGTTTAAATTGGTTCCTGCAAATATTACGGACGTGCACAGCACGGCCGCCCCCAAAAAAACAAGTCCGCTGAATTTAAGCCAAATATGATAATCTATCCTGGCAATTACAAACATACAGAAAAACCCGAGCAGGGAAATGGAAAGCTGTTTTTTAAAATAAAAAGCGGAATCGTCAAATTTTAACTGCGAATTGTAAGAGCTGGTACTGTAAAGCATGACAAGCCCAAAGCCCACCAGAAAAATAATGATAAATAACAGCGTATAGTCAAAATATTTAATTTGCCTTTCCCCGTTTTTTCTGTTCTTTGGACTACGGCTCATATATTCACTCCTCTAAATCGCATACAATTTTCTTAAAAATTTTACCGCGTTCTTCATAATTTACAAACATGCCAAAGCTTGCGCACGCCGGTGAAAGAAGCACCGCGTCGCCAAAGGCGGCATGTAAATAACAGTGATTTACGGCTTCTTCCATGGAATCTGCCATGGTAACCGCATAAAAACCATGCTTTTTTGCCGCGGCCGCAATTTTTTCTCTTGTATCTCCGATTAAAACGAGTTCTTTTACCTTTCCGTTAAAGGCCTCTATCCACGCATCGTAAGAAGATTCTTTGTCAAAACCTCCCCCAATTAAATAGGTGGGCCGGTTCATTGCGCCAATTCCCTGAATCGCAGCATCCGGATTTGTCGCCTTGGAATCGTTGTAAAAACGGACGCCTCTTTTTTCTGTCACATATTCTATGCGGTGTTCTACCGCGGTAAATTTCCGCAAAACCTCCCGGACGTCTGGAAGCGGAACGCCAAACCCAAGCGCCATTGCCGCCGCTGCCATCACATTTTCATAATTATGCTTTCCCAATAGATTTAATTCTTCTGTTTTTACAATTTCTTCGGCAGCTCCGTCTTTTGCGGCATATATGACATTATCTTTTAAAAACAGACCGTCTTTCAATTCTCTGACGCTCGAAAACCAGACTGCCTTTGTATGCAAATGTTCTCCAAACCTTCTTAAAATGTTATCCTCATAGTTGAGCACGCAGATTTGATCCGCGGTCTGATTTTTTACAATGCTTTCCTTAGCGGCAATGTAGTTTTCCATGGTATGGTGCCTGTTTAAATGATCCGGCGTAATATTTAAGATCGCGGTAATCTTAGGAGCGAACGTGTGAATCGTCTCCAATTGAAAACTGCTGATCTCCGCCGCAATCACCGTTTCTTCCGAAGTGTCCGCCGCAACGCTTGTGAACGGAATGCCAATGTTCCCCACGACCTGCACGTCACGGTAATAATTTTTCAGAATTTCACCCAGCAGCGCCGTCGTCGTCGTCTTGCCGTTTGTTCCCGTAACCGCAAGCACGCTTCCCTTCGCAAACGTATAAGCAAGCTCAATTTCGCCCCATATGGAAACGCCCAGATCCCTCATGTCGTTTACCATCGGCAGATCGGTGGGGATCCCCGGACTTAATACCAAAATATCTGTTTTGAGCATTTCTTCTTCTGTCAAAGAACCAAGAAAAATCTCTATCTCTTTCCATGCGGGATGCGCTTTATAAAATGCACCCGTGTCAAAATTCTCATTTCCGTCAAAAAGCCTGACCGACATCTTATTCCGAATCAGAAGCTCCGCCGCCGCAACGCCGCTTTTACCCAATCCTGCCACCAAAAATCTCTTGTTCTTTAAATTCATACGTATCAAACCTCCTACAATGCCATAAGCGCTACCAGGCAAAGCAGCGCGGTCACAATCGAAAACACTGCCACTACCCTCGTTTCGGACCAGCCGCACAGCTCAAAGTGATGATGAATGGGCGCCATGCGGAAAATACGCTTCCCATGAGTCGCTTTGAAATAAGACACCTGCAGCATTACGGAAATCACTTCTATCATATAGATAAATCCAACGATCGGAATAAACAACGGCATTTGCAGCATATAAGCCGCAGCGGCTACAAATCCGCCCAAAGCCAGGGAACCGGTATCTCCCATAAACACTTTTGCAGGATATACGTTAAACAGCAAAAATCCCAGCAGCGCGCCTACCGCCGCACAGGTCACAGGTTCAATTCCACTTGCATTTCCCACCGCAACCACACTGAAAAACGTAGCCGTCAGAACGGTCACGCTGGATGCCAGCCCGTCTAATCCATCCGTAAAATTCACCCCGTTTACCGTTCCGATTACTACAAAAAACATCAGCGGAACGGCTAAAACACCAAGGTCTAAATACTGTCCTTTGTAAAACGGAATTTTCATCAACAGAGAAATGTCCGTATAATTTAAAATATAATAAGCAAAAATTCCGGTTACAACTATCTGCAGCAGCATCTTCTGCCAGGCCAGCAGTCCGTCGGAACGCCTGAGCACTACTTTTAAGTAATCGTCCAAAAAACCGATTGCGCCAAAGCCGACCGTCAGAAACAAAATCGGAATAATTTTGGGGTAGTCTTTGATAAAAAGCAGGCTGGTGAATAGAATTCCTGCCAATATAATCAATCCTCCCATAGTCGGAGTGCCTGTTTTTTTCAAGTGGGACTTCAATTCTTCCCGTTCCGTCTGCCCTACTTTCAGCTTTCGTAAAAACGGAATCACAACAGGTCCCAGCAATGCGCTGATTGCAAATGCAATCAGAACCGGAGCCGCTACATAAGAAACCATACCTTTTACCTCTTTCTCGTACTTTTATTTTTAACTTTTCCAGTATACGTTATAATTATTTATTCTGCAAGTTCTGTTTCTGCTTCTTTGGCCTCCTGCTCATCATAAGGAATATTCAGATAAGGAAGTATATTCTCAAAAATTTCTCTTGCCACCGGAGCGGCAATTGTCCCTCCATAATAAATTCCCTGCGGATTGTTGATGATTACGAGTACAAGCGCCTGCGGATCTTCCGCCGGAGCAAAGCCCAGAAAAGAAGATATATATTTATTTGCGCTTCTGGGCAAAGTCTGTGACGTCGCCGTCTTTCCCCCAATCGAATAACCGGCTATTTTTGCTTTTTTTCCGCCGCCTTCCGACACAACCTGTTTTAATAAGCTCCGGACTGTCTCCGATGTTTCGCCGCTTACAATATTCTCTGTCTGATCGTACGAAAAACGTTTGATAACATTTCCCTCTGCGTCCTGTATGGAAACTCCAAAATGCGGCGTGACCCTTGTGCCTCCGTTTATAATAGAGGACACCGTGGTTACGAGCTGGATCGGCGTAATCTGAAACGACTGTCCAAAAGACATCGTCGCAAGCTCTACCAGGCCGATTTTTTCTTTTGAATGCATAATGGTAGCCGCTTCTCCGGGCAAATCAATCCCTGTTTTCTTTAACAGTCCCAAACTGCTGAAATAATCATAAAAACGTTCTGGCCCGACACGCAGACCCACATCTATAAATACCGGGTTGCAGGAATTCATAATGCCGTGGACAAAATCCTCCGCGCCATGCCCCGTCCGCTTATGGCAGTGAATTCGTCTGTCTTCCACCATAATATATCCCGGACAAAAAAACTGATCGCTTGTGCTGACAACGCCTTCTTCTAATGCGGCTGTCGTTGTTATAATTTTAAATGTGGATCCCGGCTCATAAGTGTCGTTAATACATCCATTTCTCCACATGCCGTTTAACAGATTCTGCTTTTCCTCGTCGGAAACCGGTCCCAAAGGTTCATAATTTAACGTAAACGGTTCATTTAAATTAAATTCCGGCACATTCACCATTGAGAGCAATTCTCCGTTTGACGGATTCATCACGATAATTGACACGCTGTCCGCCTGTTTTTGCTCCAACGCTTTTTCCGCAGCCTGCTGTGCATACATCTGAATATTATAATCCAGGCTGATATGAAGGTTATTGCCGTCCACCGGATCTAATCTGGACTCTCCGGCGTTTTCTATTTCAACGCCTCTTGCGTCTGTCAGCGTAAGTATTTTACCATTTGTTCCCTGCAGATATTCGTCATATTTTACTTCCAGCCCAATAATTCCCTGATTGTCTCCTCCGGTAAACCCCAGTACCTTGGAAGCTAAAGCGTCATAGGGATAATACCTTTTATAATCTTCATCCACTTTAACTCCGGAAAGCCCGTATGCGCGTATGCGCTCTCCCGTTTCTTTATCCACATTGGATTTGATCCGTTCAATCGAACTGACCTTTTCCACCCTGGCGCGCACTTTTTCCTCGGAAATTTCAAGCTCTTTGGTCAGCGCCGCAATGACTGCTTCCGGATCTTCGATCTGATTGTGAATGACGGATATGGTACAGACGGTTTTGTTTGCGGCAAGCACAACTCCTGTCGCGTCTATAATTTTTCCCCGGGCAGCCTTGATATCACGCTCCCGCTCATGCAGATCCTCCGCCTTTTTTCCGTAATATTCCGAACAAAATACCATCAGATATACAAGCCGCCCTACCAAAAACATCATCATAAACAAAACTGCAATAAAAAAAATCATTGTTTTCTGCCGATTAAACGTTTTACAACGAACCATATAAGCAAATCCTCATGAAAGCGCCTTTCTTTCATTCTATTACTGCTTTCATGAGGTTATGATTTCTTATGTATGGAAACTTGCATTCTAAAATATATCCGCCGGAGGTTCGTTTGGCGTCATAGCCCCATCGGATGAGCCTAAGCCATCGCCTTCCTGGTCTGCGCCTCCTCCTTCCTGCGGCGCTTCGCCTTCCTGACCGGTTTCTCCTTCCCCCTGCGGCTCTTCGCCTTCCTGCGTACCGTCTTCATCCGTCTGCTTCTTTTCTTCATCCGGATACATGTTCATATAAGGAAGAATCTCTTCTAAAATTTCTTTTACCACAGACTGCGCGTAGTTACTGTGCGCCTGTTCCTTCGCATTGGGTTCATCTATAATTACATAAATGATAAGCTGCGGATTTTCCTGCGGTACGTACCCGATAAACGACACCAGATATGTCTTTGCATCTCTTGGATATTTCTGCGCGGTACCTGTTTTGCCTCCCATAGAGTAACCGTCTACCTTCGCTTCTCCGCCGGTTCCTTCCGATACCGTTGCATAGAGATAAGATTTTACCAGATCCGACGTCTCCTGTGAGACAGTTTCTTTCAAAATCACCGGTTTTACCGTCTCTATCGTATTTCCTTCCGCGTCCAGAATTTTCTTTACTACATGGGGCTGGTAATACTGCCCTCCATTGATCAGAGAGGAAAAAGCGCCCGCCAGCTGAATCATCGTACAGTTAAAATTCTGTCCAAAAGAATTGGTTGCAAGATCCAGCGTCTTAGGCTTATCGATCAAAAGCCCCCTCTCCTCTCCGGGAAGATCAATTCCCGTTTTTTGCCCGAACCCAAAAATATTCAGATATTTCTGGAAATGATCCGCTCCGATTGAATAAGACATCTGCATCAGCGCATCGTTGCAGGAATCCATAATTGCTTTTTCCACAGTTTCTATTCCATGCCCTGCACGGCTGACGCAATGCACTTCCTGCCCGTTGAAGGTTTCAAGTCCGTCGCACAGATACGATTCACTGCCGTTTAAAGTTCCGGTCTCTAATCCGCACGCCACTGTCATAGGCTTTATTGTAGAACCGGGTTCGTATGTATATGTGACGCAGAAATTTTCCCACCGTTTGTTCAGAAGGTCCATTTTCTGCTCTTCGTTTAAACCGGCCAGCTCTTCTTCCTTGAAATAAGCCGACGCATCCCTTGGATTGTTTAAATCAAACCCCGGATATTTTGCCATTGCATAAATTTCCCCGTTCTGGGGATTCATGACAATCGCCGCCGCATGCAGATAACCGTCTCCCGTTACATATCCATTGACATGCTCCTCATGAAACTTCAAAAGCTTCTCTTCCACGACAGACTGCATATGCGCGTCAATAGTGGTCACAATCGTATTTCCGTCTTTTGCGGTACGAATGGTTTTTTCAAAATTATTGTCCGAGTTTAAATATCCGTACTCTCTGCCGTTGATGCCGTTTAAAGTGGAATTATAATAATTTTCCAGTCCAACCGTACCTACGTTGCCTCCGGAAACAAAACCGATTACGGATGCAGCCAGCGATCCATATGGATAATTTCTGACATATTCTTTTTCAAACCAGACTGCGTTTTTGTCGATTTCGGCCTTTTCTTCCGTATCGTCTTCCTTTTTGCCATCTTTTTCATCCTCTTTGGAAAGCAGCTCCACATAGGGCTGAACTTTCTCATAAGGCAGTTTTTTCAGCAAAACTTCGTACTGGCTTTCCGGCCGTTCCTTTAACCTCCGGTAAAGATCCTCCGTCGTAATTTCCTCAAAACAGGACGCCACGGCCGCTACGGTCGCGTCAATCACTTCTTTTTCCTGCTGGTTTAAAACATTGCAGTCAAAAACCACATTGTAAACATCAAGGCTCGTCGCCAGAACCGTTCCTTTCGCGTCCACAATATCTCCGCGCCTGTAAGGAATAATCCGGCTGTCGTATCCCTGCTGTGACAATACGATCTTTTCGTACTTATCGCCGCTGGTGTGTTCAATATACATCAATCTGCCGATCAGCGCGATTAAAAAAGCAACAACGAGCAGAAAAAGAACCATCAGCTTCATTCGCATTTTTCTTAGAAATTTATTGATAGTATTTCGCTTTCTTCGCACTCCTGCACCTCTGTATTTTCATTCCTACTCCGGTATATCGGAATGCTGATCCATAAAATCATTATCTTCCACACTATAATAAATGATCTGATCCGGAGACGGAAATCTCATGCCCAAAGCCAAAGCCTGTTCTTTGATCGCATCCAAATCCGTAGAAAGATCGATTCGTTTCATGGCAGCATCGTTATCCGCCCTTAAATCTGTAATCTGCCGTTCCAGACTGGAAATATTTTTGGTCCTGTTTGTAATATCTGACTGAAGACGGATATAAGCCACGCACACGGCTCCAATCAGGCTCATAGCCAATGTGCAGAATAACACATAGCCAAAATTAATACGCAGCGCGCGTTCCTGATTTCTCCTTGCCGCACGGCGGTGTCTGCGTTTTTTTTGCTCCTCTTCCTTTTCCTGCTGGCGTCTCTTCCGCTCCGCAGGCTCGCCTTCCAGACGGCGCACCGTATTTCCATCTATATAATAATTTGTTTTCAAATTGCTTCTTCTTTTGTAACCGTAACCCGATTCCTGTCTCATAGTATGCCTCACTTTTTAGTCTTCCTTCCCAATTTTTTCAAATACTCTTAATTTTGCGCTTTTTGCTCTGCTGTTATCCGCTTGTTCTTCTTCAGACGGTAAAACCGGTTTACGCGTAATACACTTTCCTTTTGGCTTTTTACCGCAAACGCAGATTGGAAAATCTTTCGGACATGTGCACGGATTTTCATTTTTTTTGAAATGCGTTTTTACAATTCTGTCTTCTAACGAATGAAATGTAATGACGCACAATCTGCCTTTATCATTCAACAAATCAATCATATCATCCAGCGTATCTTCCAAAACAGCCAGTTCCTGATTCAATTCAATGCGAATCGCCTGAAATGTGCGTTTCGCCGGATGACCCCCTGTCGCCTGTACTTTTTGGGGAATTGCCCCACGAATAATTGCGGTCAGTTCTCCTGCCGTTTTTATTCGCTTCCTGTTTCGTGCGGTTACAATATGCTTTGCAATGTTTTTTGCAAAACGGTCTTCTCCATAATCACGAATCATATGAAACAGTTCCGTTTCACTGTACTCGTTGACAATATCTTCTGCCGTCCTCTTCTGCCTGTTATCCATGCGCATATCAAGAGGCGCATTCTCTTCTCTATAAGTAAAACCCCGCTCCGGCGTATCCAGCTGAAAAGAGGAAACGCCAAGATCCAGCAAAATTCCGTCTGCCTTCTCTATGCCAATACCGGATAATACTTCTTTTATATGACAGTAATTGGAACGGATAATGGCAACACGGTCTTTATATGCATCCAATCGTTTTGCCGCCGCGTCAATTGCATCCCCGTCCTGATCAAGACCAATCAGCCTTCCGGTTTTGTCCAGTCTTTTTACAATCTCAAAGGAGTGGCCGGCGCCGCCAAGCGTGCCATCCACATAAATCCCCTCCGGACGGATCTGCAAATATTCGATTACTTCATCCAGCAAAACAGATTTGTGGTTAAATTCCATTGTTTCCCCCATCCCGTTTTAAATACTTAAGCCCAATTCCGCCATATGCTCTGCAATTTCATCCATATCATCATATGTATTGGTATCCTGCCAGCGCTCTTTGCTCCAGATTTCGATTCTGCTTAAAACCCCGACCAAAACGGCGTCTTTCTGCAAATCCGCGAATTCCCGCAAAACCTGCGGAAGTAAGATTCTTCCCTGCTTGTCCACCTCACAGACAGCCGCGCCGGCAAAGAAGAAACGGGAAAATTTTCTTGCGTCTTTTGTGGTAAGTGGAATATTGCGAAATTTCTCTTCGATATTGGCCCATTCTTCATTCGGATACACGAAAAGACAACCATCCAATCCCTTGGTTGCAATAAATTCATTGCCAAGCTTTTCCCTGAATTTGGATGGAACAATCAATCTGCCTTTGGCATCAATTGTATGGTTGTATTCTCCCATAAACATAATGGCACCTCTGACGCTTTCGTCCCACTTTAAACCATTTTATACCACTTTCCCCCACATCACTGACTATTTTATCCCAATATCAACGAAAATGCAACACATAACAAAAAAATGTTGCCGCCTACCCGATCGTAAACAGCAACATTTCCCTAAAACAAAGCGTTTGAGGCATTTATTAAATTTTATAATCCATACACATTCTCGTCTGCACATTGGGACGCACTTTCCCATCCGCAACTTTTACATGTTCCGGATGAACAGCATACGCCAGCAGATCCGCTTCACTTTCAAATGTGGAATCCAGCATGATTTCCGCATTCGAGGAAGAGAGGCGTTCTGTCTGTACATGAATCTCTAAAAGTCCCGGAATTTTGCCTTTCAGGCCCTCCAATCCCAATTTGATTTCTTTTTTTATGTTCTCTTTTTCTTCTTTGGGGCAGCCGTCTTTCAACTGCCACAATATGACATGTCTGACCATAACACCCTCCAGTTTTTCAGTTTTCTTCCCATTCTTTGAGAATAGCTTCGCACGTATCGACATCGACGTCTTCCACCGCCTCTTTTAATTTCTCAAACAGTTCCTGCTGCGGCCCTTCATAATCATAGTCGTCCATTTTTGAAACTACTTCTCCCATCTGATCCATATCCAGCTCTTCAATCGCCGCTCTCATTTCGGAAAAACAGCTCTTTAACACATCGTCCGGAATCTTTCTTTTTTCGGCGCCCTGTTCCCCGGATTCTTTTTTCCTGTCGGTGCAAAACGGTTCCAGCACATCTTTGTATTTGATATACTGTTCCAGCATTTCATCCGTACGCCTGTGTATGAAAACAGCGTCTTTCGCATTGCCCGCTTTTTCCAGAGCCGCCGCTTTCTCTGAAAGGGAGCTTGCTCCGATTTGTTTGGAAGAACTCTTTAACGCATGCACTTCAATCGTATAATCTTCCCATTTTTCCTGCTCTTCCAGTGATTTGATCAGCTTGGCTTTCTTTTCAATACTTTTATAATATACTTTTAATATTGTCCAGAAAAGCTGTTCGCTGCCCAAAAATTTCATGGCAAATGCCACGTTCAAATCACCGACCGCAATTGCATCGTCTTTGCCCGCTTTTTTCTGAACGCCCAGCGTTCCGTGCACTTTCTTAATCTTTTCGGCGGGAAGCCATTTGCGCACCTTGCTGATCAGCATGCGAAGTTCAATCGGTTTCGGCACAAAATCATTCATGCCCTCTTCGCAGAACATCTCTTTCGTTCCTTCCACTGCATTGGCCGTCAAAGCAATGATCGGTACGTTGTCATATTCTTTGTGGAACCTGCGGATGATGTGCGTCGTTTCCACGCCATCCAGCTCCGGCATCATATGATCCATAAAAATTATATCGTAATGAAATTTACTGATCTTCTCAATGGCGGCCTTGCCGCTCATAACCGTATCAATCTTCATTTTCAACGGTTCCAGGAGACCTTCCGCAACCGTCAGGTTTACGGCATTGTCATCTACAAGAAGCGCTTCCGCATCCGGGGCGATAAAATCAAATCCTTTGTCGTCCGCGCCTGTATCTTCAAATTTCAGTTCTTCCCTGTTTAAAAGCACCGCGATATTCAGGGCAAACAAAGGCTTTTTGATTACAAGAAGATTTGGTATGTTGTACTTGATGTCCTCAAAAAAGCTGATAATCAAAACTGCCGTAATATCCGAATGCTCTGTTACATATTCCTTTACCTTATCGGTAAACATGGGATATTCAATAAAGAGAAACACCTTTTTGTCCGAAACAATCTTCTCCAGATCTTTTTCGGAGGAAAGCGGCAGGTATTCCACGCCAAGCCCTTCCACATCACTCTCAATCCCTTTGCTTAAGAAAGGATTTGCAAGCAATCCGGCAACCGCAAGCGTATCCGGTTCCTGAATGCGGATGCACGGCGTTTTGTCCACAATCTTCTGCGGCAGGGAAAAAGAAAATCTGCTTCCTTTCTGATATTCGCTCTCCACCTGAATCGTCCCGTTCATCAGAGACAAAAGGTGCCTGGAAATAGCAAGTCCCAGTCCTGTGCCTTCAATATTTCTGTTCCGCTTGCTGTCCACCTGCTGAAACGATTGAAAAAGCTTGCCCATATCCGCCTGTTTAATGCCTACTCCCGTATCTTCAACGGAAACCTGAAGCTCTATTTCTTCGGAAGAGATTGCAGTATAGCCAACTTTGATGGTTATCTTTCCTTCGAATGTAAACTTGGCCGCATTATTGGCTATGTTTAATAAAACCTGTTTGATTCTGATATTGTCTCCGGAAAGCTTATTGGGCAGCGATGGCGCAATATCCAAAACCAGCTCTATATCCTTACCCTTCAGCCTTGTCATAACGATATTCGCAACATCGTACACCAGCGACATCGGCTCATAATCCACCACATGAATATCCATTTTCCCGGATTCTATTTTGGAAAAATCCAAAATATCATTGATAATCGTAAGCAATGATTTGCCCGACTCTTTGATCTGGTTGATATGTTCTTTGGCCGTCGGCGGCAGCTCTTCCCTAAGCGCCATCTCTGCCATGCCGATCACCGCATTCATCGGCGTTCTGATTTCATGGCTCATATTTGCAAGAAAATCAGACTTCATATTCGCCGATTTTTCCAGTTCCAGATTCATATGATAAAAAAGAGTTTTGTGATAAGCCATATCCGACAAGACATCCGCCACAGTATAAAGAAACTGCGCCGCATTATCTATGGCATCCTGATCCAGAATGCGGATCTTCCTCACGGCGTCAAGATATTCGTCCAGATCTGCGTCTGCAGCGGCGGCTTTCTTTTTGATGTCGTCCGAATCCATCTCCTCCATTAAAATCTGGCCTCCGATGAATGCCCCCAAAAGTCTGTTGTCCGCTACAATCGGCGCGGCAAAATCAATCAGCCCCGCATGGCATTTATAAATCAAAGATTTGCCTTTTTCCATTGCCATAATTGCTCCGTCCTTCGCACACTGCTTACAGTGTACGCATCCGTCCGAAGAATCTTTTCCATATTTGAGGCAAAACTCCGTAAAGCCGGTTCCGCTTGTCACCGCGGTTCCATCTGCATCTACTGTGATCATGGAAATTCCTGTCATCCTGTAAAATGCGTCCTGAATTTTCTGCAATGTTTTGACATCTATAAAGTCGGTCAAATGCAGCTCATAATCCATTTCCATATACAAATCCTCCCTGTGTTACACGCCCAATTGATTGTATGCAGAAAAACTAACCGATTACATTTTCAATGGATTCTATCAGCTTACCATGATCAATCGGCTTTAACAGATAACCCTGAGGCTTTAAGACCAGCGCTTCTTTTATCTTTCCGCTGTCTGTAACGCCGGTCAGGAAAATAACCGGAATGTCTTTCGTGTTTTGATTTGCCCGCAGTTTTTCCAAAACGACAGGCCCGCTTTCTTCCGGCATCTCATAATCCAATAAAATCAAATCCGTTTTTTTACGCTCCAGAAATTTCATGGCGACTTTTCCGCTAACCGCGGTCGCTATGTCATATGTATCGCGAAGATGCTCTTTTAGCGTTTTTAACATAATCGGGCTGTCGTCTACAACTAAAATATGTTTGCGTTTTACCTCTTCGACATCGTTATCCGCAACGCCCGCCGCTTTGCCATCCGAAGCTTTTTCTACTTTTACGTTTGATTTCTGCTGCAGAGTTTTCCAACCTCTCATGAAATTCGTAATCTGAAACTTGATCGCGTCCGCAGTCAGCGGCTTAAGCAGGATCAAATCCGAAACATTTACCGCAACTCTCTGGAATTCCTCACAATCCTCTTTGGAACCGATCAAAATAAACGGTATCCCCGCTCTTTGCAGCTGATATTTGACATTCGTCATCTGACTTAGGGATTCTCCCTTTTCATTATAGATGCAATACACCATTACATCAGGAGAAAAATATTGCACATGTTTGATTATATCTTCATACCGGATCGAAGTAGTCAGGACTTCAAAATCATCACCCAGCCGAACGAAAAAGTCATCGATGACAGAGTTGTTCTTTCCTGTTAATAACGCTTTATACTTCATATACATCCTCCTTATTATCCTGTTTTGTAATCAAATAGTATCATATCTCACATATTTTGACAACCAACCCCAAATTCTAATTTTTACGGGCGGATATTAAAATAAAAAATGTGCAGCTGCATAATTGTTTAAATCCATGCCTGTTTCCGTCAAATACAATCTGGATGTCGTCTCCTGCAGCATTCCTTCGCTTATCAGCTTTTCAATCGCGTCTTTGTAAATAAAATCCACCGTAAAACCAAACTTCTGATAAAACCTGCTCTTCTCAATTCCTTCGTTCATGCGCAGACCCAGAAACATAAATTCTTCCATCTGGGCGTTTCTATCAATTTTCCTTGCGTCGGCATGAAGATTGATTCCTCCGATGGATTGGCCGGACAGTTCATCATCGATCCTTTTTTCTTCTATGTACTGAGACTTTTCAATATATTCTTTCAAATCCCTGATATTACTGTAGCGTATCTCGTTCATCAACGACGCCGCTCCCAGTCCTGTGCCAAGATATTCCTTTCTCTGCCAGTATCCTGTGTTGTGTCTGCAGACGTATCCTTTTTTGGCGTAATTGGAAATTTCGTACTGCAAATAGCCGTGCTGCGCCAGAACATCCTGCGTCATTTTTCCAATCTGATACGCCGTATCTTCCATCGGAAGCTCTTCTGTTTTCATTCCTGCATGCAGTTTTATCATATCGAATTTATAGCGGTCATAAAACGGCGTCCCTTTTTCTATGGTCAGAGAATAGCAGGATATATGTTCCGGATTCAGCCGGATGACCTTGATCAACGTCTGATAAAACTTCTCCGGCGTATGTCCGGGCAGCGCGTCCATCAGATCAATGTTGATATTGGAAAATCCGCATTCTCTCGCCAATTCATAATTACGCAAAAACTGGTGGTAGGTATGCATCCTTCCAAGCAATTTCAGCTCTTCATCGTCCGCAGACTGTAATCCGATGCTTAAACGATTGATGCCGGTTCTTCTGTAACAGTCCAGCTTGCTCTTCGTCAAAGTTCCCGGATTACATTCTATGGTAATCTCCGTATCTTCCTGAATGGTAAAACAACGGCGAATCACGTCCATCAAATCCTGCATCCATTCTTCCTGCATCCAGGAAGGCGTCCCCCCTCCGATATAAATGGTGCTAAGTTTTGCTTTACCGTACGCTTTTCCATAAAAAGCCAGTTCTTTTTTTAGTCCTTCCATATAGGCGGCCTGCGTTTTTTCATCCGCGGGCGCCGATAAAAAATCGCAATAGTTACACTTTTTCATACAAAACGGAATATGAACATACAATTCCAATTCATTCATTCGTCAATCCTCATCCAATTTCAATACGCTCATAAACGCTTCCTGTGGAATTTCCACATTTCCCACCTGACGCATCCGCTTCTTGCCTTCCTTTTGTTTTTCCAGAAGCTTCCTCTTACGCGTTATATCGCCGCCGTAGCATTTGGCAAGCACGTCTTTGCGCATGGCCTTTACCGTCTCCCTTGCAATTACTTTTCCTCCAACCGCAGCCTGGATCGGAATTTCAAACAGATGCCTGGGAATCTCGCCCTTTAACTTTTCACACATCTTTCTGCCCCTGTCGTATGCGCTGTCTTTAAATACGATAAAGGACAATGCATCCACAGGTTCTTTATTAATCAAAATATCAAGCTTCACCAGTTCGGAACGCACATAGCCTTTCAATTCATAGTCAAAAGACGCATACCCTCTGGAACGGGATTTTAAAGCGTCGAAAAAGTCGTAGATGATTTCATTCAAAGGCAGATCATATTTGATCAACGCCCTTGTCTCCTCCATATATTCCATGCTGATATAAATTCCCCGCCGCTCCTGGCAAAGCGTCATAATGGCTCCGACGTACTCGCTCGTCACCATGATTTCCGCGGAAACAAACGGCTCTTCCATGTAATCAATTTCAGAAGGATCCGGCAGATTGGACGGATTGGTCAGATCAATAACTTCCCCATTTGTCTTATAAACCTTATAAATAACGCCCGGCGCCGTCGTAACCAGATCCAGATTAAATTCCCGCTCCAGACGCTCCTGTATGATTTCCAGATGCAAAAGCCCCAAAAATCCGCACCGAAATCCAAATCCCAGCGCCAGGGACGTCTCCGGCTCATAGTGAAGCGAAGCGTCATTGATCTGCAGCTTTTCCAATGCTTCCCTCAAATCCGAATATTTCGAACTGTCTGCAGGATACAGGCCGCAGTATACCATGGGATTTACTTTCTTATAGCCCGGCAGCGCCTCTTTACAGGGCCGTTTTGCGTTTGTGATTGTATCGCCGATTCTGGTGTCTCCCACATTTTTGATGCTTGCCGCGATGTAGCCTACCATTCCGGCGCTTAAGCTCTCGCAGGGAATAAACTGTCCCGCGCCGAAATACCCGACTTCCACAACGTCGTCTTCTGCTCCGGTAGCCATCATGCGGATGGTATCTCCTACTTTTACCGTTCCTTCCATGACGCGGCAAAATACGATGACTCCTTTATACGAATCGTATACCGCATCGAAAATAAGCGCCTGAAACGGCTCGTTTGGATCTCCTTTCGGCGCAGGAATTTTTGTTACAATCTGCTCCAGCACCTGATCGATATTTAAACCTGTTTTGGCTGAAATCTGCGGCGCATCCTGCGCTTCTATGCCGATTACATTTTCGATTTCCTCAATCACCAGCTCCGGCTGAGCGCTTGGCAGATCTATTTTATTGACAACCGGCATGACATCCAGATCGTGATCAAGCGCAAGATATACGTTTGCAAGCGTCTGCGCTTCAATCCCCTGCGCCGCGTCCACCACAAGAATGGCTCCGTCACACGCCGCCAGGCTTCTGGAAACTTCGTAATTGAAATCCACATGGCCCGGCGTATCAATCAAGTTAAAAATATATTCTTCTCCGTCTTTGGCTTTATATATGATACGGACCGCCTGGGACTTAATGGTTATGCCCCTCTCCCGCTCCAAATCCATATTGTCTAACACCTGCGCCTGCATTTCACGGCTTGTCAAAAGCCCCGTCTGCTCAATAATCCGATCCGCAAGCGTAGACTTCCCATGGTCAATATGGGCAATTATACAAAAGTTCCGAATTTTACTCTGATCTGCTGCCATTTTGTTCCTCCAATGTCTCATAATTACAAATACATCAGCCATTCACCCGCATCACTGTATCTGCATGCATCACTATAGCAGATTTTACAATAATCTTCCTCTGAAATCAATAAAATCTTTGTGCAGCGGCGCCGCCCGCCGTTTCTTTGTTTTGTCACGCCGCGCCTATCTGCTGCTTAATACAGCCAACAGCGACATATACCTTTCCGTCTTATTTCTTATATCTTCTCCGGATACCCCATAGTACAGATACAGCTCCTGCATGATCTTTTTCATTTTTTTCATTGTCTTTTTGTTTCCGGAACAGGAATATCCGAACATGTCCCACCGAAAATCAATATCCAGTTCGATCCGTACATTTTTTTGCCTGATTTCGTAAACATGAAAGTCCATCGGCATTTCGCTATCCGGAATATGCATTACTTTTTCACGGCGCAGTTCAAACTGACGGAACATTTCTTTTGCCGCCTCTTCGTCAAATACATCCGGTCGCGCAAACTCTGCGAGATGTTCCAACAGCTTTGGCTTATGTTTAAGAATCAGGGCTTCTTTCGCACTGATAAATTCTTCCTGATACCTCCGATGCGTTGTCGGCATTTCCTGCGCGTGGTATTTTTTATTGGCATATGCAATCACCTGCCTTAAAGTATGCGGATTTGCAGAAATCTTTTTCGCCGCTTTTTTACGGTTGTATCTGTATATGGACTGTCGGAACCGTTCTTTTAACGCCTTCTTTCCTGAAATTTTTCCCGCCAGAAAAACACTTGTCGGTCCGTCGGCGCCTCCAATCACTGTAACTGCTGTTTTTTCTTTCATATGATTTCCTCTTTTCTGTCCGGTTCTATTTATAATCGTTTCCAAATATCCATTATTTTTCATGAGACAGACCCCTCTGTGAAGGGATCTGCTTCAACTGTTTTCAACTAATTTATCGGAAAATTATATACCTTTTCATCCAGACGATTCACCCACGCCGTAGACGCATCCATTGCAGTGCGACAGGCATTCGTCTGATCCGGCGGCATTTGAAAAATCAGCGGAGGCACAGAGCTTTGGTTACAGACCTCTTCCGCAGCAGGTTCCAATGGAACGCATCATATTCTTTTTCCTTTATGCAAAAAATGATTTTTATTATCATATGCCGCCGTTTTATTTTTGCACATCTGGCTCCATACCAGAAATCCATGCGTCCCACTCTTTGACAGCAAAAGCAGTTCATTCCCCTGACTGTTTAACCAAATTCCTTATGTCGATATATTTTTACGGAAACAAAGTATGAACCGATAAAGAGCGCTCCTGCATTCACGATAAAGAGAAATAATTGCATAGCTATAATCATTTGAATAAAGGCGTCATGTTTCACAAAAAAGATACTGCTGCTGAAAACAATGCCATTATGCAGCATAATCTCATCTATCGTAGCGGCGGTAACCATTGCTTTTGGATATTTCTTAGCCGCTTTTTGCCTGTTGGCAACCAATATCCGCCACTCATAATCCTGCTTGCGATACGCTATCATATCATCTTTATCAATCGCGTCAAACTGGGCCGCCCCACATTTCATTATTCCATAGTGTTCCAGCAATTCGCCTTTTGGCATACAGAAGATTATTTTTCCCGCGTGCATAAAAACGATGTAGTCAGCAACTTTTTCCAAATCACTTGTGATATGAGAAGATACCAGAATAGAATGTTCCTCATCCTGCACAAATTCTAAAACATATCTAAAATATCATCCCGTACGATCGGGTCAAGACCGCTGGTTGCTTCATCTAAAATCAGCAAATGGGGATGGTGTGCAAATGCCACCGCAATAGAAAGCTTCATTTTCATTCCTTTTGAAAAAGTCTTTATATTTTTTGCGGCAGGAATATTCAACCGGTTCAACAAGTTAGTATTATAAGACTGATCCCAGGAAGTATTTTTCCTTTACAGCATAGTCAAAATTGTCTGTATCGTGACTTGAAATCATGATTTTGCCACTGTCTTTTTTAATAAGACCCAGAATAGAATTGACGGTTGTGCTTTTTCCTGCGCCGTTTTCCCCAATCAGTCCCACAATACTTCCGCACGGTACATGAAAAGAAATGTTATCCAATGTAAAATTACTGTATTTCTTTGTTAAGCCTGTAATCGATAATGCGGCATTCATTCTCAATCCTCCTCGTACAACAGCGACAAAAGCCCAATCAATTTATCCAATTTTATTCCGCTTGACCGGGCAATCTCAATTGCTTCGTTGAAATGTTCCTCAATCTTTTTTTGCTGCTCCTCCAAATAAAAATCCTGATTTTGCGCCGAGACAAAACAGCCTTTTCCGGCAGTAGTTTCGATAAACCCATCTTCCTGTAATTTATCATATGCTTTTTGTACCGTTAAAACGCTGATATGGAGTGATTTCGCCATTGATCGGATAGATGGAATCGCTTCACCCGCCTGTAATTTGCCACTCATGATCAACGCTCTTATCTGGTCTGATATTTGTCCGTATATAGGTTTGCTTGTGTGATTGTTTATAAATAATTCCAACTGTCCTCCCCCCGCCTATACTGTATTACTAAAACAAGTGCAGTATAAGTCACAGTAAGACAGATGTCAACATACATGGCAGAGATTTTTCTCTGCCGCAAGTCTGCCAACGCACCCGGCCCCTCTGAAAAGGCTCACTGTATACAGCGTTTTGATTCATTTTAACTTATACGTCCCTTTTCCAGACTTTTTGACCAGTCCAGAGGACTCCATTTGATTCAAAACTCTTTGAAGCTGCCTTGCGCTGCAATGGAGACGAAACGCGGTTTTCTCTATTCCCTGTAATGTTTTATCGCGGCATTTATACTTCATGTAGGACGTCACCCGTTCTGTAAGGGAAGCAGGAGCGGCGTCAAAAGCAGTTATTTCTCCCATTTTGGCAGAAAGGCTATTGCATAAGAGGATGAGAAACTGATTCTCTGAAAGCAGCGCTTCCTTATATTTTTCAATAGAAAACGAAATGCAGGTCAGGCTTTCGGCAGCTTCAGCATAAATATTGCTGCTTTTGGGATAAAAAATGTCCATATCTCCGAGCAGGTAAAAAAATACAAGGGAGGAAAAGAACCTATGACATCCGTATTTGAGGAAAAGAATCTTACCAAAGCAATTATGAGAGTTGGGCTTCCTGCAATGCTTGGACAGTTGACAACGCTTATTTATAATATTGCCGATACGTTTTTTGTTTCCATTACAAAAGAACCCGATATGATTGCGGCTGTCACATTGTGCGCGCCGATATTGCTTATTATTATGTCCATTGCCTGTATTTTCGGAATGGGAGGCAGCAGTGTAATCGCCCGGCTATTAGGCGAAGAAAAAAGAGAAGAATCCGGCACAACAATGAACTCTTGCGTATATGCAATGGCGATTGCAGGCATCATGACGCTTGTTTTGGGACTGGTATTTTTACGGCCCCTGGCAATATTATCCGGTGCGGATGCAGATAATCTTGCGGATACCTGCGATTACCTGAAATGGATTTTTTTAGGCGCCCCTTTTATTATGCTGGCAAACGGATTCGTCCATTTATTTCGCTCGGTTGGCCTGATCAAAGAAAGCGCTGTCGGTCTTGTACTTGGAAATGCAATCAATATCGTACTGGATTATATTTTTATCGCTATTTTCGGCTGGGGAACGGCAGGCGCCGCGCTTGCAACCTCGCTCGGATTTGTCTGTGCGACGATATACTATATTATTTGCATGATTCGTGAAGAACGCAAAGGAAATCAACTCGTGCCATTGTCGCCAAAACGCTTTTCGCCAAACGCGGCAATCATCCGCAACGTCGTAAGCATTGGCATTCCCGGCGCTCTCGTTACAGTGCTGATGAGCGTTTCAAATATTGTGCTTAACAACTATATCAGCATTTATGGATCTGACGCCGTAGCTTCTTATGGAATTGCATACAAGCTTGATATGGTTCCTATTTTACTGTCAGTCGGATTATCGCAGGGCGTTGCTCCTTTAGTCGGCTATTGCTACGGAGGAAATGAGAAGAAACGTATGTCTGACATTATAAATCTTACGATACGATATGGAATTTTCATGGGCGCAATCTTTACCGCCGTCTTTATGCTTATGGGAAAGCAGCTTACCTCGATATTCCTGCAGGATAATGCTTTGATTGCACAAGCAGATCGCTTTTTGAAAATCCTTTGCTTATCGGCCCCTATGCTCGGCGTTATCCATATGATAACAAGTTATTTTCAGGCTTTGGGAAAAGCAGTCAAATCGCTGACGATTACGGTTCTAAGAAATGCCGTACTGTTTATTCCGGGCGTAATTATTTTAAACCGCTTCTGGAAACTGAATGGCGTGATTGCGGCGCAGCCTGTCGTTGAAACGGCTTTGACCGTCATCTGTATCGTTATGTATATTCAGGATAAACATTTTCAGCGCAAAACACGCCCGTAAACTGTTGTGGTTTTTCATTCCGCCTCATCGTCCTCTGTCAGAGCATACAAACGGTGAACCGCCTCCATAACGGTGTTCCATTCCAGATCAGCCGCATAGGAAAATTTCTTGCGATAAGCGGACCAAAGTCTCTGCATCGCATGGCTGTTTTCCACTTCGGAAAACACTTCCGGCGCTTCTTTCAAATCCGGTAGAAATATCAATTTTCAGCGGCGTCACCACTCCGTCAAAGACAGTGGCCATGCTGACCAGAATCCCGCCTTTCAAAATAAAGTTATCCCGATACTCTGAAAGGGAAATGCGTTCCAGAAAACGCTCCATCATATAGTTCCGCATCAAAATCTGTGCGTCCGCCGATTTCTCCCTTGCGAGATTGCGGATCAAATCTTTCAGCTGTCTTGCTGTCTTTATCATAATAGCACCTCCAAATACTGCCG
>CAJUJL010000002.1 GCA_910586725.1 uncultured Lachnospiraceae bacterium | reverse complement strand
TCCATATCAAAAACCCTCTTTTCTGTTTTTTGATAGGATTTCCAGTTTTTATAAAAAAATGCAGAAGTCTGATAAAAATCTGCTTTTTACATTTGCCGCCTTACCACTTTATATTCATCCCCGTTTTTAAAACAGGGACAAGATTTGTATTTACGGCTCATAAAACGAACCATATCATCTTCGTCCAGATTGACCGAGCAATAATATTCCTCCGTCTCTTCATCATACGCATTGTATGCACAATAATCACATTCCATTGTTTACTCTCCTATCTTTCAAAATGACTGTTTTATTATACCCGACTTTCCTGTTTTTTGAAATAAAAAGACGTCTGCATCCGTCAAAATGGCGATATGCATACACAAACCTCACAAAAATGACAGTAAATAAACTGGATTTTTCTCACAAAAGGTAGTATAATAAATAAGTTATTTTATAGAAAACTCTATTGCATAGCAATATAAGTGAGATACAAAAGGAGGATAACTATGCCTGTAAAATACGTTTTTGTCACCGGCGGCGTTGTGTCGGGACTTGGAAAGGGAATTACGGCCGCATCTCTCGGCCGCCTGTTAAAAGCCCGCGGCTACACCGTTACGATGCAGAAATTTGACCCTTACATCAATTTAGACCCGGGAACAATGAATCCCATCCAGCACGGCGAAGTATTTGTCACGGACGACGGCGCTGAAACCGATCTGGATCTTGGACACTACGAACGCTTCATTGATGAAAGCCTGACCAAAAATTCTAACGTCACAACCGGAAAAATCTACTGGACTATCCTGCAAAAGGAGCGCCGGGGAGATTTCGGCGGAGGCACCGTCCAGGTAATTCCGCATATTACAAACGAAATCAAAAACCGTTTTTACCGCAATTTTACAGCCAAAGACACGCACATCGCCATTATTGAAGTCGGCGGCACAGTCGGCGACATTGAAAGCCAGCCGTTTTTAGAAGCTATAAGGCAGTTTCAGCACGATATTGGCCATGAAAACGCTATTTTAATCCACGTTACGCTGATTCCATACATCAAAGCCTCCGGCGAACTGAAAACAAAGCCGACTCAGGCCAGCGTAAAAGATCTGCAGGGCATGGGCATACAGCCGGACATCATTGTCTGCCGTTCCGAGCATCCGCTCGACCAGGGATTAAAAGACAAAATCGCTCTCTTCTGCAATGTTCCAAGCAATCATGTCATGCAGAATTTGGATGTCGAATATCTTTATGAGGCTCCCCTTGCCATGGAACAGGAAGGGCTTGCAACGATTGCCTGCGAATGTCTGAAATTAGAATGTCCCAAACCAAACTTAGACGACTGGAAGCAAATGGTAAATGACTTAAGGCATCCCGATAAAGAGGTCAGCATCGCGCTTGTCGGCAAATACACTCAGCTTCATGACGCTTATATTTCCGTTGTGGAAGCCCTGAAACACGGCGGTATCGCCAGCCATGCCACAGTCAATATCCAATGGGTGGATTCTGAATTATTAAACGACGAAAACGCTGCTGAAATTCTCGGAAATGCCCAGGGAATCATCGTTCCCGGCGGTTTTGGCGACCGGGGCGTAGAAGGAATGATTGCTGCCGTCCATTACGCAAGAATTCATCAAATTCCTTATCTTGGCTTATGTCTTGGCATGCAGGTGGCAATTATTGAATTTGCCAGAAACGTCTGTGCCATGCATGACGCACACAGCATAGAATTAAACCCGCATACAACGCATCCCGTTATTTCTCTGATGCCGGACCAGGATGGCATTGAAGACATCGGCGGAACCCTGCGGCTGGGCTCCTACCCATGCGCGTTGGACAAAGCTTCAAAATCGTATGCTTTATATGGAGAAGAAGTCATTCACGAAAGGCACCGCCACCGCTACGAAGTCAACAACGACTATCGGAATCCTTTAACAGAAAAAGGCATGAACCTCTGTGGCATTTCTCCGGACGGACGCATTGTAGAGATGATTGAGCTGCCCGGACACCCCTGGTTTATCGCAACCCAGGCGCACCCTGAATTGAAATCCAGGCCGAACCGCCCGCATCCGCTGTTTAAAGGCTTCGTAGAAGCCGCAATTCAAACGGACTGCCAATAAACTTCTATCAGATACCAAATCCATAAAAAGGGCTGTTGCAAAATACACCTGGCATACAAGATCCGGACGGGCCTCATGTGCCCGAAATGCCAGATCCTGTATACCCTGGTCCATTTTGCAACAGCCCTTGGCTTTTTATCAGCTCTTCTTTTTCTTTCCCTTTTTCTCAACAATGGATTTTACCGTTCCATTTTTGGCCACAAGTTCAAGGCCCGAAATATTAGAAACAAATTTCTGAAGCGTGGAATACCCATATTCCTTCACTTTGAAATCCGGATATTTTTTGTGAATTTTCTGGCCCAGCGCTGATAAATCAATACTCTTTTCCACAGACTGATGCACGCATTCTTTTATATAGACCTCCAGCTGCTCCCGTTTGATGCCGTCGTCCCGCAGACTTACCGAAATCGCATTCTCCCTTTTGTACAGAGTAAAGGTGTCTTCCATCTCCTCTATAAACTTTGACAGAGAACTGTATCCATAATTTCGTACGTCGAAATCGGAATATTTTTTTAACAAAGAACTTCCCACTTCTCCCAGTCCTGTTTTCTTACCATTATTTTCATTTTCTGTAATAATCTCCACAATTGCTTCCTGTATCGTTTTTTGTGAAATATTTTCTTTTGCTTTATCTGTATCCTGTTCCAGTAAAATCTCCAGATTTGTAAATACGGAGCACGCGGCCTTGAATGATTTCGGCGTTTTATTTTCTCCCATTCCAATCACTTCCATGCCGGATTCCCGCAGACGGCTTGCCAGTTTCGTAAAATCGCTGTCACTGGAAACAATGCAAAAACCTTCCACCCGTCCGGTATAAAGAATATCCATCGCGTCGATAATCAAAGCCGAATCTGTTGCGTTTTTGCCCGCCGTATTGCAGAACTGCTGAATCGGCGTTATTGAATTTGCAAGCAGCTCTTCTCTCCATTTTGATGCCTGATTGTTCGTCCAGTCTCCATATATTCTTTTATAAGTAATAATGCCGTATTTTGTCATTTCATCTAAAATTGCCGTAATATACTTTGCCGAAATATTGTCCGAATCAATCAAAATTGCATAACGTTTATCTTCCATATGCTCTCTCCTGATTTTTTTGTTTATTATAACACGTTTTTTTATTTTCGTAAAATATTTCACACATTTTACAACGCACACGCCGGCACAAGCCCAAAACTTATGCCGGCAGATTTTTGCCTTTACGCAATACGGCCCATCTTTAATCGATCAGCTTCTCATCCTGCGCATTTTTCTCTTTGGTTGTAATCAGATCCTCTTCTTGTTCAATCGCCCCGATTTCAATCAACGTTTGAATAATGTTCCCACAATTCTTATCAAATGCAATATAAGCGGATCCTGTCGAAGTTTCCACATAATTATTTCCCTTTTGCGTCCTTGGTTTCTCATCATTTTCTTTACTGATAAACTCTAAATTAATCGTGTTATAATAGTCAGATTCGCTTATATCATTCCTAAAGTACCTGCGAAGAATGTGCTCTTTAAAATTCCCTGCATCTATATCCGCAATAACCGCCTCGTAAATTTTTTTGGAATCCTCTATCGAAAATTCATAATTTTCCACATCTCCATTCTCATCATACAAGTCCATCGTACTGTTGAGCGGCTCTATATCTTCAGAATTCGTGCCAAACAATTCGCCCTTGAAAATTTCCGGCACACAGGCCAGCTCCGCAATTTTATGCACAACCGACGTCGAATCGTCCAGCAATTCTTCTGTAATCGGTATATAATAGGAACGCCTCAGCGAAGAACCGGTTTTCAATTTATAACTGACGGACACATAGCTCGTTTCCTGACTTTTTTCCGCAAAAGATTCAAACTCTTTTTTGGAATCAATCATCTGCTGATGAATCTCAAGGATCTTTTCTATCAATGCTTCATCGGATACGCCCATCATGTAATAATTGTCAAGATATGCCGTTTCAATTTGTGACAGTTCCGGAATCTTCTTTTCCTGCCCAAACAAATCCATTTCGATTGCCACATACAGGCACCCAAAAATCAACAAAAATGCGCTGCATTCAACCAGCCTCTTTTTCTGAAATACACGGAAGCCTTTTTCCAGAAACATTTGGGCCCCAAAAAAGCAAACCGTTCCAAAAATAATTGCAAAAACGATCGCCGCTATAAAAATGCTCTTTGCTGAAGTGAATCCCATAAGGCTGCATAAGAGAATACTGAACAGACCGCCGCCGCAAAACGCTACTCCCCATCGGAACAACGGACAAATCCAATGAATAGATATAAGGCCTCCCGCCGTTTCCATATTCCGAATCCGATAAATAAAATATGCGGCAACAGCAAAACACAATGAAACCAATAAATAGCCTATGATAATCGTTTTGCCCGTAAAGCCCAGACAAACCATATATTCGCTTCCATCTACATAGTCATAGCGAAGTCTGAAGTGCCTCAAAATATAAAATAACGGAGACAAAACGTCCATTTTACTTTCGGTTAGATCCACTGGCATACCATACGAGATCATTGACATCAAAAGCGCAACCAACGATCTGCATCCTACAAAAAGAAAGTGCAGAATCACTGTAAATATCGGAACTGCCATAAGCTGGCCGGTAAACATCGATATAAATACGGTGAAGCTGTAAAATATAATACTAAGACCTCCAGCACAAAGCATTCCTGTCAAGAGATGATTCATGCTTGTGTATCCACATACCGCGCTTACAAGCGTTCCCATCAAAAACCCGACAATTTCCGGTATAATCAAAAACAGAAGACCCGAAACATAATTTGTAATAAATAATTCTTTCCGGGTAACGGGCAGCGCATGAATTGTATATGCGGACCTGGAATTATACAAATAAGAAAACACTGCCATAACGGCTATAACAGAAAATACAAACAATATAACCGGATTGGCATAAACCGCTACAATTCCCAAAATATCA
Source organism: uncultured Lachnospiraceae bacterium (assembly GCA_910586725.1). Classification (GTDB taxonomy): domain Bacteria; phylum Bacillota; class Clostridia; order Lachnospirales; family Lachnospiraceae; genus Roseburia_B. Next base: position 138,715 of record CAJUJL010000002.1, on the reverse strand, counting down.
TTTGAGCGCAAAATGGAAATTTCCTGTTCGGTTATATTATTCAACATTTTATACTGCAAAGAACTGTTAAAAATCATAAACGGCATAATGAATAAATTCCATACCAGTATCATCAGCCAAATCGGCCAGAAATGCGTAATATTTTTCAAAAAAATCGTTTTATTAAAAAAGGATGTCTTTGACTTCATACTCTACTCCTCCTAATTCATATATGAAAATCTCTTCAAGTGTCAGTGGAAGAATATCAATCAGCATCGGATGCATCTTTTCAAGCTGTATCTTCGCTTCCGCCGGATTTCCTTTTACGATTAACGTATATACCCTTCCGGTATTTGACATATGAAGCACTTCAAATCCTTCCGGAAGCTTAGGCATCTCCGCCTGAAATGCCACCTGAATCTTACAGACGCTTCCCTGCAGATCGCTTAAGGAACGTTCAATCATAATTTTCCCTTTGTGCATGATTCCCACATGATCACAGACATCTTCCAGCTCCCTTAAATTGTGGGAGGATACAATAACCGTTGTTTCATGTTCCGAAACATCCGCCATGATAATACTCCAAATCTGACGGCGCATAACAGGATCCAACCCGTCTACCGGTTCATCCAGAATCAAAAGCTCGGCTCTTGTACAAACCGCAAGCCAGAATGCCACCTGTTTCTGCATTCCCTTTGAAAGACTGCGGATGTTCTTTTTGGGATCAATCGTTGGGAAATATTCCATCAGACGATAAAACATCTTCTCATCAAATTTCGGATATATTCCCTGATAAAACCGCTTCATTTCCATCGTATCGGCCTGCATAAAATAGAAAATATCATCCGGAATAAAGGAAAACTTTTCTTTTATTCTCGGATTTTCATAGACAATTTCTCCATCAATTTTAACCGTTCCGGCATTTTGTCTGTAAATACCGGTCAAATGACGAATCAGCGTAGACTTCCCTGCTCCATTTGGACCAACCAAACCATAAATCGCTCCCTTTTTTACCGACATATTCGCGCCGTCCAATGCACGGAATCCGCTAAATTCTTTTACTAAGTTCGTTACTTCAACCATCCTTTTCCATCCTCCCCTGTTTCAGATTTTCCAGACGACTTCCCAATTCTTCTTTTGACACTTCCAAAACAAAAAGCTCCGTCACTACGTCATCAAATGTCATTAAAAGCTCCTGCTCTCTGCTCTTGTGAATAAAATCCGTAGCAGACGCAAAAGTCCCTTTTCCCTTCATACTATAGACATAGCCTTCTGTTTCAAGTTCTTTGTACGCCCTTTGTATCGTGTTGGGATTAATTGCAAGATTTGATGCAAGTTCCCGCACAGATGGAAGCTTTTCATCAGCTGCAATAGCATTTGTAAGCAACAGATGCCGGATTCCTTCTTTAATTTGTTCATAAATGGGCTTCGCATCCCTGTAATTTAAATGCAGCAATCCAATGACCTCCTCACCTAACTGTATTAGTACATTTCATACACTTAGTGTAGCGCTTTGCGGCGAGAGTAACAATAAAGATCTGCATAGAATTTTATTAAGAAATTTTTAAGGCAAATAAAAAGCCTTTTAAAAATCCGTTTCCGGTATCTTCAAAAGGCTGATCTGATTTTGTCTATGTTTTTAATGAATGGCGTTCACCGGACAGGATTTTTTGCATACGCCGCAGCGGATGCACTCCGGATGATTTGCATTTTTCACCGGATCCACCTGCATGTTACAGACATTTGCACAAATGCCGCAGTCGATACATTTATCCTTATCTACCCGATAGCGAAATACGGAGATCGGATTAAATACGGAATAAACAGCTCCCAGCGGACATATGTATTTGCAAAAAGGCCTGTAAATAAGAATCGAAAGAAAAATCGTAAGAATCAATAATACATTTTTCCATGCATACAGCCATCCAATCGTATTTCGTAAAGACCGATTCAGCAAAACAAGCGGCCATCCTCCTTCCAATGTACCGGCCGGGCAAATCAATTTGCAGAAATAAGGCGCGCCCTGTCCCAGAATATCTACAAGAAACATTGGTAAAAGTATTACGAATACGATTAAAATAAGATATTTCATAATCCGAAGCAGTCGGTCTCCCCGAAAAGTCTTTATTTTTTTGGGGAAGGGAATCTTATGAAGCAAATCCTGAAACAGGCCAAAGGGACACAGCCAGCCGCAGACAAATCTTCCCAGCAGCGCGCCCACAAACATGAAAAAACCTGCTACATAAAAAGCAAATTTAAAATTCCAGTTTCCAATTACCGCCTGCATTGCACCAATAGGACAGGACCCAATTGCTCCCGGACAGGAATAACAATTTAACCCCGGCACACAGAGATTTTTGAGCTTTCCCCTGTATATTTTGCCATGAACAAAACCGATCAGATAGCTGTTCGTTAATAACGCCCAAAGAGCCTGTACGCCATGGCGCTTCCATTCATTTGTTTTCTTTTTTTTATCCAATTCCAACACACTCCAGGCAAATATTGACTGCTTTCTCCAAAACAACCGCCATCTCTCCGCGGTATATCCCAAATCCCATCATAATAATTCCGGCAATTGCAAGGCATATGCCCGCTATGCGGGACTTTAACAACTGCCTCACTGCAGTGCCCCCTTTTGCTCCTCTTCCACAATGCTTTTCCAATCTTCCAAAGAACGGCTGCCCGAATACGTCTCGCCAACAATATTCCCTTCTTTGTCAACAAAAAAAGTCTCCGGCACCGCATTAATTTGGGCAAGTCTGCCGTTTAAGTAACCGGAATCCGGAATCAGAAACGGATAAGTTACGCCTGCCCGTTCAGCCAGAAGCTTCGCCTTCTCACAAGCCTCGTCGTCCACTTCCCCGGAAGGGCCAATACCGTCGAGAACAATGCCGACTACCTGCACGCCTTGATCTGACATTTCAGTATTCAGTTTCTGCAGATCCGGAATCTCATTGATACATGGCGTGCACCATGTTGTAAACACATTAATCATCGTAAGATCATAATCCGCAAACATCTCCGGCGTATAAGTTTCTCCATTAATATCTTCCAGAGAAAAATCTCCCAAACTCTCGGAATCCGCTGTCTCAGATTCCTCCTGATCCAATATTTCTGTCTGATTGTCCTCTGCTTTTCCTTCTTTTGAAGCACAGCCGCCAACAGCCATAAACAAACACAGGCCTGACGCCATGAAAAAATTTAATTTTTTTGATTTCATAACAGTAAACTCCTTTTTTTGATAGACTCATTTTGATTTGAGCGCCATAACAGCCGCAAGGTTTCCTCGTTTTCCCATGCTGGCCCGATGAGAAAACAACAATTCGGGATGGCAGCAGGTACATAATTTTGTCACAGACAAATGCTCCTGTAACACGCCTGCTTCCAGCAACAGAACTTCGTTCGCCCTCCAAAGATCCAGCCGGTACTTTCCGTTTCCTTTTTCTGTAACAAGATCTTTTTCACCCGAAAACGCTTCTCTGAACTTTTCCGCCACATCCTCCCCAACTTCATAGCAATTCTGACAAATAGAAGGCCCGATTGCACAAAGAACATCGGAAGGATTTGTGCCAAATTCATCACGCATTTTCGCAAGCGTTGCCTCTCCCATTCGTTCCACAGTTCCCCTCCATCCGGAATGGCTAAGTCCAATTGCGTGATGCCGGGGATCTACAAAATACAGCGGTACGCAATCCGCGTGAAAAGTAACAAGCGTAACTCCTTCCTCATTTGTAACCATGCCGTCCACATCTTTGTATTTCTGTTCATACAAAATACCGTTTCCGGCGTCTTCTCTTCCAACACGAATGACATTTGTCGTATGCGTCTGGTCAGAAAGCACAAAACTTTCGTATCTTACTCCAAGCGCCTCCGCCAGTCTGCGGTAATTTTCTTCTACATGACTCCTTTCGTCTCCTCTGGAAAAGCTTAAATTAAGCGTCGAAAATATGCCTTCGCTAACCCCGCCAAGCCTTGTTGTAAATCCATGCTTTACGATTCCGCACTCCTTTAACTGCGGAAAAATCAAAAGCGGAATTTCCTTCCATTCGGGAATCATATTTACCGGTATCATCTTACATCACCTTTCTGCCTTTTAAAAAATTACAAAATATAATCATATGCATTTTTAATATGAACGATTTCTTCGTTTCCATGCACGGCAATCACATCAAAACGACACGGCATATCGCTCCCGTATCCGTTTCTCATGCAAAAGTAAGAAGCCGCTCTGCAAATCCGTCTTTGCTTTTTTGTATTTACCGCCTCCAAAGGACTTCCACAGGAATCATTCCTGCGGTATTTTACTTCCACAAATACAAGATACCTGCCATCCCTTGATACTATATCTATTTCACCCCAACGGCTGAAAAAATTTTGCGCAACAATCAAAAAACCCTGCCGCTCCAAATATTCTGCCGCCTTTTTTTCATAATTGCTTCCGATCTTTCTTCTGTTATCCATACAGGCTAACGCATACACCTCTTATTTTATTTTCGACCGCAGTCTGTCCATATCGTCAACAAATACCAGAATCTCAGCTACCACATCATACAATTCCGGAGGAATCGAATCTCCAATTTCAAGCTTGGATAAGGTATTCGCTAATTTATTGTCTTTGTATAAAGGAACGTTGCCTTCCTTTCCTTTTTCAATAATCCTCTCTGCCAGCTCTCCCTTTCCGGAAGCCAGAATTTTTGGCGCGGTATCACCCGGCTCATAAGAAAGTGCAACTGCAGTTTTAACTTTTTTATCTTCTCGCTCTTTTCGCATATTATCACGCCCTGACATCAAAAGAATACCTATGTACCATTCCTCTGCCGGAAGATGAACCCTGGTTCAGCAAATTTTCTACAAAATTTACTTTCTCTTCCTGGTTTGTCACTTGTATCTTTGCCTGAAAGCCTTTTTCCTCCAGACGCTTTTTCAATTTATCCATATTTGCCAGAATCAACTCATACGATGCGTCGTCTGCCAGATAAAAATTCGTGGATACCTGCTTCTGGAGCAGTTTGATCGACACATCCGTAGAGCCTAAGTGATCCAGATCCAAATGCAAAAATGCCGTCAGCTCGCCATCTTTTTCCTGTTTTTTCCTTTTGTCCGTATAGACGTATAAATCGCTGTGCGCATTTTGTCCGGCCATCTTCAATGGAATCTGCACATATGCATACATCTGGTTAATCTGATTCATAAACTGAATATTGCTTCGCACATTCGCAGCAGTATCTGACAGCTGCGGCGTACTCTGCCCATACGATTTCAGCAGCTTTTCCATCTGCTCAATCTGGCGGTCCAGCCTTTGATACAATTCGTTGACCTTAAGCTCTGACTTTAATTCTTCCGGTTTCAAAAGCCACTGCTGTTCCATAACATTGCGAACCATAAGGCGATATTCTTTGGAAGAAATCAGCTTTGTCAATGCCTTTTTCGTTGCTGCATCCTGCGTGACAAATGACTTTTGCAACAGCTCCAGAAGCTCTTTGGGCGTCACATCTGCATCCAGCCCGCCATTTGGAAACAAATGAGGATTTTTGGCCAGTTCCGGAATATCTCCAAGATGTTTTGCCAGCTGTGCAAGCTGGCTTTCCGTCAAAAGGCTTTTTAGTGCATCGGGATGGGATTTTGCCACATGCTCCGGCAAATCTCCAACTGTTTCTATGGCGTTCTCCGCCGCCTCCTGGGAAAGAGGATTTTTTTCCGCTGCAGAAACCTTTTGCTGTGCATCTGAAGCTTTCGCCGTCTCCGACTGCAAAACCGCTTCTGCTTCCTCCCCCATACCGTTTGCCAGAACAGTATCCTGCATTACCACTGTTCCGTCTTCCGTAAGTTCTCCTAAAAAGACTTTTATCATCTGCTGATTCAGCTCTATGGCCTTTTCCTGCCCAAGACTGCCATCGGTCAGTTTTTCCGGCAGCGTCTCCATTACATGTTCCAGCTGGTCCAATATGGCGTATTGATCGGATTTATAATTTTCGAACTGAGCTGCCATTTCTCCCGTAATCGGAATCCCAAGTTTCGCCATCTGTACAATTGACGCCGCATCCATTCCCCCGTTTCCCATTACCAGCTTTGCCATATACATAAGGCTCTGCCTGTCTATAGGCATAGACTGCTCCATCATCGTATGGACCATGGTAACCGTCTTTCCGTTTACGGGAAGACTTGCTGCCTTCAATGCATGTAAAAGAGTGGGATTACTGCCTAATCCATTGGAAAATGGACGAATGGCAATCTGCGAACCGTTATTGGAACGCACCTGAAAAAACATGGATTCACCTACTTTAACAGAAACACCGGAATCCAGTTTCGCCTGAATGGTCTTGCCGTCCGGCAGTCCAAGCGTCACTACTCCATTTTCCATATGGTTAATATTGCCTTCAAACACATTCCCTACGGACATTTCCTGAAGAGACTGCGTAACCTGCCGGATTCCCTGTACGCCTCCTGAGATTTCCGTACCGTTTGCAATATTTCTGTTATACTGACTCAGCATATCCGTAATCTGCATACTACCTCCTGTATTTTGATGCTTCCTTTATACATAATTTCGAATAAACGATTTTCTGTGAATCGGGGTAGGTCCATGCTCTTTTAAAGCGGCAATATGCGCGGCCGTTCCATAACCTTTGTTTGACGCAAAGCTATACTCCGGCATAATCTTATCATACTCTTCCATCAATTTGTCTCTTGTCACTTTTGCCACAATGCTTGCCGCCGCAATGGAAATACTCTTCCCATCTCCCTTGATAATCGGAACCTGACGAATCGAAACCCCTGGTATCGTAACTGCATCATTTAATAATATATCGGGTTTTATGCTTAATTTATCAATAGCTTCCCGCATAGCTTCGTATGTTGCCTGCAAAATATTAATCTCATCTATTCTCTGGGGCGATACCATTCCAATTCCAACGGAAACAGCCTCTTCTAATATGATTGGATACAGTTCCTCTCTTTTTTTTGCTGAAAGCTTTTTTGAATCATTAATATAAAGAATGTTGCAATCCAACGGGAGAATTACCGCCCCGGCCACTACCGGTCCGGCCAGAGGTCCTCTCCCCACTTCGTCAATTCCACAGACCAATCCAAAAGACGCATATTCTTTTTCGTAAACTTTCATCTGTTCCAGACGTTCTCGCTCCGCTTCCAGTTTGCTGTTTTTATCTTTAGCCATCAGTTCTCCTGTTCTTTTGGCATTTCTATCGTAAATCTGCCTATTTTGCCGCTTCGAAATTCATCAATCACAAGAGCGGCCGCCTTGGTGTAGTCCAGTTCGTTTCCTTTTTTGAGACAATTTCTGTTCTCTGCAATGCCGCATAAAACCTCCGTCTCTTCTTTTTCCTTTACTCCATATCTTTCTTCAATTGCACCCGGATAATCCCGCAAAAGAATCTTCAAAAGGGAAACTGCCATCTCATCTGTATTTAAAATTTCATCTTTGATAGAACCGACAAGCGCAAGGTGCAAGCCTACCGTCTGGTCTTCAAACTTCGGCCATAATATTCCCGGCGTATCTAAAAGCTCAACGTTTTTATTCAGGCAAATCCATTGCCTCCCTTTTGTGACTCCCGGTTTATTTCCTGTTTTCGCGCAGGCCCTCCCTGCATAGGAATTGATAAACGTAGACTTTCCTACATTTGGAATGCCCACTACCATCGCGCGCATCGGCCTGTTTTGAATTCCCCTTCTGCGGTTACGCTCTATTTTCTCTTTACATGCTTCCATAATTTCATGTTGAATCAACTTCATGCCGTTTTTTCTTCTGGCGTCAATGCATACTACAAAATACCCTTTCCGTTTAAAATAAGCGTTCCAGACTTCCGTCTTTTTTGTATCCGCTAAATCCGCCTTATTCATCAAAATCAAACGGGCCTTATTTTTGCCCAATTCATCTATGTCCGGATTCCTGCTGGAAAAAGGAATTCTCGCATCTACCAATTCAATTATTATGTCAACTAACTTTATATCTTCCTGCATCTGACGTTTTGCTTTCATCATATGCCCCGGATACCATTGAAACTGCATGTCATTCTCCTGTTCTCATTAATCCAAAAAGCCAAAGTCCTGATATGGCGATACGATAAACCAGGCTTTTCCGATAATATATTCTTTTTTTACATTGCCGATATTTGCATACCGGCTGTCTTCACTGTTATTGCGGTTATCTCCCAATACAAAATATTCATCTTCCGCCAGTACGATTTCTTCTTCTGCCAGCTCCGCGTCTAAGATTGCCGCTGTCTCTGCTTCCTCCTCAAACAATTCTCCATTCACATAAACCGCTCCGTCTTTGATAATCACCTTATCTCCCGGAACGCCAATGATTCGTTTCACATAATAGTGAGACTTCTCATTTCCATTCGGAAGAAAGACCACTATATCATTTGGCTTGGGGTCCGTAATGGAATAAATAAACCGATTTACCAAAATTTCCTGCCTGTTTTCCAATGTCGGCGACATGGACTGTCCCACAACGCTGGTGCGCAAACCAATGTAATAGACAAAAACAAAGGCAATTACGAGAATAATCACAATCTCGACAATCCACGAAATCACTTCTTTTACAATTGGCACATTCACTTTCTTTTTTTTATGTCCGAAATGCAGTCCGTGTTTTCTTCTCATACTTTTTCTCCTGTGACAAAAGGTATCTCAAAAAAGATTTCCTTCCTTTGCGAAAACAGCCGTACCCGTCCGGAATTCTCCGAAACAGGATACGGCTGTCAAATTTCTTTATCTCACTAATTCTTTTACCTTTGCAGATTTTCCGGTACGTCCTCTTAAGTAGTTCAGTTTTGCCCTTCTTACTTTACCATAACGAACAATCTCAACTTTCTCAACATTTGGCGAATGAAGCGGCCATGTTTTCTCTACGCCGACACCGTTTGAAAACTTACGAACTGTAAAAGTCTCACGATTGCTTCCACCCTGTTTCTTTAATACGATACCTTCAAATACCTGAATTCTTTCACGGTTTCCTTCTTTGATCTTACCATAAACCCTTACGGTATCTCCTACATGAAACTTGGGCGCTTCGGATTTCAACTGCTCAGCTTCAATGTTCCTGATGATTTCACTTGCGTTCATTTCCATTCCTCCTATTTTGTTCGATGTTCTTAATACGCTTCTGTAACAGAGGACCATCACATAGTTTACACAACCATCAGACTATATCATATTTCTGATAAAAATGCAATATTTTTTAGAAATTTCCTGTTTTCCCTATTCCACTTTTGAAGTCAGCAATACAGCTATTTCTTCATAGGTCGCATCTCTTGGTATATCATAAATTCCCGGTAAAATAGAATTGTCATAATCTTTTTCGATCAGAAACTGATTGAATTCCTTCGCGTCGCTTATCAGCCCTTCTTCCTGCAATTTTCTGCAAATTACATCGGAAAATTCGCCTCCGCTGATCTCAAAACGAACTTTATCAGATGATTCATTTTCTGTCTCATCCTCTTCTGTTTCCGTTTGCTGTGTTTCTGTTTCCGTATTTTGATCTTTCCCGGTATCTGCTTTTGGTTTGGCATCCTCTTTCGGTTTTGTATTCTCTTTCGGCCTGGTATCCTTCTCTACGTCCTTGTCTTCCTTCGAAATCTGCTTTGACGGCGTCGCGTCTGACTGCGCCTTTTTCTCCGTATCATCCTCTGCTGCCGCTACGGTCTTCGATTCCATATTATTTTGGGATGCGCTGTCCATTTTTTCCTCATTTTTATGAATTGAAATCAAAATCATAAAGATAAACGTAGTGACTACCACTCCAATTCCAATCCCTCTTAAATAATATTTAAATTTCACTTCTTCCTCGTCCCCTCATATAATCCAATCACCAACTGAACTTCACCCAGCCCAAGAGCCAGTTCCCTTGCAATGTCAATTGCAGATTTTCCTTTTTTGTGCAGCGCTAAAATAGCCGCATTGTGATTCGATTCGTCCAAATCGCCGCTTTCATCCTCAGGAAGAATGATTTCCTGCACAGGCTCCGGCTGCGACGCCGCAACAGGCTCGTCTTTCATAGGAACGAATGTTTCGTTGACTTCTTCCGGAACAATCTTTCTTGCCAGATGACTGGAAATTTCTTCGTCCTTCTTTTTCAGATCTTTTGCCAGTCCCTGCAGTTTCGCAGAAAAATCGGTCAGTTCCGCATGCTTGTCATTTAACATGCTGTAAAGAAACATAATTTCATTATGCGTTTTATTCATAGACTCCACAATCGTATCGGAATATTCGCTGATTGCCATAATTTTCTCATTACATTCCTTCTCCATTGAGCGTTCTGATTTTGCCAAAGCCTCTTCTGCTTTCTCCTCCACTCTGCCTTCAATTTCAGCCGTTACTTTTAAAAGCTCCCGCTCCATGATCCTTTGGATCTCATCATTGCTCAGTTCTCCGATTTTATTTAACTCACCGGGCCCCAGTTTTTCCGTAATAAAGAAACTGGCAATATAAAACACTACCCCAATTACCAGCAACAGTATTTCTGCTCCTATCATGTCTGCTCCCCTCTAGATCTTCATATCAAAGCCGCCCATTTCCTGTCTGAAAACGACTTTGTCACTCTCTTTTTCTTCTTTTTTCTTTTTCTTTTGTTTATCTCCTTTGTATTCATTGCTGCCCTTTTCTTTGGCGTCGTATTTCTTCATATGCTGATTTGCATCGTCTGCATGATTTACCTGCTTTGACTGATGCTCTTCCTGCGTCTTCATTGTCATCTGAATATTTTGCTGCTCCACAAAAGGCTTATTGTCTTCCTGCTGCTTGATCGTGCTAAAATCCTGCGTTCTTGGTATCATTCCATTTAATGTTACGGGGCCAATTGCCATTCTATCACCTCTTCAAAACTATAAATTCTTGACTTTAATTTCACCGTCTTCTTTCACAAACTGACAATAGTTCCTTTCTTTATTCGTCGTCATGGAAAGTTCTGAAATTGTAATCGTCACTCCGGGATATATTACATCTCTTACTTCTATTTTAGACCTGCCGGCTTCAATAAATTCCATACGCAAAAGATTGACTTCCTCATTAATCGGCGCAAACTGCTGTTGCAGCGCTTTCAAGGCAATTACCTGTGTCTTCATATAATGAAGCTTTTCCGGAGGCAGTGTAATCCCGGCTTTTAATTTTTCACTATAATTCATTAAAATTGGACGGATCTTTTCAATTTTCTTTCCAATATCCTTCGCTTCCTGCTGAAGCTGCGTATAGCGCTCCAATTTTTTCGGCTCAATTCCTACTTCAATGTGCGTTGCAATTCCCATTGTAGAACCGATCACGCGTGCGGACACTTTATTGCTCACTCTGACGCTTCCACCCCGTATCAGGCCCTTGCCGCCGCTTACGATGACTTCGGAATTGGCAGAGACATTGCTTTGAATGATGGATTCTGTCTCTACATATCCGCCGCATTTTACGACCGCTCCCTCAATAAACTTAATGACAACATTGCCTTTCGCGGAAAGCAGCCCCTTTCCCATGCCATGAATGCCGCGCTTTACAATAATCTGACCGCCCGCGTAAAGCTGCGCGCCTTCTACCACGCCTTCTACAATAATATCTCCGTTCGCATGAATAATAAAACCGCTTTTGACATTTCCCTTGACGTACACGTTTCCCGGATAATTAATGTCTCCAATCGAATTATCAACATCCGCCGGCACCTCGTAAACGCCGGATACAAAAACCTTTCCCTGCACCAGCGATGCATGGCCCGTAACCTCGGAATACAATTCCGTTCCGCTTTCCGACATGCGAATGTTATTGGCAAATGACAGCTTTAAACTGTGCACATCCCTGGGCTTTAGTTCACTGCCCAGCACATCCCGTCCCGGCTCGCCGGGCGATTCGGGAATCAGTCTTGCAATGAGCTGGTCTTTCTCAACTTTACTGATAATGTTTAAATCATGATAATTTACGGAACCGTCATCGTTGTGCTTGGGCTTTAAACTCTTATGCGTGGAAAAATAATATTCAATTTTTGCATCTTTTCCTAAGGTAGGCGGCGTTCCCTTTCCAATCAGATATTCGGTACAATACTCTCTGTCATGCAAAAGATTCGCAATCATATTTTCGTCAATTCCATAAACGATCTTCTGATGCAGCAGCTCATCCTGAATATTTTCTCTTGTAATTTTTCTTCCGCCCTCTGATTCCGGATAAAATTTGCACCGAACCAGCATATTGTCCAAAGATAAGATAATATCCACCATTTCATGGACGACATCCGTAATGCTGTTTCCGATATATATTCTAACCGGTTCCGTCATTTTAACCGCACGATTCAGCTCTTTCATATCATAATTGAAATATCCCTGATGGGAAAGATATGAAATAACCTCTTTAACATCAAGTCCTTTTCCACCTTCCATTGCTGGAAAAAACTCAAGATAAAAATCTTTGTTGTCTATCACTGGCTTAAAGTAGCTGTTCCTGTTTTCCATAGCATCCCCCATCAATCTACCAATATATCCATGTAACTTCCCATTTTCTTTCGCATTTTCAACAGCGCCTTTGTATGGAGCTGTGAAATTCTGGATTCGGTTACTTCCAAAACCTTACTGATCTCCTTCAGTGTCAGTTCTTCATAATAATAAAGTTCTATCACTTTTCTTTCTTTCTCCGTAAGAAGCTCTAACGTATCTTTCAAAACCTTTTTTAATTCATCTTCCTGAATCTGCTCTTCCGGCTGTATAAAGTGTGAATTGTTCCTGGCGTCCATTGCCGGCTCGCTTCCCTGTTCCACATATTCATTCAAAGAAACAATATTGGTTATTTTTAACTGAGACTGCCAGACAGCAAGTTCCTCTTCCGATATATTCAGTTCCAATGCAATTTCTTCTTCAGTGGCAGTTTTACCGGTGCGCATTTCAATCTGTTTGACTGCTTCATCCAGCTTTTTCTGCTTCTGTCTGACTGTTCTTGGAATCCAGTCCATCTTCCGTATCTGGTCCAAAATAGAGCCGCGAATTCTAAGGCTTGCATATGTTTCGAATTTTACATCTTTCTGGGAATCGTATTTATCTATGGCGTCTATTAATCCGAATATGCCATAACTTACCAAATCGTCATATTCCACATTGTACCCCAGGTACATGCTCAATCTTCCCGCAACAACCTTGACCAATGGCGCATACTCCAAAATAATCTGTTCCCGTATTCCGGGCGAAGGATTTTTCTGATAAGCTTCCCATAACTTTTCTTTGTCCGTAGTCTTCATTTCAAGCCCCCGTTGCCAATCTGATTATTCGCTGGTTTCGTCAGTTTCCTTTACCTGTTCTTCTCCGTCCTCGTCTTCTTCTGCAGATTCTTCTTCGTCAGAAGCTTCTTCCTGCTTTACTTCTTCTTTAAAATTTATTTGAATGATAATGCTTGCTGCTGTGCCAATTGCAAAAAAGATAATACAAACAATTACAAACCTTTTTGCAAAAACAACGGTATCCACTTGTTGTACAAATGACATCACACATGTCACAAATCCGGCAATCAAAGCTAAAACCGCAGGTATTGATTTCGTATTCATTTCGTCTCCTTCACGATAAGAAGCTTTATATTATTTTTAATGGTTTTCCGATTGCTTTAATATAAAACTCTCCTGTTTCACAATGTAATTCTACAGTACGCCCATAATTCAGTCCTGTATCTTCGGCAACCAGCCGAATTTTCAGCTCCCGCAGCTTCGCTTTGGCAGCAAGAGCATTTCTTTCTCCAATATTACCGACATTTGATACGCCGCTTACCTGGAACATTTTTGCCCCGCCCGCAATTTTAGCAACCAGACGGCTGCGGTTTGCTCCTGCCCGTACCACCTGCCGCAGCAGTTCGTCAATTCCTGTATCTGCAAATTTCGCAATATTACTGTTGTTTCTCATTTGCTTACTGTCCGGCAGCATATAATGCACCAAACCGCCAATTTTCGATACAGGGTCATAAAAAGTCAGACCTATGCAAGAACCAAGTCCTATTGTTGTTATAATATCCGGCGACTTGCAAATATTCAAATCTGCCATTCCAACTTTTATAACTTTACTCATTTCTCCTCTCTCCTTATATTGAAAGACCAAGCGCTGTTAATATTTTTTCATATGAATCCTGTTCAGGCATTAAAATAAAAAATCCATTAATCATTACATCATCTCCAAACTCTGTCTGGATCAAAAGTGCATTGTCTCCAAATTGTCCAAAGGAAATTGCGGGAACGCTCAAAATAGACGCTGCCATATCTACCGCGATATGCGGAATCGACGGCGTAATTACCAGATTTGTCATTGTAGAGAGCGCATTCAGATAAGAAGCCGCAATAATATTGCCAATTTCTTTCAATGCAGATAAATCCATCTCATCAAAATCACTTTGATAATCAGAATCTCTCCCCATCAATTTATTGACCAGAAACTGTGCCGAATCTTTTTTCATCAGAAACATCATACTGCCGTCAATATCGGTCTGTACTTCCAGAAATATGCCTACGATAATTTCTTCTTCCGGACATATTGCAGAACCCAGCTTAGACACTTCCAGCAAAGCCACCTTCGGCACATTCATATCAATTCGTATGCCGAGCATAGAGGCAATTGCAGTCGTTGCGTTTCCGGCGCCGACATTTCCGATTTCCTTCAAAACGTCAACATATATATCGTTGACTTCTTCTAATGTAAATTTTCCCATTCACTACCTCCATATTTATTATATTCTTTTTCGCGGATGACTGCATCTGTATCAAGCAAAAAAATCAATTCATCTTCATACTTTCCCTTACCAAAGATAAAACTGTCTGCACAATCCTCTTCGCATCCGGGCTCTATATCCTCCTCCGGCAGTTCCGCCATACCATTCACCTGATCGACAAGGATGCCTACATATCCTTCTCTTCCTGCATTTATAATAACAATTCTGGAATCATCTGTAAATACATCATCTTTTTGTTTCATTCTCAAACGAAGGCTCATAACGGCAATTACATCGCCGCGCAGATTGATCACTCCCTTAAAATAATCCTGTGACTTTGGAACCCTCGTAATTTTAGGCACGCGCACTACATTTTCCACGTAACGGATTTCTATGCCGTATTGTTTGTCATTCAGTTTCAACAGAAGGTATTTTTTTCCGCCGCCTTTTAAAGCGTCAACTACGTCTTTCAGATCTGACACCCCCCTATATGAATGCATTAACATCCAAAATCAATGCAACCTCACCATCGCCAAGGATCGTTGCGCCGCTGATCCTTTTATCAGTCCGTATAAACTTTCCAAGCGATTTGATTACAATTTCCTGCTCTTCCATCAGACTGTCCACAATCAGCCCCGCATATTTATCGCCTTTTTTCACTACGACTACTTTATACGTTCTTTTGTCTTCCCGTCTCGGCGCCATACCCAAAATTTCATCCGGATGCAGCAATGGAACTGACATTCCTCTTAATTGAATTTCTTCTCCCGACCCGGAAGAAAATATTTCATGGCTCTCTATATCTTCGATGCTCAAAATCGAACGAATGGCAATCGCGTATTTCTCCTGACGGATTCCCACAAGAACGGCCCTCATAATTGTAAGCGCAGCCGGTAGCCTGACTGTAAACCTTGCGCCCTGCAAAGGCATGCCAAACACTTCTATGTCGCCGCCAAGCGCTTCTATGGCAGAGCGTACAACGTATAATCCGCTGCCCCGGACAGAGGCGCCGCGTTCCTGATTCACTGTTGAATATGCTCTGTGAAAAATCAAATTTATAATTTCTTTTTCTTCCATGCCCTTTACCTGTTCCGGTGTAACCAATCCGATTGAAAGAGCATGCTCTTTTACTTTTGCAATATCAATTCCGTTTCCGTCGTCTCTTATATGTATAATAACATTGCCGTCCTCCTGATACACATTTAAATAAACGGCTCCTTTTTCATGCTTGCCTCTCTGCCAGCGAATTTCCCTGCTTTCTATGCCATGCTCCGCAGCATTGCGAAGCAAATGCCAAAGGGGCACACCGATCTGATCCACGACGGTGCGATCCAGATTGGTATCTCCTCCGCTCATATAAAGCTCTATCTTTTTATCCAGCTTTCGGGCCAGATCCCGCATCATCCTCGGAAACTTGTTGATAACGCTTTCAATCGGAACCATTCTTACCTGCATGATCGACTCATGCAGATTTGCGGTAATATTTTCCAGATACTCAATTCCATCATGCAGAACCTGATTTTGAGCGCTTTCCCCTTCCGCCATATGAATGGACACCAGTCTGTTTTTAATAATAATCAGTTCACTGACCTGATTCATAAGCGCGTCTAATTTTTCAATATCCACATGCACTGTGCTTACGGTTGCCGGATTGTTTGGAGAAGTCTTCCGAACAACCGGTTTTGCCTTTTGTTCCGATTCCACTGCCGCATGCAGATCCGTATCAGATTTTTTTCTTATTTCCGGAAGCTTTTTGCCGGTTTCCGCCGGCAGACTGTTATTTGAATGAAAAGTCAAAAGATCATTTAACTCCTTTAACAGAGCTTCGTTTTTCTGTGGGCCCTCGCCGGATGTTTTTTTTATAGTTTCCAGATATTTATTCAGCGCATCCAATCCTTCGGACAGAGCGTCTATCATTCTTCCTGTAACGATTACGCTGCCGTCCTGCACTTTTTGGCTTACTTCTTCTATCCTTCCCGCCAGATGCCGCATATGTGGAAACCCCATGATTCCTGCCATCCCTTTTAAAGAATGGGAAGTACGGACGATCTCATCTATTGTGCTTTTGCTGCCGGGTTCTTTTTCCAGAGCCGCAATACATTCACGAAGATTCTCCAAATGCTCCCCGGTTTCATTTTTAAAAGTGTCCAGGTATTGACCTGCATCCATTCCGCTGCTCACCACTCTCTTGGTAATACCGGACAATTTGCCGCAAATAACAGATATATCCTGCGCAAAAATCCCGGTAAAAGAATTTTCTGTTCGTATCTAATCACTTTTTCTCGCTAAAAAATTAATGATCAGCTGTGTAATCCCTTTATGTATAAATATAGCCTCATGTTCATCGTTGATATAATTATTGACCAAAATTTTAAATGCCTTTGAAGACACGGCATTTGGCTTTTCCAGAGAAACAATTTTCTGTGCCCTGACTGCTTTTTCCATTTCCTGATCCTGCGGCACCATACCCAAAAAGTTGATGTTCCCCTTCAAAAACTGCGAAACTACCGACTCCAGTTTTGAAAAAACCGCGTGTCCTTCCTCCGCACTGTTCACCTTGTTTGCAATAATATTAATTTTCGTCTTTTCCTTTGAGAAAATCGGATTCCTGTATACTGCTTTCAGCAAAGAATACGCATCCGTCAAAGAACTTGGCTCCGGTGTACTGATCAGCAGTATTTCCGGACTCGCCATTACAAATTCCAATACACTGTCTGAAATACCGGCTCCCGTATCTATAATAATCACATCTGCCATTTCATTCAACTCCGCCAGACTGTGTACCAGATAAACAATCTGGTCTTTGGAGAGATTATTCAATCCTGCAATTCCCAACCCTCCCGATATAAAACCTATATCCAAAGGCCCGTGAGAAATGATTTCTCTTATGCTTTTGCCCCGATAAATTAAATCACTTAAATTATACTGCGGAACTGCTCCAAACATAACTTCCACATTAGCCAGTCCCAAATCCGCATCAAAAATAATGACTCTTTTGCCCATTTTATGAAGCCATACTGCCATATTAACTGCCAGATTTGATTTTCCGACACCGCCCTTGCCGCTTGTAACCGTAACTACCCTTGCGGTGTTTTGCTGCACTCCTTTGCATTTTTGCTTAATCACGTTTCTAAGCTGTTCTGCCTGATCCATAGGCTAACTTCCCCCCAGCAGCCGTTTGACTATTTTCTGGGAATTAAATACTTCAATGTCATCCGGCACATTTTGTCCATTCGTAATATACGAAACCTGCGCGTCAGAATATAATTTAATATTCAGGATATTTCCGTAGGTCGTCGTTTCATCCAACTTCGTAAATACAAGTTTATAATCTGAAATTTCTTTATATACGTCTGCAATTTCCATTAAATCTTTGTACTTTGTCGTAGCGCTTAATGCCAGATACACTTCGCTCTCATATTTGGCGTCTACGCTTTGTATCAGCTTTTTCATATCCTCTTTCTGTCCCAGGCTCTTATGGGAAAATCCTGCTGTATCCACTAAAATAACATCATAATTTTCCATCTGCTCAATTCCCTGGTTTAACTCTTCGGCAGAATAAATAATCGCCAGAGGCGTATCCAGAATATTAGCATACGTGCGAAGCTGCTCCGCCGCAGCAATCCGGTATGTATCAGCTGTTAAAAATGCAACTTTCTTTCCCTGCTCCACTTTTAATCTGGAAGCAATTTTAGCCAAAGTCGTCGTCTTTCCTACCCCGGTAGGCCCTACAAAAAATACAATTTTCGGCTTCTTCCCGGAAAGATCAATTCCATGGGGCTGTCCGAATTTTAAAATCATCTTCTGATATACATTGGAAAGAATCGAATCCACGCTGTTGCCATTCCAGTTTACCTTTTCAAGCTCATCCATAATCTGGTTTACGTATTTCTCATGAACTTCATTTGAAATCAATGTCTCATAAAGCACTTTGATAAAAGAGAGATTTTCATTCTTTTTGACATCCTGCTTTGCAATCTCTTTTTCTTCCGTATCCTGGCTTTTGTCGGAAACAAGCTGCTTTTCCAATATACTTTGAAGGTTTTCCAGTTTTTCTTCAATCCGTTCTCTTTCCACCATGTCTTCTTTCTTCAGTAAACTGGCATTTCGTTTCAGAAACTCAATCGCGCTCTTTTCCGCTTTGTTCTGATCCATCTCCGTACCGGATATGGGAGGTATGGAAATAGGCTCATCCGCGGCCATATTAATCGTTTCGTGCATTTTCTGCATGTTTTTCAAGGTCGTGCCGGAATCAACATGACTTTCCTTCTCCTCCACTGCAGCCGTCACTTCAAAAGTAGAACTTTTAAACGACTTAAAAAATCCTCTGGGTTTTATTTCTTTTACATTCATGATAACTGCTTCCGCGCCAAATTCGGCCCTGGCCTTCTCAACTGCTTCCGCCTCTGTTTTTCCCTGAAACTTCTTAATCGTCATTATCCTGTCACCATCCCAACTGATTGTAATTCAACATTGGATTCAACTTCATTGTAAGAAACCACAATTAAATCCCTGAAATAATCCGATGTAAGTTTCTTAAAATACATTCTTACAATCGGAGATGTTATTATAATAGCATTTTTGCCCAGATTTTCAAGCTTCGCCACTTCTGCTTCAACAGATGCGATAATTGCCTTTGTACGCTCCGGATCCAATGTCAGATATGCGCCCTGCTCTGTCTGCTTAATGGAAGACATAATATCCTGCTCTGTTTTGGGATCAAGCGTAATGACGCTGGTTACCTCATTTGGCGCAAAATATTTGCCGGAAATTGCGCGTTTTAAATTCTGCCTTACGTATTCTGTCAATACATCCGTATCTCTCGTCGTCGCCGCGTGATCCGCCAGCGTTTCAAATATGGAAAGCAGATCTCTTATGGAAATACCCTCCCGAAGCAAATTCTGCAAAACTTTTTGCACTTCGCCAAGTCCCAAAAGCTTTGGAACCAATTCTTCCACCAAAACAGGATTGCTTTCCTTTAAATTGTTGACAAGATTCTGTACATCCTGTCTTGTCAGCAATTCATCAATATGCATCCGGATAATCTCTGTCAGATGCGTTGCAATAATGGAAGGCGGATCTACCACCGTATAGCCTAAACTTTCAGCCCTTTCTCTCTGTCCCTCCGTAATCCAAATAGCCGGAAGATGGAACGAAGGCTCAAATGTAGGTATTCCGGTAATCTCTTCCTCCACGTATCCTGGATTCATCGCCATATAGTGGTCGAAAAGAATTTCTCCTTCCGTAATCTGAATCCCTTTGATCTTAATTATATACTGATTGGGATTCAGCTGGATATTATCTCTGAGACGAATAATCGGAACTACGGTTCCAAGCTCTAAGGCAATCTGCCTTCGAATCATCACCACGCGGTCTAACAAATCGCCGCCCTGGTTTACATCCGCCAGCGGAATAATTCCATAACCAAATTCCAGCTCAATCGGGTCTACCTGCAGCAGAGAAACAACATTTTCCGGCTTTCGAATCTCTTCCGCTTCCACTTCGTCCATAGATCCCTCTTCTTCTATCTGTTCAATATCGATACTCTTTGATATGCTCCTGCCCGCAATGATAAACGCAGCGCCGAGCCCAACAAACAAATACCACTCAAAGGGTGTAACAATTCCCAGGAAACACATTGTAGCTCCAACAATATAAAGCACTTTCGGTACGCCAAAAAGCTGCGTAATCAGAACAGAACCAAAGTCCGCCTCATTGGAAGCTTTGGTAACAAGAATACCCGTGGCAAGTGAAATCAGCAGAGATGGAATCTGGCTGCACAAACCGTCTCCAATTGTCAGAACGCCATATTGTTCAATCGCAGCGCCAAACTCAAGCCCCTGGCGTATCATGCCCATTGCCGTTCCGCCAATCAGGTTGATAAATGTAATAATCAGTCCTGCCGACGCGTCTCCCTTTACGTACTTGGTAGCTCCGTCCATGTTACCAAAGAAACTTGATTCCGACTGAATCTTGTCACGGCGGTCCCTGGCCTCTTTTTCCGTAATGATTCCCGTATTCAAATCGGCGTCGATAGCCATCTGCTTACCTGGCATTGCATCCAGCGTAAATCTTGCGGTAACCTCAGCTACACGCTCGGAACCCTTATTTATGACAACAAACTGAATAATAACCAGAACAATAAAAACAATTGCGCCGATAATCAAATCGTTTCCGCCAACAAATGTACCAAATGTCCGAACTACATTTCCCGGATCTCCGGTTGTCAAAATTGCACGCGTAGACGATACATTCAAGGAAATTCGAAATATTGTGGTAAACAGCAATAAGGTTGGAAAAAAAGACATATCCAGCACTTCGTTCGTAAATAATGCCCGGAACATGATAACGAGCGCCAGAGAAATATTAACTGCCTGCATGGCTGCCAAAAATGGGGCAGGAATTGGTACAATGAAAAAGATTACTGCTGCGAGCAAATATAATGCCACACCGACATCTGCTTTTTTCATTTTATGTCCTCCTTCTAGTTATTCTTTAAATTATATACCATTGCAAGAACTTCTGCTACCGCCTGATAAAGCTCCGGCGGTATTTCCTGCCCAATATCCACATTCGCATAAAGCATACGCGCAAGCGGTTTATTTTCAACAATCTCTATCTGATTTTCTTTTGCAACTTCACGAATCTTGAGCGCCAGATAATCCTCTCCTTTTGCCAGCACAATTGGCGCTTTTGCTTCATTTGAATCATATTTTAAAGCAACGGAAATATGCGTCGGGTTTGTGATAATTACATCCGCTTTCGGAACATCCTGCATCATACGCCGTCTGGAGGCCTCCTGCATTCTCTGACGCTGTTTGCTCTTAACCTCAGGACTTCCTTCCGTATTTTTATACTCGTCTTTCACTTCCTGCTTTGTCATTTTCATCTCTTCATGGAATTTATGTTTTTGATAAATAAAATCGCCAATTCCAACAAGCAGATAAATCAGTGAAATTTTCCAGCCGGTGTCTAAAATTATCTGCCCGCAGAGGATTATGGCCTGCACCAGCTCTATATCGTACAGCACAAATAAATCATCAACATTTTTCTGAATAGAAGTATAGGCGACATAAGCAATAACTACAAGCTTTAAAATCGATTTAAACAATTCAAACAGGGAATCTTTTGATAAAAATCTTTTAAACCCGTTGATCGGATTAAATTTATCTAATTTGGGATGCATCGGCTTTGTCGTAACCTTCCATCCCACCTGAAGAATACTGGCCAAAATACCTACGACAACTCCTGCAACAAAAAACGGAGCCAAAAGCTCAATGATCTTAAGCAAAAACACATGTAAAAAGGAACCTACGGCGGATCCGCTTATTTCCTTTGCATTGTTTTTAACAAACTCGGGCATTTTCGTATATGTAAAAGTAAACATTTCCAAAAAACCATTGTATAGAAAAGACATAAATATCTTAAGCAGCAAAAAAAGGAGCATCAAATCAAATGCACTGTTTAATTCCTTGCTTTTGGCAACTTTACCGTCTTTTCTGGCATCGCTTAACTTTTTGGCTGTAGGCTCTTCTGTCTTTTCGCCTCCCGGCCCATCCTTGGCGAACCACTGAAGCTGATAAGGAAGGCCTTTCTTATTCCATTCCGTCAATTTTCATACATCCCTTTTATAATGGATACCATCGTACGCTTCATTTCATCAAAAATAAAGTTCGACACATTCATAAATAATCCAATTGTTAAAAACATAATAACCAATCCCACAAGAACTTTCAACTGCATACCTACTGCAAACATATTCATCTGTGGGGAAACTTTTGCCATAATTCCCAAAATACAGTTTAAAATCATAATACATGCAAAAACGGGAAGTATACAGCGAAAAGCAATGACAAATAAATTTATCATATAAGTAATCATCCCCTGAAGGAGATGATCCCATTGAAACACCTGTCCATTTATGGGTATTAACTGATACGTATCGGAAATTGCCCGTAATATGTAATGGTGCATATTTGTCGAAATTAAAAGCAGCATCACCAAATAACTGTAAAAATTTCCGCTGACGCTTGCCTGCATCTTCATCTGAGGATTAAATTCTGTCGCCATAGATAAACCGATATTCATATCAATTAAATTTCCGGCTAATAAAATAATGGAATTACAAATGTTTGCTGCAAATCCAATGAGCAATCCTGTAATTCCTTCTTTTAGGACGATAATGGAATATCCCACAATTCCTGTATATCCCAGGCTTTCTCTTGGAACCAGCTGATACAACAGCAAAGAAATAAAGAAAGACAACCCGATCTTTATTCTCCCTGGTGCATTCTGCATACCAAAAAAGGGGGCGATATAAATAAAACAGGATATGCGTACCAAAATCAACAGAAAATATTCAAATGTTAATAAGGAAAAGCTATAATCTACCATAACACAACCTAGCTTAAGTAAATACTAAAGTCTGACCACAGTCTTGACATAAAATCGGAAAGAACATCCATCATCCATGGACCAATCAGCATAATCCCTACAAAAACCGCTAAAATTTTAGGCACAAAGGTAAGCGTCTGCTCCTGAATTGAGGTAACCGTCTGAAAGATACTGATAATTAATCCGATCACCAAAGATGCCAACAACAAAGGAGCCGATGTTATAATAATCGTATAAATAGCATCTTTTGCAATTGCAATTATATCTCCCTGTGTAATCATCGAATATTCCTCCCATCAAGTCTTAATAAAACGTCCTAACAAGACTTCCGATCACCATATTCCATCCGTCCGCCAAAATAAACAATAATATTTTAAACGGCATCGAAATTGTTGTAGGCGGGAGCATCATCATACCCATGGACATAAGCACGGAAGATACTACCATATCAATCACAATAAACGGAATATATAATAAAAATCCTATAATAAACGCCGTTCGGAGCTCACTGATTACAAAGCTCGGAATTAAAATAGAAAACGGCACTTCTTCATAACTTTCATACGTCTCTCCGGAAATTTGAATGAATAAATCAATGTCCTTTGTCTGTACTTGTCCATTCATAAATTCCCGCAACGGCTCGCTGCCAATTTCGATTGCTTCTTCCTGTGTAATCTCACCCGCGTCAAAGGGTTTTATCGCCTTTTCATTTATCTCGGAAAATACCGGCTGCATAATAAAAAACGTCAAAAACAAAGCAAGACCTATCAAAACCTGATTTGGCGGAGATGTCTGCGTACCAACTGCTGTCCGCAAAAAATGCAGAACAATTGAAATTCTGGTAAATGACGTCACCATAATCAGCAGAGACGGCGCCAGTGAAATAATTGTAAGTACCAGCAAAATTCGAATGGAGCCGGACAAAGTCCCCTCTTCATTGTTGTAACCAAAAAAGACTCCGTTTGTACTGTCAGAAGTAGCGCTTCCTAACGGCCTATTCCGCTGATCACTTGGTTCTTCAATATCATCGCCCGTTGGCGCTTTTATTCCGTCCAGCGCCTGATCGTAATCTAAGGGAGGATTATTGGTCGTCCCTGTCGCATAAACGGTCTGTCCTTTGAGCAGAACAATACTGCCAAACAGTATTACAACTGCAAATATGACAGATAAAGCACAATATAACTTTTTAAATTTACTCATAATCAATCCCAGTCTACTTCTTCGGTATATGCTTCCTGAATTTTTCTAATAACTCCTTGAAACTATCTGTCCCAACTTTTGCCATGTCTTCCTCTGACGGCAATATTCCCAGCTGCTCTCTTGTCAACTTCGTAAGCAGCCGCACCTCATCTTTACCATGCGCTATAACCAGATATTCATCCCCGGCCTCTATAATCTGAATATATTTGTTCTGAGCAATCTTTAACGTTTCAATCACTTTCAAATTTCTGTTGAAACTTTGTCCCTTTTGATAACCTGCAATCCAGCGTGTCGCCACATATGTAATGACAAGGACAAATATAAAAATGATCAGCACGAAAATCAACTGCATGAAACTGGAAACAGAAGATAACTGCATGGCTGCAATATACATATTATCCTATTACCTTTTTCACGGCTTCCAGCACGCGCTCCGCCTGGAACGGCTTTACAATAAAGTCCTTGGCGCCCGACTGGATTGCCTCTATTACCATTGCCTGCTGTCCCATTGCAGAACACATGATAACACAGGCGCCAGGATCCATTTCCTTTATCTTCTTCAACGCCTGAATGCCATCCATCTCAGGCATTGTAATATCCATAAGCACCAGATCCGGTTTTGTCTCGTTGAATTTCTCAACAGCTTTCTTTCCATTTTCAGCTTCACCTGCGATATTATAACCGTTTTTCGTTAAAATATCTTTAATCATCATCCTCATAAATGCCGCGTCATCACAAATTAAAACGTTCTTACCCATCTTTTAATCTCCTATTCTTATTTTATAATTTCAGTAATTCTAACACCAAAATTTTCTTCAATTACAACAACTTCGCCCTTTGCCACATATTTTCCATTTACAAGTACATCAATCGGCTCCCCGGCAATTTTGTTTAATTCAATTATTGTTCCAGGTACAAAATCAAGTATCTCCTGTATGGACTTACTGGTTCTTCCCAACTCAACGGTAACATCAAGTGGCACATCCATAATCAAATCAATATTCTCTGACTGCAACGCCGGACTCATACCCGGTGAAAACGCCTGAAATTGTGCCGGCTGAACATTGACGGGCTGTGACATAACCGGCTGTGCTGCCGCCATCGGCTGGCCCATCATTGGCTGGCCCATCATCGGCTGCTGCATAACCGGCTGCGCCTGAACAGGCTGTGCTGCCGCAGACTGCTGCGAAGCCGGCTGACTATTCTGACTGCTTTCGGATATGGCAGCTGAATCCGCATCTCTTTCCATGTTCTTTGATATGCTGGCATACATTTCTTTTGCAAAAGAAAAAGGATATAACTGCATAATCTGGCTGTCAACCAAATCGCCTATTTCCATACGAAAAGAAATTTTTACAAACTGACCGGCAAGAAAACTGTCGATTGAACCGCCGTCTAACGTTTCTGTCAGATCTACCACATCTGCTTCCGGCGGACTGATGTCGATCATCTTATTCAACATAGAGGACAGTGACGTGGCTGCCGAACCCATCATCTGGTTCATGGCCTCACTAATCGCACTCAAATGCAATTCACCAAGTTTTTCCTCGGTATTTGTTCCGTCTCCTCCCATCATCAAATCCGTAATTACTTTTACATCATGTTCTTTTAAGACCAGAACATTGCTTCCATCTAATCCCACGGTATATCCAATCCGGATAAATACACATGGTCTTTCATAAGCCGCTACAATATCGTCCCATGTAGCAAAAGATACAACTGGCGTTGATATATCAACTTTTCTGTTTACCAATGAAAACAAAGTTGTCGCCGCCGTACCCATACTGATATTTGCAACCTCACCAATTGCATCCTTCTCCGTATCAGTAAGCGGTTGTTCACCAACATCAGAAACTCCCGACTCATTTAACAGGGCGCTGATTTCTTCCTGTGATAACATTCCATCCATTGTCCTACTGCTCCTCTCCGATTACTGATGTAACTCTTACCGCATATTGATTGCCGGAAGCTCCGGGCAATGCAGTAAATTTTCGAATATTTCCAACATATACATCCAGTTCTTTATCTACCTTTGAATCCAAACGAATAATATCCCCAATCTGCAGATTTGTAAAATCCTGTACAGAAACCGTACTCTTTCCAAGATACGCTTTTATTGGCACCGGCGCTCTTGAAATGAGACCCTGAATCGCTTCCGTATACTCTTCTTCATTGTCCTTCTTAATATTGGAATACCAGTATTTCGTATTCAGCTTATCCATCACAGGTTCCAATGACATAAACGGAAGACAAACATTCATCAGCCCTTCAATATCTCCAATCCGGATATTAATAGTTACAAGAGCAATCATTTCGTTTGGGGAAATAAACTGGGCAAACTGTGAATTCGTCTCTATTCGCTCAAGCCTTGGATGTATGTCTTCTACATTCTGCCACGGCTCCCGCAAAAGCTCCACGCAAACAGACATAATTCTTTCAATGATAAGAAGTTCAATTTCAGAAAACTCACGGCTTTTATCAAGCGGCAGGCCGATTCCTCCCAGCATACGGTCTACTGTCGTATATCCAAGATTTGAAGCCACTTCAAGGAGAATATTGCCACTCAGGGGTTCCACATCCACAATTCCCAACAGCACCGGATTTGAAAGCGCATTCGAAAATTCAGAATAAGTAACCGCTTCAGAGTTCATCACTTCAACCTGAACGCTTTTCCTCAAATATACCGGAAGATTGGTGGACAATAACCTTCCATAATGTTCAAATATAATTTCCAAAGTTCTTAAATGTTCTTTAGAGAACTTGGATGGTCTTGCGAAATCATAGTTTTTAATTACTTTTTCAGGAGCGTCTTTTATTTCATCTACATCAAGTTCTCCATCGCTCAATGCCCGCAATAAACTGTCAATTTCGCTCTGGGATAACACATCACCCATGAAATTTCACCACCTGCCTAGTGTGTTTTTTATTATTGAGACGTAACCGTAGGAAATCCTACGCTGACAATAAAATCAGAGCTGAAAAGCTTCTGCAAGTCAGCCAGAATAGCATTCTGCACTTCCTGCTGATTCGCCGTAAATTCTTCGTATGTATATCCGGAAACCACTGCATTGATCTGGCTCTTAATCAGACTGTCTCTTTCCGCCATTGTTTCGCCATACTCCTTGTAACCGTCGCTTTCCGTATTCATAGAAAGGGATACGCTGACCGTTGCATAATGAGACTTGCCGTCTCCGCTGTCCTTTAAATTAATCGTCATCTCCGGAATATCATGGGAAGCAACTTTGTCAATTGGAACGCTCATGGAATCGGATGTCACAGATCCGCTTCTAAGCTCTAAATTGATCGCGCTGCAAACCTGAGTAATCAACTCATTCGCCTTCTTTGTCTGTGGCAAAATAGTGATTGTCAAAATAGCCGTTAATATCAGATTTACCAAAACTAATGCCAAAATAACAACTGTAATAAGATTTTTCTTCATTTGCCTGTTCCTTTCTCAGATATTAATAATTCGTACTATAAGAATTATAAATTTTTACCTCTACCCTTCGGTTACGGGCGCGGCCTTCCGGCGTCGCATTATCTGCAACAGGAACATATTCCCCCCGCCCTGAGGATTTCAATAGACTCGCTTCCAAATTTGTAATGCTTCTGATATAATTTGCAACGCTTAAAGCACGATACATCGAAAGCACATCGTTATTTTCATATTTATCATTGGAAATCGGTACGTTATCTGTGTGACCTTCTATTTCTATAATATTGCTGCCATAACTGGTAAGAATGGCTCCTATTTTATCCACCAGAGGATATGCGTCCTCTCGTATCTCCGATTTACCCGAATCGAACAGCAAAGCCCCGTTTAAAGTCAGAAGAACATATTGTGCGTTAAATTCCACTTCCACTTGATTCTGAATTCCATAGCCTTCCATCTGACGGCTGATTTCTTCGGCCATTTCTTCCGATTCTTTCAAAGCTTCTTCTTCATATGTTTCCTTTAAGTCTTTTTCCTTCTCCTCCTGCTCGTTCTGCTCTCCTTCTGAAGTGAACTGCTCAAAAAACATACTGAAATCTTTTAACTGGCTGATGCCTGAAGAAATCAGCTCTCCTTCTCCAATCGAAGAACCCCCGGAAGGCAAAACACTGAAACTGCTTTGCAAAGATGCAACCACCATTTCAAACTTTTCTGCATCGACAGTTGACATGGAAAAGAGCAATACGAAGAAACACAATAGCAGATTCATCAGATCACTAAATGTAGCCATCCATGCCGGTGAGCCTTTTGGTGCGTCTTCCTGCTTCTTTTTCGCCACTATTCTTCACCTCCAGCATCACCAACTTCATTTCTGACCGCCGGTGATAAGAAGGACTTAAGCTTTTCTTCAATTACACGCGGATTCTCTCCTGCCTGAATTGACAAAAGACCTTCTACCATGACTTCTTTTACAATAACTTCCAAATCGTTGTTGACTTTCATCTTAGCTGCAATCGGCGCACACAGCCAGTTTGCAATCATGGAACCATACAAAGTAGTCAGCAACGCAACCGCCATAGCGGGCCCGATTGCCGAAGCGTCTTCCATGTTGTTCAACATGTTTACAAGACCAATCAATGTTCCGATCATTCCCCATGCAGGACCAAGTTCAGCCCACTTTTCCCAGAATCCAATGACTTTCTTATGGCGCTCTTCCAGACAAACCAGTTCCGTTTCCAGAATCCCCCGGACAAGTTCTGCATCCGTACCGTCCACCACCAGCATAATCCCTTTCTTAAGGAATGGATCTTCAATGTCGCCAGATGCCTCTTCCAACGCCAGAAGCCCTTCTTTTCTGGCCACATTTGCAAGGTTAATTACATTGCTGATAACTGCTCCCGCATCCATAACTTCATCCTTAAAAACAAGAGCCATACTTTTGAACCCACCGATAAAATCCTTTAGCTTGTGGGAACCCAAAACACCCGCCAGAGAACCTCCAATGGTAATGACAGTTGACGGCAAATCCAAATAACCCGGAATACTTGCCCCATTTGATATAATACCATAAACAACCATTACCATTCCAAGAACTATGCCCAATAAAGATGCTATGTCCAAAACCCTCACCTACCTATTTTTTTATTCATTCGTAAACATAGGACACATTAAAACTCTTTGCATACTAGTTTACTAAATTTTAATACAATTGTCTATAAGCATATTGAATTTTTTTTAAAACAGAAAAATGTATATGGTCTGGCGCTGTAAGCCAGACCATATACACATAGTACCACATCTTGTGCTAAAATGGAATACCCATACTTTATATACCTTTTTTAGCATATGTTAACGCTTCAGATTAATCAATTCTTCCAAAAGTGTGTCTGAAGTAGTGATTACACGTGAATTCGACTGGAATCCTCTCTGGGTAATGATCATCTGTGTGAACTCTGTAGATAAATCAACATTAGACATCTCAAGCTCACCGGAAATCATACTGCTTCCGTCTGCCGCGATTTCTACGCCGATTCCATCGAAATCACCGGAGTTCAATGTTGTTGTATAACAGTTTTCACCTACTTTTTCCAAACCGGAAGCATTTGCAAACTGCGCTACTGCAATCTGTCCTAACAATACCGTATTACCGTTATCATAGGAACCATATATTCTGCCGTCATTGTTCACGCTGATGCCGATCATAGCGCCCAACGCCTTTCCCGCGCCTTCACTTCCGTTCTTAATGCCGCGGTCAGCTCCCAATGTTGTCTTACCGCCATTGTCAGCTGCCTGACAGGACGAAAAGTCAATTTCTATATCAGAAAAATTCTCGCCCAAAGCGCTCATTTTCAAAGATACGGAACTCGATCCCGGCGCGCCGACATAACTGAAAACACCGTCGTCCTTATTGAACTTTAACTCATAATTCACGGCCGGTCCTACGTATACATATGCGCCATTGTTATCAATGTATGATCTTGGCACTGCCGTACTGGTAGATGCCGCAGGCGTCTGGAGCTGATCTGCCGGAATTCCGTAATCCACGGAAATCGTACCTTTCTTCTCCTTAATCGTGCCTGGAGTTCCATCATTCTTCGTGTATGTAATCTCCGGAATCGTATAGGAATCATTGGCCCAGTCAAAGTCTATCTTTTTGTATGCGACTGTTTCCGTATTGGTGGCTACATTCCATGTAGTATACTTATAGTAATGTCCGGCTCCTGCCCATCCCTGAGCCGCCGTAATATTGCCTTGCGTTGCCAGATATGTAATATCAGAACTCTGAATCGGATATGACTTCGTCTCTGTTGTGGTTTTACCAAATACTAAAGTCTCGTCTCCTCCGTCAGCCAGATATTTGTCATATACGGAAACATTATTGGCATCCAGGATGTCGGCCAGCTCTACCGTATAGCTTTCCGTCACAGGATCCGTTACTTTTACGGCAAGCCTTGCCGTATAGCTGTATCCTAACTTATCGTAGAACGTCAGGTTCATCATATAACCGTCTTTGCTGATCACATCCGGATCATTTTTATCCATAGTGCCCGCAACCGTTCCTTTTGTCGTTGCTTCCGGCGGAGAAGTAAGATTTTTCTCCTGCATAATACGCAATGCAGATACGGTATCTTTCTTGATTTCACCTGTTGTTTCATCAACCTGCCATCCCATTACCGTGTAACCGGTAGATGTCATTGCAAGATTTCCTGCACCGTCCACATAAAAAGAACCGGCTCTTGTAAATAAATTCTGTGTTCCTGTGTTTACAATAAAGAAATTAGTCGTTACTTTGTCTGTCAAACGAATATCAAAACCGTCTCCGGTCGTCTCCGCCGCACCAGGAGATGCAATGGAAACCTTGTTAGATCCGGTGGTAACGCCAAGACCAATCTGCCTTGCGTTGACACCGCCTTTTCCTGTCGTTGCATTTGCACCGGATGCGTTTGAAACTGTCTGATACATAATTTCACTGAATGTAGTTGCTGTAGATTTGAACGCTACGGTATTTACGTTTGCAATGTTGTTACCAATTACGTCCATTTTTGTCTGATGTGTCTTAAGACCTGACACAGCAGAGAATAATGATCTCATCATAATGAAATGACCTCCTAAAATTCTTCGGACTGTCCGCTCCATCTATCGGTCAGGAGCCATCGCCTCCCTAAGGTCCGGCTACATAATGACAGCGCCATCAATATTTGTAAATATATTATCCTGTTGTTCTGCCTGATCCATTGCGGTTACTACTGTCTTATTCGGAACGTTTACAATAAACGCCAGAGAATCAATCATAACCAGGGAATCCCTGATGCCTTTTTCACTTGCTTTTGCAACACCGCTTTCCAGACGGGCATTCTGCTCCATCGTAAGGCTGATATTCCTCTCTTCCAGTCTCATGGAAGCGTGCTTGGAAAATTTCAGCTCAGATGTATCCTCCGACTGCTTCCGGCGCAAAATCTCATCAAAAGAAACCTGCGCGTCTTTTGCAGCCGCCGTATTTTCTTTCGGCTTTAAATACCTGCCCGCTACCTGTTCAATGGATGTAAATCGATTTGTGATCTTCTCCATGCTTCCACCCCGCCAATCAACCGTCTTCTAAATCGGAATCATCTTCTGGTTTCGAAGGTTCTTCTGGTTTCGTCGTCTCATCGCCTTCTCCGGAACCTCCTGTAATTTCTTTTAGTTTCTTCTCCAGCTCTTCCAGTTTCTTCAAATCTTCCACGCTTACAAATCCCTGCTGATAAGCATTCATTGAATCGTAAACTTTTCTTGCATTTTCAATTGCCGCCGCATCGGCCGCCGTTACTTTTGATGGCGAAGGAAGTCTCGCAATCATATTTGCAAATGCATTAGCCATCTGGAACGCTTCAAAATAATCGGCATCTGCAACCGTATCCAGATCGTCCAAAGAAAACAACCCGTCGCCTACCGCCAGATATATTTCTCCGTTTTCATACATAACATAATCCACTTTGCCGCTTGCATTGCCGTTTGCGGTATTTAGGATTACGTATTTGCCGACCAGATCATTGGCCATGCCATAGCTCACTCTGTCTGTCATGTTCTGAATTGCTTCCAGCTGTGAAAACGTCGCAAGCTGCGCTACATATTCTGTATTGTCCATCGGCTCTAACGGATCCTGATACTGCATCTGCGCTACCAACAGCTGCAAAAATGCTTCTTTGTCAAGCCCTGATTTTTTTTCTTCCTTTTTTGTGGAAGATGACGAGGATGCCGCGCTGTTATCTTTAACTTTGCCATTCTCTATTGGTACAAGTAAAGCCATATTATTCTCCTTTCCTATGCTGTTAAATCCACCTGATTGCCATTGTCCCGCATAATCTGCGCCGCAAGCTGCTCTTCTTCTGTCATCAGACCCGTCAGCCCGTCTAAATCATTCAGATTCAGATTTCTCCTTGTCTGTTTTTGTGATTCTTCCATCTGCTGGCGCATCTGTTCTTCATGTCTGGCATTTTGCTCTAAATTTTGCTCGAATTCATGCGTGGAAACGGTTACTTCAATTGCATCTACCTTGATTCCCTGCTGGTTTAAGCTCTGACGCAGTTCCACAAGCTGTGTCTCCAACGCTTCTTTTACAACGGTATTCTGCGTCATAATCTGTGCACGAACCGCCCCTTCTTTCTCGGTAATATTTAAATAAATTTTACCAAGATGCTCCGGATTCAACTGCATTTCCATAGAAGTTTCCAATCCGGATACTGACACTCGCACGTTTTTTGCAATCTGATCAATCAAATCATATGCGTCTGCCTGACTGGCATATGGCAAAGGCGCTTCCTGCGGCAGAATAAACTCTTCTGACCTTACCGTCTGCTGCTGTGCGACTGCAACGTCAATACCCGCTGCATCCGGCTTTGCATTTTGAAATTGTTCTGAAAAACTCTGTTCTTTTGCATCGGCGCCATTTTCACTTCCGGAAGTCTCGGATACCTGCTGAGAATTTTTTATGTCTTCTGAAATCCTGCCCGCATCATCCTTCCCTAATGCGCCTTCCTTATGTGCCAAAACTGCATCTTCTTCCGGCAATCCAGCGTCTGCCTCCTGCTGAAGGGCCGCATCCTGATTTTGAGCCATATCAGGGACTTCTTTTGTATCTTTTACCGTCGTCCCTGCCTCTGGATCAGAAGTCTCATTCATTTCCATTTGCTTCCATGCTTCGCAGAGTTCATTGAGATCTTCTTTGCTGATTCCAAGCTCTGCACACAATGCTTCCGTAAGCTCTGAAACCTGAACCATCACATTCTGAAAGGCCTCACTGGAAAATAACGTTCCAATGTCTTCTCCCGTCAGCGCCTGAACCAGCGAAGTTAAATTCTGTAAATTTCTCAGGTCCAGAAAATTCATTCCCAAATTTTCCATCGCTTCCGTGATTTCTTCATCTGTCAATCCAAGTTCTTCTTTTAATATCTTGCGGATTTCCGCTTCGTACGTTTCTACTGAATCTGAAGCGGCGGACTGCATCTCTTCCGGCGTCATGCTTTCTTTTACAGATACATTTTTTCCTGATGCCGCATAAGTATCATAAGAAAGACCGGAAGATTTTTTCAGATCTGAGCCGATCATATCCTTCTTCGTGTCTGATGATATATTCATATTTGGCAGACCGTTGCGGTTCATCAACTCCATAAAACTGACGGATGGGTCCTGATTATTATTTTTATCAGACGCTCCTGCTTTCAGATTTGCCCTTACCTGCAAAATGTTTTTTGCAATTCCCGAAATATCGGTTTTCATTTTTTCGCCTCCTTTCTATAGAATTTAATTTGTAATTTATGATTCAGAGGGATTCATGATTTTGGTCAGCTTTGCCGCTGTTTCCGCATTCATTGCCCCCAGAATACTCGCACTGGCATCCGGCTCCATCGCCTGAAGTATCTTTGCAACCAATTTTAAATCATTTGTCATCGTATCAAAAATGGCCGCCGCCTGTTTCGGCTTCATCGAAGAATACATATTTACATATTCTTCCAATTGTGTGTCTTTTTGCTGCTGCTCAATAACCTGTTTGTAAATCACTTCGGCATTCGCAGGATCTATACTTTCATAAAACACCTTATATTCATTTATATCGGGCGCCTTATCTGAAAACACAACCTCTTCGTCAAACTTTTGCTTTAATTCCTCAAAAGCAGCCTCTTTTGCCTTATATTCCTCTAACTGTGCGGATTGTCCTTCCAGTTCTTCGTTACGGCTCTGACTGTCTGCGGTCGCATTTTTGGCGTTTTGAAGTTCAATCTCAAGCTCTTTAATCCTTGACACTGCTTCGTCTAATGTAGAATACGGGGACTCCGTGCTTAACTCCGTCGACTGCTCTCCTTCTGAAACGGTATCCGGCAGGATTTTGTTTATGTAGGGAACGTCTTTTAACAGCGGTTTAAGAACCGTGGAGCCAAAACCTCCCACGTCCATTTTTACCAATAAAGCAAGAATTGCCAGCCATATCACAATGATAACTGTGGTTACAAGAAATACTGCCAGCCGGCTGCCGCCTTCTTCTTCGTATTCCGCATCATGTTCCAATGCCTTTGTTATTTCCTCAGGAGAAACGCCCGCTTTTTCCAGCTGTTTTCTTCGCTTTTCTTTCTGCTTTGCAGCTTTTTCCTCCTGTTTGGCCAATTTTGCCGCTTTCTTCGCTGCTTTCTTATCCTGTCCGCTTTCTTCCTGCATCGTATTTTCTTTTGCCATATCTTTCTTTCACCACCTGTTATTCTTCATTTTGATGATAGGTATAACTGACTAATTCGTCTACCTCTTTCTTCTCTTCGTACGCCAGTTCCATTTTAAATTCTTCAAATTTTTTCTCACGAAGCTTTTCATATGTTTTGCGCTCAATCATAACTTCATTTAATCTCCTTCGAACAAGGTCAAGCTGCTTTTCCGCTTTATGTACGTTAATCATCTGGCTTCGTATTCTTGTCTTCATCGTCTCAATTGCCTTTCGGCAGATATTGATTTCCAGCAGGTCTATGCTTCCTTCCACAAGTTTTCTTGCTTTTTTATCATATCCGGCTTTTTGAATCATCAGATTTTGTAAAATTTCCTGTTCTTCCTGCAGCTTTGCCGCTGCCAGACCAAAAGCAATTTTTTCCTGACTTTCCAGTTTCTCTTTAATATCGAGCACGCTTTGCAGTTTGTATTGAAATTTTGCCATTCCATCCACCTTATTCCGCAAAGAGGGATTCT
This sequence comes from uncultured Lachnospiraceae bacterium, assembly GCA_910586725.1. Taxonomy (GTDB): domain Bacteria; phylum Bacillota; class Clostridia; order Lachnospirales; family Lachnospiraceae; genus Roseburia_B. The sequence goes on along the minus strand of CAJUJL010000002.1, from coordinate 103,338 downwards.
AACATCTGTTCCTCCTCTTCAAATCCAAACTTTTCCATCGTATCCTGCACCAAAAATCCATTCACTGCTTCAATTTTGGAAATCGCATAATCAATTCCCGGGTTAGACCCTCGTTTATAAGCTCCAATATTAATTAAGTCCTCCGCCTCCTGATAAGTTGCAAGCACATTTCTCAATTTCCCGGCCGCACTCTTATGGTTTTTGGAAGCGATAGAACTCATAACCCTGGATATGCTCTGCAGCACGTCAATCGCGGGATAATGGTTTCTATGCCCCAGTTTCCTTGACAGCATAATATGACCGTCCAAAATGCTTCGCGCCGTGTCGGTAATCGGCTCATTCATATCGTCTCCGTCAACCAAAACAGTATACAGACCGGTAATTGAACCTTTATCAGCATTCCCTGCCCGCTCCAAAAGCTTCGGCATTTCAGAATATACGCTCGGCGGATAACCGCGCGTCACCGGAGGCTCTCCGGAAGCAAGCCCAATCTCCCTTTGCGCCATAGAAAAACGCGTCAGAGAATCCATCATCAAAAGCACGTCTTTTCCCTGGTCGCGAAAATATTCCGCAATCGCCGTAGCAGTTTTTGCGGCCTTATTACGAATTAACGCCGGTTTATCTGAGGTAGCCACTACCACGACCGACCGCTTCATGCCTTCTTCCCCTAAATCCCGCTCAATAAACTCTCTTACTTCTCTTCCACGCTCCCCAATCAGAGCAATCACATTAATATCTGCTTTTGTATTTCTGGCAAACATTCCCATCAAAGTGCTTTTTCCAACGCCCGAGCCCGCAAAAATCCCTATTCTCTGTCCTTTCCCGACCGTTATCAGTCCGTCAACCGCTTTTACGCCCAACGGAAGCGCTTCATCAATAATCTTCCTCTTCATGGGATCCGGGGAGGCAGCTTCAACCGGATACTCTTCTGCCGGAAAAGATCCTTCCAAATCCGAAACTCTTCCGATTCCGTCTACCATATGCCCCAAAAGCTCATCTCCCACCAAAACAGATAATGGATGCCCTGTATTCTCTACAGTACATCCAACTCCTAACCCTTCCACACTTTCGTAAGGCATCAGCAGCAGACGATTATCCCGTATCCCCACCACTTCCGCCATCACGGAAATATTTTTGTTTTTATCAATAATAATACGGCATAAATCATTCAGTTTTGCATCCGGTCCTATGGATTCAATCGTCAACCCTACGATTTTTACAACTTTTCCAAGTCTGTCAAAATAGGTGCGATCTGCCAGTTGTAAATATTTGTCAAATTTATATGCCACGTCTATCAACCTCACGAACTCAATGATTTCAAATCCTTTATTAAATTCTTAAGCTGCACATCCATGCTGCAGTCAAAAATACCGGTATCCGTCTCAATAATGCACTGATTCCCCTCCAGCGACAGATCCGAGATGATTTCCAGAGACATATCGTGTCCGATACGGTCTAAAATCTCTTCTCTGTGAACTTCGAGAAAATCTCTCTGCGCTTCACTTACACGAACACGAAAACTTTTACAGCCGTCGATATTCGCTAATGCCCTGTCAACAAGATACAATAAAATCTCGTTCTTATCTTTGAACTGAATATGAAACACCTTTTCCACAACTGTAAGAATAACATTCAAAAGATCCGGCTCCAGATCATGCATTTTCTCATCATACTCTTCCCGAAGCTTTTCTTCAAGTCGATGCAGTTCCTCATTGCGCTGCTTAAATTCTGTCTCCAGTTCCTCTTTGATTTTCTGAAAACCTTCTTCGTATCCCTGCTGATGTCCGTCTTCTTTTGCTTTCTGAAAAATCTCTTCCGACTGTGCCGTTGCATTGGCGATCATAGAATCCGACTTTTCTTTTGCGTAATACAGTATATGGTCAGCCTCATTTTTGGCTTTCTCCAGAACTTCTTTTGGATCCTCTTTTACCGCCTCTTCGGCAATATCGCCCAACTCCCTAAATCCTTCTTCCGCTTCCTGACTGGCATTTCGCTGCTTTGCGAGACTTGCCAGCTTCTGCTCCACTATGGCATTATAGTCTATCATGCGGGCGCCCTGCTGCGGTTCCAAAACATTATATCCCTTGAACAGATTAGACAACGATCTCGTCACCTCCGCCTCTGGAAATTACAATTTCGCCAGAGTCTTCTAATTTACGAATCACGCCAACGATCTTCTGCTGAGCTTCTTCCACATCTTTCATACGTACCGGTCCCATAAATTCCATATCTTCCTTGATCATAGCAGCCAGACGTTTGGAGAGATTCTTGAATATTGTGCTCTGAACATCTTCGTTTGCGCCTTTGAGCGCAACGGAAAGGTCATTGTTATCCACATCGCGAAGCACACGCTGGATTGCACGGTCGTCAAGCAGCATAATATCCTCGAATACAAACATCTTCTTGCGGATTTCGTCTGCAAGCTCCGGCTCTTCGATTTCCAGAGATTCCATAATGTGCTTCTCCGTAGAACGGTCTACCGTATTTAAAATATTGACAATTGCGTCTACGCCGCCCACAATCGTGTAATCCTGATTGATAAGAGAAGATAATTTTCTTTCCAGCACACGTTCCACCTCTTTTACAACATCCGGAGAAGTCCTGTCCATTGTGGCAATTCTCTTCGCAACGTCAGACTGCACTTCCGAAGAGAGAGCGCTCATGATCATAGCAGCCTGAGCCGGCGTCAGATAAGACAAAATCATGGCAATCGTCTGCGGATGTTCATCCTGAATAAAGTTAAGAAGCTGGCTCGGATCCGTCTTACGCACAAACTCAAAAGGCCGTACCTGCAGAGACGCCGTCAGCTTGGAAATAACTTCCTGAGCCCTATCTCCGCCCAGAGCCTTATCCAACAGCTCCTTGGCATATGTAATGCCTCCTTCGGCAATGTACTGCTGTGCCAGGCACACCTGATAAAATTCATTCAACACCTCTTCTTTGATCTGAGGAGAAACGCTTCTTGTATTCGCAATCTCTAACGTAAGCTCTTCTATCTCATCTTCTTTCAGATGTTTAAATATATCCGCCGACTTTTCCGGACCCAATGCAATTAGTAATACGGCGGCCTTTTGGACGCCTGTTAATTCTTCACTGCTCATCTTTAATCCCACTCCTCATTCAGCCAATTACGCAACAACGACGCTGCCGCTTCCGGATTGCCTTCGACAAAGTTTTCAATCAGAATGCGCGTCTCTGATTTTTCGGAAAAACCTATATCCTGTAACGCCTCATCCGGCTCTTCCTGCCTTCTGGTTGTCTCGAGCAGTGTTTCAACAGAAAGCTCCGGCTCGATTTCCTGTTCCTGCTGTTTTCTGGTGCTTCTGAATACAACAAATCCCAGCAACGCAAAAATCAGAACCGCAAGCGCAATCTGGAGATAATCCATTACGCCCCTTCCACTGGAGGAAGCATATTTGAAAAACGGTACATCGTATGCAACGATCGTTATATTCTCCCTTGCGATTCCCGTTGCATTGGATACCATATCGTAAAACTCATCGTCTACCGTTGTTTTCACACGGTCGCTGTTCTGTGCAACAAATTCATCAAAAGACAGATCCGACAGCGTGCCGTCCGCTTTCAACGCTTTCTCATCATAAACTACATAAGAAGTTGCAACAACAGAAATAGAGGACTCTTCCAGATTTACTTTTCCGCCGTCACTGGCTCTTTTTGTAATTTCCTGGCTTGTCAGATAATTTTCATTATTCTCCGATGTGGAAGAAGATGTGACTTCCGAGTCTTCCACCACATAAGTCCTGTCCTGATCGTTAGAGTCCGTACCGGGAGCGCTCGCCGGACCTCCCTCTGATTCCGATTCAAATGTCTTTTTGCTGTCCAAATATCCCTGTTCGCGTCCCTCATCCACATAGTAACGCTGGTTGGTATATTCTTCCGTATCAAAATCCATTACGAGGTTTAATCCAACTTCTACGTTATCATATACGTCAGTCCCCAAAACAACTCCTTTTACCTCGCTTTTTACCATGTTCTCAGCTTTGCTTTTCACAGACAGCTGCGAATTCGCGCTTCCGATTGCAGTACTGGAATCTCCGCCGGAAAACAGGACATTGCCATTGGAATCCAGCAAACGTATTTTGTCCGTAGAATCATTTCCAACTTCCGTAGCCATAAAAGACGCCAACCCTGCCGCCTGTTCTTCACTCATTTCTCCGTTCAGGTGCAAAATAACGCTCGCATACGTTTCCTGCCCCATAGAAATGATTGTCCCGTCTTCTTCCGGTATGGAAAGAGAAACACTGGCATTTTCAATATTAGAAATGCTGGAAAGCTGATCTTCAAACTTTTTCTCCAAATAAAGCTGATATTTCTTTTTTTTGTCTGACTCCGTAGTGCTGAAACCGCCTTCAAATACATTGTCAATGCTGTAGCCTTCCGTAGGAATTCCATTGGAGCCCAATAAAATGGACGCTTCCGATTCATCCTTTTTATCTACGGAAAACGTAAGTCCATCCGATGATATATCGGCCGAAATGCCTTCATCTTCCAAAAGTTTTTTTACTTCGGAAGCCTCCGTTGCATTTTCGCAGACAATCAGAGAAACCATATTGGGCTGATTCATCACAAATGCCAGAATGCCCAATGCGATTGCCACAATACCGGCAATGCTGACCACCAGCGTTTTCTGTTTGGCGGAGAACTTTGTCCACCACTCTTTGATTCTGTTTAATATATTTTGTACTCTATCCGGCATATCAAATCCCTACCCATTTAAATTTGCATATTCATAATTTCTTTGTACGCTTCCAAAACCTTGTCCCTGACAGCAACCGTATACTGCAGGGCAATATTTGCTTTCTGCTGCGCCACTGCCAGCTCATGCGTGCTGACTGCTTCTCCCAGAGCAAATTGAATCTCTGCCGATTCCGCGGCATTCTGATAATCGTTTGTCTCATTAATCATATTCACTGCCGCATCTAAAATAGAACCAAAACTTTTATTGCTTTCTTCAGACGCCTTTTCTGAATTGTTCAGACCATACTTTGTAAGATAATCCGGTGATACACTGTATAATGATGATACGTCCATCTCGGCGCTCCTCCCTGTATTTATTCACTGTTCTTTTAAGACTTTCCTACCTGCAGACCCGCCTGCGCCATGGCTTTCACCGCATTAAAAGCCGTTACATTCGCCTCGTAGCCCCTGCTGGCGTCGATCAGGTTTGTCATTTCCGTAACAATATTTACATTCGGATAAGAAACATATCCGTTCTCATCCGCATCCGGATGAGAGGGATCGTAGTCCATAATATAATCCGACTCATTGTCTTCTAATACTTTTGTAACTTTCACGCCATTACCGCCATAAACACGCGCCCTGGAAAGAAAATCACCAAACGCAGGGGTGTCTTTTTCTGCAAATGTCACTATTTTCCGCCGGTACGGCGTGCCGTCTTCTGTTCTCGTAGTGTTCACATTTGCAACATTTTCCGCAATAATATCCGTCCGAAAACGTTCTGCCGTCATCCCGGACGCGCTGATATTAAACGCCTGAAACAGTGCCATATTCCTTCCTCCTCATTCCGTCATCCGCTTACTTCTGCATAGCGGTCTTCAATCTTGTAAATTCCTGTGTCATACTATCCGTCAATGCATCGTATCGAAGCTTTTCCGATGCAAGTTCCACATTTTCAGTATCCACATCTACATTATTCTTATCAATGCGGTAAGAATAATTTGCGGCATCCACATATGTAGAAGCGTTCAGACGGCTCAAATCAACATGTTCTACCTTACTGTCCAGAGAAGTATATTTCATACTGCCCAATTCCCTCCGAAGAACGCTCTGAAAATCAACATCTTTTCTTTTATATCCCGGCGTATTGACATTTGCAAGATTATTCGCTATGGTCTCTTCCCGCAGCCAGCTTGCATCCGCCGCTTTATTTAAAACATTAATATAACTATACACATTGGTCGAAAACATTTACTCACATTTCTCCTTTCTACCATACTTTGCATTTAACCCTATCCTCTATTATAGATAATATTCTGAAAAACTCAAGTCTTTTTTTATCACTTTTTACATGATATTGTACTTTTTTGTAAAATTAAGCGCTATATATATATAATAAAGGAATCAGAGGGATATTTTGTCAGTTATCTCCGGACAAATGCGCATCCGCGCGCATTTCCTATGTGATGTATATGGCGAAGGAATCAAAAAAATACCTGAATCCGATTTGGGATCCAGGTACAGGAAATTTTTTATTCATTGTGTCTGACAATACTGTTTAATTCGTCAAATACCACATCATTTAATACTTTAATGTAAGTGCCTTTCATTCCGGAAGAACGGGACTCAATGACTCCTGCGCTCTCAAATTTACGAAGGGCGTTTACAATAACGGAGCGGGTGATTCCAACCCTGTCCGCAATCTTGCTGGCAACCAGAATCCCTTCATTGCCGTCCAATTCCTCAAAAATATGCGTAATCGCTTCCAGCTCCGAAAAGGACAGCGTATTGATTGCCGATTTTACAATTTGCACTTTACGGATTTCCTCCGCATTTTCTTCATTGACGGAACGCATCATTTCAAGCCCGACTACCGTCGTTCCGTACTCGCTTAGTATAATATCATCAATATCATACTGCGTTCTGCAGCGGTATACAAACAAGGTGCCCAAACGCTCTCCGGCAATATCAATCGGTGTAATAATGGCGCAGTACTCTTTCAAATCCGCAGGAAATCCAAGCGTTTCCAGATTCACATTTTCTTTTGTGGAGAGAATTCCCAGAAGCCGCTCATTTAAAAGAGGATCAATAAATCCCCCGACTTCATCTACAATCAAATCACAAATTTCAGGAATTCCTTTGCTTACGCTGCTTCCCAAAACTTTTCCTTTTTTACTGATGACCAGAATGTTTGATCTTAATATTTCTGTCAGCACATCGCATATGTCGTTGAACACTACTTTGGAAGTATTGTTGTTATGCAAAAGTTTATTGATCTTTCTTGTCTTATCCAATAATTGCACGCTCATAAGGTATCCTCCTGAAATATTGCGAATTTTCTATGACTTAGACGTATCTTAACACAATTATTTTGCAATTTCAAGAATATTCAATTTATTTGTGATTTTTCTCTTCCAACTTCTCACTATACCCGCATTGTTCGTTGGAACACGCCAGTTTATTTCCTTTTATGACCATGTAACTGCCGCACCTGGGACAGGGCTTTTCCACGGGTTTCTGCCACGACATAAATTCACATTCCGGATTATTCTCGCAGCCGTAATACTTCCTGCCCTTTTTCGTTTTCTTGATCACAACTTCCTTTTGGCATAAGGGGCATGAAATACCGGTCTTCTCCAGATAAGGCTTTGTATTTCTGCATTCCGGAAACCCGGGGCAGGCCAGAAATTTTCCATGCGGCCCATACTTTACAACCATATTCCTTCCGCATTCTTCACATATGACATCGGTGACTTCGTCTTCGATTTTTATTTTTTCCAAATCCTTTTCCGCCACTTCAACCGCTTCATTCAGATCCGGATAAAAATTGCTGACAACCGTCTTCCAGTTGATTTTCCCCTCTTCCACTTTATCTAAAAGGGATTCCATATTTGCGGTAAAATGTTCGTCTACAATAGTGGCAAAAGATTCTTTCATAATCGAATTGACTACTTCGCCAAGCTCCGTGATATATAGATTTTTATTTTCTTTAACCACATATCTTCTTCCCAGGATTGTGGTAATCGTGGGCGAATAGGTGCTTGGACGGCCAATGCCAAGCTCCTCCATCGCCTTTACCAGAGAAGCTTCGGTATAATGCGCCGGAGGCTGTGTAAAATGCTGTCTGCCTTCCAGTTCCTGCAAGTGCAGTTTTGTATTTTCATCTATGGATTTTAACAGAGCGCCATGTTCCGTCTTATCCTCATCGTCCGAGGTGTATACAGAAAGAAACCCGTCAAACGCAAGCTTTGAAGCCGATACATGAAATCTGTAATCTCCTGCGCCTATCGTTACAAAAGTCGTCTCATAAACGGCTTCCCGCATTCTGCTGGCGGTAAAACGCTTCCAGATCAACTGGTACAGCCTGAACTGGTCCCTTGAGAGAGATTCTTTCACAAATACAGGCGTCCTTGTAATGTCGGACGGACGTATGCCTTCATGCGCATCCTGTATTTTCGCAGAATTCTGCTTTTTGGACGCATGCATCGCCGTGTAATTTTCCCCATAAGCCGTTTGAATGTACTCTCTCGCCGCCTGATCGGCCTCGTCTGATATTCTGACTGAATCCGTTCTTAAATAGGTAATCAGACCAACCGTGCCCTGTCCTTTTATATCAATTCCTTCGTATAGCTGCTGGGCAATCCGCATCGTTTTCTGAATCGAAAAATTCAGCGTTTTAGACGCCTCCTGCTGCAGTGTGCTTGTCGTAAACGGGAGCGGCGCTTTTTTTGTACGCTCTCCCTTTTTCACTTCCAAGACCTGATAATCGGCCCCTTCTATCTCTTCTTTTATTTTCAGAAAATCCTGCTGTGAAGATACGGAAATTTTGCCGGAATCTTTGCCATATAATTTGGCCGTAATCGTATGCTTCTCCCCTTCGATCGACAGTATCGCGTCCACACTCCAGTATTCTTTTGGAATAAACGCATTGATTTCTTCTTCCCTGTCGCAAATCATGCGCAGCGCCACAGACTGCACCCTTCCTGCGCTTAACCCGCGCTTTACCTTGGCCCATAGCAACGGGCTGATCCTGTATCCCACCATACGGTCAAGCATTCGCCTTGCCTGCTGAGCGTTTACCAGATCCATATCCACATTCCGCGGCGTCTTTAAAGATTCTTTTATTGCATTTTTGGTAATTTCATTAAAACTAATCCGGCAGACCTTGCTCCCTTCCAGCTTCAGGGCGTTCGCCAAATGCCAGGAAATCGCCTCTCCTTCCCGGTCAGGGTCCGTTGCCAGAAAAACTTTATCCGCTTTCTTTACTTCTTTACGCAGATTTGCAAGAATATCGCCTTTCCCCCGAATCGTAATATATTTCGGTTCAAAATCATGTTCCACATCAATTCCAAACTGACTTTTCGGAAAATCACGCACATGTCCGTTCGACGCAGTTACCTCATAATTTTTTCCTAAAAACTTCTTGATTGTCTTGACTTTCGCAGGTGATTCTACAATTACCAAGTACTTCGCCATAACTTAAGACTCCTTTTATGCTTGTTTTACTTTTTACGATAATGATTCTTGAAATATTCTTCTATTAATCCCTTTGTCTGCAGCCTTACCAGAAGATCGGCCATTGCTGCAGCCGGGATTTTTACTTCCTTTAACAATTCTTCCATATTCTTTGGTTGTAAATCAAAGCAACTATACACCAACGCCTCTTCTTTTTCAAGTAAATTTTTTATGAAATTCTCTTTTCCTTCGCTTTTGTCCGCTGCAAGGCCAAGTTCCTCAAGAAGACTTTCACAGGAAGTGATAATGCCGCTCCCCTGGCGTATCAGCTCATTGCATCCCGCGCTTTGTACATCATCCATTCTGCCTGGAACCGCGTAAATATCTTTTCCCTGCTCCAGCGCAAAATCCGCCGTAATCAGGGAACCGCTTTTTTTCCTGGCTTCCACGACAATTACGACATCCGACAGCGCGCTGATTAAGCGGTTTCGCGCAGGAAACTGGGCTGCCGCCGGTCTGGTATGCGGGGGATATTCGGACAATATTCCTCCGTTTTTCCATATTTGCTCATATAGTTCCCGTCCTCCCCCCGGATAACAGACATCGGCGCCGCACCCCAGGACCGCATATGTTTTCCCTCCTCCTCTAAGGGCTCCCCAATGCCCAAAAGAATCGATCCCAAACGCCATGCCGCTGACAACGCTTACGTTGCATGCCGCCAGTTTTTCTCCAAGATCAAGGGCTGCCGCCCTGCCATAAGAAGAACACATGCGCGCTCCTACGATCGCAGCCGTCTTTTCCTCCTCTTTTGGAAGATCTCCTTTGTAAAAAAGCGCATACGGACAATCGGCCAGATGCCTTAGCCTCTCCGGAAATTCCTCTTCTTCCAGCGTTATCATGGAAACCCCCGTTTCCTCCAAAACACGCGCTTCCTTTTCCGGGTCAAAACGCTCTCTGCTTTCAAGAATTGCCCGAACGTCACATGGCCGGAGTCCTTCCACATTTTTAAGCTCCTGTTCGCCCAGCCCATACACTTCCTGTGCGCTGCCACAATATTCTACTAATTTTCTGAGTTTTTTATTCCCGATTCCCGGTATGCATTTCATCCAATACTGATATTTTCGTTTATCTTCCATCGCTCACTCCCAATATTTCTTATCCTGCATTCTGTAACATACGGCTTCATTCAAATGATTCAGCAAAATTTCTTCCGAGTCATCCAGATCCGCAATTGTTCTCGCCGTTTTCAATATTTTATAGTAACCTCTTGCCGACAGCTCCATCTTCTGATAGATCTCCTTCATATACTGATTCTGTTCCTCACGCAGTCTGCAATAGGTTTCAATGTCTTTCGAAGGGATCTGGCTGTTATGGGAAATTTCTTTCTGCCGAAAGCGGCGTCTCTGCCGCTCCATGGCCGCCATAACTCTGTTTCGTATTGTCTCCGACGTTTCATTTTGGCTTTTTTTACACCCGTCCGTCAGTTCCTCATAACACAAAAGCGGCGTCTCTACGCAAATATCAATTCGATCCAGCAGAGGTTTGCTGACTCTGCCCAGATAACGCGCAACGTCCGCCTCTCTGCACACACATCGGCTGCGATCCGGGTAAAATCCACATTTGCAGGGATTCATTGCGGCTACCAGCATAAAATCAGAAGGATACCGGTAGGTTCCCGCCTGGCGGACCAGGGTAATCTGCTTATCTTCCATTGGCTGCCGCAGGATTTCCAATGTGGATTTCTTGTATTCGGGCAGCTCGTCCAGAAATAAAACCCCGTTGTGTGCCAGACTGATTTCCCCGGGCTTTGGAACCATCCCGCCTCCGGAAAGTCCGTTTGGACTTATCGTATGGTGCGGATTTCGAAACGGCCTTTGATTGATAAATGCGCCATCCTGCGGAAACATACCGCTGATACTGTATATTTCAGACACTTCCATCTGCTCTTGCTCTGTCATCGGCGGCAAAATGCCGGGTATTCTTTTTGCAAGCATTGTTTTCCCGCTGCCCGGAGGCCCGATCATCAGGAAATTATGCATTCCCGCAACCGCTACTTCACAGGCTCTTTTGACAGAGTTTTGTCCGTTAATTTCGCAAAAATCAGGTTCCGGTTTGTTTTGCCCCGCTTTATTTTCTGAAACGGGTTCTTTTTCGACATAGGGCTTTCCTCTTAAATACGCGGTCAGCTCTCTCAAGTCCTCCACTGCCCAGATTTCAATTCCGGAAATCAGTTTTGCTTCCGCCTGATTGCAATAAGGAATGATGCATCTTTTTATGCCGCTTTCTTTTGCCTTTGCCACAACCGGCAAAATGCCATGTATGGGCTGTACTTTTCCATTCAGGCTGATTTCTCCCACAACCAAAGAGCCCTCCAAAAATTTTCCGTCCACCTCTCCCAATGCCGCTAATACCGCAACCGCAATGGGCAGATCAAATCCGGAACCAGACTTTCTGACATCTGCGGGCGAAAGATTGACCGTAATCCTTTTTACCGGTATTTTAAACCCGCAGCTGTGCAGCGCCGTACGCACTCTCTCCCGGGCTTCTTTGACCTCCGAAGACAAAAATCCTACCATTTCAAACACAGGCATACCGTCGCTGACATCTGCCTCCACCTGAACATACACGCTTTCAAGACCGCGCGCAATGGCGGTCGTTACCATACTATACACTTTTAATCACTCCCTGAAAATAATACGTTGGGGATTACGCGGCAGAATCGCCACAGATAAAAAGACAGAATCAGTATAACACGGATTCTGTCTTTTTGAAACAGGATTAGAAATTATTTTTTAATTTTTCCAGCGCCCTTTTTTCTATTCTGGAAACATACGATCTGGAAATATTCATTTTCTGTGCAATTTCCCGCTGCGTTACGGGATTTTTGTTCCTTAATCCGTACCGCATCTGTAAAATTTCCTTTTCTCTTTCGTCCAGCACATCCGGAATCAGCTCATACAGCCTTACGATTTGACGTTTTAATTCCAACTGTTCCACTACATCTTTTTCGTCAACTTCCACAATGTCCATCAGCTGAATCTGATTTCCTTCTTTGTCTGTGCCGATTGGTTCATATAAAGAGACTTCCTTTGAGGATTTTTTCTTGGAGCGGAAGTACATAAGCAGCTCATTCTCGATACATCTTGCCGCATAAGTAGCCAGTTTGCTGCCATGGTCTTCCTGAAATGTGGATACTGCTTTGATCAGCCCTATAGTCCCGATGGAAATCAAATCCTCCATTTCCTCTTCCGAATTCTGGTATTTTTTGGAGATATGCGCCACCAGACGCATATTTCTCTCAATCAACACCTTTTTTGCCTCCTGGTCTCCCTCTTTTTGTCGCCTTAAATATTCCTTTTCTTCCGTTGCATTGAGAGGGGATAAAAAAGTTTTCAAGATAACACCTCAAAAACTTACTTGATATATCCTATGAAAAGTCCATGTTGTTCGTGCCTTTCCACCTTTTTACATGCATGGTTTATTTTGCGACGGCATGAGGAAGCCCTTTTAGCAGCCTCTCGTCTATTGCATTATTTAATTAAAATCGACCACTTCAGACACTATGTTATAGCAATTATCCCAGTCGCCGCCCGCCGGAAGTCCTGAAATCTTTCCGTAAAGCGTAAATACTCCCGTATGGGATCCATTTGAGCTTTTGCCTCTTAATGTCTTATTTGTTCTATGTTCGGTGATACCCCATTTTCTGTCCGGATCGTATTTTTTACCGCTCTTTAATTTAATATTTTTGAAGACGGCTTTTACCTTATCCCCGTTTAACCTTGCCGAGGCTTCAATCCGCAAAGCCAATCCCTGTTTTGCCTGTTTTGCAAGCGTTGGATTAGAAAAACTGCCTATTTTCTTATAATCCAGATATACGGAACCTTTGCCCTTTTTGTTCATTGTCATCATCATGTGGTATGTCTTGCCAAGTTTTAAAGATTTATTGCCTGGCCTGGTGTACTGCTGACCGCCCGCGGCATTGGAAGCCACATTTTCAATCAGAGCCATTGCTTTTCCCGTATAAGGCGCAACAGCGCATTTGTCATATTGAATCCCGTAAGACACTGCGGATGCCTCGGTAGCAAGCACAAGTTTTGCATGATAGCCCGTGCCGGAACCGGTCAAAGTAATATCCGCTTCGATTGCCGCGTCTGATTTGGCATTGACAATCGTCCAGCCTTTTTTTACTTTTTTCTTTTTATAGGCGCCCCAGTCGCCATAGCTTTTCGACGCGCCGTTATAACTGCGCAGACGCACAAAGTAATTCTTGCCCGGTATCAGATCCGTAATGTCCTGTTTGGCAACGCCTTTGTCTGTTTTGACAGTCTGTGCTTTGCTAAAATTTTTATTTGTCGCATACTGAATTTCATAACCGTCTGCCTGACCATTTTGCGTAAAAGTCACCCTTAATATGCCAGGCTTCGATGACGCGAGCTTCTTAACCGCTGGCGCATTTATCTTCCACTGAGCGTATAACGTGATGGTCTTTCCATGACTTGCCGGCGCCGCCAGTGAAGCAACGGACGCCTGGTCTGCAAAAGCAGTCCCTTTTCCATCCGCCTGTGTGTTCCAGCCGGTAAATGTGCAGTCCGGCCTCGTAAACGCATTTGGAGCAAGATTAACAGCCGCATTGGAGCTTACTGCCAGATTCTGCATCGCGCCAGTTCCTCCATTCCCATTGAAGGCAATTGTCACACTGTATATCCCTTTCGATTCTCCAAAATTCTTAGCTGAATCCGCCAAACCTGCTGCCGAAACTGTCTGTGCGCAGCAAAACATAACAACTGCCAAAGCTAATAAAGAAATTTTCTTCTTCATCGAAACCCTTCCTTTCATCTTTTTGATTATAACTGCTTTATTTTATTTTAACCTTCTTACTCATGCCCGCCGATGTCAGTTTTTTCTTAAACGCTTTGTTTTTCCTGAACTTTTTGGGAACTTTAACAACCATCTTTTTATGTGTGCCTTTGAATGCTTTCTTGCCGATTTTCTTAACCGAAGTTCCTTTAAAAATAACTTTTCTTAATTTTTTACAGCCAAAAAAAGCTCTGGCGCCAATTTTCTTAACATTCTTTCCAATCGTAACCTGTGTTGCCTGTGCACAATTCTTAAATGCATTGTTGGAAATTTCCGTAACGGTATATATTTTTTTGTCAATCTCAATCGTATTTGGCACATTGATTTTCTTCAATTTCTTATTTTTTACGCTTTTGACTGCTACGGTATTCTTTGTCACATCCGTCACTTTATAGGAAACAGATCCAATCACTTTTATGTCTCCCACTTTGACCTGCGTCTGCAAACCGGGATCCTGCATTCCCTGCACCGGTTCCCATTTCGCATACAGCGTAAAATCAGCATTGACCGGCGCATCAAAATTATACGCCCTGGTTACATTTTCATCTGTATGCCAGCCTTTAAATATATAACCGCTCTTTGTTGGATTTGCCGGAGCTTTCACAACAGAACCTTCTTCTACCGTCTGGCTTGGCACAGCAGATCCGCCTTTGCTGTCAAAAGTAACCGTATACTTATTCTTGACTGTGCCTGCAGGGACTGCTTTTACAAGCGCCTGTGCGCTGATTTCGGAATTTGACGTCAGCGCCGCCGTGATATTCACGTCTCCAACTGCATGTGCCGTCACATTACCCTTATCATCAACCGATACAAGGCTCTCATCTTCTGAACTCCATACCACGTCTGCATCTGTTGCATTATCAGGAGTCACGATTGCCGTAAGCTTCTGCGTTCCACCGACTTCCAGCGTCACAGATTCCGGATCAATTGCAATGCCTGTCGCCGTTATCGGCGCATGATTCCATTTCGCATGAAGCGTCGTATCTGACACGATGCGCATACCTGCTTTAAATTCATGAAGAAATTCCTCATCCATATACCATCCTGCAAACGTATAACCATCCTTTGCTTCCAATTCAGGCGGTGTAAGCGTTGCGCCAACTCTCACCTGCTCTTCTTTTATTTTTTGACTTCCGTCCATATACGTTATTGTGAATTCTCTCGTATCGTTCTCGTCAATCCAATATGCATACAGCGTAATGTCTTCTGTCAGAGGCGCGTCAAAGTCATACGCCGTATAATTATCTCCGTCTTTTAAATACCATCCCAAAAATTCTTTGGAACCATTCTCCGGCTCTTCCGGGGCTGGAACCTTATCGCCTTCCAAAACGGTAATGCTGTTCTCAGGCATTCCCGGAACCTGACTGTCAAATGTAACCGTCAATTCTCTTGCCCACTTCGCAATTAAGCTGACATTGGCCGTAACCGGCTTTGTAAAATCATATGGCGTCACAGACTCGTCTCCGTCTTCATACCAGCATACAAAACTGTATTTGTCTTTTGACGGATCACCCGGCTTATTTGGCGTATTTCCATCAGAAACAGACTGCATTTCTTCATTTCTGCTGTCCGCGCCATTTGTATCAAATGTTACCGTATAAATCGGAGTTTCATAGGTAACGGTAATTGTCATCTCGCTTCCGTCTTCTTTGACTGAAATATCTGTTCTGGCGTCTACATTTCCATACCGCTGCGTAATAATATTTCTCTTTGCTTCTTCAATAAATTCCGCACTGTTGTCAAACAGATAATCCCCCTTTGTCTTCAGCACAGTACGCACCTGGTATTTATTCGTTTCTGTGATTTTTTCAAATGTGGCGTTTTCTCCCAGCACCGGGCCGTCAACAATGCTCCATATAGAATTTCCCATCGTATAATGCGCGTTTTCATCGTTGGAAATCGGCTGCCGTTTCGGCGTTCCTCCCGGGATTGGAGAAGTGTAGGTAATGCCTGGAGCCTTCATGTCTCTGGAAAGGAAGGTCACTTTTACCGTCAGAGTTTTACGATCCTCTGAAATTTCCGCCTTCTGCTCAAGCAAAGAAGGATCTATTTCCGGCTCTACATAAATATGGCGAAGCTCTTCTTGAATATGTTCCACTTCAGCGGCGTCAAAGATATAATCTTGATACGTTGTCAACACGGTTGTCGCCGTGTATCCCTTACTTCGCATTTTCTGAGCCTCAAACCGAGTTGTCCCGTCCAGTTTTTCCGTTTCTCCTGCCACACTCCATGTCGTCTGCATTTTATACGGAGTCGCCGTGACATGCGCCGTTCTGTCTTTTGCATCCAGTAAATATTTGATAATGGCAGCGCCGTTTCTGTTTCCAAGCTGCGACAGATTGATCTTTTCTACAATCTCAGGCGCAACCGTTCTTACGTCAAAAAACTTAAATCCTGCAAGGAAACCGTTCTCTTTTGTAAACACCGTGTCTGACTCGTCCGCTTTTCCACAGATCATAAACGGACGAAGCGCAGTCGTCATGGTGCCATCCCTATAGTCAGAGCTGCCAATCGTTCCGGCATAGTTCGTTTTGTTTGGAACAAATTCTCCATCCACGAAAAATCCCATGCTGTTTTGCCTTCCTTTACCGTCAAACACAATTACAATATCATGCCATTTTCCTGTCCATTCAGCCGGAATGTCATAGGAAGCAAGCGGCGATTGATCATTGCTGGTCCCAAGCGCGCGCAGACACAGATAAGCTCCTTCCGACACTTCTGAATCTTTCTTAATTGTAAAAGAAAACTGCTCTCCTTTTGTTGCGATCGCCCGTTCCGTATCTCCGTCGCCTCCTGTGGGAAGTTTATCAACCCATAGTTTAAATAAAACAACAAGCGGATTATTCCCCGTTACATTGAACTGATTTGTTGTGCCTGAGGACCGATACTGTCCATTAAACCCAATTAAACCTTCTTTTTTCTCAACAGTAATCTGATCCGGGTCTAACGTCTCCCAATGCGCGTTTCCTGTTGCAAGATCGGTAATAACCGTCGGATGCTTATCATCCTTCTCTGTGTTTAACCATACTTCGGCTATTTCCGGATATTCATCCGCCACCGGTTTCTTATACTTCATTTCCGGATGAAGGACCATGCTTCCTTCCGGAAATACCTCAACCGCAACCGTCTTTACGACATCATTCTGTCCCGGAAGAGTCGTCTTAACCGTAATATTTGCTTTCCCTTCTGCAACAGCCGTAACAAGTCCCTTTTCATCTACTGATGCAACAGCCGTATTGTCACTTGTAAATTCATATGTAACCGATGTGGAAAGACCCTTATGCTCACTCAATAAACTTCCGTCATCCATCAGAACAGACGGCGTCAGGAGGCGGGTATTACCTATTTCCATATTAATCAAATTTCCAATAGAAACGGAATCTGTAATGGCATGCGTACATGGAACATCTGAAGCCAGATAAGAAGCCTGTACCGTCATTTTCTTTCCGTCTTCCGAAACCTCTGCAACAGCCTTGGGAGCCAAAACGTCTATTCGTTGATACAGGTAAAACTCCGCTGCTGAAATATAGTCTTTATCTGCATCATTACTATGCGCATCCAGCACTTCTATGCGCAGCCTTTTTATCTTCCTTGGCTCAAAATTTTCTTCTTTTTTCTCTCGATTCATAGTCCAGGTGATTGGCGTCTGATTAATCAGTTCAAAATCTCCATCATCACTTGCACTTCCATACAAATTGAGTCTTTTGATGATACCGTTATCGCTTCCGCCGGCCTTCTGTTTTGGCACATATACAAATCGCGCAATTTCTTCCGGCTCGTCAAGCGTAATCGTATATGTATTATTCTTTTCGGTCGGTGAATCAAAGTCTACTAAATTCGTCGCATTCGGGCCATAATTGCTATGCCACATCGTATTTTCATCTCCGTCCACTGCCCAGCTTGCCAGACCATCATCATTAACTCCTTTTTCACTGTCAGCTACGCCCGTAAGTCTGGAAGACGGAATTTTATTATAGTACGAATAGCTCTGAAATTCTTCCTCTACGGCGCTTCCCATAGCTTCCGTAAACTGAAACGGATCCCCATCGCGCACCGTCAGAGTCGTCGTCGCCGTATACGCCGTTCCACACTGAAAAACTTCCACGCGTTCTCCGGCAGCCGTTGGCGCTTCCGGCGCCTGTGGAGAGGCGGATTCACTCCATACCGTCGTCTCCTTGTAGGGTTTGAATGAAAAATCAGCCGTTGGCTCTACCGTTTCCAGCAGTTCGTACAGAGGCGCCTTTCCATCATCCGGCATCTCATCCCACGCGCTCAAATCCACTGCTTCATCAAACTCCGCTCCCTTGTCTTCCTCCATTGCCGCGCCGTTGAAAAACTTTAAATCGGCCACGTATCCATATTCAGACGTAAACGGCCTTCGCGCTGTTCCTTCCTCTATCTGCGTTCCGATCGAAAACGGAGCGTCATAATGCGCCAGGCTTCGATAGCCTAACACTTCGCCGGCTATATCATCCACATAAATTCTTATGCCTGTTTTGCCGTCTTTTACCAGAACAATGTTATACCATTGATTCAACCCTTTGGTAAAGCAGTTACTCATAGTATAATTTCTCCAGGTACCCCCGGGAAGTATCGAATGGAACCGCAATCCATACGACATCAGCTCAAGCGAATACTGACGATCTCCTTTTGCTAAAATTACATGTCCCTGGTCTTCTGTTCCCATTCTCTTCAGATATAGCCTGAAAGAAATAATCATGGGGTCATTTCCGCTAACGTCAAATTTATCGTCGTTCTCCCCCGACATAATCTGCCCGTTAAATCCCCATGCTCCATCACAGTTTTCAACGACCGGCTCGCCTGAGCCTTCCACCCTGCTCATCTGTACAGGATTTTTCGCTTTGTCTTCAAACGCACTATAACGCTCTGCTCCTACGGTTACTTTCGCAGGAACCGGAAAACTTCCTTCCCTGGGAACCGTATAAGAAATACGCGGCCCACTCTGCGCCGTGCCAGCGTCTCCTTCCGCCATTGCCGGCACGGAACTTAGTATCATGGCACAAGCTAATATGCCTGATACAACTTTTCTTAATTTCATAATATATCTCCTTTCCATTTCCCCGCTTTTCGATTCATCCGTTTCACACTCCATGAAAAATCTAATCGAATTTTAGCGTTTTTTTCATATGATCTATGGGCATTTCCTTTCCTGTCCACAGATAGAAAGCTTCAGCCGCCTGAAACAAAAGCATTCCCATGCCGTTCATCGTTTTACAACCGGCTTCTTTCGCCATTTTCAGCATTGCCGTCTCCGCCGGTGAATACACAACGTCCGTCACGATCAATTCTGGTCGAAAAAAGGATTTGTCCGGAATATATGTCTGCCCTTCCCGCGGCTTCATGCCCATACCCGTCGCATTTGCAAACAGATAAGAATCTTCGATTTCTTCTTTCAGCTTATCCAAATCGGCCAAATCATACAAAGCAGCTTTACAATCCGTCTGCTCCGTAATCTTGTCAACCGTTTCTTTTGCATTATCCCAAAACTTGTCTTTGATATTGAAAATGGAAATTTCTTTTACGCCGTCTAACGCTGCCTGAATCTGAATCGCCGTTGCTGCGCCGCCCGATCCCGCAATCGTCATTTTTTTGCCGATTACGTCAATTCCATCACCTTTTAACGCCTGCATATACCCCACGCCATCCGTGATATGGCCTGTAAGAAACCCGTCTTTATTTACAATTGTATTGACTGCGCCGCAAAGCCTGGCCGCCGGCGATAAATCGTCCAGATAAGGAATGACCGCCGCTTTATTCGGCATCGAAAGATTTGCTCCCGGCATCTGAAGCGCCCGCATGCCTTTGATTGCGTCTTCCAGGGTATCGTTATCCACTTCAAACGCAAGATACGCATAATCCAGCCCCAAATACGCAAACGCTTCATTGTGAATCGCCGGCGAACTGGAATGGCGGATCGGATACGCCATCAACCCAATCAACTCCGTATGTCCTGTTATTCTTTCTGCCATCGTTTTATATCCTCCCGTCATTATCGTTTTTATTTTTGTGCTCCAATGCCCAAAGCGAATGCATGATTTCTTCCCCGATTTCAGAAACTTTTTTTCCGTCTGTCTCAATGAAAATATCTGCGGCCGCCTCGTACTTTTCTCTTCTCTTTTCTAACAGTTCCGAAATATACGCAACATTTTTATTGCCTTCCAGAAGAGGACGGTCATGACTGTCTTTTACGCGTTCGTAAATCGTCTCCGGAGACGCCCGCAAAAATACGATTCTGCCGCTTTTTCCCATTGCGTCTACATTAACCGACCGCATAGGCACGCCGCCGCCACAGGACACCACTACGCCGCTCTTTTTTTGTATTTCCTCCAGCAGCGCTGTCTCAAGCCCACGAAAATATTCCTCTCCATGTAATGCAAAAATATCTGAAATGCTCTTGCCTTCCCGTTTAGAAATCACAAGATCCATTTCTACCATATCCATGCGGTATGTTTCTTTCAAATAATTGGCGACTGTCGTTTTTCCGCTTCCCATAAACCCTATCAGAAACAGATTGCATTTTGTATTAACTTTATGTATTCCTTCCATCCCGTTCTTTTTGGCTCCTTGAAAATTTTATTAAAACTGCGTTTTTTATTATAACACGGCCAAAAAACGAAATCAACAACCGTTTCCATACCGGAACTTCATTTCCCACAGAAAAAGCAGGAAGGTTGATCCTTCCCGCCTGACTGTATTCCGCCTTTACTCTTTTTCAATTGTCAAATAATTCCGACTGCCCCTTCAGATAATCGTAATACTCTGCGTACAATATGGTAGTATATGGTTTTACGCAAAAACAGGCAAGACCGGAAGTAAAGAATCCCAAAGCAAACCACCCCAAATTGCTTAAGTCTATTTTAAATAATTCCATAGCATGTCCCTTCAAAAGCTGTTTACTTTTGCCCAATGCACCGAATACGCCAATGTCTTCGTAATCATTTACCACATAAGTCGCAAACCTGAACCAGTAAAACGGAAAAACAAAGCCCACAAAGCACAGGCAAAAACCGATAAAAAGAGCCATATCTTTCAATAATCCTACAACAAAAACTTTAAAAGCCCTTTTTTTAAACGCAGCAAACGCATCGCTGACAACCGTTTTTTCTTCCCGCGATACTTTTAAGCAATACCAATGCGCAGAAGCGCGAAAATTCAAATACAACAACTCCAGCAATATAAAATACGGAATTCCCCGGCTTATATCCGTATTCCAATTGATTATAAAATAAATGCCCATCACATAAGCAAACGCTAACGCGCCCTGTATAAAACTCACAACCCATGGACTGGGCTTTGTGTTTTTCATGAAATCTTTTACCCTTAATTTCATTGATAATAAATCAAAATCCATAACTTTCCTCCTTTTTCTCTCTGCAGGCCTCTAAGATTTTTCTTTTTGTAATTCTTACAGGTTTTTTTGCACTTCCGTTAATATTTTATACAGTTTACCGCTGTCCGACGCCGTGTTAAATTCCTCTCTGTTAAGAAATAAGTTTCCGGCTTTTTTCCGGATTTCCACACTTTTAAACTGATTCCACGGAATCATATGCGCATTGCGTCCGTCTGCGCAATAATGCAGTCCCTTCGCGCCTGCCGCAAATCCTTTTTTACAACTGCCCAAAATAGTTGCGTCAAAAAT
Organism: uncultured Lachnospiraceae bacterium; assembly: GCA_910586725.1. Taxonomy (GTDB): domain Bacteria; phylum Bacillota; class Clostridia; order Lachnospirales; family Lachnospiraceae; genus Roseburia_B. The sequence continues at coordinate 81,668 of CAJUJL010000002.1, read as the reverse complement.
CAGGTAGATTTCTTCCCCTTCTCCGATCGCAAATTTTTGTTTTGCTTTATCATATTTGCTGTAATCTTCCAATGAATATCCAGCTTTCCCATACAGAGAATCAAACCCGGAAGACCCGCAGATATTGCGAACAATTTCAGAAGCGTTCCGGCCCTCATCCAAAGCTTCCTGTGCATATGGAGTATTGCGGCTATGCAAATCACCTGTTTTCTCTTCGATCCTGAAAACAGAATCACAATAAGGACAATTTCTCTCCTTTCCATTCGCTGCTATCAACAAATTACCTCCACAATTGATACATTTTATCTGTCCGGCATTCATAACTTTTCCACTCCTATAAAAATGTCTTATTAAATGAAATAAAAGGTTTTTTGGAATCTTTCAGGATATTGTTTACAAAATCATCATCTTGCAGTAATTCCATATGATTCACAGAATAGCCTCCCAAACCGTTATTTACCACGCGCAGCCGATCGTTTGGCGGCATCATCCCTTTGATTTTTAACGGCCTGTTGTCATACTTTAACGCGTATCCCTCCTTGTCAAATTTGACGCTTACCGTCTGGTCACGATATATGACGTGATTTTTTCCCTGTTCCATGCGAAATGACATTAAATACAAAACGTTGGAAACCGTTCTGAAAATTCCTATGATTGTCTGTTCACCTTCGGAAAGACGAAAATATCTGGCGTTTACAACGGAGTAATCTTTTGCCTCAAGGCATTTCCACAGCTCTGCGCTAAGCCGCATTCCCTCCTGTGCCGCCGCTTCCTTTTGCGCCTGTTCTTCCTGTTCCCTCCGGATTTTTTCGGCGGCTTTTCTGGCCTCTGACTCCTCTCTTCTCTTTCTCTCCTCCTCGTATCTTTGCCGTTCGATTTCGATCTGCCTTCTTTTTTCCTGCTCTTCGATTTCCCTGGCTTTTTCCTCTAAGGCCAACGCCGCTTTCTTCTCTGTCACATATTTGTCATGTGCGTCAATCAGCCTTTTTTTATCCTCAATCCCCGCCAGATCAAGAGCTCTTCCAAAATAATTTTCATTTATGCCGCACTGGTTTGGCATCGTTGCATTTGGGGACACCCGCATAAAATCCAACGGTTTGCTAAGCTCCCACCATATTCTGTAATCCTGTGGATACTGCTGCGATAAATCAACCAGCAAATCCTGCGCTTTCAAATAATATACCGGCTCTTCCTCCGGCTTTTCATACTCTTTTTTATCCCGACTCAACTGATAGTAAAAATCTACTTCTTTTAATTTTTCATCTGCCGCAAAGTGATCATTCTCCATAGTATCGTTATCCTGCATGGATTTGTCTTCATGCCCTTTTGTTTGCGCCCCCTCGTCCAAAGATGATCCGGACTGCAACGTAATTTTATAGCCGCATTCCAGGCAAAAGCAAAATTCCTTCTCATCGTTCACCTGCGTTTGACTGCCGCAGTCGGGACAAAAAATTTTCTTAAAAGCCATCCGTTTCCCACTCCTTATGTATTTATTCTATTTTCTGCCCGCACTCCAGACAAAATTTCGCTCCCGGTACGAGTTTTGCTTTGCACGACGAACATTCCGTCAAAAATTTATAGCCACATTCCAGACAAAATTTTGCTTCCGGTACGGTTGCTTTGCAGTTTGGGCAGGTAATCTTATTTTCTTTTTTCGGCTCTTCTGCTTTCTGCCCGCATTCCAGACAAAATTTTGCTCCTTCCGGCATCTCGCTTCCACAATTGGAGCATTTAACCACAGTTTCCCCGACAGTCTGTCTGGCCATCTGCACATTCGGAACCACATTTCCCATTGCGTTATGGATCATGCTGCCCAGATTCGCTCCCATGCCAAGCCCCAGTCCTGCGCCCATAATATCAGAGGATACCCCTTCGTTTGCAGCCGCCCTGTTTAAAATATCAAACGTTCTCTCCTGTTGGTAATCATATCCCATAACTGACATTTCGGCTTTTTTTGCTAACGCATTTTTTAATTGTGCATAAGACGGATCATCGTCCGGCGGCGTAATTTCATTTACATTAAAATGAACCAATTCAATGCCGTACGTCAAAAATTCCTGTGCCAGCTGCTCCTGAATTCCGCTTGAAATTTCTTTTAAATGAGAATGTATTTCTAAAAATGAAATCTGCTTTTGCACAAATTGCGTCGCAATATAATCCTTAATATTTGTAAGAAGAATGCCTTTAAAATATCTTTTTACCGTCTGCTGGTCAAACTGATCTATTGTTCCCACCAGCTGAACCAATAATTTTTTACTGTCTTTTACACGAATTCCAAACTGCCCGTTTGCCCTTACCGGAAGAATAATCTTATACAAAGCATCCTGTATCGGTACAGGACTGCTCGTCCCCCATAAAATGTCCATGGAAACAACTTTATTGATAAAATACACTTCACAGTGAAAGGGAGACTCCCCGTTAAAAGGCAGATTAACCAGCCTTCTGATCAACGGAATATTTTGAGAATGCAGCGTATATTTGCCGGTGCCAAAAAGATCCAGAGCTCTTCCGTCTTTAAAAAAAATCGCTTCCTGGGATTCATGCACTATCAATTGAGACAATGTGTTAAAATCCTCTCCCGGAAATTTCCACACAAAAACATTATTACCTCCCTCATACTTAATCACGTCAAAGATCTTCATACAAACTGTTCCTCACTTTCCATACATTTATCTGACGGATAACATACTGTATCCGGATACGGATATAGCTGTGCCTTTTACAATATTGTTTGTAAAAAGCGTATATCTAATGTATACATTATATATTGTTTGCATCATTTATTCAAGCATAAATTTTCCAGTATAATTACCAGAAAATCCAGCCCTGCACATTTTTTTCCGGTGCTGGAACAGGGAGGTATAGCATGGTACGTTTGCGCATACTGGAAATACTGAAAGAGAAAAACCGCACCAAATACTGGCTTTTCAAACAAATGGATTTAAGCTACCAGAATTTCAACCGAATGGTGACCAACCAAACACATTCTATCCGTTTTGAAAATCTGGACAGGCTGAGCAATATTCTGGACTGCCCGATCGGAGATCTGTTTGAAAAGACCTCCAGTCCGAATGATTACTGTGAATAGAAATGGATGCGCCAAAACTACTGTGCGCATCCCTCTGTTTTATCTGCCTTTTTCCATACTGTTTTCAATTATTGCCAGATCCTTACAGCCTGCTTTTCTATTCCCGTATACATTCTGCAAACAGCTGAAACGCATATTTAAACCCCATGACAAATCCGTTTTCTTCTGCCGCGCAAGCCGCAAGAAAAATTCTGTCCACAAATTCTTCCTTTCTTTGGTTTTTCTCCTTCTTCCATTCTTCCAGCAATACATCGATTTCTTCCTGCGTCTTCCTGCTGATTTTTTCCGTACGCCGCTTCTCCCGCATCATCTTGTTATACAGGCTTCTAATCCTCTCATCCATGCTTCTTTCCGGGGCTTTTCCTCCCCTCTCTCCTTTCCTCCTGCTTTTTACACAAAAAAAGACAACAACGTCTGTTCCAGGACCTGCTGTCTTTTTATCGTATGTTCAATTCTCATAACTCCGTAAACGGCCTTGTACAAAGCACACTCCGATTTGTTCACATTTTATTCATGTATCTTTAAAAAAGACTTCATGAAGTGAACATGTTTTTTTCATTTCTGGCACATATACTAGATTATAACAAAAGGATGAAACAAAGCTTTTTCATAAACAGCCAGGTGGCTTACCCACCTGGCTTCCTCCCTGCTCAGGGGAAAATTTCCGTTATAAAACTCTATACTTCAAAAATCAGGTCACCATAAGACGGCATTGGCCACATGTCTTTATCGACCAGCATTTCCAGTTGATCGACCGGCGCCCGCAAAGCCTCCATTGCCGACATAACCACGTCGCGGTAAAATACGGCCTGGTCTCTTCCTTCTTCCATCGCAGCTCCCTGCTCTGTAACCTCTGTCAGTTTTGATAAAGCATTCCTGGTATCAACAAGCAAATCCGACACTTCTTCCAAAAGCTCCGTCTGCACGCTGACATCCGCATCACAGGCTGCCCGGACAGAAGTAATTGAATTTGCAAGTATTGTTGTATACCGGATTACCGCCGGAATAATCTGCTTGCCCGCAATATCAATCATGGCTTTTGCTTCAATATTTATCTCTTTCGCATATGTCTCATATTCAATTTCTACGCGGGAATCCAGCTCGGCCTTTGTAAATACGCCGAATTTCTCAAATAATTTCACGGATTTTTCCGTATTCAGAGAAGGAATGGCATCTACCATTGATTTTATGTTTGGCAGCCCGCGCCGCTTCGCTTCTTCAACCCATTCATTGGAATATCCGTTGCCGTTAAATACGATTCTCTGGTGTTCCGTGGCGTATTTTTTAATGAGGTCATGCACCGCCACATCAAAATCATCCGCTGCTTCCAGTACGTCGCACGCCTCCGCAAACGCTTCCGCAACAATCGTATTCAAAACAATATTGGGCTGTGCGATGGAATCCTGGGAACCTACCATACGAAATTCAAATTTATTCCCCGTAAACGCAAACGGAGACGTACGGTTGCGGTCGGTAGCATCCTTCATAAAATCCGGAAGCGTCTTTACGCCCGTTTCCAGCATACTGCCGCTGATGCTGTGCGTCGCTTCTCCCGTGCTGACCAGCTGCGTCAACACATCCTCCAGCTGCTCTCCCAAAAAGATGGAAATGATGGCCGGAGGCGCCTCATTTGCGCCGAGACGGTGATCATTTCCAACATCCGCCGCCGATTCCCGAAGCAAATCTGCATGTATGTCAACAGCTTTAAGCATACAGGTCAGCACCAGAAGGAACTGGAAGTTTTCATGCGGCGTTATGCCGGGTTCCAAAAGATTGATCCCGTCGTCTGTCGTAATTGACCAGTTGTTGTGCTTGCCCGATCCGTTTACGCCCGCAAACGGCTTCTCATGCAGCAAACACTGCAAACCATGACGTCCCGCCACCTTCTTCAGTGTCTCCATAACGAGCTGGTTATGATCTGCCGCCACATTTGCGGACGCATAAATCGGAGCCAGCTCATGCTGCGCCGGAGCAACCTCATTGTGCTGCGTTTTCGCGGACACGCCTAATTTCCAAAGCTCTTTATTGACGTCTCTCATATATGCCGCAATCCGTTCCCGGATAACGCCAAAATAATGGTCGTCCATCTCCTGCCCTTTTGGCGGCATTGCTCCAAACAACGTGCGTCCTGTAAAAATCAGGTCTTTTCTTTTTAAATATTTTTCTCTGTCTACAATAAAGTATTCCTGCTCCGGTCCTACCGAAGCGGTTACTTTTTTTGACGTTGTGTTTCCAAACAGGCGAATCAGCCGCAGCGCCTGTTTACTGACGGCTTCCATAGAGCGCAGAAGCGGCGTTTTCTGATCGAGCGCCTCCCCCGTATAGGAACAAAACGCTGTCGGAATGCAGAGCGTGGCTCCTGCCGCATCCTGCCTTACAAATGCCGGCGAGGTGCAGTCCCATGCCGTATAGCCCCTCGCTTCGAACGTCGCCCGAAGGCCTCCGGAAGGGAAAGAGGATGCGTCCGGTTCGCCTTTGATTAACTCTTTTCCGGAAAAGCTCATCAAAACTTTTCCGTTATCCATCGGCGCCGTTATAAAGGAATCATGCTTTTCCGCCGTAACGCCGGTCATAGGCTGAAACCAGTGCGAGTAATGCGTTGCGCCTTTTTCAATCGCCCATTCTTTCATTTCATGCGCAATGACATCTGCTGTCGCCAGATCCAGCTCCCTGCCTTCCCGAAGCGTCTGTTTTAATTTCTGATATATTTTTTTGGGGAGCCTCTCCTGCATAACGGTATCGTTAAAGACATTTTCTCCAAAAATATCTGCCGCGTTGAAATATTCTGTGCATTTTTCCATACTGATAATACATCCTTTCTGCGTGAAAAAAGGGTATTCCAGCTACTGGAATACCCCGCTATTACTTATGCTTTGTTTACAGATCCGAATAATTCCATCTTTTCTTTTACAGTTGCCTTGATTGCTTCCGCGCCCGGAGCCAGTAATTTACGAGGATCAAATCCTTTGCCTTCCAGATCTTTGCCGGCCTCTATATATTTACGGGTAGCATCTGCAAAAGATAACTGGCACTCCGTATTTACGTTGATCTTAGCTACGCCAAGGGAGATCGCTTTCTTGATCATATCTTCCGGAATTCCGGTGCCGCCATGAAGCACCAGAGGCATATCGCCGGTCAGCTGCTGAATCGCATCCAGCGTTTCAAAGCTAAGTCCTGCCCAGTTTGCCGGATATTTGCCGTGAATATTTCCAATTCCTGCCGCAAGCATGTCAATGCCAAGATCTGCGATTGATTTGCATTCCTGCGGATCCGCGCATTCGCCCATTCCTACTACGCCGTCTTCTTCGCCGCCGATAGAGCCAACTTCCGCTTCAATGGAAATTCCCTTATCATGCGCCAGCTGCACGAGTTCCGTAGTCTTTGCAACGTTCTCATCAATCGGATAGTGAGAGCCGTCGAACATAATGGAGGAAAATCCTGCCTCTACACATTTTAAACATCCTTCGTAAGAGCCGTGATCCAGATGAAGCGCAACCGGAACCGTGATGTTTAATTCTTCGATCATTGCTTTTACCATAGCAGCAACCGTCTTAAAGCCTGTCATATACTTTCCTGCACCTTCCGATACGCCGAGGATAACAGGTGAATTTAATTCCTGAGCCGTCAGTAAAATGGATTTTGTCCACTCCAGATTGTTGATATTAAACTGTCCTACTGCATAATGGCCTGCTTTTGCTTTGTCAAGCATTTCTTTTGCTGATACTAACATAATTTTATCTCTCCTTTTCTTAAATGATTTCTTATAGTATAGCTTAATTTGTTTTAAAAATAAAGCCCCAATTACGAGAATATCTTTTGTAATTATTCTTCCGGCTTTACCATAATCTCCAATGCCCGCTGCATATTACGAATCGTCACTTCCCGAATGGTTCCGCCATATTCTCCGTCCAGCGTCCAGGAAACCTCTTCCCCGGTTGAAAATGTGATGCAATCGCTTTTAAAGGAATAAATCAGTTCGGTATCGTCAATCAGATTCGTCAGGGAAGCTAATATCGCATTCAGTTCTACGATATTCTTCGGTTTGCGAATCAGCGTCACTTCAAACTTGCCGTCGTCTAAAAGCACATTTTTCCCCGTCATATTCTTAAAACCGCCGACCGAATTCGAATTCGTAATCATTCCGTAAATAAATTCATCCTCAATAACCGCCTCTTCACACTCCACGTGCATATGGTAAGACGTAATCTCCGTCAAACTTTTCACGCCTTCTAATATATACGCGGCATGCCCCAATATATTCTTCCATTCCTGCCTTGTCTTGTAGGAAACCGCCGTAAAAATGCCAAAAGCAGCGACATAGACAAACGGCTCTTCGTTAAACAAACCTACATCGCAGGAGAATTTTTGTCCGGAAACGGCTATTTCCGCCGCTTGTGCCATATCCTTCGGGATATTTAATGAATTTGCAAAATCATTGGTGCTTCCGGCCGGAATATAGCCCAGCGGAACTTTCGCTCCGGAAAGCACCATTCCGCTGACGGCCTCATCTAAGGTTCCGTCTCCGCCGCTGCATACAATCAAATCAAATTCCTCCGCCCTTTCTTTTACCATACGAAAAGCGTCTTCTCTTGCCTGTGTCGGATAAATTACGACTTCATATCCGTTTTTTACCATAATATCAACAATCTGCAGCAGCTTGTTTTTAATCTGTGCTTTTCCGGCGTGTGGATTAAAAATAAATAATAATCTTTTCATTTTCCTATCTCCCCTTACCATTCTGTTTGATCTCCGCTGCAATTTCGGATATTCTTCTTAGTCTGTGGTTTACGCCCGACTTCCCTACGGGAGGATTTAAATGAGTTCCCAGTTCTTTCAACGGCATATCCGGATATTCCAGCCGCAACACCGCTATTTCCCTTAAGTGATCCGGCAAACTCTCCAGACCTTTTTTGTGTTGGATATAAGCAATATCTTCCGTCTGACGAATCGCAGCGTTTACGGTCTTGCTGATATTTGCGGTCTCACAGTTTACCTGACGGTTTACAAAATTGCGCATCTCCTTGACAATTCTGACGTTTTCCAGATTCATAAGCGCTTCATGCGCTTCCATGATGTTTAACAAATCTACGATGTGCGCTCCCTCTTTGACGTAGACGATCTGATTTTTCTTACGCGCTACAATTCTTGCGTCAATCGCAAAGCTATGAATGATTTTTTTTAGCTGCTCCGCCTGTCTGGCCGTTCGGCAGACAATCTCAAAATGATAGGATTTGCCCGGATTGCTCATCGAACCGCACGCCAGAAACGCACCTCTTATAAACGCCCGTTTACAGCAGTTCTGCTGAATCAGCAAGCCGTCCACCGTTTCCATGCTGCAAAAACATTGCCGGAATGCATCCCACATTTTGATGCTTTCCAGAATTCTAAGCGCATCTTCTCCCGTCAGTCCGTCTTCCGGTTCCTCTCTGGCAAACAGCATGGATAAAAGCAGCCTGTATTTCTCCTTCAGCATAGAATTTCCGGTCTCTATCCTAAGATGCATATCACCGTCCCCGATATGCATCTTTCCGGCAAAACTGATGATTGCCGAAAGCTCCGCAAGCTGACAATGCCTGGCTCCGTTTGTCTGCGTGGCCAGCTCCCTTTTTACATCACCCGAAAAAGACATATTATTTCCTCAATGCATCCTTATCTATATCTCTGTGTTCAATCTGAAGACCATATTCGCTCTTTTTGGAAATTCGTTTGAATAACTCATTTGCCAGAGTCACCGAGCGATGCTTGCCTCCCGTACATCCAATGCTGATCACCAGCTGGCTTTTTCCCTCCACAATATAATTGGGAATCAGGAAATTAACCATATCCATCAGTTTGTTCAAGAACAGGTGAGCTTCATCAAATTGCAGCACATAATCCTGAACTTCTTTATCATTGCCGCTTTTTGCCCGCAATCCGTCTACATAATACGGATTTGGCAGAAAACGTACGTCAAATACCAGATCGGAGTCGGAAGGAATGCCGTATTTGAATCCAAACGATAAAATCGTAATAAACAGATTCTTATATTCCTGCTGCCATACAAAGATCTTCTCCAGCTCCGCCTTCAGATCTCTTGTCAACAGGCGGCTGGTATCAATAATATAATCCGCTCTCCCGCGCAAAAATTTGAGTTTCTCCCGTTCCATGACAATTCCGGATTCCACACGCCTTCCGCCGGACAGCGGATGGCTGCGCCTCGTCTCTTTATAACGTTTGATCAAAACGGCGTCTTCCGCGTCTAAAAATAAAATTTCAGGCGTCTGGCCGCTTCTGTCCAGCCTCTCCAGCACTTCACGAAACTCTGAAAAGGAACCGCCGCTTCGAATATCAATTCCGATTGCAAATTTTTGCAGTTCTTCTTTGCTCGTTTCCGAGAGCTCCACAAATTTTTCAACCAGAGGTATCGGAAGATTGTCCACACAATAAAATCCAATGTCCTCCATCATTTTAAGCGCCGTGCTTTTTCCGGCTCCTGACATTCCGGTCAAAATCACTAACTTCAAACTGCCATTCCCCCTCCCGACTGCTTATCATCCGTTTAAAAATCCCCAAGCATCCTCACTTCCGTCTGCAAATCCACTCCGTACTTTTCTTTTACAACCTCCTGAACATGGCGTATGACAGACAATACATCCGATGCGGCGGCTCCTCCACGGTTAATTACAAAGCCGCAATGTTTTTCTGACACCTGCGCGCTGCCCGCTGAAAAACCGGAAAGGCCGGCATCCATAATTAATTTTCCGGCATAATAACCTTCCGGGCGTTTAAACGTACTTCCTGCGCTGGGGTACTCCAGCGGCTGCTTCATGCGGCGCTGCCCCTTTAATTCTTCCATTCTCTGTAAAATGGTCTGCGGATCCGACTTTTTCAGACGAAGTGCCGCTTCTAATACAATATATTCCCTGATGGCCGCGCAGCTGTTCCGATAAGAAAATTCCATCTCTTCGTTCGTCAGCTTTAATACGGCTCCGTCTCTGCCAAGGACTTTTACGTATTCTACAACATCCTTCATCTCGCCGCCATATGCCCCAGCGTTCATCACAACGGCGCCGCCGACGCTTCCCGGAATCCCCGCCGCAAACTCCAAACCGGAAAGACCGTGCTGATAAGCCGTCTGGGCTGTGCGGGATAAGAGCGCCCCTGCTTTTGCAATCACAAGGTCTTCCTCTGCCGTAATTTCAGCCATTGCATTCCCGATTTCAATGACAGCGCCGCGGATCCCCTTATCTCCTACCAGCAGATTGCTTCCATTCCCAATTACCGTCATATGTATCCGATGGTCCGTAAGAATGTTCATGACATTTTTCAACTGCTCCTCCGTGGGCAAAAGATACAAGTCCGCGGGACCGCCCACACGAAAAGTCGTATGGCGGTCCATGGGCTCATTTTGTAAAATCTGATTTTGTTCCAATACTGTTTCCAGTTCTTTTCGTAACATTTCCACTTTTTATGCCTCTTCCAAAAACGCCTGATACCCCAACAATGCCTCATATAAATCCACTTTGCTGATAATTTCCCACGGCGCATGCATATTTAAAACCGCTACTCCGCTGTCAATCACCTGCATTCCATAATTTGCCAGAATATAGGCGATCGTTCCGCCGCCTCCCTGGTCTACTTTCCCAAGCTCGGACGTCTGGAACGTAATATTTCTGCCGTCTAATATGCTGCGGATTTTAGCCATATATTCTGCGTTCGCATCGTTTGAGCCGCTTTTCCCCCTGGAACCGGTATATTTGTTGAATACAAGCCCTTTCCCAAAGTAAGCCGCATTCCGCTTCTCGGTAACTTCCGGATAATTGGGATCAAACGCCGCACTGACGTCCGATGAAAGCATCCTGGAATTGCGCATCGCGCGGCGCAGGGATAATTCGGAAAAATCACCCATTAAATTCAGAAGCTCCGCAACGGTATCCTCAAAAAATCTGGAATGCATTCCGGTAGCTCCCATGCTGCCGACTTCTTCTTTGTCAACCAGAAGACACACGCCCGTCGTCAAAGGATCCTTCAGATCCAAAATCGCCTGAAACGAAGGGTAAGCGCATACTCTGTCGTCGTGTCCGTATCCCATAATCATGCTGCCATCAAGCCCGTAATCCCTTGCTTCGCCGGCCGGAACCACTTCGATTTCCGCAGACAGAAAATCCTCTTCTTCTACGTCATACTTTTCTTTTAAAATCCGCAGAATATTTTCTTTTACGGTATCCTCCGGCTCTTTCTCTTCTTTTTCTTTTTTCTCCATCGGAATACTGCCGATCAACAGATCCAGTTTCTCTCCTTCAATCACTTTTGCGGCTTTCTTATCGAGCTGCTCAGCGGAAAGATGAATTAAAAGATCGCTGACGCCAAACACCGGATCTGTCGGCGCGTCTCCGATATTTATGTTTGTAACTGTTCCGTCTTTCTTTGCAAACACTCCGTGAATTGCCAGCGGAAGAGTCACCCACTGGTATTTTTTCACTCCGCCGTAATAATGAGTGTCAAACATGGCCATTTCCGTATCTTCATATAACGGAACCTGCTTTAAATCAAGCCTGGGAGAATCGATATGCGCCCCCAGAATATTCATGCCCCGTTCCAGTCCCTGCTGGCCGATGACAAACAGCGCCATCGCTTTTCCCATGTGATTGACATAAACTTTATCGCCCGCTTTTATCTGCGCGCCGCTTGCAATCCGTTCTTTCAGATCGCAAAATCCTGCCCGCCTTGCCAGCGCCTCAAATTCCCGCACGCATTCTCTTTCTGTTTTGCATTTGGATATAAATTTGCGGTAATCTTCCGCAAAATCCATTACTTTCTTTCTGTCTTCCCCTTCGGGATATTTTTGCCATGCATTTTTGTTTTCCATATTTACCGTTCTCTTTCTATTTTTATTCTTCTTCGCTTTTTGCGAAATTTTCCTGTACACGGCGGTACAGCTCCTGAGCCGCATTGTAGCCCATCTTCTTTTGGCGGTGGTTTACCGCAGCCGCTTCACAGATCACAGCCAGATTCCGGCCCGGACGAATCGGCAGGGAATGGCAGACGACCTTGTTTCCTAAAATTTCAGTATACTCTTCTTCCAGGCCAAAGCGGTCGTAATTGTTCTCTTTCTTCCAATCCGACAGTTTAATGACCAGATCAATATTTTGCTTCTCTTTGACGCACTCTACGCCAAAAAGCGTTTTTACGTCTATAATGCCTATTCCTCTAAGCTCTATAAAATACCTTGTAATATCCGGTGAAGTGCCTACAAGTGTGCGCTCGTTGATCTTTCGGATTTCCACAACGTCATCCGTCACAAGGCGATGCCCTCTTTTTACAAGCTCAAGGGCAGCCTCGCTTTTGCCGATGCCGCTCTCCCCCATAATCAAGAGGCCTTCGCCGTATACATCCACCAAAACGCCGTGAATCGTAATGCAGGGCGCAAGCTCTTCCGTCAGAATGTTAATCAGCTCCGCCATAAATTCAGACGTGGGCTGTTCCGTTCCAAGAACGGGTATTTCGTTGCGGTGCGCCGCTTCCAAAAACATTTCATCCGGCTCAAAGCCACGGCAGAAAATGACGCATGGAATGTCAAAAGAAAGAAACGCATTGTATATTTCTTTTCGCTCTTCCTCTGTTTTCTTCTGCAAATTGGCGTATTCCACCATCCCGATAATTTCAACGCGGGATTGTTCAAAATGCTCAAAAAAACCGTTTAACTGCAGTGCCGGACGATTTACGTCAGAAATCAATATGGTGTGGTCTTTTAAGTTGATTTCATCCGTAAAATTCTTAAGATCCATTTTTTTTGCTATTTTTGCCACGCTAACGCCTTCCATATCATCTTCTCCTTTTCTATGTCTTATTTTTTACAACGCGCCCCGTTCTAATCTGCGGTGTGCCCTTTGGGTATACGCATTTTGTAACCCCAAGTATATCATAAGTCTGCGCTTTCATCAACAGAATGAAAGTGACGATACACTTCTTTTGCGGCCTGCATATTCATAGAAGGCGTATCCGCCAGATCCTCTACGCTGGCCGAACGTATGGCGTCTAACGAAGCGAACCGCATCATCAGCGCTTTTCTTCTGGAAGGCCCGATGCCGGGGATTTCATCCAGCACGGAGCGCACCTGGCCCTTACTGCGCAATGATCGGTGATATTCAATCGCAAACCGGTGGGCTTCATCCTGAATTCTTGTAATCAGTTGAAATCCCTCACTGCTTCTGTCAATCGGTATCTCTGCATTATTATAGTATAACCCGCGCGTCCTGTGTTTATCATCTTTTACCATGCCGCAGACCGGAATATTTAAATTAAGCTCGGAAAGAACGCGAAGCGCAATGTTGACCTGTCCTTTTCCTCCGTCCATCATAATCAAATCCGGAAATTTGGTAAAGCTTCCATATGAATCGGAAATGCCTTTTTTGTGCAGTTCTTCGTGCTCCTGTATGCCATGTTCAAACCGCCTTGTCAACACTTCATGCATGGACGCGTAATCATCCGGCCCCGATACGCTTTTTAACCTGAATTTCCGGTAATCGCTGCGGCAGGGTTTGCCCTTTTCATACACTACCATGGAGCCTACCGACTGAAACCCGCTGATATTGGAAATATCGAAAGCCTCTACGCGCACAATGCCGGATAAACCCAGCAATCCGGAAATCTCCTTCAGCGCCCCGATCGTACGGCCTTCTTCTCTTTTTATTTTTTCTTTGTCCTGCGACAAAACCAGTCTGGCGTTTTTTATGGCAAGCTCCACCAGTTTTTCTTTCATTCCCTTCCTGGGAATCGTAAGATATGCTTTCTGCCCGCGCCTTCTTGAAAGCCATTCTTCAATGACCTCCTGTTCTTCGATTGCAGACGGCAGCATAATTAATTTGGGAATAAACGGGGTTCCCGCATAATACTGTTTTAAAAATACGGTCAGAATCTGCTCCCTCGCATCCTCCGAAGCAATTCTCATATAAAAATGCTCTCTTCCGATTAATTTGCCGTTTCGAATGAAAAACACCTGTACTACCGCGTCTTCTCCGTCCTTTGCAAGTCCTATGACGTCCCGGTCTTCGTCGTTTGCATCCGTAATCTTCTGTTTTTGGGCAATCTTTTTTATACTGTTTACCAAATCCCGGTATTCCGCCGCTTTTTCAAACTTAAGCCCGGCAGACGCCTCTTTCATTTTCTCTTCCAGTTCCTGTATGACAGCCTGGTATTCCCCGTTTAAAAAACGAACGGCGCGCTCTATGCGCATTCTGTAGTCTTCCTTTGTCACAAGATCCTGGCAGGGCGCCAGACACTGTTTCATATGGTAATTCAGGCAGGGCCTTTCCTTTTTGACATCCTGCGGCAGTCTGCGGCTGCAGGTGCGAAGGCCATAGAGCTTATTTAATAAATCAATCGTATCCTTTACCGCCGAAGAGCTTGTATACGGCCCAAAATATTTGGACTTATCTTTTTTTAACTGACGCGCAAAAAGGACTCTTGGAAAGTCTTCTCCCAGAGTCACTTTGATATACGGATACGTTTTATCGTCTCTCAACATGGTATTGTATTTCGGCCTGTGTTCTTTGATCAGATTGCATTCCAGCACAAGCGCTTCCAGCTCGGAATCTGTCACAATATATTCAAATCTGGCAATCTGCTTTACCATCTGAGCTTTTTTGATTCCTTCGTTATGGCTCGCCTGGAAATACTGATGCACCCGCTTTGTCAGTGAAACCGCCTTGCCAATATATATAATGGCGTCATTTTTATCATGCATAATATAAACTCCCGGCTGATCCGGGAGTTTCTTCAATTCCTCTTCCAAATGAAATGTCATGGTTTTACATCCTTACTGTCATCTGCCACCAGATCAATCTTTTGTCCTTTTTCTTCGTTTGGCAGTCCTCTCAGCTCACGGAACATCTTCATAAATTCCTTACCGGTAATCGTTTCATGTTCAAACAGATACTCGGAAATCCGATCCAGAACCTCTCTGTCTTCCGTCAAAAGGCCAACCGCTTTTGCATAACAGTCGTTGATAATTTTCAGAACTTCTTTATCCACCTGCGCAGCCGTCTTTTCGGCACAGTTCATAGAGGCCCTGCCGTCTAAATACTGGCTTTCCACCGTAACCAGGCTCATCATGCCAAACTTCTCCGACATGCCAAAACGGGTAATCATGGATTTTGCAATCTTCGTGGCCTGTTCAATATCATTGGCCGCTCCGCTTGTAACTGAATGAAAAGCAATTTCTTCTGCTGCGCGTCCTGCCATAAACGTCGTGATTTTTGCCAAAAGCTCTTCTTTGGTATCCAGAAACTTCTCTTCTTCCGGCGTCTGCAGGGTATACCCCAAAGCTCCCATCGTCCTGGGCACAATCGTAATCTTCTGCACCGGCTCGGTATTCTTTTGCAAAGCCGTCACCATTGCGTGGCCGATTTCATGGTAGGATACAATGCGCTTCTCCTTCTCGCTCATCACGCGGTCTTTCTTTTCCTTGCCTCCAACCGCTACCAGCTCGAACGCTTCAAACAAATCGGACTGGTTGACAAATTTTCTGCCGTTCTTTACGGCGTTGATTGCCGCCTCGTTGATCATATTGGCAAGATCGGAACCGACAAGGCCCGCCGTAGCCAGCGCTAGCGCCTCCAAATCTACCGTTTCGTCCATCATAACGTCTTTGGAATGCACCTTGAGCGTCTCAAGACGGCCTTTCTGATCCGGACGGTCAACAATGATCCGGCGGTCAAAACGGCCCGGACGAAGCAGCGCCTTGTCTAACACTTCCGGACGGTTCGTCGCCGCCAAAATCAACAGCCCTTTGGAAGTGTCAAAACCATCCATTTCGGCAAGCAGCTGGTTCAATGTCTGTTCCCTTTCGTCATTGCCCCCGCCGTATCTGGAATCACGGCTTTTACCAATTGCGTCAATCTCATCAATAAATATAATACAGGGCGCCTGTTTCTGCGCTTCTTTAAACAAATCTCTGACGCGGGAGGCTCCCACGCCCACAAACATTTCCACAAAATCAGATCCTGCCAGTGAAAAAAACGGCACTTTGGCTTCTCCGGCAACGGCTTTGGCCAATAATGTCTTACCTGTTCCCGGAGGGCCTACCAGCAATGCCCCTTTGGGAAGTTTGGCTCCTATATCCCGGTACTTTTTGGGATTATGAAGAAAATCCACCACTTCCTGAAGCGATTCTTTCGCCTCATCCTGTCCTGCCACGTCCACAAACGTAACTCCCGTGGATTTTTCGACATAGACCTTGGCTGTCGTCTTGCCAACGCCCATCATTCCTCCGCCGCCCATGCGCCGCATCAGAAAAGCAAGTAATATCCATACCAGAACCAGCGGAATCACAAAACTTAAAATATTGTAAATCCAGGTAGACGTATTATCGGGTATATAACCAAAAATCTCCACCTCATGCTCTTTCAGCAGGGAGATCATCTCATCGTCATTGACCATGCCCGTATAATAAGTCTTTTTAAATTTGGTATTCTTCTTTGCTTTCTGAACAATATTAATCTGCGTGCCGGTAAATTCTATACTTTCGATTTCGTCATTCTCTACCTTTTGCAGAAATTCCGTATAGGAAAGCTCCTGATTGTACTTTTGCGTAAATTTATTGGATATGATACTCATAATAAAAAGTACAAAAAGCGATACCATGATAAAGATCATAATAATCTGGCCGTTTTTGTTATTACGGTTATTGTTCTGCTTGTTTGGTTCCTGATTGTCCATAATTTCCTCCGTATGGCAGTACAGCCTTCTCAGCCCCATACTGCTTATTCACAGCCAACCAGTTTACTTCCGGCTGGCTGTCACTGTTTATTATATGTGTTAGCGGATTTAAAAGCAATATGAACTTCATGAACTTTTCTTGTTTTTTCTTAAGTTTTTATAAATCAATTCCCCGAAACTTCGATGGAAACCACAGAATAATCCTGATCTTCCACTGCCTTTTTCAACGCTTCATCCGATACGTCCCCGGCAAAAACCACGACCGCGTCCCCCTCTTCATGACTGACTTTTGCTTCTGTAACGCCTTCTATCGCTTCCAGCGCTTTTTTTACCCTTGACTCGCAATGTCCGCACATCATTCCTTCAATTTTCATCGTTTTTTTCATGTTTACACCCTCTGCTTTCTTTTTTGTTTTTCTTTTTTTATCTTTTCCCGCGTCATGAACAGATAACAGGTTCAAACGAAGCGCATTTGTCACGACGCAAAAACTGGACAAACTCATTGCCGCCGCTCCAAACATCGGATTTAACTCCCATCCGAAAAAAGGAATCCAAATTCCGGCCGCAAGCGGAATTCCAATGATATTATAAATAAATGCCCAGAAAAGATTTTCATGAATATTTCTCAAAGCGGCCCGGCTCAACCGAATTGCGGCCGGCACATCGCTTAACTTGCTTTTCATTAAAACGACGTCCGCCGCATCCATTGCAATGTCCGTCCCCGCTCCGATGGCGATTCCAATATCCGCCCGCATCAGCGCAGGCGCATCGTTGATTCCGTCTCCCACCATGGCCACCCTGCCCTGTTGTTTCAAAGATCGGATCACGCTTTCTTTTCCTTCCGGAAGCGCTCCTGCGATGACTTCTTCGATTCCGGCTCTCTTCCCGATTGCTTTTGCCGTCCTCTCATTGTCTCCGGTAAGCATAACGACCCGGATCCCCATATTTTTCAGCTCCGCTACAGCGCGGGGGCTTTCTTCTTTTATTTTGTCGGCAACGGCAATCACGCCAAGCAGCCTCCCCTCTTTTGCAAAAAACAACGGCGTTTTGCCTTCATCCGAAAGCTTTTGTACGGTATCTTTGATCTGTTTTGGAATTTCTGTGCAGGATGCTATGAAAGACGCGCTGCCTCCCCAAACCTTTTTCCCGTTTAACACGCCTAAAAGCCCGTTGCCGGCAACGGCAGCAAACTCCGTCACATCCCCCGTCTTCTGGTTTTTTTCCGCGGCATACTTTAAAACCGCGGATGCCAGAGGATGTTCGCTTTTTTGCTCTAAGGACGCCGCCGCAAACAACATCTCTTCTTCCGATATGCCTTCCGCCAATACCACATCGGTCACCGACGGTTCGCCTGTCGTTACGGTTCCCGTTTTATCCAGCGCAATCACCTGTATCTTGCCTGTTTCCTCCAGCGATACGGCGGTTTTAAACATAATTCCGTTTTTGGCGCCAACGCCGTTTCCTACCATAATTGCAACCGGCGTCGCAAGGCCCAGCGCGCACGGACAACTGATGACAAGCACGGAAATCGCTCTTGCAAGCGCAAATCCGATGTCTTCTCCGGCAATCAGCCATGCAAACAGCGTGATTATGGAAATCGCAATCACAATCGGAACAAAAACGCCCGATACTTTATCGGCGACTTTGGCAATCGGAGCTTTTGTAGCGGCCGCGTCGCTTACCAGACGGATGATCTGCGACAACGCCGTATCTTCCCCAACGCGCAAAGCCTCGCATTTTAAAAATCCGGACTGGTTTACCGTAGCGGCCGATACGCTGTCTCCCGCCGCCTTATCTACGGGAATGCTCTCTCCCGTCAGCGCCGCTTCATTTACCGCGCTGACTCCTTCTAAAACAACCCCGTCCACCGGTATATTTTCTCCGGGACGAACCACAAATATGTCGCCTTTTTTTACCTGGTCTGTCTCAACTTCGATTTCTTCTCCGTCTCTTACAACTGTCGCCTTTTGAGGCGCAAGCCTGATCAAATTTTTCAATGCGTCCGTAGTTTTGCCTTTGGATCTGGCTTCTAACATCTTTCCTAAGGTAATCAGCGTCAATATCATAGCCGCCGATTCAAAATAAAATTCATGCATATAAGACATAACGAGGCTCAAATCGCCTTTCATCTGGGCGTCTGTCATTGCAAAAAGCGCGTATGTGCTGTACACAAAAGAAGCCGTCGCCCCAAGAGCGACCAAAGTGTCCATATTGGGAGCCAGATGAAAAAGGCTCCGAAAGCCGCTGATAAAGAAATGCTGGTTTATCACCAGAATAATGCCCGTCAGCAAAAGCTGCAGGAGGCCCGACGCAACGTGATTAGAAGCCAGAAATTCCGGCAAAGGCCAGCCCCACATCATATGTCCCATAGAAATATACATCAGCGCCAGTAGAAATCCCACGGAAGAAAACAGCCGTTTTCTTAATGCCGGCGTTTCCTGATCACGCAGAGGATCTTCCGATGTATCCGCGCCGGCGCTTTTGGCATGGCGCGCATCCGCATCTTCTCTGAAAGCTTTGTAGCCGGCGGCTTCCACCGCCCGCAAAATATCCTCCTCCGACGCCGCTCCTTCCACGCCCATGGAGTTTGTCAGAAGGCTGACGGAACAGGACGTCACCCCCTCTACTTTCCCAACGGCTTTTTCCACCCGCGCGCTGCATGCGGCGCAGCTCATCCCTGTAACTGCATATTTTTCCATTTAACCACCTCTATTTCATTAATTTCTGTAAAGCTGCGAGAAGTTCGTCCACCGTCTCTTCTTTTCCCTGAAGAATATCGTTCGTAACACAGGTTTTAATATGATTTTCCAGTAATACCCGGTTAAAACTGTTCAGCGCCGCACGGATTGCCGCCACCTGCATCAAAATATCCGTACAGTACGCATTTTTCTCCACCATTCCCCGAACGCCTCTCACCTGTCCCTCAATGCGGTTCAAACGATGGATCAAATCTTTGCTTTCTTTTTCGGGCCTTTCTTTTGTCTTATGCAGACAGCATTCCCTTTCTTCACTCATATCAATACTCCATATCTTTTTTATATACTCTATACCCCTTTGGGGTATATGTCAAGTTTTTTTAAAAAAAAGGCCTGCGCCAAATACTTCTATGGCGCAGACCCTGCATCTTTTTAATTAAATCCAACTACTTTCTGTGAAATCTTATATGCCGCAATGGAAATTTTCCTTCCGCCTCTTCCCGGCAGATTCATTGCATTTCCCATAATTCCCGAACGCAGACGATGGAACAGACGTATATCCTGCTGTTTAATATATTTCCACAATTCCCGTTTCTTCTCCAGATTCTCTTTTGTTCCCGAACGAATCAGCATGACGGTGGAAATCACCGTAATAATTTCCAGATAGTTAAACATATAACGGCGCAGCTTCCGGTTGGGTATTTTCCACAGATCATAAAGATCTATCATAAGCTTATTCACTTTAATCTGCTGGTCAATCCGTCCAATCATAACTTTTTCGTTCACAGACTGATCTTCTCTGCCAATGAAATAGCGATAAAAATCCACATTCAGGTAATAAATGTTTTTGACGTATGGAAGCGGCTGATAAACAAAGATATTATCTACATAAAAAGTATGTCTTGGCAGTTCCAGCCCGCAGTCCCTTAGAAGCTGCGTACGATAAATCACGGAATGCATCAGAATATACTGTCCCTTCATAAAATGCTTGGTGTCCTCCCACCGAAACAGACGGTTCTGCGGAAGCGCAAGCCTGTAACGGATCTTTCTTTTGTGCTTTACGCCTACTTTTTCGTATACAAAATTGCTTATCATCATATCCAGCGTTTCACTGCCGCCCGCCAGTTCTTTTAATTTTGCGAGAATCGCCCGATAGCTTTCCAAATCCACCCAGTCGTCGCTGTCCACCACCTTAAAGAAAAGTCCCGTGGCGTTTTGGATACCGGCGTTTACCGCCGCTCCATGTCCGCCGTTTTCCTGATGAATAGCGCGTACGATACCGGGATATTTTTTTTCATAAGCGTCTGCAATTTCCGGCGTCATGTCTTTGGAGCCGTCGTCTACAACCAAAATCTCCACATCCTCTCCTCCGGGAAGCAGTGATTTGATGCATTTTTCCATATATTCCTCTGAATTGTAGCATGGAATCGCTATTGATAATAGTTTCATCTGTTATCTCCTTATCTTATCTGCCAACTGAAGCGCCTTTTTGACAATGGCGTCTATATTGTAATATTTATATTCTGCAAGCCTTCCCAGTAAATATACATTCCGAAACGGCTTGATTTTATCCGCATATTTCTGATAAAGCGCCTGATTTTCCTCGTTTATAATTGCATAATAGGGAATTTCCCCTTCCGCTCCGGTGTAAGCAAACGGATATTCTTTTACAATCGTCGTTCCTTTGGCGTCTTTCTGTCCGGTCAGATATTTAAACTCCGTGATTCTTGTATACGGCTCGCTGACCGTATAATTGACAACGCTTCTTCCCTGAAAACTATCCTGTTCCAGATACTCGAAACGAAAGTCCAATGACCGGTACGGCAAACGTCCGTACGCGCAGTCAAACAGCTCGTCCAATGCCCCGGTATAAATAATTTCTCCCGTAAACTCTCTGCCCAAAAACAGCGTCCCATTTTCCGAAAATGTAAGAGACTCCCTGCAATCCGCAGATGTTTCTACCGTAATGCCCGGATGGTCCAGCATATTTTGGAACATAGCCGTATAGCCGTCTATCGGCATTCCCTGGTATTTATCCTGAAAATAGCGGTTGTCATACGAAATCAGCACAGGAACCCTGCCGGTTACCTCCGGACTGATCTCTTCCGGCGTCTGCCCCCACTGCTTCATCGTGTAATATAAAAAAATGTTTTCGTATACGAAGTCCGCAATCGCCTTGATATCCGGATTGGCGCTCTCCATAAGTTTAATAATCGGAACGCGGCTGCCGCTCCCATATTCCCGAATCAGCGCCTGTTCCAGTTCTTTTGCTTTCGAAGCGTCATATACCTGATAAAGAGTATTTAAATTAAAGGGCACCGGAAGCATCTTCCCATGAACATTAGCCGCCACTTCGTGGTCAAACAGGAACCACTCTGTGAATTCTGACAGGAACTGATACACTTCTTCATCATTAGTGTGAAAAATATGCGGACCATATTGATGAATTAAAATGCCATGCTCGTCCTCTCTGTCATAACAATTACCGCCGACATGAGATCTTTTTTCCAAAACAAGAACTTTTTTGCCTGTTTCGGCAAGTCTGCGCGCCACTGTGCTTCCCGCCGCGCCAGAACCTATTACAATACTGTCATACATATGAATTTAACCTCCAACGTAAACCATCCATTTGTTTATTATACACGATTCTAAAATTAGTGCAACAAGCAAAGCCGGTGTCCTACACCGGCTCCCTCTTTTTTCCAAGGAAAATATTTAAATATTGCGCATATGCCGCGAAAGCAGAGGGCATCGGATATTTTTCTTCAAATGCTAAGGCGTCTGCAAATAACAGGCCTTCTCCTTCCTCTTCCAGCGCCTCCACGCGGATCAGATACCCTCTCATATGCCATTCCACATGAGAAAATATATGCTTTGCATCTGCCAGTTCTTCTGCTTTAAGCGGCACAAGACCTCTCTTCTTTGCATAAGAAACAGCTTCCTTCCGCTCATAATACCCTTCCTCATTCGGAAATTCATACATTCCCGCCAAAAGGCCTTTAGACGGCCTCTTTTGAAGCAAAACCCGGTCTCCGTCACAGATCAGAAATACAGTGCGTTCTTCTATTCTGCGTTTTATTGATTTACTTTTTACCGGAAGGGCTAGAATTTTACCTTCTTTTCGGGCAATACACAAATTCTTCCATGGGCATTCGCCGCATTTGGGTTCTCCGTTCGGAAGACATACCGTAGCTCCCAATTCCATAAGAGCCTGATTGAAGCTTCCGGCCTTCCCGTCCGGAATCACACCCGCCAGCTGCTGTTCCATATTGGTGCGGACCGACTGTTTCATAATATCCCTGTCGTCACCTGCCGCCCTTGAAATTACCCGCAGTACATTTCCGTCAACTGCCGGAACGGGAATGCCATATGCGATAGAAGCTATTGCCCCTGCCGTATAACGGCCGATCCCTTTTAATTTTAACAGCTCGTCGTAATACGCGGGCAGTCTGCCATTGTGCTTTTCCATTACGCATCTTGCCGCAGTCTGCATATTTCTGACACGGTTATAGTATCCAAGCCCCTCCCACAATTTTAAGAGCTGTTCCTCATCGCAGGCAGCAAGCGACTTTACATCCGGCAAAGCCTTGATAAATCTTTCAAAATAAGGTTTTACCGCTTCTACCCTTGTCTGCTGCAGCATAATTTCCGATACCCACACGCGGTAAGGCGTAGCGTCTTCTCTCCATGGAAGCGTTCTTGCATGGCGTTCAAACCATGCAAGAAGTGGATTTACCAGCATCCCCAATCCATACTCTTCAATCTTCATGTTTGCTCCCGTTGTGAAAATTATTGACTGATCGTGATATTCACCTCAACGCCTTCCGATTCCGTCATAATGCCGCCGCTGTTCTTCTGGCTTGCAATGACCTGATAATAACAGGTTTGCCCGGGTTTTAAATTTTTATGCTCAAAAGACGTCTTTTTGCCGGTTACTTCAGCCAGCTTTTGATATTTGGCCCTGGGAGAGGTTTTATAATATACTATATAATTCTGCGCTCCTTTGCTCTCGCCCCATGACAGACGCACAGTTCCCCCACTTGCATTGACCGCCTTTAAACTGGATACTTTCGGCTGTTTTTCCATATAGTTTACCGGATCGCTTTTCTCACCGTTGATTTTCCAGGCTGCATTGACCGCCTGTACATAATACTTATAAGGAACGCCCGCGCTCAATCCCTGATCCATCAAAGACAATGCTGCCGTTTCCCCTACCAGAATCATGGTACGTCCGTTTGAACGGTATACCTGATAACGTTCCGCTCCCAAAACCTTTTTCCAGCTCACTTTTACTTTAGAACCTGCTTTTACGGCAGTTACCTGTTTCACGATTCCAAGTTTCGGAATAATCTCAATCGCCTCTCCTTTTTTGACCTTTCCCCGTGAATAGGCGCTGATCCGGTATTTCAAGGGTTTAGAGCCTTCCGTCACAGAATTTTTCACCGTATAGGATGTCTTTCGTTTGTCTGCGATTTTAGCGACTCTTTGATACTTTTTAGCCGCTTCGCTGTAAACTTCCAGATAATATCCTCCTGCACCGTATACGGGGTTCCAGGTAAGGAGATCCTCCTGTATCAATGCGTTTGTCTTCTTATTTCTGGAATAGGAAGTCTTTGTTACGCCAAATCCTGAAGGAGCAGAAAATCCCAGTTTTACAGATGTTTCTGCGGTTGAGAAATAAGTCTTTCCATTCTCTGACGTCTGATAAGCCTTGATCATAAAATAGTGCGTTCCGCCCTTTTTGAATTTACGTTTCAGAGAAAGACTGTTGGTCGTTTTCCAGAGCACATAAGAATCTCCCTGCATGCCGGACTTCATATAGACTTCGTATTTTTCAACATTTGCTGCGGGAGTCCAGGAAATCCTGATTGTATCCGGTGATACCGCAGCCGCTTTCACCTCTATGTTATTAATGGAATTTTTGACTTTTGAAGGCTTTGAATATTTGCCCATCACTTTCTTGCCCGTATTGCTATTATAATAGTAGGCCCTTGCCCGGTACTGGTATGTTTTGCCAAACTTGACTGCCTCATCTATATATTCGTCGTCCGTTACGGTAGCCAAAAGTTCATAGCTCCCTTTGCCTCTCTTACGGTAGATCTCATAACCGGACACAAATTCCCTGCGGGAATCCATCGTCAGAACAATCTGCCCTTTTTCATTCAGACACGCCTTGACGTTCGGCTTTGGTACGGCTGCATTGACTTTTTCCGCATCTGATAACGCCGTATAAAGCTCCTGTTCCGTATAATCGTCCGAAACGATTTTACGTCTGATTTTATAGTAATATGTCAAAAATCCGGCTTTCTCATCCACATAAGTGTAGACGCCGTCCTTGTCTGCCTTGACGTTTGCAATCCAGTTGTATGCGCCCCTTTTGTCATTTCCTTCAGCGCGGTAAATTTCATAGACCGCTCTTCCCTGCGCTTCCCAGGTTAATTGAACGGACGGGCTTGCAAATCCTGTGTAATTTCCATTCTTATCTTTCACCGGAACATTTACCAATGAGGCCGAAAACTCCTCCGGTATATCAAAATATCCAAACGAAATGTCTTCTTCTTCCCCATCGCCTTCTTCGTTCTTGTAATTGTAAGGCGCCACGCCAATAATATAAGACGCGCCCGGCTGAAGCTCATAATTTAAAACATAGGTCTTTCCCGTATATTTCTCTTCCAGCGTTTCGTCATTCAGAGTGATTTCCACATACTCCGTATAGGTATCCGTCCAGCTGATCCGAATCTGCTTTGCATTCTCATCATAATCTGCAACGAAAGTGTCAATTCTTGCCACATAATCATCTACCTGATATACAAAGCTTTTCTCCGTGCCAACTTCATCGTTCCTGTTGTAAGGGACAATTTTATACGTATGTTTGCTGTCAGCCACAAGATCAATCTCTAAAATCAATCTCATATCCGACACCTGGCTGCCAATCAAAACATCATCCTGATACACATCGGCATATGCGATGCTTTCTCCTTCCCAGTCGACGATCAAAACTTTTCTTTCCAGATTATAGTCTGCATCCGCTTCACTCACCACTGCCTGTTTATAAGGCACAAAGCAGGAAACGCCGGCTCCCTCGCCCGCTTCATCTTTTGCATTGTAGGGCACTACGCGGAACTCGTAATCCATGCCATCCCTGACATTTCCGTATTCATATTGCAGATCTGTATATTCTTCTTCCAAAAGTTTACCGTTCACGTAAATTCTGACATAACTGCAATCTTTCAGCTGGTAGTTCAATACAATCGTATCGCTCTCTTCCAAATATGACAGCTCGAGATTCTCCAAAACCGCCTCTTTTACTTCCTCCGGCGTTCCCGGTGAAAGTTCCGGAGCCTCCGTTGATGCTGCCTTGATTGACGAAACTCCATTTTCGAAATGGGATGCGCTCTTTACATCCGTTGGAACTATCTGTATCATGCTAAGTATCATCAATGAAGCCAAAAATAAAGACAATCTTTTTTTCCAAATCATTCTGCAATATCCTCCTATTTTTTTAAATATTTAGACGCACAGATTTATTATACGCCTTTTCTTTTCATATTGCCAGAAACATTTGAGATTTCTCATGATTTCTCATGATTATTTTTCAGAACACTTTATTGATTATTAAAAAAGACGCTGCTTTGGCAGATTTTCATCCGCCAAAGCAGCGTCCCCTTCAAAACGAAACGATTATACTTTCAGTCCCCGCTTTTTGAATCCTTTGATCAGCTTATTCTTCTGTGACTTCTTGATGCCTTTCGGCCATTTGATTTTCACTTTCTTTTTCGAAGTTCCTTTGAATGCATTGGCTTTGATGCTCTTTTCATTCTTAAGCGCCTTGCCCTTCAAGATGATTTGATTGATCTTCTTGCAGTTTAAGAATGCCTGTTTGCCAATTGTCGTCACATTCTTGCCGATTGTGATCTTCGTCGCCCTGTTATATCCGCTGAACGCTTTGGCTCCGATCTGTGTGACTTTGCATGTGATTCCCTTGATTTTTACCGTCGCAGGAATCGTTATGTTCTTCGCCTTCTTGCTCGTGCCCCTGTAAGCCATTACCGTCTTCTTATCCGCACTGAGCACTTTGTACTGAATCGTGCCGACCTTCTCTACATATCCGTTTGTCAGCCCTGCAGCCGCAGCCGGTTTCAGCGCCGCCTGCGCCGCTTTTAACGCTGCCGCCAGCTTCCGCAGCGTTGCCGCGTCCGCGTTTGCCGGAGCGTTCTTTGCCGCATTGTACGCGTCCGTAAACGCTTTCCATAAAGCTGCGTCATAATCCTTCTGACCTGCGTTGTAAACCGCGTCCGCCGCCGCAATTGCGCCGCTTACCTCTGTTTTTGCATTCGCAATGTCCTGTGCGTTTGTCAGAAGATTTTCCTTTGCTTTCTTTAACTGCTCTAACAAAGCCGCGCATCTTGCCGCATCCGGATTTTCTTTGTTCAATTCCTCTACAGCCTGATTGAAAATTGCCACAAACGCATTATAGCTCTCAGCCGTATAATCTTCTTTCTTAATGCTTTCTGCAAGAGATGTTACAAGTTCTCTAAGAGCGCTTATGCTGTCTTCTCCCGGATCTACTCCCGGGTCATCTGCTTTAACCAATCCGCTGATCGCGGCATCAATCGCTTTGCTTGCAGCATCAAGATCTGCCGCCGTAGCCGTTGGCCTGGCTGCTTCCTCTTCCGCCTTATCAATTGCATCTTTCAGTATCTGCCAGCTTTCGGCCGTATAAAGATTGCTCGGATATTTATTCTTTGCATCTGCAGCCTTATTGGCCAAATCCGTCCTTTCCTGCGCATCCATATCCAAAGCGGTTCCTATTGCTTTATAGATAATGGTTGCCGTTGAGCTCTTGCCGTCGCCAATTGTTGCCGTCAAAACGATGTTTACATCACCTGTTTTTGTAACCGTCAATTCTGTTTTGGCATCATTCAGCACAGCGCCCGCATCATTGTGCTCCTCGTCGATGGCATACTCAAATTCCACCGCTTTGTTCGCATGTCCTGCCACCATACAGTCTTTTTCAGCCGTTGCAACAGGCGTTGGCAATGTCACGGTTTTTGTTGTTTCCGTACCCATGTCTATTTCCGTTTCCGTTCCGTCTTCCGGAGTTGTAATTACCGGATTGCCGCACTCACAGGTCTCCGCCGCTTTTGCAAGTCTGCCTACTGCGGCTGTCAATTCATCGTATGCATTCTGACATGCCTCTTCCGTATCCTTCGAAATCGCATCGTCTTTTCTTGCTAACGCCGCCTGATATTTAGCGATATACAGATCCCACGATACTCTCGTATATACACGCGCGTTATTGGCGTCTTTATTTTGTGCCGGATCCACAACTTCAATCGTTTCCGCCAGGTTATCCAGATATTCATTTAACACGTCTCTCGGATGTTCTGCACGCGGAAACGTATAGCTGATAGTTAGCGTATCCTTATCTTCATTGAGCGTATGCGTTACTTTCGACTGCTCAGCTTCCGGCAGTCCGGTTACTTCCACTTCCGCATTCTCCGGGAACATATAGTCTGTTGTTATACCAGGAAGCGTCTTAACCTCTACATCCACTTTATACTCTTTGTATATATCAAATTCTGTATCAGCTGGAGTCCATTTGGTTGACGCCACTTCATAAAGCGCCGGTTCACCGCCAATCTCCAGCTCAGCCGTCTTGCCTTCTAACACCTCGCTAAACGCGGTTTCAATTTCTTCCGGCGTTGTCTTTCCTTCTATCGCTGTTTGCCAATCCGGGAAATCATCGCCCTCTTCCCCATTCTGAACAAACATACGAATATTCCGGATTCCTCCTGAAAATCCCTCGTCTGCATGGTTTGATCCTGAATCATTTACACGTCTGTCCGGATTGTAGCCAATAGCGAAGATACTTTGTGCATCTTCCTTGAGCGCTCCGGCCCTTGATGCATGAGATGCAGGATCCGTGGATGCCACTCCATCTACATACATTTTAAATTTGCTTCCGTTATATATTGCAACAACATTATGCCATACGCCATACCAGTCGTCATTGGGAATATTGCAGTTTGTCTGGTGCCAGCCACCGGATCCAACTCCCTCTGCTCTGCCTAATTCGCCAAATAAGTAAAGTTTTGTCTGGTCTATCTGCAAAGCATATTGTTTATCAAACTTTCCAATAATGCTTTCTTTATGGTCTAATTTTTTCGGAACAAACAACTCAAAATTCATCAAAAACTGATTGGTGCCTGTTACGTTAAAGACGCTGTTTCCACCCTTAGCATTCTCAAATTTGATATTTCCGATCAGCTCATTGTCCGGACCGATACTGTATTCAAGATCTCCTTTTTCCGGCGCCAGATCATCCGGGCTTGTTACAACTTTGCCGCCTCTGGTCAGTTTAGCGTCTGCCGGACCTTTTCCATCTGCGGGCGCGTCTACCGTAATCATAACCGGATGATCGAGTGTAAGCTCTTCCGCAGAGGTTGTTAATCTTCTATATGCATTGAGAAGCGCCTCTTTTCCATCCGCAAAATCATTTGGACGGAAACCGCCGGGAGCTGTCCTTTCCATGTCCTCATCCGTAAGTTCTCTTGCAAGGTGATCTCTTACATGTTCATACGCCTGTGTAAAACGCTTCCATGCATTATTTGTAACATCGCCCTGAGCCTGGCCATATCTTTCTCTGATGGCTTTGGAATCGTCGCCGGCAAACCAGGTCTTTAACGCCGTATACTGTTCCGTATAATCCGTCAGAGGAGCGTATACCTTGCTTACTGCCAGTCTGCCGTCTTTTATAGCTACAGACACGCCTTCCGTGCTGTTATTCACTTTTACATCTACAAGTTCGGAAAACGGAGCTCCCAAAGATGAAATTTCCACGGAACCTCTGTAATATTTGCCAAAATCAAAATAGTCCCTCTCGGCCGTAACCCAGCCGTCTGTTCCATTATTGCTCTGCTCCCACTTTATAGTATCCGGCGTCACATGATAGCTTGCGCCCTGTTTGGTAGACGGAGAACGGAATACGCTGCCATACCGCGGCGTCGCTTCCAGCGTCGGTGCAGTTTCTCCTTCTTCGTGTAAAGCATTTTCAAATGTCCAGTCCAGAACTACATCCGAAATCTCGGCTTTCCTGCGGATACCATTGATCTCTATTTCTTTAACGCCGATTACGTGTGCCCCTGCGTATAAATTCATCTTCGTAACTAAAAGACGTACATATCTCTTAAGGTATGTCTTATGAAGCGGATAAGCTTTACCATCACCAAATTCATCTAATGGAGCCGGATTCGGTCTGCCTGTAATATCTTTTGTAACAGATGCTACAGTCTCCCATTTGGCGGCATTCGCCTCTCCTGCAATTGTATCCTCAGTGACTTCATTTCCAACATCTCCGTTCACATCGCATGTGTCGGAAGTCTGAATTTCATATTCTTTACCAAACATCATATCCGCCCAACGAATGCGGATCGACTCTACCTGAGTGGATGCATGTTCGCCCAGATCCAGAATAATATATGACACGGCGCCGTCAATTGCGGCTCCCGGCGTATCAACGCTTCCGCCTTCCTTCATCGGTCTGCCGGCTTCCCATCTGGTATTATTTTCCTCTCCAGCTTCGTTGTTAATTCCGCGTCCATCGATTACATAGCTCGGATCCTTATCTGCTCCTGCACCCGTATAAGCTTTGATCACTGTTGTAAAACCGTCTATCGCTGATCCTAACGCAACGTTTTTTACCGTTTCAACCTGAAAACGGCTTCCTTTGATCTGAAACTCCCTTACAACCGTCCAAAGCCCAGCCGTCCCATTCGTCTCTGTCATGGACAGACGCACATATCTTTTCAGCTTATTTTGCCGGAGACTGTCTCCACTGAATACGTCTTTTGGAAAAGCGCTGTTCATATCTTCTCTTCCGGTGTAGTCTACAACTGTTGCCCATTCATCGCCTTCTCCATTCACCGCCTTATTTGCAGCGTCCGTAACATCTCCGGATACTCTGCACGTTTCTGAAGTCTCAATTTTATACTTCGTGGCAAATGCCATGTTATGCCAGCGAATTGAAATTTCAGAAATATCCGTCTCTGTCGTTCCAAGATCCAAAACGATATAATTCGTCTTGCCCGCATCGGCTCCCGTTGGACGAATGTCATATTTGGGAAGCCAGTAATAGTTGTCATTCTCTTTGTTATCCCCGACATTATCATTAAAATTTGTATATGACTTGCCCTGCGCCTCGCCTGTGTAAGCCACTACCTTTGCCTGGCCTCCCGCCGCTTCACTAAGGGCTGTGTTTACCTGAGCTTCTACCTGATTCAATGGCTCCGCGGCGTAAATGTACACACGCCGGCCGCTGATCCACTTGTTCGTCACCCTGTTTTGGGGCGCAGTGTCCTCGCTGTACTGTGTTTCCAATACTTCAACGCGTACGTGGCGCGCCATATGTGCGGAATCAAAAACAACCTCCGTACTGTTGTTCGCAATCGTGCCATGATACAAATAAGGCTGCCATGCCTCTGCGGATTCATCCGTGTTGTCATATACTTTTAACCATGCGGATTCATGAATGTCTTTGGGTTCTTCTCCTTCTCCCAGCTCTACGTTAGACACGTAGATTCTTGCCCGCTTAATGCTTCCGTTTAACGCCCCTGCAACATAGGTCAATTTACCGACACGCGTCGATTCCGGAAGCGTAAAGTACATATTATTGTTGGCAAAATAGTGCCCCTCATTTGTCTTTACCGGGCTGTCTGTTCCAAAACCCTCATCATTCTCATATGTAGAATGCATAGTCGTTTCAAGATTGCCGTCGTTCAATTTTAATACGTCCTGATCTGTATGACATCCAAAGTCTGCGGTAAATGTCATATCTGAAGCGGCAATTTTATCTGACTCGCCATAAACTTCCAATTCACGGCCGCTGATAAACGTATCCCGCTTATCTTTATCTGCAACGTCAGCATCTCCCTGGTATTGACCAGCAGTGTTGAGCACCTGTATCCGGATTCCTTTTACATTTGCTATCGCCTCTTTAAATTCAAAATTATGACGTGGAATCGTACTGTTATCCGCTGTCAGGTCCGTATCTGAATCCAGCCTTATATTTTCCAGCGCAAGTTCCCAGTTCGCATCATCCTTAGTAGGATTATCCCCTATCTCTTCCGTGGATACATATACATTGACCCTGGTAAATGTACCATTGCCCACATTACTTCCATTACCGCCGCTGCGTTCTGTTTCATTTGGATAATAACTAAGCTTCTTTATCGTGGAAGTGGTATTCAGCTTAATAAAAATATTATTCCTGTCACTAATATAAGTAGATCTTGGAATATATCCCGTATTATAACGTGAATATGTGATCGACGTATCATCCTTTAAAAGATTTTCAATCGGCGCGTCGTACCGTGTTGCCCATCCTGCATATGCTTTCATTCCCTGAATGGACTGATACCGGTAAACCAGAGCATCATCTACAGAAGATCTTTCTTCAGCCTGAACCTTCTGTAATCCAATGCCGTCTATTCCAAAAGACGGAAGGTTTGCAACGACCATGACGCCTGTCAAAAACCCGGCTAAAACTTGCTTTAATTTCATTTTAAAGTCTCCTTTCTTAATTTGTTTTGCGCTCAAAGTAAAACTTTTTAATTTCCTCTATCCTCCTCCAATTTTCAATTGACCGTCCCACAATAGTATAGTTTAAGAGACACATGTAAGACTATGAACAGTCACTAAAAAAACAAAAAAAATAATACATATAATCTGATTTTTGCCATTTTACAGTTGTATTAACTGTAAAATGGCATTTTTTTGTAACATTTTCATTGTCTTCTTTATTAACTCCATTGTCCCGTAAAACTATACATTTAATGACACTGACCATAAAAGAAACATAAAAATATATTTATAGTTTACACAGAAATTTTTAGTCTGTCAAGTCACTTTCTGTAATTTCGCATAATTTCTATCGACATGAAACATGTATTTTTGTGCAAATAATCAAATATTTCTTTTTCACCCTTAAAACAATCCATAATTTCTGACTAATTTTCTTCTGGCAAGCCGCATTCCTGTATATATTCTTCCAGTATTCCGGCGGCAAGCCCGACCAACTCCACACAGGGCCTTTTTTTATAATATTCTTTCGTTCTCTCGCCAGGCACAAAAGACGCGTCTTTGCCCAAATCTCCCAGAAGCTCCCGACAGACGATGCTTCCCGTCTCCTTTTTAAACTGCGCCGCCAAAAACTGAATTCTCTGGTAATGTTCTTTTTTCCCGGAAAAATCTTTTGGATCGGCGTAACCGTAAATTGCTCCCGCCGCAAGAAACATTCCGCTGACCGCCCCGCAGACCTCACGCATCCTGCCCATTCCTCCCCCAAAAGAAGAAGCCAGTTTTACGGCTGCTGAAAAATCAAGGCCCATCTCACTGGCGTAAGCGCCTGTTAAAGACTGCGCGCAGTTATATCCTTCCAAAAACAATTCTTTTGCTTTCTCGCTCTTTGTCATTTTTCTCCTCTCCTTACTTCCATCTTTCCGCGTCCGCTTTCTATTCGCCGCTGTTTTCTATGGATTTGATGATTTGACGGATTTCCGGCGTATTGATTTTCTCCTTTCTCAGCGTTTCGTCCAGTTCTGTTTTTCGTTCTCTGATATTCTGCGCATTATATTCCATTCTTGCGCGCAGCTTTTGTCTGCGCACGATCAAATTGTGCTTTACCTCCACCATTTCTTTTTTGTCAATCAATGCGGATGACTGATTGACCCACACGCGGGCGTCATACATACGGTAACGGTTCAGAAGCCGGACCAGTTTTCCGTTGAAGTACTCCAGATCTTCATTTGCCTGTCGGAATTTTTCACGTTCCCTTACTTCATTCAAATACTGCTCCCATAAATAATTAAATTCGTACGCATTTTTCACGTTGTATTTCTCTCTGGCATATTCCACCGCATTGGTCACATTGACATATTTAAACTTTACTTTGTTCAATAATACAATGGCATAATTCATATTCACTTCCGACTGTTTGATTTCTGTTTGGTTGGACGACATTTTCATGAAAATCAAAAATCCGCTGACTGCCGCCAGAAAAATCACCATCGTCCATATATACGAAATATCTTCATAAAATCCTGTCTGTAACACAAGCAAAACCACTACGCTTACAAGAAACAGCGCAAACAGGATAAACGACAGGTTTTTTAACAATTTCTGCTGCCGGATCAGCTCAAATTTATTATAGTGCCATTCCGTCTTTTCTCCTTCCAGATAATTCATATCCTTCTTTACGGCATCCTGATACGTCTCATTGTCACGCAGACGCTTGATGGCATTGGGGATCAGCTCTTCTTCCCGCTGCATCTGAACAAACTGCGCGTCGGATATTTTCTTCTCCGAGTTCTTATATTTGTCCCTCTGGTGGTTTAAATTCTCTATGCTTTCCGCAACACTGCGAATTTCCGTCATTTCCTCGTCCGGCAGATTTTCCAGCAGTTCAATATCGTTCAGGTAATCCGTTATAATTCGATATTCCGCCTGCTCTTCCTCCAGTTCCTTACCGGCTTCCGCTATCTGCCCGCAGCAGTCTATAATATATTTCTGTACTTTTTTTGAATCTCCTCCTGCGTCTTCCAAAAGCCCTTCCGGCATCACGTCCATATTTTCCTGCCGGATTCGTTCTGTCTCCCGCCGTCTTTTTCTTCTCTTAAAAAATCCCATCATTCTGATCTCTCCTACTTACAGTTGATTAAATATTCTTCCCTGAACCGTTCTAATTGTTCATCCAACCGCATCTCGTCCCGCTTTGCGGCTTTTACAGGCATAATCATCCCTTCCGCAAGCTTTTGCGCCATCTGCTGCTGTTTGAAGGAAAGGGGATTTCTGTTTCTTTCATATGCCTTTCCAAAACAATCCGCAGCTTCCCGAAAGAAAAACAATCCCGCGTATGCCGTGCCCAGATTATGGTAAATATTGCCCGCAAGCATCCCTCTTACTTCAGGAAATCCCAAAATCTTATTGTATTCTTTGATGCAGGCCCCATAGCGTTTTTTCTGCAGAAGCCTGTCCGCCCGTATTTTTTTGCACTCTGTTTCGCTTTTATTTTCAAAATCAGCTACCGCCCACTGCATACCCTCGATTTCTTCTCTGCCGCAATAGCTGCACCCTTCCGCAAGCAGCTTCACGAACTCCTTCAGCCCTCCCCTTCCGGCCTTTGATGTTTCGAGCCGATCGGCAAGAGACGGCATCTTTAATTCCGTTCTGATCCAGGCAATCAGTTCATCATCCATAAATGAAGGCTCCACCAGATCAATGTTATGTTTTAAGTAACAGCACATTTCTTCCAGCGAATATACATTTAACGCTATATTCTCAATATAATATGGCACAGAAGCCAGTTCATGGCTGCATAAGAGCAATTTCCCCATCCGATCCTCCTAAACCGCTATTGTATATTCCCATACTTTTTCCGATCCTTTTACAATTTCCCCAAATCCCAGATCCATAATGCGGAACTGTATCTTATCCGCTGCCAGAGGCTTCACGGAAATTCTAAGACGAGTTGTTTTATCCTCTCTTCCCTGCATGCCGCTAAGCTCCAACGAACGCACCACAGCCTCGGCGCTTCTGGGAGGCTGAAACCAAAAATCCACCGCAGGGCTCCCGCATAAAATCACTTCACATTCCCCTCCTGCCTCATACCAGTTCTCTCCGGCGGTAATCAACGACAAAAATTCTGTTTTTCCTTTATTTTCCACCTTCAGGCTGATATTGACATTCAGCTCATTGTCCCCCATATAGACATACGGCCAATCCGTTTGCCCCGACTTTACGGCTGCGGCATAACAGGCCCCTTTACTGAAAAGATTTTTTCCCATAAAGGCCCGTCTTCCCCTGCAGATCACCGCAAGGGATTTTTTCATCCATTCCCCGTCAAACCCGTCTCCGATCAGATAAACGGAGGACACAATGCTTCCGGAAAGGGTTTCGTCTACAATATCGGCAAATTCCTCATCCCGCTCTTTTAATATTGCATCGTAACGCGTTTCTTCTATTGTCACCACCTGAGGCATTGTTCTTCTGTCATGGCTTAATTTCCAGCAGAAAAGCTTTCCCGTCGTATAGTAATAAAGTGCCGCATCATGCGCACAAAGCTCCGCGGGCTGGCTTAGCGCATAGTAATAAAAGCTTTCTCTGTCGTCTAAAAGGATCAGACGCTCCGAAGGAAGCTTTAACCATTCCGCAAAAAGACCTAAGAGCTTTCTGTGCTCCAGGTTCATATTTTCTACGGTAATGGCAAGTTTATCCGGCCAAAGCTCCCCGCCGCCCTGCTGCCATAGCCCCAGCAGTTTTTTCAGAAAAATAAACAAAAGCTCCGACGAATCATAAATATCCTCTTCCATCTCAACCGGTTCCGCCGCCAATGCCTTTTTTAACAGGCCGTCAACGCAGCAGCCACCCTCTTCTTTTGCGTTTTTTCTGGCTTCCTCTCCATACAGCCACTGCCCGCCGCCCTTTTTTCTGGAAACGCAGACCGGGATCTGGTATGCCTCGCTTCCCGTCACCATGCTGAACGTGCCCGGTTCTGACATTCCTTTCGTATAATAACTGATCATCGCAAACTTTTCATTTAAATCAATTCCTACATATTTCTCTGCCATGCTTTCTTTTCTCCGGTTTATTTGATTATGGTAAACATTTTTTCAGCCATGCTCTCAAGCTGTTCGTATTCCCAGATCTTTTTACTAAGCCCGTCCATATCGCCTTCCGATTTCAGGGAAATCATCTCATTCAGACGGTCGTAACGTCCTTTTCCCTGCCGGTTTTGCATAACCCCGCCTTGAATTCTGCCGCTTTTGACGGCTTCCATTTGCCCGTCAATTTCTTCTGAAATATTGTATCGAACGGATTCTCCCGCAAATAAGATTACTTTTTTGACAAAAATCCCTTCATATACTTCGTACATTTCTTCGGTCCTGTACGATTCTTCCCGATCCCTGGTATAATGAATCCATACGCGCCTGTTTTTTTCCGTCCGGTATTCTATATAATATTTATCATGCAGCAGATATTTCTCCAGCAAATTTTCACTGAAATTCCGATAGAATGCAAAATACATTCCCTGGAACACATATCTTTGCAAAAGCTCCTCCGCATACGTTTCATCCTGCTTTGCGAAAGAAGGGTTTTCCGCATAAAATTTCAGCATGGCAAGGCCGCACGCCTCATTCATCCCGCCGTCTTCTAACTGCCAGCTCCGCAGCGCGTCAAAAAAACCTTCCGGCAAAAATCCCTTTCCGGTAAAGCTGCAATAAGAAAAATAAGTCAGATACGCCGCCCTGATTTTGGCGTTTCCTCCGTCCGCGTAACTGTCATAAACAGCGCCCGTACAATCCGCAAACTTTGCCGTATAAAGCATCCGAACTAAAATTCTCTCTGCGATTTCCTTCGTATCAATGCCAAATTCTTCCGCTCTTTGAAAAATGGAAGTCATGATTTTTGTCGGGCCTTCATAATGCATGCACAGGTATTTTAACATTGCGTCATTGTATTTCCCGGCCAAAAATGTATCCATGCAAAAAAACAGAAGCTTTCTCTCTCTGGCAAAGTTCAGCTTGTGTATATAATAGCTGATAAACGGGATTCGTCCCGCCGCCTCAATATGCCCGAAGCCATATTCGCCCGCAATCCGAAACGCCGCTTCATACAGCTTTTGTTTCAGGCAGATTTCCAAAACGCCGCTTCTCTCTTTCGGATGCATAAGAGAAAAGTCCACACGCTCCATTTCATACTCCATATCTTTTGGTTTTTCCAGCTCGTGCATCAGCCAGAACATCTTTGGAAACAGCCATGCTTTATATGCCCAATCCACTTCATCACTCGCCATAACCGTTTGAAAATATTCCAGATCTTTTTCTTCAAAAAATTCCTGCGCCTGCCGGTCGGCAAAATAGTACAAAAGATAGGGCAGCTTTTTCGGCGAATACTGCATGCCGGTTTTTAAGTATCTGCCCGGATGCATCAGCTTTTCCAGCTGGTAATCTACGCTGCTGCTGAAACGGTTTCCCTGTGCGTCTTCTATGAAAATGCAATAATCATTCGAATAAAGCGGAAAATATGCCACGTGATTCACCAAAGGGACTACTCTCTGCATCTCCGTCTGCTTTTGCAGAACAATCACCCGCACCGCCCCGGGCCAGAAACAGGTAAGCCTGTGCACAAACAGCACCTCTGACAAAGCGTCTGAAATCTGCGGTGAACAGATGCCTTTGGAGAGGACTTCTTTATAGATGACCGCCAGATTGTCATCAATGCGCCCCATTTCCATCTGCTCATAAGCAAACTTTTCCATAGACGGATAATTCTGCTCATAGGCTTTTGGTTCCTTTTCTTTTGCAGCAATAATATTGACATACAAAACCGCCTTCTGGACGCTGCCAAGCTGATTGTTGTACTTAAAATACATTTGTATGATCTGCGGTATTTTCTGAACGCTCTTCGTATCCATAGACATCAGATATGCTTCATAAAGCCCCGTAATCCGAAGCCTGCCCTCCACACCCATTGCATACCAGTTAAAATATTGGGGCCCATACCTCTGATTCCGGATCAGATAGCCGCAGATCACCGAAAGCACGCGCTTATCCTCTGGCAAAGCGTTTTCTCCCGGAATTTCGTACAATATGGTTTTCGCGCAGTCCATCATGTCGTAACATGCTTCCAGAAGCGCAAATACCGTCTTTTGAAAGTGAAGACGCTCCGGAAAAACGGAAATCAGCTGATCCACCAGCGCTTTTGTAAGCACGCCCTGCTTGCGCGCCCAGTTTAATATCTTAAGTTCAAAATCCCCCAAATGATTCATCAGATACGGTTCCCTGCAAAAAAGCCAGTAAACTTCCACGTACAAAAGAGGGCTGTCCGTCCCCCGCATAATTTTCTTTTCCAGCGCTTTTAACTTCTGATACCCGTTTTCATCATAGTCTTTTTTCAAAAACAAAAGGCACCAGAACAACAGGATATGATCCTGGTTTTCCAGATAAATGCTCTCAATCTCTTCGGTCAAGCGGTTGATATAGACCTCTTCATGATCCATAAGCGTGCAGATATACATATAATAGCCCCATTGCGGGCTTTTTTTGTCCCTGCACTTTCTTTTAAATTCACTTAAAATCCATTCCGCTTCCTGTCGCTGCCCGTTTGTCCACAACGTCTGCGCCTTGAATAAGCGGTACCAGACGCTTCCTTCCTCATCCAGAGCCGTCAGCCTGTCTAAAATTTTACCAGTCAAAAGCGTCCATCTGCCTGTCACAATCTTCTTTAAGCGATAATCCACATAAGACGTCATCAATTCCACATAAAGCTTTCGAATCTCCTGTCTGGAAGCGTCCGCTTTCGATCCGTCTTTTGCCGCGCACACGGAAATCGTGATTTCCTGATGCATATTTCTGAAAACAAGACGTCCGAAATTTTTGCCTTCGTGCATAAACGCCGGATTGATATAAAAGCCAAAACCGGCTTCGCTTCCCAGAAAATCCTCCGTCGTCAGCTTATTCTTCCTGGGTATCAGAAAATCCCCGTCGCTTTCGACATATATTTCAACGTATCCCCAGGTGTTTTTGGAGATTACAACATCCTGCCAGATCTGTTCCCGAATCTCCGAAAAAACATATTCCGTCTCTTTGATCCCGATCAAAACCGGTTCTTTTAATTTGGACGCCAGAAAAAATTCCTCCAGACTTCTGTCCGTCTTAGCGCCTCTTGCCAGACCAATATGCCAGAAACGTTCTTTTTCATCACAATTTTTCAGGATATTCAAAAAGCCGGGAGAATAAAATACTTTTTTGGCCTCCTGCCAGTGATTTTTAGCCAGTTTTGCAAAGTCCTGCAAATCGCGGATCACCCCGATACCGGAATCCGCATACAAGCATGTCATAACCGCAACAAAAGAAAGGGTATATTCGCCCTGGCTGCATACAACAAACAGCTCTCCCTGCTGTATATCCCCCTCTGTCAGTCCTGCACTGTGAAATTTATACTGAATCGGAATTTCCTGTCCGTCAAATCCTTCTGTCAGACACTCCAGACGTGGATTTGAAGAATAAACCAATCCCCGTACAGGAACCTGATTCCTGCTTGTAATTGTAAACTCTCCTTTAAAATCCTTTCCTTCCGGAACTTCGATCTCTATCCTGCTGACAGAAAATTCTACGGCGGGTCCGATGCAATCAATCCTGCCATTTGCAAGTTCTTCTATCCGCTTACGCACGCTGCCTCCCGTTTATCTGTTGCATTTTTATTTAGATTGGTTATAATTATAAACGATTTCACTTACAAATTCAACCGGAGGCATACGCATTATGATAAAACATAAAGATCATTTTCACGGCAGCGACTTAGAACAAATCGAACAATATTACGGAATCAAAAAAGAAGACATTGTAAGCTTCTCCGCCAATGTAAACCCTTTGGGCATTTCCCCCAACTTAAGAGAAACGCTTGCCCGGCATTTAGACGCGATCACAACGTATCCTGACAGAGACTATACGTCTCTGCGCCGCTGCATCGCCGAGTATATCCATTCCGATCCCGAAATGATTATTGTCGGCAACGGATCCACCGAATTAATTTCGCTGTTTATTCAAATAGAGCGCCCAAAAAAAGCCATGGTTTTAGGCCCTACTTATTCCGAATACGAACGTGAAATCTTTTTGGGGGGAGGAACGACACACTATTATCCGCTCAGGGAAAAAGACGATTTTATTTTAGATATGTGTGATTTTACACACAAACTGAATGAGAGCATAGACCTTCTGGTCATCTGCAACCCGAACAACCCGACATCCTCCGCCATTACCAGAGAAGAAATGCGTCAGATTTTAGATGTCTGCAAACAGTATGATATTTTTGTGATGGTAGATGAAACTTATGTGGAATTTGCAGAAAACACGGAAGAAATCACCTGTGTTCCACTGACCAATTATTATAATAATATCATTATTCTGCGCGGAACCTCGAAATTTTTCGCAGCCCCGGGCCTTAGGCTTGGATATGCCGTAACCGGAAACAGGGATCTGGTAAAATCGATCAATACGAGAAAAAACCCGTGGACCATCAATTCTCTTGCCGTGATCGCGGGAGAGCTGATGTTTACGGACGAATCCTACATCGCCCGGACCAAACAGCTGATTTCCGCGGAACGCGCGCGCATTTATAACCAATTAAAAGAAAGCAGTGAATTCAAGGTTTATCCGGCAAGCGGAAATTTCATGCTTGTCAGAATTTTACAGAAAAACCTTACATCTCTGGACTTATTTGAACGGGCCATCCG
The DNA here is from genome assembly GCA_910586725.1 of uncultured Lachnospiraceae bacterium. Classification (GTDB taxonomy): domain Bacteria; phylum Bacillota; class Clostridia; order Lachnospirales; family Lachnospiraceae; genus Roseburia_B. The sequence continues at coordinate 40,894 of CAJUJL010000002.1, read as the reverse complement.
GCAGGGAATGATGATCCGGGACTGCTCCACATTTCCGTTTCTGGATCAAAAATATATCCGGTTCTGCTTTATGCTGCCGGAAGATAACAACAGACTGATTTCCTGCCTCCTGAATCAGGACCAGACCTGCGTCTGATAAAATCACATTTTCTCTCTTATGGTTCTGGCGCGTTTTTTATTTCTGTAGAGCACGGTTTCACCGCAGGAGCAGATTTTATCGGCGAGGCATACGATCAATGCCGCCCGGCTTTTCGGAGCCGTAAATAATGTCAGCGGCCACATATGGCTCTCGATGATATTGCATTCCACTGGCGTCAGATCATAACGGCGCCTGGCATTTTCCAATGCAACCGCCGGATGATGAAGCCCGTGAAACCGTCCGATATAGCCGTTTTCGTGCCAGTCATATAAATAAAAATCATGAAGAAACGCACCGCGCACCAATTCGGCGTCCGGCGCTCCCAGATGAAAATGACGATTCAGATAATAGCTTAGCCGCACGACGCGAATCACATGGTCATATGTTGAAATACTGCCGTGCTGTATAAAACGCTTCATGCATTCCGCTTCTTCCGTTAAATGCATTCCCTGCAGATACCCTTCGATTTCGGATAGTTCGTGAACAGTCAACCGCATAGATTCTTCAGCCTTTCTGTTATTTTATTTTCAAGGAATCCCTGTCATTTGTTTCGGCATTCTTTTCTTCCTTCTTTCTGTGAAATAATATGGAATGCCGCATTTTATTGCCAAGATCGCTGTAGCTTGCCCGTCGGAAGGATACGGCCGACCGGAGCGCGCGCAGCTGCGTCCAGTTCATAGTGGAAACTGTCTTTTTCAGCTCCTCCCACATTCTCCGTTCACGAAATTCTTCCGGAGAAATTTTATCTTTGAATGAGCTTAAGCTGTCAGAGAGATTTTGTCTCGTGCTTTCAACAAAAGCACTGTAACGTTCGGAAATCTGTGAATCAATCGCTTTTTTGGTCGCTTCCAGTTTGGCGTTGATCGCTGCCAGGGAATCCGCCGTCAAAGCGCAGTCCGTTGCAAAAACCGCCATCAGTAACAATGCGGCCGCTTCCTGCCAGTAAGCAGGGATGGCATTCGTAATGCGTATCATCTGCGGATGAATCACGTTTAACACAAGCAGTCCTCCCAGCCCAAATCCAAGCGAACAGGACAGACAGATGCGTCCGTGCAGGTTCAGCGGTATATTGCTGTAGTCCCACCAGACCGCATGAAAAATATGCTCCGTAGCATATGAGGTGGAATATTCCAGAATTGCGGAACCGGCCATACAAACGAGAAATATGGACCACCAGTTTGGCATTTCGCTGCAAAGGAGAACCGCAAGAACCGCTCCAACGCCGTATATCGGACAATAAGGTCCATTGAGCATACCCCGGTTATCCCACTTTAACCCTTTTACACTGCAATAAAACGTCTCGCAAATCCATCCCAGCACGCTGTATAAAATAAACCATATAAACAAAGTTGTAATATGCATAATACCTCCAATTCCTGCTTTTGGCCTGTAACATGGAACCCATTATACTACTGCGCGCTGTGAAAATCAACCGTGCCTCATGGCTGCTTTGTTTAGAAAAAGGTGTAAAGCCCCGCTTTTGCCGGAATGGCTTTACACCTTGGTTTATCTGGCCGCCGCTATGCTTCTGTAATGGATGGTTCCTGACAAAGCTTACGCGCTGCGCTACGGACATAAAATAAGATTCGCCGCGTCCCTCCATTCCTCGGGCGCTTCATCCGTCAGGATAGACGCTGACGCAAACGATCCAAATGTAACTTTGCTTACCATATTAAATTTGCTGTGGTCGCAAAGCACATAAGCTTCCCTGCACTGTGCCATAGCCGTCTTTTTTACCAGGGCTTCGTCTGCATCCGGCGTTGTAAACTCGGCGGTCCGGCTCACTCCGTTTGTTCCAAAAAAACCCCTGGTAAAGTGATAATCCTTCAGCATCAGCGCTGCCATCGCTCCTACCACGGCCTCTGTGGAGCTTTTCAACGTTCCGCCCGTTAAAATCACATACATGCCGTTTCGCGCCAGTTTCTGGGCATGCGCAACCGCATTTGTTACAAATGCCGCATCCGTTTCTCTGATATAGTCGAGCATATAGCCGGTCGTCGTCCCTGCATCCAGATATATAAAATCATGAGGCTGTATCAAAGACGCTGCATATCTGGCAATTTTCCGCTTCTCTTCCTGGCTGATTTCGGCTTTCTGAGCAACCGTAGGCTCTAAAGACAAAAACTCATTGTCCGACAAAACGGCTCCTCCAAAAACCTTGATAAGCTTTCCGGCTTTGTCCAGAGCCGTAATGTCTCTTCTTGCCGTCGATTCGGAAATATCCAGAAGATTTGTCAGCTCCGTTACCGTTACGCTTCTTTTCTCTTCAAGGATCTTTAAGATCATACGGTATCTTTCTTCCGATAACATCTTTTCCTCTTACAGATTTTCCTGCATAAATTTGCTGATCGCTTCGTATGCAGCATCCTCGTCCTCACCGTCAAATCTTACCGTCACTTCATCGCCTTTTTTTACGCCAAGTCCCATGATGCCAAAAATCTTTTTGCAGTCGCCTTCTTTGGCGTCTTTTACAATTTTAATGCTGCATGCAAACGGCTTTACCGCTTTTACCAGCTCTCCCGCCGGACGGGCATGTATTCCCTGGGGATCTGTAATAACATACTTAAATTCTTTCATGATAATTCTCCTTTTCTATATTGATACTTCTATTATATCCCATTTCTTTTACTGTTCAACATTTTTCTTTAATACGCCCAGCAAAAACGCCGATATTATCGTTCCGGCAAGCAGCGCCACGACATACATCAGTGCATTTCCCACAACGGGGAATACGAAAATCCCGCCGTGCGGCGCCATTAACGTACAGCCAAACAACATAGACAGCGCTCCTGCGGCCGCGGAGCCGATTACGCAGGAGGGAAGCACGCGAAGCGGATCTGACGCCGCAAAAGGAATTGCTCCTTCCGTGATAAACGCAAGTCCCATAATAAAGTTTACCGGACCGGACTCTCTTTCTTCTTTTGTAAATTTGCTCCGGAACAGTACAGTTGCAAGCGCAATTGCACAGGGAGGCGTCATTCCTCCGATCATAACGGCGGCCATAATGTCATAATTTCCCGCAGCAATCGCGGCCGTTCCGAATACATATGCCGCTTTATTAAAAGGCCCGCCCATGTCAACGGCCATCATGCCGCCCAAAATCATTCCGAGGACTATTTTGCTTGCGCCGCCCATACCGGATAATGCATTATTTAAAGCAGTATTTAATCCACCCATTACAGGCTCTACGGCAAATGCCATGACAAGCCCCATAATTCCTATGCCGACAAGCGGATAGATTAAAACGGGCGCGATTTTTTCCAAAAAGTCCGGAAGTTTTTCGCAAATCTTACGAAGCAGAAGAATTACATAGCCGGCTGCAAATCCTGCCGCCAAAGCGCCTAAAAATCCGGATTTGCCATTTGCGGCAATCATGCCTCCTGCAAATCCAAGCGCAAGCGCCGGCCTGTCGCCAATTGCCATCGCGATAAAACCGGCAAGCACGGGCAGCATAAAGCCAAAGGCAACTCCTCCCAGTTCTTTGAACCATGCAGCCATCGGCGTAATCGTGCCAAAATTCACTCTCTCGGCAACGTCCAAAGCATCCATATCCACACAAATGCCGTCAATCAAAAATGAAATGGCGATCAGGATTCCACCGCCTACGACAAACGGAAGCATGTGAGACACTCCGTTCATCAGCTGGGTATAGATCTGATGTCCCACGCCGCCGCTCTTTTTGGTTCCCTGCGAAGCAGACTGCGTGCCGGCCGCCGCGTGATACACCGGCGCGTCGCCCGAAATCGCACGATCCAAAAGCTCTCCTGCTTTGCTGATCCCGTCAGACACCTGACAGGCAATCACCTTTTTGCCGTCGAAGCGGTCCATTGGAACCTGCGCGTCAGCCGCGACAATGATGCAGTCAGCCTCCTTGATTTCCTGCGGCGTCAATACATTTTTTGCTCCGCCGGATCCTCTTGTTTCTATTTTTACAGAACAATTCCTTGCTTTGGCTGCTTTTTCAATTCCTTCCGCAGCCATATATGTATGGGCAATTCCGGTAGGACAGGATGTAACCGCCAGGATTTTCTTCGCGGACGGTTCTGCCGTTTTCGTATCCGAAAGCCTCTCGTCGATGCTTTTCTTTTCCTCATCCGCCCGGTCGATTATGGCAAGAAATTCATCTACGGAACCGGCATTGCGCAGAGAATCCGCAAAATCCTCATCCATCATCAGCACGGATAATTTGCTTAAAACATCCAGATGTACGTTATCCTCCGTATCCGGAGCCGCAATCAGAAAAATAAGGCTGACCGGCTCTCCATCCAGAGAATCAAAGTCCACGCCGTCTTTTACAACCATGGCCGCAAGTCCAGGTCTGCTGACCGCGCCGCACTTTCCATGCGGAATTGCAATCCCTTCGCCGATGCCCGTGGTGCTTTCTTCTTCTCTTGCGTAAACCTGCTTCCGGTATGCTTCCTTATCGTTAATTCTGCCGCTTAAAACCATCAGATCTATGACCTGATCCAATGCCTCTTGCTTGGTTTTGGGCGTTCCCGAAAGAAAAATACTTTGTTTGTCTAACAATTGCGTGATTCTCATCTCTGCTCCTCCTTTTTCATTTGATCGTAGATTTGTTCGATTTCCTGTTTCGTCGCCAGTCGTTCGGAAAACGCGCTGGCGCTTCCTGCCGCTACGCCCATGGCAAACGCGTGCGCATAATCTCTTTTCTGAATCCACCCTGCGATAAACCCGGCAACCATGGAGTCTCCGGCTCCAACGCCGTTGACTAATTTCCCTTTTGGCGCCGGCGTTTCATAAACATTGGAATCCTCGTCAATGAGCACGGCTCCCTGGCCCGCCATAGAAACCAAAACATTGGCCGCTCCCATCTCCTTTAACTTCTTCGCATATTCAATTACTTCGTCTCTGCCTGAAAGCGTTACGCCGAATATCTCTCCCAGCTCATGGTTATTGGGTTTTACCAAAAACGGATGGTATGCCAGTACATTGACAAGCAGATCCTTCGTTGCGTCTACCGCAATCAAAACCCCACGTCCGTCAAGTTCCGCCATAATCCTTCTGTAAATGTCATCCGGCATAGAACCCGGTATGCTGCCGGCCAATACCAACACATCTCCCTCTTTCAGCACGTTGAGCTTTTCCATCAGTTTACCGATTGCATCTTCGCTGATTTCCGGCCCGCTTCCGTTAATTTCCGTTCCGTCAATGGATTTTAATTTCAAATTAATGCGGGAAATCCCGTTTTCAATTGGAATAAATTCGGATTTCACCCCCATTTCCTCTATCCGGCGGATAATTTCTCTGCCCGTAAACCCTGCGGCAAATCCGAACGCTGTATTTGCGACTCCCAGATTTCCAAGCACCATAGAGACATTCAGTCCCTTTCCTCCCGGAAGCATCAGCTCCGAGCTTGTGCGGTTTGTAAGTCCCAGTTTAAAATCTTCCACTGAAACGATATAATCCAGTGACGGATTAAATGTAACCGTATAAATCATTTCATTTCCCTCCGATTCCTTTGATGATTCCATTGTATATTCATTTTCAGTCAAAGTCAATCAAACTAATTCACAAAAATTCCTATATCTTTTTCGTCATACTGCACAATTATGATTGTTTTTGACCGTTTATGATTTTTTAAATACTATTTTTATGGAATCAAAAAAAGGCCGCCGCAAAATGCGTCTGCCATACAATATACGGTTCAAGTACTCTGCGGCCTTGAATGCCATATCCTGTATACATCGGCTATTTTGCGGCAGCCTCTGATTATTTCAGAAACGAATGTTCAACCCAGGTGATAATTAAAATTCTGTCCCCTGATCTGCTCACAGGAAATAAACGGATAACAAATCAGACATTTGCTGTTTAAATTCTCTTTCCACATGTCAACGGCTGTTATTTGATGATTGTCATATGAGGTATAATAATAAATTCCCCGATTTGCATTACAGCAAGAGGTATAGATTGTGATTTCAAATTTGCCCTCGTTCGTTTCACAACATCCCCGCTGCTGGTCTACGGAACCAAGTATATGAAAAAACTGGCTGACGCTTGCGGCCTCCGAATCTTTGGAAACGGAATTCATTTTCACAAATGCCGCGCGGACAAAGCGGGACTGGGATGATAAATCTCCCGGAAGCCCCAGCGCTCCCATGCCCTCACAGTATGTGTGCAGAGAAAGTTTACCCGAAAAATGATTCTGCGGAGAGCGCGGGGATAAATTCATATAGTTGTTCAGCTGAAACATCTGCTCCTGAAACGGAGGATTGTTTGTCAGTATGCCTACAGGATTGTCATATACTTTCATCCCTTCTTTCAGGCATTCCACCGTTATGGTTTCATTGGGGTCGGAAATGATCCAGTGAAGCTGTGCCGTGGGCAGATCGCCGCTGAAACTTTCATTTGTGAGATTAATTTTTTCAAGCAACTCACGCGCTTCCTGCACGGATGCACACTGCCCTAACACCCATGGTATAAATTCAAAGGACGCCACGTTGTCTTTTCCTTCGGCAGTTTCTCTGTATACGGCGTTCCCCACAAAATTTAATCCTGCCATACACAGGCCTTTTTCATTGACAGCATCGTAATAAAGAGGATAGTTTTCGCTGACGTGCGCCGTTCCAATCATGGCGTAATGCTGTTTTACCACGCCCATTGTCCGAAAGTTCAAACAGTAATTCCTGGGCATTACTACGATTTTCTCTCCATAGGAAAAACCATAATCCAATGTTCTGCCAAAATAGAAATCTTTTGTCTGGTAGGTTGCCGCTGTACACATAATCATCTCTCCTTACCATGCTTTTCTTTTATTATATCCTGAAACAGACGTTTCATGACAGAATCCTGATGAAATTCACGTTCGAAATACTGTGGTCAACGGAAGCTTTTAATCCATGTAATCAGCGAATCATGATAGACGTTTGCCGCAACATCTCTTCTCATCTGATCTGTTACCGGACCGTTTTTCTCCATAATTGCCAAAATCGCTTCCTGCAATCCTGCGATCCTGCCTTTTTCAAACGCTTCGTCATTGACAGGGCTCTCTTCCCCGACTGCCGCTTCCTGCACGGCCGTCTCTTCCCTGGCCGGCTGCGTTTTTTCTTCCGCGAAAGCTCCTCCATGCGTCTGTGCTTTCCCTTCGGCAGACGTTTTTCCGTCCGGCTGCGCTTTCTCTTCCACAGCCTTTTCCTTTGGCGCCTCTGTGACGTCCGTCTGAATGGAAATTTTTGATACAAGCTCTTGCGTATCCGAAGAAACCGGCGCCCAGATGTCTCCTGCATTTGCCCTGACATTTACTACAATTCTTCCACCTTCTGCCGATACTCTCTCACCCGACAAAGCTCCGATATATTCTGTGGCGTTTGACGCGGGCAGCGTCATAACATAATCGCTGTCATCGTTATTTACCGTAACAATCACGGAGGTATTCTGATGGGTTCTTGAAAACGCATACTGCCGGTTCGTCAGAAGCAATTCTTTATAATCGCCATAAGAGAGCGCGGGCGTGTTCTTACGCACTTTGCCAAGCGCTGCAATCAGCCTGGTATGCGGATTGTTTTGCACGCTGTCCGCATAATCTGCAAGCGATAACGCCGGCCTTAAAGAATCGTCTGAAAAACGGTCTTTCTTTCCTTCTATTCCAAATTCGGAACCGTAGTAAACAGAAGGAACGCCGGGCAGCGTATACAACAGGATATGAACCGGCGTAAAATGCGCCTTGTTGTTTAATTTCGTATAAATCCGCTCTACGTCATGGTTATCTACAAAATTATACAGCTTTAATCCGTCCGGACGATTTCCCCCTTTGGCATAGAGATTTTTTACCGTGTGGGCGATTTCAAAATAATTGTGGTCGTTATGTCCGGAATAAAGCGCCTTGTGCAGCTGGTAATTCGTAACGGAATGCAGCGTTCCTTCATTGACCCAGCGCGTATAATCCCCATGAATCACTTCTCCCATCAGCCAAAATTCCGGTTTTACCTCTTCCGCTACCGCGCGCAGCGCGCGCATATAGTTAAAGTCCAGCACATCCGCGGCATCCAGACGGATTCCGTCCACATCAAATTCTTTCACCCAAAACCGGATTACATCGCAGATATAATCCCTGACGGAAGGGTTGTGCTGGTTTAATTTTACGAGAAGGTTATAACCTCCCCAGTTTTCATAGGAAAATCCGTCGTTATATTCGTTATTTCCATAAAAATTCACATTGCAGAACCAATCTTTATAAGGTGAATTTTCCCTGTTTTTCTTTACATCCGCAAAAGCAAAAAAATCACGTCCCGTATGGTTGAACACTCCGTCAAAAATAACTTTGATCCCCTGCTTATGGCATTCGGCCACATATTCCGCCAAATCCTCATTTGTACCGAGACGGCTGTCCAGCTTCTTATAATCTGTCGTCTCATATCCGTGTCCTACGGATTCAAAAAGCGGTCCTATGTAAATTGCATTGCAGCCTGTTTCCTTTACATGAGCGATCCACGGAATCAAATCCTTCAGACGATGCACCGGTTCCCCGTAAGAATTTTCTTTCGGCGCTCCCACTAATCCCAAAGGATAAATGTGATAAAATACTGCTTCATCATACCATGCCATAAACTGATACCTCCTGATTATTTTTCAATCTCACAAGAAACGGGGAGACGAATTCCATCTCCCCGTATTCTGTGTTCCAATACGAAAACCTGTGTTTATTATACTAAAATTCCGCGCAATTAGCAAGAATTATTTGAAGTCAAATCAGCTTTCTGATGTCCATATACCTTTTACTCCATATTTAATTTTACACCTGTGTTATCGTTGATCCTATTCTCACTAAAAAGCTCCCCGTTTTTTATCCATATTCATTACGCCCATGGTTTCAAGACGAATGGAACCGGCATCAAGAATCGAGGACGGATCTTCTTTCTGAGCCTCTGACGTAGACGGAATCTTACCTTCAAGCTGCCCCCGTATGCTTTTTGCGCGAAGACGCACGACCTGGCAAAATGTTTCTTTTCCGGCTGTGTATTCTTCATAAGTATAAAAAGCAGTCGGGTCTGTTTCCACCAATCCGTCAATTTGCGTACAAATTCTCTGATACGTCTGATCAAAGCCCCCGCCATCGACATATTCTTCCGCAAGCTGCCGAAGATATGCATGGTATGTTTTTTGATATTCTTCGTTTTCCAGCATAGCGTCGAAAAATTCCGTACCCGAAAAAGGCGTATCAATCGGAAAATTCACGGTTTCAGACGCTCCATCTTCCTTTCCTTTCTCCATGCCGCCAAAAGCAAGATTATAATCCCATGGAAGAATATTTAACTTTCCGTCCGACTCATAAAGATAATAATTATGCGCCATCGTACCCGACAGACTGTCAAGATTTACAACAAATGTATGCACAGCCATATACTTTAAAATATTGTCCGTATCCAGATAATCCTCTATATCGGATCCCTCGCTTATGTGTTTGAGCGCCTCAATGACCTTTTTATATCCGCTTCCTTTCGTATCCGCAACAGAACTCTCCCATATCGCAGAGTAACTTTCTTTGTTATCATCGGTATAATTTAAGTCAGCGCCATTTTGATTTTTTTGAAATCCCTTTCCAAAAACACCAAAATCTTTGAACTCACCTTCCATATCCGAAGGATCCGGCATCTGCCGCGCTCCGTCGTTTCCATCCGCGCTATTCGGATTCTCCCTCACTTCACCATCTGGACCTGCGCCTTGCGGATTCTTCCACGTTTCACCGTTTAAATCCGCATCTTCCGGCTTCTCCCATGCACCGCCCTTTGGACCCGCACCGTCCGGTTTATCTCCTGCGCCGCCTTTTCGATCCATACTGTCCGGTTTGTACAGCGCGCCGCTTATACTGCCGTAGTTTCGCTGTAGAAAACTCTCTTCCACGGCTTCCAGCGCAAGATACACACCCCAATACTCGCCGTTTATGCTTACTTTTGCATAATTAGATAGAGATGCGTCTGCGTCAAGATAACGATACATATCATAAACGACGGCTTCTTTCATATTGGTGGCGTCTGCGTAATTGTTGTTTAAAATCAGCTTATCCAGGCCAAAACAAGTCTGCCCCCTGACATACTGATCAAATTCCAGTTTGAAGCTGTAACGGTCGGTATCCGGATCTGCTGCAACTGAAGTTAATCTGGTATTTCCTTTCGGGCGAATCCCAACGCCGGAAACTACGGTCCCGTTTATTTCAACATCACAGGGATAATATACTTCCGATATGGCGTTCTCCAGCATTTTCTTCCATTCTTCTTCCTCCATCAAAATATTGACCTGCATGATTTCATCCGTATCAAACAATGCGGTCTCATATTCCATTTCCGTCCCAATCGTCTGCGCCTCTTTTAATTCCGCCGAAAAAATCCCTGCCGCGATGCATGACAAACATGCCATCAGCATCAGAAACACTGCAAATTTTGTCATATGTCTGCCGGTAATCATGACATATATTCTCCGTTGTAACTAACAAGCGTCGCGCTGAAAACCCCGGAAATATCCTGCATACGGTTCACAAAAGACACGGATTTATCTTTCAGACGCAGCTCTGCGGTCAATTCAATTCCTTCTTTATTGACCGTCTTCGATTTTACCGCATAACGCCGTACGGATTCTTCAAGCAGACGCAGCGCTTCTTTTTCATCTTCCTGCGTATTACAATGGAAGATCAGAATATATGGATTGTCATGGACTTTCCGGTTTGCAAACAGAAGCAGAATCACTCCGATAAAAGCGGAGCCTGTTACGGCCAGAGGTATCATTCCTGCTCCAATTACATTTGAAGTTACTGCCATAATCACAAGCGTGGTTACAAGGGACAGCCCAATCAGCGTCATCGCAAAGCCGGAAGAATACATTACGCCGGCAAACGTTTTTTTATAAACTACAAAAATAAAAAGTCCGATAATCATGGAAAACAACAACCCAAGCATAACGTCAACCACGGAAAACTCCGTAACGCTTTCCAGAAAACCGGATTTAAAAATATCACGAAAAGTCATTGGTATCCTCCTTTACATAAATCATCCAAACCGGCGGCAAATGCCATATTTGGAAAACGACTGTTGTCTGACTGCTCCAATCTCAAGCAATCCGGAAAGAATCTCCGGCAGAAATTCGTCGTATTTCACTTCCAGAATCATACGGTTATCTGCGGCGCAAATATCATACGCGCCCGGCTTAAGAAGCTGCTGCCGGTACAAACTCGTCCGAATATCGTAATCAAATGTAACCCTGACATTTCCCGCAGAATAAATATATGGCTCGCGCCGATAAGAAACCAAAATCCTCGGTTTTAAAAGCTCCGAATTCATTTTGGCATACAGTTCTCTGACAAGCGCATGCTCATGCGTCCGCATCCAAAATCTCTTTTGACTGACAGCTGTTTTGCAGCTCAACAACGATAGTTCGATGTTTTTTGCGGACAGACAGCCCAATCCATCCGTTTTCTCCGGAATACTTCAAAGCGTTATCCAGCAAAATCGAAAACATCTGCTGGATTGCCGCCTTGTCTCCATAAAACATCAGACCGTCCTCGATCTGATACAAAAAACGTTTGTTTTTCACTTCATAAAGCCGGACAAACGGCTCTATCGCCTCCCACACCGCATCGCTGAAGGAAAACGTATTTTTTTCCGGAAACGGCTCTTCCTCATCCAGCCTTGACAATGTAATTAAGTCGGCCGTCAGTTTTGAAAGCCGTTTTGTCTGATTTTGAATGTTTTTCACCCACTCGTTATCTTCCTCTTCCATGGCCAGAACTTCCGCGCTCGCCGCAATCGAGGTAAGCGGCGTTTTTATTTCATGGCTTGCGTCCGTTATAAATTTTTTCTGTCTGCTGATATTGTCCATAAAGGGGCGAATCGCTCGTTTTGAAAAAATAAATACCAGAAAAAATACGACAATCAGGCTGATGAACGCCACCAGACAGGAAATAAACAATAAGATTTTCATAAACTGCAGCTCTTTGGAAACATTCAAAAAAAACAGACTCGTCCCGTTTTCCGTTTTCTTTAGAACGTATCTGTATTCCCTGTAAAATCCCGTATTTTTTCTTTTTTTCAAAATATCCGCCGTATATTCCCTCGCTTCCTGCTCCGATACGGACGAAACAAAGTCCATACGAATGTTGACGATCCGATCCCGGTTGTCCAAATGAACGGAAAAGTAACGCATCATATAAGGAGCCTCCGGGGAAGGCTTTCCAAAAAAATCTTTCGGAGGATATTTTTGCTGTGGTTTTGGAGCGGGCCTGACCTGCTCCGATTCCATCAGCCCAAGAATCGTCTCATTCATTCTCTCGATTGTAACAAAGTAGTTCCATAAATTGATACAAAGCGCCAATAAGAGCATGACCGCAGTAATAGCGGACATGGCGGCAGCTATAAATCTCCACCTCATTTTTTTCAGCATTTGATTTCCTCCAGGCAGTATCCCGCGCCGCGTATCGTTTTGATTTCAGCTTCCGCGCCGATCTGTTTTAGCTTCTTTCTCAAAAAACCTACGTATGTCCAGACTACATCGATCCCCGCCTCCGAATCCAGCCCCCAGATTCGTTCCATCAGATGATCTGAGGAAAAAACGTAATGCGGATGTTTTATAAACAGCTCCATCATCTGAAACTCTTTATTGTTCAGCCTTATTGTTTGTTGGGACGCGGACAAAGCATATTGATTGCAGTCCAGCGTGACGTTCTGAAAGCTTATGACATCCGGCGCATAGGAATCGCTGCGTCTTGCCAAAGCTTTCACCCGCGCCGTCAGCTCACCCATATCAAAAGGTTTGGGCAGATAATCATCTGCCCCTGCGTTTAATCCCGATACCCTGTCCGCTATCCCGCCCTTGGCGGTCAACAGCAGTACGGGCACGGCAATGCCGTACTGCCTGATTTTACGAAGCGCCTCCATGCCGTCCATTTCCGGCATCATAATATCCATAATCAAAACGTCATAATGCATCTGACGGACATAAGCAAGCGCTTCTTTGCCGTTGCAGACAATATCTGAGGTATATTTATTTTTTTCTAAAATCACTTTAATTGCTTTTGCTATTTCTGTTTCATCTTCCGCTATTAATATACGCATGAAAATCCCTCTGTTTTTTGAATTCGGATTGCCAGATCGCCGATCCGACGCAATTCTTTCTTTAAATCAGCATACATGCAAGTTTTACTGCAAATGCACAAATCCAGGCTATGACGCACTGCCCCGCCACAACGCAAACCGCCCACTTTGTGCCAAGCTCACGCCGAATGGCCGCCACTGCCGCCACACACGGCGTATAGAGCAGACAAAACACTAAAAGCGACGCCGCTGCCGCAGGGGCCAGCGCCTCCTGTAAGCTTCCTATGCTGCCGAACAGAACAGACAAAGTGGAAACAACGCTCTCTTTGGCCATAAATCCGGCGATCAGGGATGTGGAAATCCTCCAGTCGCCAAAGCCAAGCGGGGCAAACAACGGCGCGATTCCCCCGGCCAGCATTGCCAGCATGCTGTCCTTTGAATTCGTTACGACATTTAATCTAAGGTCAAACGTCTGCAAAAACCAGATCACAATGGCCGCAATAAATATAACGGTAAAGGCCCTCTGTAAAAAGTCTTTCGCTTTTTCCCACAATAACTGCGCGACATTTTTCATGCTTGGCAAACGGTAATTGGGCAGCTCCATGACAAATGGCACTGCCTCTCCCTGAAATATACTTTTTTTCATCAAAAGAGCCATAAAAATCCCCACCGCAATTCCGGTAAAATAAAGCGCCACCATGACGACGCCGCCGTATTCCGGAAAGAATGCAGCGGTAAAAAAGCCGTAAATCGGCAGCTTTGCCGTGCAGCTCATATAAGGCGTCAGCATAATCGTCATTTTCCTGTCACGCTCCGAGGGCAGCGTCCTGCTTGCCATAACGCCCGGAACGGTACATCCAAATCCGACTAACATCGGAACAATGCTCCTGCCCGATAAGCCGATTTTTCGAAGCAGCTTATCCATCACAAAGGCCACCCTCGCCATATACCCCGTATCCTCTAACAGAGACAAAAAGAAAAACAGGATCACGATAATCGGCAGAAAACTAAGAACGCTTCCGATCCCGTTAAATACGCCGTCGATAACAAGCGCATGCAGCACGTCATTTACATGCCAGGACGCCATGGCAAAATCGCAGGCTTCTGTCAGCCTCGCAATTCCCGATTCCAAAAGCTCCTGAAAAAAAGCGCCGAATACTTGAAAGGTCAGAAAAAATATCAGAAACATAATTCCGACAAACGCCGGAATTGCCGTATATTTTCCGGTCAGAAACGAATCTATTTTGCGGCTCAACTGTCTCTCTTTGCTTTCGCTTGGCTTTACAACCGTCTGCTCCACCAGCTTTTTGATAAACGTAAAACGCATATCCGCAATCGCGGCCGCCCGGTCAAGCCCCCGTTCCACTTCCATCTGGTATATGATATGCTCCATCATTTCCCGTTCATTTTCCGACAGATCCAGCGCTTCTAAAACCGCTGCGTCGCCCTCCGCCAGTTTCGTTGCGGCAAACCGCGGGGGCAGACCGGCCTCTTTGGCATGGTCTTCAATCAAATGTATGATTCCATGCAGACATCTGTGAACGGCCCCTCCGTTATCGCTCTGTCCGCAAAAATCTTTTCTGCCCGGCTTTTCCTGATACCATGCCACATGAAGGGCATGGCTGATTAATTCGTCAATTCCCTCATTTTTGGCTGCGGAAATCGGAACCACCGGAATCCCAAGCATTTCTTCCATTTCATTTATGTATATGGAACCGCCGTTTCCCCTGACTTCGTCCATCATATTAAGCGCCAGCACCATGGGAACGTCAAGCTCCATAAGCTGCATGGTCAGATACAAATTACGCTCAATATTGGTCGCGTCAACAATATTGATAATGCCCGCAGGCTTTTCATTTAATATAAACTGTCTGGATACGATTTCTTCGCTGCTGTACGGAGACAGGGAATAAATGCCCGGCAAATCCGTTACCAGGGTATTTGCATTGCCCTTGATTACGCCCTTTTTGCAGTCCACCGTAACGCCGGGAAAATTCCCTACGTGCTGGCTGGCGCCGGTCAGCTGGTTAAACAATGTCGTCTTGCCGCAGTTTTGGTTTCCCGCCAGCGCAAATGTCAGACAGGTATCTTTGGGCAGAGGCGTTTCCGTTCGTTTTTCATGATATTTTCCTCCCTCTCCAAACCCGGGATGCGCTTTTATTTTCCTGCTTTCTTTCTTTTTGCACTGTGTGCTGTCCGCAGAAATCTGTTCTACCTCAATCTGCTGCGCGTCTGCCAGCCGAAGCGTAAGCTGATAACCATGAATCTGTATTTCCATGGGATCCCCCATCGGCGCATATTTTTCAAGCGTCGCCCGCGCTCCCGGTATCACTCCCATATCAAGCAGATGCTGACGCAGAGATCCGGAGCCTCCGACACTTTTTACAATGGCGGACTGTCCTGTTTTCAAATCTTTTAAGGTCATAGCATTCCCCTCGTTTTCCACACAAATTTATTGCACTGCCCCAACCAGGTCATTCACATCTGAAATGTTTTGCTCTCTCAGATAGGCTTTTATCCCTTCTGTGATTTCTTTTGTAATCATCGGATTGTGAAAATTTGCCGTTCCGACAGATACTGCGCAGGCCCCCGCCAGCATCATTTCAATTGCGTCTTCCGCCGTTAAAATGCCGCCCATGCCGATAATCGGCAAATTTACCGCCTGCGCCGTCTGATATACCATGCGCACGGCAATGGGATGAATCGCCGGGCCGGAAAGTCCGCCCGTTTTGTTGGCCAGGGCAAATCTGCGTTTTTGAATATCTATTTTCATGCCTGTAAGCGTATTAATCAGGGAAAGCGCGTCTGCGCCGCCCGCTTCCGCCGCTTTTGCCATTTCCGTAATATCGGTGACATTCGGGCTTAATTTCATAATTACAGGCTGTTTTGAATATTTTTTGATCTCTTTTGTAATGGCTTCTACATGTTTCGCATCCTGTCCGAACGCAATGCCGCCTTCTTTTACATTGGGGCAGGAGATATTAATTTCAAGCAAATCAACCGGTTCATCTGAAAGCCTTTCCACCGTCTCACAATAATCCGCCGTGCTTTTTCCGCAGACGTTTACAATAATTTTCGTATCAAATTTCTTTAAAAAAGGTATATCCCGTTTGATAAACAAATCAATGCCCGGATTTTGCAGACCGATCGCATTTAACATACCGCCGTATACTTCCGCTACTCTGGGCGTGGGATTTCCCTCCCACGGTACGTTTGCCACTCCTTTTGTCACGACTGCGCCGAGCGCATTCAAATCCACAAATTCAGAAAATTCCTCTCCGGAACCAAACGTGCCGGACGCTGTCATCACCGGATTTTTTAAAGTGACTCCCGCAAGATTTACGTTTAAATTCACGATAAATCCACCTCCCCTGCTTCAAACACCGGACCTTCTTTGCATATTCTTTTATTTTTTACATTAGTATGCGCATCCGTTTCTTTTGATTTGCAGACGCAGCCCAGACAGGCTCCGATTCCGCACGCCATACGTTCCTCCAGCGACACATAACATGTTATGCCGTTTTCTGCCGCGTACTGCTTTAACGCCCGAAGCATCGGAAGCGGCCCGCACGCATAAATTACATCCGCTTTTAATTGATTTTCGGCAATTGCGTCTAAAACGTTGCCCTTCGTTCCGCTGCTGCCGTCTTCCGTGGCAACAAACACGTCTCCGTATTGTTGAAATTCTTCCTGTAAAAACAATTTGTCCCGATAGCCAAGCACAATCTGTTTTTTCGCTTTTAACTGTTTGGCAAGCTCTAACATCGGCGGGATTCCGATACCGCCGCCAATGACAAACGCATCCTGCTCTTTTTGGGGAAATCCGTTTCCCAACGGTCCCATTATATCAATCTTTTCACCCTTTTGCATACGGGAAAATTCTTCCGTTCCCCTTCCCGCAACCCGAAATACAAGCCGAATGCAGCTTTCCTGTCTGTCGATTTCACAAATGCTGATCGGCCGCGGCAGCAACCGGCTGCCATCCGCACAGTACAGGGCCACAAATTGTCCCGCTTTGGCCAGCTGTGCAATTTCTTCCGTTTGTATCCTCATATCGAAAATTCCGGAAGAAATTTCTTCCTTCCGGACAATCGTCGCTTTTTCCATTCTTTTTTCTGGCATTTTTCTCTCCTATTTTGCCGCGTTTAATGCTCCGTCTATGTCTTCAATCATATCTATTACCGCTGCTCTGGAAGCATCCGCAAAATTCTCTTCGCCAAATTTTGCATACTTCTCCTGCTTGTAAGCCGCTATAATTCCTCTGGAAGAATTTACTACGGCTCCCAATCCATCCTCATTGAAGAAATGCGCCAAATCCGCTCCTTTGCCTCCCTGTGCGCCATAACCCGGAATTAAAAGAAAGCTTTTGGGCATTATCCCGCGCAGAACTTTGCCCATCTGCGGATACGTGGCGCCGACCACCGCGCCGACATAGCTGTAAGTATCTCCCATATGGGTATCCGCCCACTCGGCGACTTTTTCTCCCACCCATTCATACAACGGACGGCCGTCAATCAGGCGGTCCTGAAATTCCCCGCTGGATGGGTTTGAGGTTTTCACAAGAATAAAAATTCCTTTTTTCTCTTCTTTGCAGACATCAATAAAAGGCTTGATGCCATCCGTGCCCAGATAAGGATTAACCGTCGCAAAGTCTTCATCAAACGGCGCATAGGACTTTCTCCCGACTTTTACTGTTCCAAGATGTCCGGCGGCATAAGCGACCGATGTAGATCCGATGTCGCCTCTCTTTACGTCTCCAATGACAATCAAATCTTTCTGATGGCAGTACGCAACCGTTTTTTGGAAAGCCATAAGCCCTTCGACGCCAAACTGCTCATACATGGCAATCTGCGGTTTTACAGATGGAATCAAATCGTATGTGGCGTCAATAATCGCTTTATTATACTGCCAAACGGCTTCCGCCGCGCCTGCAAGCGTCTCGCCAAATTCGGCAAACGCTTTGTCTAATATATGCCCCGGTATATAACTTAGCATCGGATCCAATCCCACACAGATGGGGGCATGCGTCTTTTTTATTTTCTCCGCCAGCTTCTGAATCATTTTTATTTCTCCTCTCTGTATACCACTTCTCCCGCTACGATTGTCGCAACTACTTTTCCGGTAACGCTTCTGTTGTCAAAAGGCGTATTTTTCGCTTTTCCCACAAAATCTTTCACGGAAATCCGATATTTCGCATTTGGATCGAAAATCACAATATCCGCTACGCTTCCCTTTTTCAGCGTTCCCTTCTTTGAACCGATAATATTTGCCGGACGATAACTCAATTTTTCCGCCATCTGCATCGGCGTCAGATAGCCTTTTAACACAAGTTCCGTGTGCGTAAGAGCCGCCGCCGTTTCAAGCCCGACAATGCCAAACGGCGCCCGTTTCATATTTCTGCCTTTTTCAACTGCCGTATGCGGCGCATGATCCGTGGCTATCACGTCAATAATGCCATTTTTCAATCCTTCTTTGATTGCTTCCACGTCTTTTACGGAGCGGAGCGGAGGGTTCATTTTATAATTGGCGTCATCGCCGGGAATATCTTCATCGGACAGGATAAAATGATGCGGCGTAGCCTCCGCAGTCACTTTCAGGCCGTTTTCCTTCGCCTGTTTCACCATTTGGACGCTTCCGCTCGTCGAACAGTGGCACAGATGAAGGTGCACGTCTGCCGCGCGCGCAAGCACAATGTCCCTGGCCGTAATCACATCCTCCACCTCATTGAGAATGCCGGGCAGATGCAGCTCCCTGGATTTCTTCCCTTCATTAATAACGCCGCCCCTGACAAGCTTTTTATCCTCGCAGTGGGCAAACACCGGGATTTTCTCTTCTCTGGCAATCTGCATCGCACGATAGTACACATCGGTATCCATAACAGAATTTCCGTCCTCTGAAATCGCCGGAATCCCCGCTTCCACCATTTTATGGATCTCTGAAACTTCTTTCCCTTTCTGCCCTTTTGTAACGGCGCCGATCTGGAGTACGTGAACGGAAGCTAAATTTTTCGCCTTCTGGTGCACATAACGCACTACGTCCGCATTGTCTACCACGGGTTTGGTATTCGGCATGGCAAGTATTGTCGTAAACCCTCCTCTTGCCGCCGCTTTTGCGCCCGTCACAACAGTTTCTTTTTCTTCAAACCCCGGATCCCTCAAATGTACATGGAGATCAATAAAGCCGGGCATAACATAGCATCCGCGGGCGTCTATGACCGTATCTGCTTTCTCTTTGATTTTTGCGGAAATTTTGGTTATCTTGCCATTTTCAACCAAAAGATCGGATTCCGCGTCAAATTGGGATGACGGATCTAATATTCTGCCGTTTTTAATTAATAATTTCAAATTCACCACTCCTTTGAAAACGCCTTATAATTGTGTTGTAACAAATATATCATAAATTGCCCTGATTGCCGTTTCAAAGTCATTATTCGCCACACCAATAATAATATTCAGCTCGCTTGAACCCTGATCAATCATTTTAACATTTACGTTTACGTGAGACAGCGCGGAAAAAATCCTTCCCGCCGTTCCTCTTGTCGCCCGCATGCCTCTTCCCACTACCGCAATCAGCGCAAGATCCGATTCCAGATCAATCGTATCCGGATCCGCGAGACGGTGGATTGCTGATAACACCTGCTGCTCTTTTCCTTCAAACTCTTCCTGGTGCACAAAAACAGTCATTGTATCTATCCCGGACGGCATATGCTCAAAAGATATGCCGTTCTGTTCAAACGCCGTCAGCACTTTTCTGCAAAATCCAACTTCGGAATTCATCATGTCTTTATCAATGTTGACCGCCACAAATCCTTTTTTGCCGGCAATTCCGGTAATTGTATACTTGGAATGGTGGCAGGTGCTTTCCACAATCAAAGTTCCCGCTTCTTCCGGCGCATTGGTATTTCGGATATTAATGGGTATGCCCGCCTTGCGGACAGGGAATACGGCGTCTTCATGCAGCACCGTCGCTCCCATATAGGAAAGCTCCCGAAGCTCCCGGTAAGTAATAACCTTGATTACCTCCGGATTTTCAATGATCCTTGGATCCGCAACAAGAAATCCGGATACATCCGTCCAGTTTTCATAAATATCCGCTCCGACTGCCTTTGCAACGATCGATCCGGTTATATCGGAGCCGCCTCTTGAAAAGGTACAGACGGAGCCGTCTTCTTTGGAGCCGTAAAATCCGGGAATGACTGCCCGCTCACATTTTTTGAGTCGTTTCGACAATACCTTGTTCGTTTTTTCCGCATCAAATTCTCCGTTTTTATCAAAAAACACGACTTCCGCCGCATCAATAAATTCCGATCCCAGATAAGCTGCCATAATAATGCCGTTTAAATATTCTCCCCTGGAAGCCGCATAATCCGCGCCGGCTTTTTTTGCAAAATTTTCTGCGATCGTGCCAAATTCCGCATCCAGAGAAATCTTTAAATTTAATCCGTTGATGATGGAATCATACCGTTCTTTGATTTTCTTTAATTTCAGTCTGCACTCTTCTTCCTGCTCCGCCTCTGCCAGCGCGTAACAGTCATACAGCATATCCGTTACTTTTCTGTCTTTGTCGTTTCTTTTTCCCGGTGCGCTTGGAATTACGTATCT
Source organism: uncultured Lachnospiraceae bacterium (assembly GCA_910586725.1). Taxonomy (GTDB): domain Bacteria; phylum Bacillota; class Clostridia; order Lachnospirales; family Lachnospiraceae; genus Roseburia_B. The sequence continues at coordinate 20,117 of CAJUJL010000002.1, read as the reverse complement.
GCGGCTTTCATCGGAACGAATAATTTCTCCGACTTTGGCAAACTGACCCGCGCTTGCCAATGAACTTCCGCCAAACTTAACTACTTTTAACATTTTATTACTCCTCATTCCCTTGAAACAAATGCCAGATCAGATCATGTCCGTTTGCAATCAACCGATTTGCGCTCTCTGCCTCTGCTTCGTTATATTTTTGATTCTGTTTCTGCTGCAATGTACTGTCATATAATAAATACGGCACATTATCCGCGCTGTGCGTACGAATGCACACCGGCGTCGGATGATCTGGCAGGATAACCATGCGGAAATCCTCTCCCGCTGCCGTAAGCCCTTCTACAATCGGCCGTATGATGCGATTGTCCAGGTTTTCGATCGCCAGCGCTTTCTTTTCGGCGCTTCCCTGATGCCCCATCTCGTCCGGGGCTTCCAGATGCACATACACAAAGTCATAACCTTCTTTTGTCAGCACATCAACAGCGGCACGCGCTTTTCCTTCGTAATTCGTATCCAGGCCTCCATTTGCGCCTTCCACCGTTATGACTTTCATCGAAGCGCCCACCGCAATCCCTTTCAGCAAATCTACAGCCGAAATCATAGCTCCCTTCTTACCGGTCTTCTCCTCAAAAGAAGATAGCGAAGGTTTTGTCCCGGCTCCCCAAAACCAGCAGGAATTCGCGGGATTTTTCCCCTGCTGTCTGCGTTTGACATTAATCGGGTGATTGACCAGAATATCATAGCTTTTTTTCATCATATGAAAAAGGCATTCGTTCTGCGGAAGCTTATCTTTGATTGACTGTCCTAATATATCGTGAGGCTGCGCCAGATTTATCATTTCCCCTTTGTCCCAGATCAGCAGATGCCTGTAACTGGTGCCCGCGTAATAACGAAATTCATCCGTTTCCAGCTCTTTTCTTACCGCCTCCAACAACTCAGCCGCTTCTTCTGTTGAAATTTCCCCGGAACTGTGATCGATCATGGTACGGTCTTCGTAGCAATCCTCCTCTTCCGACAATGTCACAAAATTGCAGCGCAGAGCAACATCCGTATCTTTCATTGGAACGCCAATACTAAGCGCCTCCAGAGGCGATCGTCCGGAGTAATATTTTCTTGGATCAAAACCCAGCACGGATAAATTAGCCGTGTCGCTTCCCGGACTCATGCCGTCAGGAATCGTATGTACCATCCCGATTTCCCCTTTCGACGCAAGTTCATCCATCACAGGCGTCTTAGCGTATTCCAAAGGCGTTACATTCCCTAAGGATTCAATGGGACGGTCTGCCATACCGTCCCCTAAAATTATCAGATATTTCATATATGCGCTCCTTTATTTTCCAACACGTATCACGGATAATGCTTTAATTTCCGATACTTTTTCGGCAAACGCATCTTCCGTCATGCATTCTGTTACAAATCCGCATTCTCCTTCTATGCCCGCGTCGATATAATCTACGCTTCCAAATACTTTTTCTATTATTTCTTTACCGGAAGACGTGCGTACAAAAAATACATTTTCAGCTTCTTTAAAGTCTGAAAGCGTCAGCTTTTTAGAACTCCATTCCACCCATATATTACTGTCTAAGTGTTTTGCAATATCAATCATGTCCGCCACAACGGCAGACGCTGTCGGAAGTTTTCCTGCGCCGCTGCCATAAAACATGGCGTCGCCCAGAACATTTCCCCTTACAAAAACGGCATTAAACACATCATTTACATTATATAAGGGATGTGCCGGTGAAAGCATAAACGGAGCCACCATCGCCTGATAACCGTCCCGCGTCTTCCTGCTGGACGCCAAAAGCTTAATCGAACGCCCCATTTTTGCGGCATATTTTATATCCGACGCAGAAATCTTAGTAATTCCTTCCGTATGAATATCATGAAAATCCACCTGCTGTCCACAGACTAAAGAAGTCAGAATAGCGATCTTTCTGCATGCGTCATATCCTTCCACATCTGCCGTCGGATCTTTTTCGGCATAGCCTCTCTCCTGCGCGTCTTTTAAAACATCCTCAAATTCCAGGCCGTCGTTTGCCATCTTCGTCATCATATAATTTGTCGTGCCATTTAAAATACCTGTAATCTCTTCGATTTCATCCGCCGTCAAAGAAGAATTTAACGGACGGATAATGGGAATGCCGCCTCCTACGCTGGCTTCAAACAAAAAATTCACATTCTTTTCCTTTGCAAGCGCAATGAGTTCCGCTCCTTTGTCCGCCACAAGCGCTTTGTTGGATGTCGTAACATGTTTGCCGGCTTCCAGCATAGCTTTGACAAACGTATAGGCAGGTTCCACGCCTCCCATTGTCTCAACGACAATTTTTATCTCCGGATCCTGAACAATTACATTTACATCATGCACTACTTTATCTTGAATGGGATCTCCCGGAAAATCTCTCAAATCCAGGACATATTTAATCTCTATTCCGTCTCCGGCCTTTCCGGCAATGCTCTTTTGGTTAATTTGCAGCACCTCCACTACGCCGGACCCGATCGTCCCATATCCCATAACCGCTGCTTTTATCATAATATCCTCCAATCCGAATTGTTCTACGCACTTCTTTCATTTTATATCACAATCTAAATGGCGTTGCAACTTATTTTTCACAATTTCAGCCACATTCTGCTCGCTCTGTTGTAAAATTTCCTGTCATTGCGGTTACTGCGGCGCGACGATCGTTTTCTTCTCCTGTACGTGTCTGTGCTTTTATCTTCCCGTAACAGCTTTCTGTGAGAAACGGTCTGGTTAATCAAACGATTTTCTCTCTTTCTTGGCAAAAAGAATCCTTGTGTATGAATGTCATATTGATATGTGATCCAATAGAAACGGTTCTTTTTCAAAGTTACCGCAAATGCAATTCCTCCGGCCAAAACCGCGGCAGCCAAAGCAAAAATCATTTCTCTCGCTGTCGGCTCTCTCTTTACGGCCTTCTCATCTTCATCGAAAAAAAAGGGTTCGTACGGCATGTCCGGTTCGTCCATTTCTTCTCCTGTTGCAATATCCCCGGTCTCTAATTCATTTGCGCCGCTGATTTCCAGTTTCCAAAAAAGAATCCATAACGCGCACAGCGCTACGCATATAAACAGCCATTTTATCTTCATTTTATTTTTTACCATAAAATATATCCTCCCGCAATTACAACCAAAAACACAATCAATCCCCACATTAACGAAATAATCGCTATTTTTTTATAATCAATGGGAAGTTTTCCATATACTTTTTTCGTCTGTCCGTTCATGGAATAATAATAAGTAGAATTGTTTTTTCCATGGTATGTCAGCGTCCAGACCGGAAACAGAATACTGCTTAGCTTATCCTTTTTATTGGAATAACAAGTCTCCATATCCGTAATTGTCTCATAATTATTTGCAGATTCCCGCAGCATATCATCTGCATATTTCTCCCCGTCCCGCTCCATTTTCTCCCGAATCTGATCCTTATCAATATCTCCTTTTTCCGCGAAAACTTCCGACAAAAAATCAAAGTGAAACGGCTTTGCATCTTCCAGACGATATGGCAGCACATCTTTTATAAGTTCATAACCTGCTTTATTCGAAGCCTGCCGCGCTATATTTCCCAGTTGAATGCCTCCAGACCTCTCAACCTCATAAAACCGGATCTCACGAAACTCCCGTTTGCCTCTTCTCCAAACCCGGTTCTTTATGCCTTTTGCTTTCATGCTGCCCCGCATATACACTTCATAAACCCAATAAGGAAAATAAACGCCAGTCAGATGATCCATCTGTTTATAGTCAAAAAACTCTTTTGGTATAAATTTCTTTCTTTGAAAAAAATTCAAAAACAGTTTTTTCGCCTCTGAACGGTCTACGGAAAATGGAATCACCTGATCCGGAAGCATATCCCGGCTTAGCCTCCCGCTCAATACAACCGGATTGTGACAATAATAACAAAATGACGCCACCGTTGTCTGATTGGTTACCATTTCTGCGCCACAGGCCGGACAGCGATAGACAACCCCCTCGTCACTCTGTCTCTCACTGCCCTCCTTTGCATCCATTTCCTTCCTTGAAAGCAGACAATTGCAATACTCACCTTTCGCATGCACAACCCCGTCCCCCTCGCCATTTATTCATCGCTGCCCGCCAAATTCTTCGGACAGCCCAAAGACAGCCATTTTAAATAACCATTGATAAATATGTCAATTTTTCCATCCATAACATTGTCCACGTTGCCCGTCTCTACTCCGGTACGGTGATCTTTCACCATCGTATAGGGCTGCATAACATAAGAACGTATCTGATTGCCCCAGCCAATTTCCGTCACTTCGCCCCGAATCCCGGCCGCTTTCTGCGCGTTTTCCTGCTGTTTTAACAGATAAAGCCTGGATTTTAACATCTGCATCGCTTTATCTTTATTCATATGCTGTGAGCGTTCGTTCTGGCATTGTACAACAATTCCGGTGGGAAAATGCGTAATACGGATTGCCGAAGACGTCTTATTAATATGCTGCCCGCCGGCGCCGCTGGAACGATACGTATCCACGCGTATATCGTCGTCATTGATTTCAATATCAATATCCTCTTCAATATCCGGCATAACGTCACAGGATACAAATGACGTCTGCCGCTTTCCTGCCGCATTAAAGGGCGAAATCCGCACCAGACGGTGCACTCCTCTTTCCGACTTCAAACAGCCATACGCATTTTCTCCGTTGACCTGAAATGTTATGGACTTGATGCCCGCTTCATCTCCATCCAGAGAATCCAGCACCTCCACGCCAAATCCTTTGTCAGACGCCCATCTGGTAAACATCCGGTACAGCATTGCCGCCCAATCACAGGACTCCGTTCCCCCCGCTCCCGCATGAAGAGATAAAATCGCATTGTCCTTATCATACTCTCCGGACAAAAGCGTTTTCATCCGAATGCTTTCAAAAGTTTCTTCAAATTCCAAAAACTCAGCTTCCGCTTCTTCCACCAGGGAAGCGTCTTCTTCTTCATTTGCCATTTCAATTAAAGTTTCAATATCTTCAAACTGTCCCTTTAATGCTGCAAATGTCATTACGTCATCTTTCAGACTTTTTAATTGTTTCATTTTCTGCTGGGATAATTCCACGTCATCCCAAAAATCAGGAGCTTCCATCTCCTTTTCCAGTTCCTGTATCTTCTGTTCTTTGACAGCTAAGTCAAAGTGAATCCCTCACTTCCACTAATGGTTCTCTGTAGAAACTCAATTTTGATTTCAATGCATCCAACTCTACCATTAACTTCACCTCTTTCTTTTATTTTTTATTAATTTATGAAAAATGAAAGCCAGAAGCAACCCTAAAAGGGCGCCCGTGCTATCAATTGCCACATCCTTCAGTTCTCCGGAACGCCCCTCGATAAAGAGCTGATGAAATTCATCTGTCGCCGCATAAAGCGCCGCCAGCATTCCTGCCCATATATAACATTTTCTCCGAAAGTACGGATACTGCATGCAGTTTCCGAGAAAGATCCATGCCAAAACGGCATATTCCGTCATATGCGCCGCTTTGCGCACCGGATGTTCCAGCGCCCGCGCATACTGCTTTAATGTGTCTTCATCAAATTCCAGGCAAAATGCCTGATCGATTCCTTTTGCGATCCGATACGTAAGCGATCCGCTGATTTCACTGGATTTTACCGCCTTCTGATTTGAAAAATGAAAAATCAGCGCCATCCAGATAACAGCCGCAGCCAGCCACAAATACCTTCTTTTGTGTTCCGTCATTCTCATTGTTGTACAGAAATCTCCTCATTTAACACTTCTATTGCCTTTAATACCTGATTGTCCTTGAGCTCCTCATAGTCTTTCGAAACGTCACCCTGGTATTCAAACTCCAGTTCAATATCAGGCTCAATCCCCGTTCCATGAATATTTTCGCCTTTGGGCGTAAAATACTTTGCTGTCGTCAATTTAATCGCATCTCCATCGGACAACGAAAGAATCGTCTGAACAACGCCTTTTCCAAACGTCTTTGTACCGATCAGGGCGCCATAATCAAAATCACGGATCGCTCCGGCTAAAATCTCCGCTGCGCTGGCGCTGCTGCCATTGATCAGCACTGCAATCGGATAGTCCATTTTGGTCGCGCCATCCGAAGTGTAATCCTGGCGTTTTCCATATTTATCCTGTGTATATACGACCGTGCCCTCCGGCAGAATCTTATCTAAGATCTCTGTAACGGAAGTAATCATGCCTCCCGGATTATCTCTGACGTCTAAAATCATCGCCTGCATGCCTTCCAACGCAAGCGATTCAACTGCTTTCTCAAACTGCCCGACTGTCGGCGCGCCAAAATCCAGAATACGGAGATAGCCGATTTTGCCATCCAGCATTTTATGTTCTACTGTAGGGAGATCTATATTTGCACGCTTTACATCGTACTCCAGATCATCCTCCTCTCCATCCCTTTGAATTTTAAGATGTACCGAGGTTCCCTCCTCTCCGCGTATATGCGTAACGAGATCGGAAAGATCCATGCTCGCAGCTTCAATATCTTCCACCATTACTATCGTATCTTCGTCCTTCAGCCCTGCGGCTTCCGCCGGAGACCCTTCGTAGACATGGGTAATTGTGACCTGCATGGTGTCCTTATCCTGCAACAGTCCGGCTCCAATGCCGTAATAATTCTGCGTGGCGCTGATCTGTAAATTTTCATACTCCGCTGCCGTATAGTACTCGGTGTATTCATCATCCAGGCCTTCCAGCAGTCCGGAATAAATCCCCTCTGCGAGCTGTTCTTCTTCCACATCGTCATAAAAATACAAGTGGATATATCCGATCAGTTCATTTACCTTATGCAGCACATCGTCGCTCAAAACTGTTTTCTTCCCGCCTGAAAGCTCTCCTTTCGGTTGAATGATAATTAAGTTGCCAAAAACAATTGTAACTATGGCAATCACCGCCGCAAACGCCAGAACGGTTCCGAAAATTCCCGTTATCACGCCTTTTGCAAACCCGCCTGACGCTTCTTTTTCTTCGCCGTCTTCTTTTATCTCTTCATAATCCATCATGATCCAATCCTTTCCAAAACCAAACGGTAAAATACAGAAATTCCCTACCATATCCTGGCAGGGATTTTCCAAGGCTCTCACCTTACATTATACGTTTTTCCTGCCCCAATCATTCCATATGTCTCAATCTGCATCCGCTATACTTTTAAATGTTTGCGAATGGTAATTCTGCTGCCCAGAAAACCAATGCCCACGCCAAGCGCCAGAGCCACGGGGACTAAAGTATGGAATACTCCTTCTGCCGGAACAAAAGAAATCAGGCTTCCTATAAAGCTAAACTTTTCTTCAATATAGATCACGATCCTGTTATACAGCAAATACAAAAGCGCAAGCGGCAGTATCGCTCCGATCAGCCCGATCAAAATTCCCTCCACAATAAACGGAGCGCGAACAAACGAATCGGTTGCGCCAATCAGTTTCATAATTCCGATTTCATCCCGGCGAACTGCAATTCCGGTCGTTACCGTATTGCTAATCAAAAAGATTGCCACTAAAAACAAAATCAGAATAATGCCTACGGAAATATACCCGATTAAACTGTTAAAATCAGAAAGCGTATTGGCTACCGTAGCGGAATGCCTCACATCGCGCACACCGTCAAGACCCTTTAAAAAATCTACCAATACCGGCTGCATAGATACATCGTTCATATAAATCGCGTAACTGGCGGAATTAGCCAACGGATTGTCTCCGGCAAAACTCGCGGCAGCCTCTTCGCTTCCTCCAAAATACTGTTCCCGAAATCCCGTCCACGCTTCATCTGCGGATACAAATTTGCAATCGGATACTTCGGCTCTTGCCCTGATTTCTTCTCCGATCAGATCAATCTGCTCCTGCGTAATATTCTCATCAAAAAACGCAGTCACCGCCACGCCCGATTCCGCTTCTTTGACCATTGCCTGAAAATTCGTGACAATTGCAAAAAAGAGGCCAAACAGAAAAATACAGGCTGACATCGTTGCAATCGATGCAAGAGAAAACATTTTATTTCTCCAGATATTGCGGACTCCCTGCTTTATCGTATAACCAATGGTACTAATCCTCATCGCTTCCACCGTCTACATCAGAAATAATGACGCCTTTCTTTATCGTAATTACGCGTTTGTTCATTACTTTTACAATCTCCATATTGTGAGTAACTACTACAACGGTCGTCCCCCGCTCATTAATTTCTTCCAACAGTTTCATAATATCCCATGCATTATTCGTATCCAGATTACCGGTAGGCTCATCGGCAAGAAGGATCTTCGGACGGTTCACCAGCGCTCTGGCAATTGCCACTCTCTGCTGCTCTCCTCCGGAAAGCTGCCTGGGAAATGACTTATACTTTGCCGCAAGACCAACCATAGAAAGCATCTGCGGCACCTTTCTGCGGGATTCCCTGACAGACGCGCCGATCACTCTCTGCGCAAACGCCACATTATCGTATACATTTCTGTCTTTTAACAATCTGAAATCCTGAAAAACAACACCCAGATTTCTCCTGAATTTAGGGATCTGCCTGTGTCCGATGGTATGTAACTTTCTGCCGTTAATTGTAATCATGCCCTCCGTGGGTTCGAGCTCTTTTAACAAAAGCTTAATCAAGGTCGATTTTCCGGAACCGCTGTCCCCCACAACAAAAACAAATTCTCCTTCTTCTATCTCCAGATTCACATCGTTCAAAGCCGGTATACCGGCCGAGTATGCTTTGCTGACGTGTTCCAACTTAATCATGAATGCCTCCTGTATTCAGTAATTCAATTCCTCCATATATTTCATATATTTTACAACCATCAGGGCAATCTTAAAAGTAATGGCATCTTCAAATACTCTCAAATCCAGACCTGTGCTTTTCTGAAGCTTATCTAACCGGTATACCAACGTATTTCTGTGAATATAAAGCTGCCGTGAGGTCTCCGATACGTTCAGATTATTTTCAAAAAACTTATTGATCGTCATCAGCGTCTCCGCGTCAAAATCATCCGGTGATTTATTGTCAAAAATCTCCCGGATAAACATTTTACAAAGCGGAATGGGAAGCTGGTAAATCAACCGACCAATCCCTAAAGTCGAGTAAGCCACGACATTTTTTTCCGGCAAAAAGATCTTACCAACATCAAGCGCCATTCTGGCTTCTTTGTAAGAGCGTGACACTTCCTTGAGTTCTTTTACAATTGTGCCGTAGGCAATATGAATTGCTTTTTTGCTTTCCCCCCGCAGCAGGTTTAAAATCACTTCAGCCGTCCTTTTCAAATCCTCGTACGTCTCGTTCTCCGCAAGTTCTTTAACTAAAATAATGTCCTTTTCATCTACCGCAGTTACAAAGTCCTGCGTGCTGCCGCCATAAATGCCCTTTACTTTTTTTAAATCGCCTCCGTCTTTATCACGATCTGTCTCAATGATATATACCACCCGACGAACCTGCATGTCAATATGAAGTTTCTTAGATCGGTTATAAATATCGACCAGAAGTAAATTATCCAGTAATAAATTCTTAATAAAATTATCTTTGTCAAATCTTTCTTTGTACGCTACGATCAGATTTTCAACCTGAAAAACAGCCATTTTCCCTATCGTAAACGCGCCGTCTCCATCTCCGCTGGCAAGAAGAACATATTCTAACTGACGTTCATCAAACACCTTAAAAAAGTGACACCCATGCATGATCTGCGAATCCGCCGAAGAAGATGCGAAATTTTCGGCTTCCCGCACATAATGATCCGCATCCGGAAATGTAGCGGCCAATACTTTACCCTCCGTATCCAGAACGCCAAAATCAATTTTGGTGATTTCCTTTAGCCCATCCATTGTATTCTGTAGTATTTGGTTTGAAATCATATTTGTTCTCCTTCTCCAAAATAAAATTCCTACTAGCATTTTAAGCTAAAATCACAAAAAAAGAAAGAGAAAATACAATTTTTTATGCATTTTCTCAAATTCTTCCATATTCTATAAAACCCTCGCCTAAAACTTCTTTTGCATCCGATACAATAACAAAAGCGCGCGGATCAATTGCAACAACGATTTCTTTTAAATCCACGATTTCTTTTTTGGAAACAACACAGTAAAGCATACATTTCTCTTCTCCGGAATACATCCCTTTTGCGTACAGGCCCGTAGCGCCGCGCTTGAGCTGTTCCATCAGGGCAAACGCTACCTGGTCGTGGCAATTCGTAATAATAAATGCCGCTTTGGAGAATTTCAAACCTTCCATCCATGCATCCGATACTTTGGATGTAATATAAATTGCGATCACCGCATACAATCCAACCTGCAGTCCAAAAACATATAATCCAACGGCAACGATCAATCCGTCAATGACCAGCATAATCTGAACAATCGAATAGTGCCGCAGCTTTTTTTGAATTAAAGACGCCACCAGATCCGTACCGCCGGTTGTAGCTCTTGCCAGCAATACAAATCCTATGCCAATTCCGGATATGACGCCGCCAAAAATAGATGCAAGCATCGCATCCTGCTGCGCCATATCCAGAGCAGGTATGACATACAGCCACACCGACAGCAGAACCGTCGCGAATCCGGTTCTGCTGACAAACCGTTTCCCTTTAATTTTGTAAGCCGCCAAAAACACGGGAATATTCAATACCAGATTCGTAAACCAAAGAGGAATGCCGCCTTCCATAGCGGATAAGCTTGTTATTTTAACAATGATTGCGATTCCGGTAAACCCTCCCGTAACCAGGCCAACGGGATCATAAAACCATTGAATCGAAAGAGCCATGCATCCTGTCCCTGCTAAAATCAGCAGATAATCCACATATTTGGGCCTTTTATTCAGCCAATTCATATCTATTTCCTGTCCTCGAGTTTGTTTTGTTCATATTTGGATACAAAATGATGCAATTTCCCCTTTAATGCCAGCCTCTTTATCGCCTTTCCCACCTGCATTTTCCCACGGCTCTGGCAATATAAATCTCTGATTCCATACCATACGCTTGTCCCAATCTTATCTTTGTGAGACAAAATAAACTCTTCTTCAACGGGCGAATCCAATGCAGAAATCACAATATCCGGCGTAGCCCCGTTGATCTCATTCACAAGCGTATCCATATCCTCCGCGCATTCTTCCACCGAAAAACTTCCCACTGCCTCAAACGCAGAAACCAGTCCGCAAAAGCATTCCTGCATTTGCCCGATCTGCGCATTTGTCATTGCAATCAGAAATACACGTTTTTGGCTGCGTACCATACGTTTCAGCAATTCATGCAGAAAATCCTGTTCACGCACCTCCCGCATTCTCTGCTCCGTTGCATGATTTGTTACCGATAAAATCTCACATTCGCCGACAACGCAAAGATCCGCCTGTTTTAAGCATTCTTTGATTGCCGGAAACTCCTCCGATGAAACAAGCTGTTCCAGCGTCACAGTTTCTATGATATTTAATACGGTACTGCCCAGATAGGAATCTAACTGCAGCAGCGATTCTCTGACTGTATAATTATCTACACATATGCCTAATATATCTATTTTTTTATTATCCACCATCTCCATCATATCCCTGATTTAAGTTAGTTTTTACATTTTTTTCAAATATATGTATGCAGTATAACAAAAACATATCTGTATTTCAATAAAAAATGTCAGGATTAAAGCTTCCACACCTCATCGTTGTACTGCGCAATCGTACGATCCGAAGAGAAAAATCCCGCTTTGCTGATATTGATCAGCATCTTCTTCGCCCATTTGCCGCGGTCTTCGTACTCCTTCAACGCTTTTTCCTTCTCTTCTGCATAAGATTTAAAATCAAGCAGCGTCATAAACCAGTCTTTTTTCAGCAATTCATTGTAAAGGCGCGTCAAATTTTCTTCCCGGCCGATCTTAAGCATCTCATCGCTGACAATAAAATCAACGGCCCGCTGAATATCCTTGTCTTTTTCATAGTAATCTTTGGATACATAATCCGCTTTTTCATAATGTTCAATTACGGCGTCGCTGGATTCTCCGAATATGTATATATTATCCTCTCCAACCAGCTCCGCTATTTCTACGTTTGCGCCATCCATTGTGCCAAGCGCAACCGCGCCGTTTAGCATAAATTTCATATTGCTTGTGCCGCTCGCTTCTTTGGACGCCAGGGAAATCTGCTCATGAATATCGGCTGCGGGAATCAGTTTTTCAGCCAGCGTCACATTATAATTTTCCACCATCACTACTTTTAAATATGGCGATACATCCGGATCATTGTCTATCAGCTGCTGCAAACAGAGAATCAAATGAATAATATCTTTCGCAATAATATACGCCGGAGCCGCCTTTGCCCCGAAAATAACGGTAATTGGCGTCGTCGGCTTCTTTCCCTCTTTGATTTCAAAATATTTATGAATAATATAAAGCGCGTTCATCTGCTGTCTCTTGTACTCATGCAGACGTTTGATCTGAATATCAAAAATCGAATTTTCATTTAATTCAATTCCCTGCGTCTGTTTCAGATAGTTTTTCAATCTTAACTTACAATCCCATTTTACATTCACTAGACGCTCCAATACGGCAGCATCTTCTGCAAAAGCCGCTAATTTTTCCAATTCCATCGCGTCTTTTTTAAAGCCTTCGCCAATTAATTCTTCCACCAAATCCGCCAGTTTGCGGTTGCAGTGCAGCAGCCACCGGCGAAATGTAATTCCGTTTGTCTTGTTGTTGAATTTCTCCGGATAAATCCGATAGAAATTATTCAATTCGGAATTCTTTAAAATCTCCGTATGCAAATACGCCACGCCATTTACGCTGTATCCGTAATGAATATCAATATGAGCCATGTGAACTCTGCTGCTTTCGTCGATAATAAATACCGTCTGATCCGTATATTTCTTCTTCACCCGGTTATTCAATTCATAAATAATCGGCATAAGCTGCGGAACAACCTTTTCCAGATAACGAACCGGCCATTTTTCCAGCGCCTCGGCTAAAATCGTATGATTCGTGTAAGCACATGTCTTAGACACAATCGCAATTGCCTCATCCATCAGGATTCCACGCTCCAAAAGCAGACGGATGAGTTCCGGAATCACCATGGTCGGATGCGTATCGTTAATCTGAATCGTGGCATAATCCGCAAGATCATGCAGATTGCAGCCTCTCTCTTCCGCCTCGTCCAAAATCAGCCTTGCACCGCTGCTTACCATAAAATACTGCTGATAAATCCGAAGCAGCTGCCCATTCTCATCGCTGTCATCCGGATACAAAAACAACGTCAGATTCTTTGCAATATCCTCTTTGTCGAAATCTATGCCGCCGCTGACAATACTCTCATCCACCGTCTCCACATCAAACAAATGCAGTTTGGTCGTGCGGCTGTCATATCCCGTTACATCTATATCATACATTCTGGACTTTAAAGAAAACCCGCCGAATGGAACCTCATAAACCTTGTCCGTTTTTGTCAGCCAGCTTTCTTTTTCGATCCATGGATTTGGCGTTTCTTTTTGTAAGTTATTTTCAAAAATCTGCCGGAATAATCCATAATGATAATTCAGTCCAATGCCGTCGCCATGTAAGCCAAGCGTTGCAATCGAATCTAAAAAGCATGCTGCCAGCCTTCCCAAGCCGCCGTTTCCCAAAGAAGGTTCCGGCTCTATGGTTTCAATTTCATTTAAGTCTTTACCGTTTTTCTCAAGCAGTTCTTTTACGTCATCATAAATACCCAGATTAATTAAATTATTGGATAGTAATTTGCCGATTAAAAATTCTGCGGAAATGTAGTATAACTTTTTCTTTCCCTTACCGCTCACTTTTTCCTTTGCCATCTCCTTGGTCATTTCCAGCAGTGCATAGTACAATTCCTCGTTGGTGCAGTCCCCCACTGACTTGTCGAATCTTTCTTTAATAATGCTTTCTAAATTCATGTTTTACCTCCATTATTTTATGTAAATTATACTATATCTGTAATATTATACCACAGCGCGCTCATTATGGAAATAATATTTTACAGAGGATCTCTCCCTGTATTTTCCTGTTTTTTCGTTAAAAAAATATAAAAATTTAATATTGCATATTGACGGCGCGACTGAAATCTGTAAAATTTATCCTAAGGAGGTAATACTTTTGGATTCAAATTCAATAACGCAGCTAATAATTTTAATCGTTCTACTGCTGTTATCCTCGTTTTTTTCTTCCGCGGAAACAGCTTTTACCACTGCCAGCCGTATCCGTATGCGCACTTTGGCCGAAAACGGCAGTAAAAAGGCAGCCCGGGTACTTGCAATTACAGACGATATGCACAAGATGCTCTCAGCCATTTTAATTGGCAACAATGTCGTCAATCTGTCCGCATCATCCATCGCCACCACGCTCGCCACCAAACTTTTCGGAAGCGTAGGCGCGGGAATCGCAACCGGAATACTGACGATTCTCATTTTAATTTTTGGAGAGATTTCACCAAAAACAGTCGCCACTATTCATGCCGAAAAGATTGCGCTTACCTATTCATCTGTTATTTACGGATTCATGTACCTTTTAACCCCGGTAATTTTCATTGTCAATTGGCTCTCCATGGGATTTTTAAGGCTTTTGCACATCAATCCCAACGCAGGGAAAACGACGATGACCGAAGAGGAGTTTAAAACTATTGTAAACGTCGGCCATGAAACCGGCGTACTGGAAAATTCCGAACATAAAATGATCAATAACATGTTTGATTTTGGCGATTCATCGGCCAAAGAAATCATGATTCCAAGAATTGACATGACTTTCGCAAAATCGGACAGCACTTACGATGAATTAATTCAAATATTCAAAAAAGATAAATTTACAAGACTGCCGATCTATGAAGATAATACCGACAACGTTATCGGCATTATCAATATGAAAGATTTGCTGTTGTGCGAAGAAAAACAGAATTTTCATGTCAGCGACCTGATCCGTGAACCGTATTTTACTTATGAACAGAAAAACACCTCGGAACTCTTTCTGGAAATGCAGAAAAACTCCATCAATATTGCGATTGTACTGGATGAGTACGGCGCGACTGCCGGAATGATTACCCTTGAAGATCTTCTGGAAGAGATTGTAGGTGAAATCCGGGATGAATATGACGCAGATGAAGAAGATCCGCTGACCCAGACAGGCGAACGGGAATATCTCATTCAAGGCTCCATGAATCTGGAGGATTTATGCGACGAACTCGATTTGCCGTTCCGCTCCGAAGATTATGATACGATCGGAGGCTATCTGATCGGTCTTTTAGACCACCTCCCGGAAAAAAATGAAATCATTATCACGGATGAGGATATACTGCTTAAAGTTGCTAAAATGGACAAAAACCGCATCGAAAAAATATACATGAAACTCCCGGCTCCAAAAGATTCTTAGGGAGCCGTCACGAAACGGCCGGCATATACAATATATGGCATTTGAACCACGCAGTTCTATCCATATATTGTATGTCAGCCGTCTTTTACAATAGCATGCTCACATTACATTACTTTGCAATGCTTAAATTTTTCCAGAAAACCGGACGGATCTTTGCTGATTCCGGTTTTTTCTATATATTTCTGTACATTAAGCGCTTCTTCATGTGTAAATTCCCAAACTTCCTGTACATGTTCCCATGTGCCGCTTCCCGGTTTTACAACCGGCCGGATGCCAAACGCCTTTTGTAACGGCGTAACCTCCGTATACTCTTCTTTTATTTTTTTATTGCCCAGCGTCTGTGCAAGCTTTTTGGCATGCTCTCCCGATCTCCATATGGAGTCTTTTGCAAGCGTATCCAGATGTTTCTCCGAAATAAATCTGACGCTGCCAAGATCACATTCCTGTCCGGACGTATCGACCAGATAGACCCGCACCCTCTTTTTTGTGATATTTCGGGCGCTGTCCTGTGCGCAATATGTAATTGTCAGGCTCATTTCCCCTTCCGCTTCGGTAAAATCTGATGCCTGATAATCCAGGATATGGAAAGAAGTCTGAAATTTTTCATCCGTGCCCTTTTTCATAATCCCTTTCTTATTATCTTCTGATTTCAGCTCCCAATCCGATGCTTCGGCAAGATTCAAAAGATACTCTTCCGTCAATATACCGCCTCTTGCATCCGACAAAGGAAGATATAAATCCGCCGCCAAAATCTGGGGATACCGATCCCATACAGCATAGAAATTGATATACGGCATCGTTTCATCCAGGCTCATATCCTCCCCGGGAACAATCAGTCCGTCCTCCAAAGCCGGATATTTGCCATATTCCGAAGAAGGCGCTCCAAAGGTAACGCCCTCCGGCATTCCCTCTTCTGCAAGTTCTACTGCTTTTTGCATCAGATCATGTCCTGTCTGGCTTTCATCTTTTTCAGAATAAATATCCTGGGTCTTCTGCCTGTCCTGATCCAACGCCATACTCCAGCCCTGAAAACGATACAAAACTTCTTCCGTATAAGGTTCTCCCGATTCCTGTTTCTTTTTTCCGGTAACCGTATCAATTGTCGGCGCCTGTTCGGTTTTATGAAAAGTATTTTCTGCAAATCCAAAACTGTCCGTCAGGTTTGCGGCTTCCTCCAGAAAATCCATCCCTTCCGATTGCCCGTTTCCAATGTATGCCGCCATAAAACTTGTGTCCCACTGTGCATACAGCGTCACGTCTTCATCTTTCGTAAATGTATATGCGCAATTTTGTTTATCTAAAATAATGTCTTCTCTGCTGCCAATTACCGGCGTTAAACTCCAGCCCAAAAAACGGTAAAGCTTCTTCCATTTTTTGTTTTTTATCACCGGTTCCGCAAATCCTATCGTGATGCTTTCATCATTTTTCTTCCATCTGGTAAAAGGGCAGACGACGGGTTGTTCTGTTATTTCACCGTTTTCTCCTTTTTTCAGAATTTCCAGATCTTTTTCCGAGAGGTTTGGCGAAAACTCCACAGCGCGCATATCTTTCCATGCCGCATAAACGACGCTGTCCTGATCGAAATATTTGTAAGCCTCTTTTCCATTTATAAACGCAAGCAATAATCCGCTCCGGTCTGTAAACGGATGCCCCTTGCGGTTTTTTTGCGTATAATATCCCATAAACTGCTGTTTCCGAAATCCGCATAAAAGCGCATCATCCGGTCTTTCTTTCTGGGGAACCTGTATTTTATTGCGCTCAAACATCTTTTTGGCGGTAAAATCTTCATAATACCCTTTTGCATACCACTCGTATACGACTTTCGTTCCCGTTCCTGCATTGGCCCCCTGGTTGTCCAGCTTGATTTTAAATATTCCGGGTTTCCATTTCGCATACAGCGTAACCGTCTGATTGTGAACCAGAGTAAGATTTTTCACAGATTTCGGATTGATTGCACTGCCGTCCGGCGTTTCGCTCCAGCCCGCAAATTCATATCCTGCGCGCAAAAAACCGTTTTCCTGTAAGTCAAACGTCTCTCCGCAGTACGCCTTCTGAGATTTTACAGACCCGCTTTTCGCGCCGTTTCCGTCGTATTGAACCGTATACTGTTTTCTCGGAATATACACATCCAGATAGGCTGCTTCCGCCGGCGCCCGGAACGTATTTACCGATCCCATCAGAAACTCTTCCGAAGGCATTCTTTTCCACTCTGGAACGAAAGCTCCAGCTTCGTAATAATCGCGCTCTCTTTCTATTCCGCTGCAAACCATATCATAGCCGCCGCGCGTATTCATTTCCCAATAACGTATTGGTTGCAAATATTTGATATTTCTCTGCCAGAATGCGCCATTCACATCTGTCCCTCCGCAGCTTCTTACGCATTCTTCCCAATATCTGCCGTTAGGTATTCCATGATCCACGGCAGTTTTCGCGGAATAAGCGTGTGCAAGCTGCGGCGTCTCCTGTGGCACGCCTCTCGTATTCCATATCTTATCACAGACCGCGCAGGAATATGTTGTTTCCGTATGACGATAACCTTTATTCAGGCATGTCGCTTCCGCGTCTGTGACCACATTCTGGCTGACCGTATTTTTATGTACCGTAAGCGGCAGACGATACGTGATTCCGCTTCTGTTTTCATCTGCATGCAAATCTCTGCTTCCAATATCCACAGTCGTTGTGATCGTCTTATTTCCGCATTTTTTTCCGGATGCATCTTTTAAGTCCCAAAATCCACCGTGATAGCTGCCGTCTCCGTATGCTTTCTTCCGTTTTTCATCCGACGCCGGTTTTACCTGGTATTGATAGACGTACCAATAATGCGCTTTCCATCCGGATGACGTATCTCCGGTAACTTTAAATGTGCTTTTATTCCACAGATCCGAGTTATAATTTATCACCGCATCTTCCGGTTTACTGACGGTTACATTTCTTACTTTAAGCCTCCACACCACCGGATTACTAAAATCGGTCACATCGCAATTCTCAATTCCATGCTTACAATGACTGAAATCATACGCGGATTTCCCGCTCACAAAAGTAATGCCGTATGCCCCGCTGTTATAATAATCCGTGCTGTGATCTTTCATCCAGCAATATATAATGGCATCGTTTTCATTTGCATCTGTATCCAGCTTAATACAGCTTCTGACTCCTGTGTTGCTTCCATAAGCAAAAATATGGTATTTCTGCGCCTGTATTTCATAATCCTGAAACATTGCGCCATTTGTGACAATATCATACAAAACGCCCTCTATGCGGAACGTTTCTGTCGTTTTTCCGCTCTCATCAAAAACATTTTCGGAATAAATCACCCGTTCGGAAAACAACGTTTCTTTTGCAAGAAGCAGCTTTCGTTCCTCTTCGTTTAATCTGTCTAAAAACACTTTTCTCTCTAAATGAGACGCTTTTCCAATACAGTCATTCAATTCTTCCGGCGCCGCATTTTTCCAATCACAGTTCAGAAGGCTGACGTTTTCCTCCTCTTGCAGTTCTTCTTTCCGATCCTCATCATCATTTGGCTTTTGGGGTTCCGTTAAAAGCAGTCCCCTGCCATAATAAACGTCTTCGCCAGCCTCTCCCAGGTCTTTCGCGCACGCATCTAATAACCCGATCCATTCTTCATAAGAACAATTTCTATGCATGGCCTTTTGTCTCGCTGCCACAGCCGAAACTGTTGACGCCGCTACAGAAGTTCCTTTTTGTTTTACACGCCTACCGTTTAAACCCAGAACTTCTGACGAACCATATGCACAGTAATCTACGCCGAACCCATAATTGGAATAATCCGCAAGCGCTTCATCCGCTGAAACGGCAGTCACTACAACAGCCTCCTCTACATCCGACGGTGAAAAATCAACAACATTTCCCTTTGCGTTTCCCGCGGACACTACGACCATAATCCCCGCTCTCCTTGCCTCACAGATCGCCTCCCGAAGCACATGAGAACCGGATGATTTGTATGCGCACATACTGATATTAATAATATTTGCATGGTGTTCCACGGCGTATCGGATTCCCATGTAAATTTTTAAAGAAGATGTTCTGCCGTTGTCGTCTGCCGCTTTTATGGGCATAACGCAAACTTCTTTTTCCGTATTTTGCAGAATATTGTTTGCCATTTCGGTGCCATGCCCGTTTTCATCCTGTATCGTGCCGGAATCCGTCAAGTCTCTGGCGTCTGCAATTCTCTCCTGTCCATACCAGTTTATATCATAACCGGTATCAATGACCGCCACCAAAACATTAGTTCCGTCAGACGGTTTTCCTGCATCGCCTACGGCAAATGACAAATCTCCTTTCTTTTTGGATTCTCCCGCTTGTTCCGTGGTAGCAGCTTCATACACTCCATCCGCTTCCACAAGGAGATTTTTTTTCTTTTTTAATGACTGGTACGCCGCTTTTGTCTCCTGTTCGGAAGCATAATTTAATATATACAAATTGTCGTAACCCTGAATCATGCTTTCCGCGCCCATTACATCAAAGTCTTCTTCACTTTTTACCAGCAAACGCTTATTTACCCATAGATTTTCTTTCTTTAATGCCTCCTTTCCGTCTTCTTTTGTCTGTTCCGCAACTGCTTCTGCCAATGCGTCCAAATCCGACACTTCAACAATCTCCGCATCCTGCTCCATACACGTTATTTCCTCTTCCCCGGTTTTTATTTTTGCATATTCCGACCGCGGCAGGGATACCGTGCATATGGCAAAAATCATACACCATGCTATTCGTTTTATTTTCAAACTCATTCCTCCGATCTATTTGTATAGCCTCTCGGATTCTCCAGCCCTTATTTT
This sequence comes from uncultured Lachnospiraceae bacterium, assembly GCA_910586725.1. GTDB lineage: Bacteria > Bacillota > Clostridia > Lachnospirales > Lachnospiraceae > Roseburia_B. The sequence continues at coordinate 21 of CAJUJL010000002.1, read as the reverse complement.
CTGCGGCTTTCAAATCCCGTT
>CAJUJL010000001.1 GCA_910586725.1 uncultured Lachnospiraceae bacterium | reverse complement strand
ATTCAGTTGTCAATCTTCGCTTAGAATCTCATTCATTGAGATTCCGAGAAGTTATAAAAAGGATCAGGATAAAAGACAAACGTTTGCGCGATAAGTAGTTGACAAAAGAGCCGTCCATCCTCTATGATTCACTATAATATAAAGATTATAAAGCATACTAACGAAAATTACAAGAAAAACAGAGAGCAAACGTTTGCGTAAAAAGAAGACAGACAGATTTGGAACCGCTTGGGTTTGTGATAGAAAGAGAGGAAGGCAGTTATGAAGAAAAATGGTTGGATGAGCAGGATTGCGTGCGTTACACTGGCAGGAGCGTGGATCGGTATGGCGTTTGCGGGATGCGGCGATAAGAAGGACAGTGACACGATTACGTTTACCAATGTTTCTTATGACCCTACCCGTGAGTTTTACGAGGCCTATAACGAATTGTACGCCAGGCATTATCAGGAAGAAAACGGGAAAGAAATTGAACTTGTGCAGTCCCATGGCGGCTCCGGCTCCCAGGCGAGGTCTGTGATTGAGGGAAATGACGCGGATGTGGTGACGCTTGCGCTTGCGCATGACATCACGTCAATCGAGAATGCGGGATTGATTGAAGAAGGCTGGCTGGAGGAATTTGAAAGAAACAGTTCGCCATATACGTCGACGATTGTTTTTCTTGTCCGCAGCGGAAACGAAAAGGGAATTTCTGACTGGGAGGATTTGACAAAAGAAGGCGTGGAAATTATAACGCCGGACCCCAAATCTTCCGGAGGCGCATGCTGGAACTTCCTTGCCGCATGGCAGTACGCAAAGCTGAATTTCCAAAATGACGAGGCGAAGATGAAGGATTTTGTGTCTGATATTTACAATAATGTGCTTGTCATGGATTCCGGCGCGCGGGGAGCCACAACGACGTTTGTGGAAAACGGTCAGGGAGACGTGTTGCTTGCGTGGGAGAATGAAGCGCTGCTTACATTGGAAGAATATCCGGGAGAATATGAGCTGGTAACGCCAAGCATCAGCATTCTGGCGGAACCGTCCGTAGCGATTGTAGATGAAAATGCAGATAAAAACGGCACGCAGGAAATTGCGAAAGACTATCTGGAGTATTTGTATACGGAGGAGGCGCAGCGGCTGGCAGGAGAGCATTTTTACCGTCCGTCGGATGAAGCCGTTTTAAATGAGTTTGCGGATACGTTTGATTTGTCGGTAAATTTGTGCACAATCGATGATTTTGGCGGCTGGGATAAGGCGTATGAGGATTTTTTTGCGGATGACGCTATTTTTGACGAAATCTACAGTAAATAGGAGGCAGTACCATTGAAAAAGGCGCAAACAATAAGAAGAAAATCCGTGATTCCGGGATTTGGGCTTTCTATGGGAGTTACGGTTGCGATGTTGTCTTTGATTGTTTTGATTCCGCTTGCATCTGTGCTTGCATATTCTTTTCATTTGTCATGGGAGGAATTTGCTGCGCTGATGACCAGGCCAAACGTCGTGCAGTCGTTTGTTACGAGCATTGGCTGTGCGTTTGTGGCGGCTGTGATCAACTGTGTTTTCGGCACGCTGCTTGCGTGGACGTTGGTTCGTTATGATTTTCCCGGAAAACGCCTGATGGATGGGATGATTGAGCTGCCCTTTGCCCTGCCGACTGCGGTTGCGGGAATTACCCTGACGAAAATGTATTCGGATACGGGGGTTTTGGGAAGGGCGTTTGAGAAGATCGGAATTGAGATTGCATATACCAAAACGGGGATTATCGTGGCAATGGTTTTTATCGGCATTCCTTTTGTGGTGAGGGCGATTCAGCCGGTATTGGAGAAATTGCCGGCGTCTTATGAAGAAGCGGCGGTTATGCTGGGAGCTTCCCGTTTCCGGATCTTCCGAAAAGTGATTTTTCCAGAAATTGCTCCGGCTTTGTGGACGGGGTTCGGGCTTGCGCTCGCAAGAGGAATCGGCGAATACGGCAGTGTAATCTACATATCGGGCAACAGTGAAAAAAATGGGACGCAGGTGGTTTCTTATATTATTATGCAGAAGCTGAATTCAGGAAATGTGGATTATGAGGGAGCTGCGGCGATCGCCCTTGTGCTTTTAATTCTGTCGTTTCTGATGTTGTTTGTGATCAATGTGATACAGCATTTGGCCAGCCGCCGGACAAATGCGTAGGAGGAACCGGATGAAAAAGAGAGATTCAAAGACTGTAAAATGGATATTAATCGGGATCAGCGTGGCGTTCTTCTTTCTGATGCTTGTGCTGCCCTTGCTGGAAGTGCTTTATCGCGCAATCAAAGACGGGTTTGATTCTTATCGGACGGCGGTTTTTGCTTCCAATACCATATCGGCGTTAAAAGTTACGTTGATTGCCACGGTGATTGCGGTAGCCGTCAACACGGCATTTGGCGTGATCGCGTCCTATCTTGTGACCAAATTTGATTTTCGTGGGAAAAATGTGCTTTCTACCTTGATTGACATACCTTTTTCCGTTTCTCCCGTTATCGCGGGGCTGGCCTATATTATGACGTTTGGACGGGCAGGATGGGCAAAGCCCATTATCGACGGGATCAACGATATGCTTGGAACGGATTTGTCGTTTGTCTTTTCGGTTCCGGCGGTTGTGCTGGCGACGATATTTGTGACATTTCCCTTTATATCCAGAGAAATTATTCCTGTTTTGTATGCGCAGGGGCGGGATGAAGAAGAAGCCGCTGCGATGATGGGGGCGTCCGGATTTACCATTTTCCGCAAAATTACGTTTCCTCATATGAAATGGGGTCTCCTCTATGGAATGATACTCTGCGCGGCAAGAGCTTTTGGAGAGTTTGGAGCCGTCTATGCGGTTTCAAAAGCGAGAGGAAAGACGTTTACGCTGCCGCTTGAAATCGATGCTTTGTATATGGCGGGAAGCGCGGATTCCATCACGCAGGCCTTTGCGGTTTCCTCGCTTTTGGCCGGCATGGCTTTGCTTATGCTGATTCTGAAGAATATAGCTGAGTACAGGGGAAAAAGAAGTGATGTATAATTTTGGAGGACAACGACTATGTATGTGGAAATGAGAAATATATGCAAGAATTTCGACGGTTATGAAGCGGCGAAAGACATCAGTTTTGGAATTGAGCAGGGGAAGCTGGTGGCGCTGCTTGGGCCGAGCGGAAGCGGAAAGACGACGATTCTTAGGATACTTGCCGGATTGGAGCAGCAGGATTCCGGTGATGTGGCCATAGAGGGCAAGGTGGTCAATGACGTTTTGGCCAGCGAAAGAGGCATCGGGTTTGTATTTCAGAATTATGCGCTGTTTCGCTACATGACGGTTTATGACAATATTGCGTTTGGGTTAAAAGTCCAGAAAATGGAAAAGCAGAAAATTCACGAAAGAGTAATGGAAATGATTGCTTTGATTGGCCTGGAAGGCTTAGAGAAGCGTTATCCAAACCAATTGTCCGGCGGCCAGCGCCAGAGAGTGGCGTTTGCCCGGGCCATTGCGCCAAGGCCGCAGCTTTTGCTTTTGGATGAACCGTTTGCCGCGATTGATGCGAAGGTCCGCAAGGAATTGCGCAGCTGGCTGAAAGAAATGATTCAGAAAGTGGGCATTACGAGTATTTTTGTCACGCATGACCAGGAGGAAGCCGTTGAAGTTGCGGATGATATTATAATCATCAACGAGGGACGCCTGGAACAGATGGGAAGCCCGATCGCTATTTATAAAAATCCCAGAACGCCTTTTGTGGCGCAGTTTATCGGAACTTCTGCGATTTTAGAGGAGCTTGTGGGATTTAAAGGATACGACGGAATTCCAAAAGGTAAGAAAGTAATCGTAAGGCCGGAGTTTGTAGAAGCGTTTAAAAGCGATAATGAAAAATTCAAAAAGCTGATCGGAGCCGGTGAAGAAGGCGTGATTGAAGAAATTGTATTCCGGGGAAGTTATCTGGAGCTTACGCTTCGCGTAAACGGCGTCAGTTTAAAAACAAACCGCTCCCTGGAACGCAGGCACGTGGAAGTGGGAGAAAAAATGTGCGTTCTGTTATACCGTGTGTATTTGTTTGATGAAAATGGGGCGGAAATACGCAAAAACGAACTGCTGAAGGGCATTGATGTAGAGGCTTTATAAGAATTATTATATAAATATCCATGAAATGTAAAATAAGGGATTTGCCATGATGTGGCGAATCCCTTTATTAATAATAATATCCATATTTTTTGGCAAAACCGAAAAAACGCTCGTCTTTCTATAAAAAACCAGGAAAATACTTGACTCTGCACCAGGTGAAGCGTGTATAGTAACGATAATTGAAGGAGAAAGGAGACAGATAAAATGAGGATTGGCGAAGTGGCGGAGCTGACCGGATTAAATATCAGCAACATTCGTTTTTATGAAAGAAAGGGTTTGCTTTTGCCTGTCAGGGAAAAGGAGAGCAAATACCGTAATTATACGCAGGAAGATGTATCAAGGATTAAAAAAATTTTATTATACCGCAAAATGGGAATTGCCGTTGAGACGATTTATCTGCTTCTGGAAGGAGAGGCGGATTTGACAATCGTACTGGAAAGGCAGAGACAGGAGCTGGCGGCTCAAATGGAAAATCTGCAGGGCGCCATGGACTTGTGCTGCATGGTATTAAAAGAGGAGCGCATCGATGAGGAAAAGCTGGATGAATATTTAAATTATATGCATGAGGAAGAAGAAAAAGGAAAGAAGTTTGCGCAGATGGAAGAGCTGCTGGAAGATATTGTGGAGTATACAAAAATAGAGATGCTTTTTCGCGAACCCTGCATTGTCTGGCTGGTTCGCAAGCCCTGGATTGCAAAAACAGTTTCCATACTGATTTGGGCGGCCATTTTAGCTGTGCCGCTGATCAATGTTTACGCTTACGCGTTTCAGGGAGGGGAATTAAAGCTGTATCTGATCGTTTGTTACGGGATCATAATTGCGATTTATGCGGCGGGCTTTTTGGCTTTCCGCAGGGCGCAGAAGAAGGAGAGGGAGGAAAGGAGCATGGAAGAATGAATTTTTAAGCGTTTTCTCATACTTTCACTATTGACAAATCCCGCTTTATCCACGTATACTGTTTATGCAAAAAAACGATGACAAAGACAGTAGGGCGTATTGCGAAAATCAAAGCGAGCCGGAATTGGTGAAAGCCGGTATGAGTAGAGGATGCCTGAACATCACTTTCGAGTTGCGGCCTGAAATCGATCCGGATGCGGATGCAGGAGAATAGGCGCCGACGGCCGTTCCCACGTTACGGGAGACGTATATGCGGAGTCTTTGGCTCCAAGTATGTTGTAACAGGTGGTATAGCGATATTTTGCCCTTCGTCCTATTACAGGAAGAAGGGCTTTTTTAAATCAGGAACAGGAGGATGCTATGTACAATAAGGTTGAAACCAGTCTCAATTTTGTCGAACGGGAAAAAGAGACGGAGAAGTTCTGGAGAGACAATGATATTTTCAGAAAAAGCATGGAAAACCGAAAAGAGGGAGAGACGTATACGTTTTATGACGGACCGCCCACAGCCAATGGAAAGCCGCATATCGGCCATGTGCTGACCCGCGTAATCAAGGATATGATTCCAAGGTACCACACGATGAAGGGAAAATATGTGCCGAGGAAAGCGGGCTGGGATACGCACGGGCTTCCGGTGGAGCTTGAAGTGGAAAAACTGCTTGGGTTAAACGGCAAGGAGCAGATTGAAGCATACGGAATGGAGCCGTTTATTGAAAAATGCAAGGAATCCGTTTGGAAATATAAAGGGATGTGGGAGGATTTTTCCGGAACCGTTGGATTTTGGGCGGATATGGACGATCCTTATGTGACGTATCACGATGATTTTATCGAATCCGAATGGTGGGCGTTAAAGCAGATCTGGGATAAAAAGCTTCTGTACAAGGGCTTTAAAATCGTTCCTTACTGTCCCCGCTGCGGTACGCCGCTTTCCTCTCAGGAGGTGGCGCAGGGGTATAAGACAGTCAAAGAACGCTCTGCCGTCGTAAGGTTTAAAGCAGTGGGAGAAGACGCCTTCTTTCTGGCCTGGACGACTACGCCCTGGACGCTTCCCAGCAATGTTGCGCTTTGCGTGAATCCGCAGGAGACGTACTGCAAGGTAAAGGCGGCTGACGGATATGTTTATTATCTGGCGAAAGCTCTTCTGGACAAAGCGCTGGAGAGACTTTCGGACAAAGAAAACGGCGTGGCGGCATATGAGGTTTTAAATACGTACCAGGGTAAAGATCTGGAATATAAAGAATATGAGCCGCTGTTTGATTTTGCGGAGCAGATCATAGAAAAGCAGCGTAAAAAAGCGCACTACATCACATGCGACGATTATGTTACGATGACGGACGGAACCGGCATTGTCCACATTGCGCCGGCATTTGGAGAAGACGACGCCAATGTGGGCAGAAAATACGGCCTTCCTTTTGTGCAGCTCGTCAACGGCAGAGGAGAGATGACGGAGGAGACAAATTATGCCGGAGTTTTCGTAAAAAAAGCGGATCCGATGATTTTAAAAGAACTGGAGGAGAAGTCCCTGCTTTTTGACGCGCCGAAATTTGAGCACGATTATCCGCACTGCTGGAGATGCGATACGCCGTTGATTTATTATGCCAGAGAGTCCTGGTTTATTAAAATGACGGAAGTCAAAGACGATTTGATCCGCAACAATAATACCGTCAACTGGATTCCGGACTCAATCGGAAAAGGCCGCTTCGGGGACTGGCTCGAAAATATCCAGGACTGGGGCATTTCCCGCAACCGTTACTGGGGAACGCCTTTAAACGTGTGGGAGTGCGAATGCGGCCATCAGGAATGCATCGGAAGCCGCAGTGAGCTGGCCGAAAGAAGCGGAAAGAGCGATGTGGAAAATGTCGAGCTTCACAGGCCTTATATTGATGAAGTGGCAATTCCATGTCCAAAATGCGGGAAAGATATGCGCCGCGTGCCGGAAGTGATAGACTGCTGGTTTGATTCCGGCGCCATGCCTTTTGCGCAGCACCATTATCCGTTTGAAAATAAAGAGCTGTTTGAGCAGCAGTTCCCGGCGCAGTTTATTTCGGAAGCCGTCGATCAGACCCGCGGATGGTTTTATTCACTGATGGCGGAATCTACGCTTCTGTTTAACAAATCGCCTTATGAAAACGTGATTGTACTGGGGCATGTACAGGATGAGAACGGGCAGAAGATGAGCAAATCGAAAGGTAATGCCATAGATCCGTTTGAAGCGCTGGAAAAATACGGCGCAGACGCGATTCGCTGGTATTTCTACATCAATTCCGCTCCCTGGCTGCCTAACCGTTTCCATGGAAAAGCAGTCCAGGAAGGACAGCGTAAATTTATGGGAACTCTTTGGAACACATATGCGTTTTTTGTGCTGTACGCAAATATCGATGAATTTGACGCCGGCAAATACAGCCTGGAATACGACAAATTGTCCGTTATGGATCGATGGCTTTTGTCCAAATTAAACAGCCTGATTGCAGATGTCGATACGAATCTTGGGAATTACCGCATTCCGGAAGCGGCAAGGGCGCTTGACAGCTTTGTGGACGAGATGAGCAACTGGTATGTCAGAAGAAGCCGGGAGCGGTTTTGGGCAAAGGGAATGGAACAGGATAAAATTAATGCCTATATGACGCTGTATACCGCGCTTGTAACGGTGGCGAAATGCGCCGCGCCGATGATTCCTTTTATGTCGGAGGATATTTACCGCAATCTGGTTTGCAGCGTTGATAAAAATGCGCCGATGAGCGTACATCTTTGTGATTTCCCGACGGCGGATTCATCGGTGATTGACAGGGAACTGGAAAAGAATATGGAGCAGGTTTTAAAAATAGTCGTTATGGGACGCGCCTGCAGAAATACGGCAAATATCAAGAACCGCCAGCCGATTGGAGCGATGTTTGTCAAAGCGCCTGAGGAGCTGCCGGAATTTTATACCAGAATTGTGGAAGAAGAGTTAAATGTAAAAAAAGTAAGCTATCTGGACGACGCAAGCGCTTATACGGGGTACGCGTTTAAGCCGCAGCTTCGCACGGTAGGGCCCAGGTATGGGAAATATCTTGGGCAGATTAAGAAGGCGCTTATGGAAATAGACGGTAACGCGGCGATGGCGGAGCTGAATGCCAGCGGGGCGTTAAAACTTGACAGTGTAAGCAGTGAGGTTGTATTATTAAGAGACGATCTTCTTATTACGACGACGCAGGTGGATGGTTACGTAACGGAGAGTGATAACGAAACGACGGTCGTACTGGATGTGAATCTGACAGAAGAGCTGGTGGAGGAAGGATTTGTCCGCGAGATCATCAGCAAGATTCAGACAATGCGCAAAGAAGCCGGATTTGAAGTGATGGATAAAATTGCGGTTTCCTATCAGGCGGATAAGAAGGCAGCAGAGGTTTTTGAGAGAAATAAAAATACGATTCAAACCGAGGTCCTTGCTGATAGAATTACGACAGAGAAGCTGGGCGGTTATGAAAAAGAATGGAACATCAATGGGGAACATGTCGTTATGGAAGTGAAGAAGGAGGAGCACAGTTGAAGAACTTTGATAAGGAACAGTTTAAAAAAGAAGTGAAAAACAGCGTAAGGACGCTGTTTCGCAAGACTTTGGAAGAAGCCGATCAGCAGGAAATTTTTCAGGCGGTATCCTATACGGTAAAAGACGAAGTGATCAATCAGTGGATGGAAACACAGCAGACGATGAAGGAAAAGGACCCGAAGGTAGTGTATTATATGTCCATGGAATTTCTGATGGGACGCGCGCTCGGCAACAACCTGATTAATATGACGGTGTATCAGCCGGTAGCGGAAGCTTTGGAAGAGCTGGGCCTTGACATCAATGCAATCGAAGACCAGGAGCCGGATCCGGCGCTTGGCAACGGAGGTCTGGGAAGGCTTGCGGCTTGTTTTATGGAATCTCTGTCTACATTGGGATATGCCGCTTACGGCTGTGGCATACGGTATCGTTATGGGATGTTCAAGCAGAAAATTGAAGACGGATTCCAGATAGAGGTTCCGGATAACTGGTTGAAGAACGGGTATCCGTTTGAGCTTAGAAGGCCGGAATATACGTATGAGGTAAAATTTGGCGGCTATGTGCGTGCGGTCAATGCGCCGGACGGAAGGGTCAAATTTGTTCAGGAGGGTTATCAGTCGGTGCGCGCCGTGCCGTACGACATGCCGATTTTAGGTTACAACAATCACGTAGTCAATACGTTGATGATATGGGACGCGGAACCCGCAGAGTGTTTTGAACTGGATTCTTTTGACAAGGGAGATTACCGCAAAGCGGTGGAGCAGGAAAATCTGGCGAGAAACCTGGTGGAGGTGCTTTACCCGAACGACAATCATATTGCCGGTAAGGAGCTTCGGTTAAAGCAGCAGTATTTCTTTGTTTCGGCAAGCGTGCAGCGTGCGGTGGCCAGATTTAAAAAATATCATTCCGACATTCATGATCTTCCCAAAAAAGTGGCGTTTCAGCTAAACGATACGCATCCGACGGTTGCGGTTGCGGAGCTGATGCGTTATCTGGTGGATGAAGAGGAGCTGCAGTGGGACGACGCATGGGATATTACCACAAAAGTGTGCGCGTACACCAATCACACCATCATGGCGGAAGCACTGGAAAAATGGCCGATTGAGATTTTCTCAAGGCTTCTCCCCAGAATTTATCAGATTGTGGAAGAAATCAACCGCAGATTTATTCTTCAGATACAGCAGCGTTATCCGGGTGATAACGGCAAAATAGAGCGGATGGCAATTATCTACAACGGGCAGGTAAAAATGGCGCATCTGGCAATTGCCGCCGGACATTCTGTGAACGGTGTGGCAAGACTGCATACGGAAATCCTTAAAAATCAGGAATTGAGGGATTTCTATGAGATGTCTCCGGACAAATTTAACAATAAGACAAACGGCATCACGCAGAGGCGCTTTTTGCTGCATGGCAACCAGCTTCTGGCCGCGTGGGTAACCGATCATGTGGGAAGCGAATGGATCACCGATTTAAGCAAGATTGAGAAGCTTGCGCTTTATGCAGATGATGATAAGGCGCAGCATGAGTTCATGAATATCAAATATCAGAATAAACTTCGTCTTGCAAAATATATCAAAGAGCATAACGGCATTGATGTGGACCCGCGTTCGATTTTTGACGTACAGGTGAAACGTCTGCATGAATATAAGCGGCAGCTTTTGAATATTCTTCATATCATGTATCTGTACAATGAACTGAAAGAACATCCGGACAGGGAATTTTATCCGAGAACGTTTATTTTCGGAGCAAAAGCGGCGGCAGGATATAAAATCGCGAAATTGACGATTAAGCTGATTAACAGCGTTGCGGAAGTAATCAACAATGACAAGAGCATTAACGGCAAAATAAAAGTTGTGTTTATTGAAGATTACCGTGTATCCAATGCAGAGTGGATTTTCGCGGCGGCAGACGTCAGCGAGCAGATTTCTACGGCAAGCAAGGAAGCGTCCGGCACCGGAAATATGAAGTTTATGTTAAACGGCGCGGTTACGATCGGAACGATGGACGGCGCAAATGTGGAAATGTTAGAAGAAGTCGGCAAGGAAAATATGTTTATTTTCGGAATGAGTTCCGATGAGGTTATCTCTCATGAGAAGAACAGAGATTATAATCCGATGCAGATTTTTAATAACGACCAGGACATCCGCAAAGTGCTGATGCAGCTGATTAACGGATTTTATTCTCCGCAGAACAGCGAACTGTTCCGGGAGCTTTATAATTCACTGTTAAACACACAGAGTACAAGATATGCGGATACGTACTTTATTCTTGCGGATTTTCATTCTTATGCACAGGCGCAGAGAGAAGTGGAGGAAGCATATAAGGATGAAAAACGCTGGGCAAAAATGGCTATGTTAAATACGGCATATGCCGGAAAATTCTCATCAGACAGGACGATTCAGGAATATGTGGACGACATCTGGCATCTGGATAAACTTGTGGTGGACAGGAGAGAAGCATAGGTTCGTCCGGTAATAAGGGGGATTATGGTATGAAACAGGAAGAAGTAATGGAACGGATAAAAGAATTGATGCAGGAGAAGGTAAATCTGATTCGTGAGCATGAGGATTTGCTGAAAAAAGACAGGCTGATGATGGAACAGCTGGAGATGATTTTAAACCATTTGGGAGATGCAGAAGAATAGTGAGGCAGCTTAGGTGATAAAGCTGCATGAAAGTTCGCCGGATAATAAGGATCCGGCGGACTTTTTTGTGAAAGTTTCATGATGCATAGTTAGAATCCGCTTGGATTTTTATTCAGTTCCTGGAAATGCAATTGACATTAAAATTTGAAAATGGTAAAATAGTATATGAATTATACGCATTTGCAGACCTGTATTATGTATATTTCACAAGCAAAAGGGAAAGAGGAGGTAAGTTTAATTGAAGCAGAGGGCAAAAACACAAATATGGAAGCGGCTGCTTTGCACGGCGCTTTCGCTTGCAATGGTTTTCGTTGTGTTCCCGGCGGCCACGCTGAAAGCTGCGGAACAGGATGAGATGGTTGTGGACTCACTAACAACGGATATTGAGGATACAAACAGAAAAAATTATTTTACATTCAGCGGACAGGGATGGACGAAGAATTTAGGCGATTGTTATGTCAGCGCCAGTGCGACGGAAGAGCGTTATTATGAAATTCATTTTGAGGGGAATGCGATTTCCGTATGGGCGGTTAAATCAGATAAGCATGGCAGTGTAAAGTTTACCGTAGACGGAGAACATGAAGAAACGGTAAATTTATACAGCGGCAAGCGTACGCAGCCTATGGTTGTTTATTCTGTCAGCGGTTTGACGGAAGAAAAGCATGTATTAAAGGCGGTTGCGGTGGATAAAGTCAATCAGGTGGTTTCAGCGGAAATTACGCATAAGCCGTACCAGGGCGGAGATCCGGATCTTGGAGGAACGATCGAAGATACGAACGAACAGTGCACACAGAACCGCTATTCTGAGATTGCTGCAAAAAACGTATCGTCAGTTAATCTGTCCGCGTGGAAGAACGATAAGGCGACAAGCGTGCTGGCGCTCTTTTCCAGAGACTGCAGTCTGGAAAATGTCCGCGTAACAGCCAGCAGATTAAAGAGTGAAACGGATTCAATCTCAGCGGATCATGTAAAGACGACGTTTATCAAATCCGTCAAAGCTTATAACGGAACATACTGGGGTTATGGTGATAAAACCAGGCCGCTGCCGGAGGCGACAAGCGCGAACAGAAGCGAATCTTCGGATGTTCTCTATCAGCAGGGCGGATCCATAGATATAGGCTGGAACAGCGTACAGCCGGTATGGGTGGAATTTGACATACCGAAAGACGCGGCGGCCGGAGTGTATACGGGAACGCTGACGGCTTCGGCAAATGGAATAGAAGAACCGCTTACCTTTACTTATACCATAAACGTGGCGGACGTAGTTCTGCCGGATGCAGACACATTTGCGGACACATTTGACATTGAACTGTGGCAGTATCCGTACAGCAGCGCGGAATATTATGGTGTGGAACCTTTTTCGGAAGAGCACCTTGCGCTTATGAAATCTTCTATGCTGAAATACAAAGAAATCGGAGGCCATGCGATTACTACGACGATTGTGGAAGAGGCATGGAACGGACAGACTTACAGCGCTAACGAAGTGCATTATCCGTCGATGGTTAAATGGACGAAAAACGGCGACGGCAGTTTTTCATATGATTATACGGATTTTGACCGATGGGTTACGTTTTGTAAAGGACTTGGAATAGGTGATAAAATCGTATTATACAGCATTGCTCCATGGCATAATTCTTTTGCCTACTGGGAAAACAATACGCTGAAATATGAATCGTTTACGGCGGGAAACGACAGATATGTAGAGGTATGGACGGATTTTCTGCAAGATTTGATTGACCATCTGGAAGAAAAGGGCTGGTTTGAAGAGTCTTATATTGGCATTGATGAAAGAGGATTTTCCGCGGCGGCATTCGACGTGATTGAATCTGTTACAAATGAAAAAGGAAAGAGATTAAAGACAGCGGGCGCCATGGATGCGTTTGCAGAAAAAAAAGATCTGGCCATGCGCGTGGATGACTTAAATATTGGAGATAATGCGGTTGCCGCACACGTTGCGGAATTTCAGGATCTTTTGAAAGAAAGAGAGGAAGCGGGGCTTCGGACGACGCTGTATTCCTGTACGGAGCATAAGCCGGGCAACTTTTCTTTGAGCGCTCCGGCAGAGAGTTACTGGTCGATTATTAATGCGGGGAAGATGGAGACGGCAGGATTTCTGCGCTGGGCATATGACGCATGGGTGGAAGATCCGCTTCGCGACGCGACGCATAACGCGTTTGAGCCTGGCGACTGCTTCTTGATCTATCCGGATGAAAAAGACGCCAGTAAGCCGGAAAGCAAAAGCTCCGTGCGTCTGGAACGCATGGCGGAAGGCGTCCGGGATGTAAATAAGCTTTTGTACCTGAAATCGTTGGAGCCAAGCCTTGAAGATGAAATCAATGCTTTATACGATAATATCAAAACAAAGGCTACTACGGGACGGACGTATTTAACGGATAGTGAGAAAAACAAGGTAATACAGGAAGTGAGAGATTTTAAAGCGGGCGTGGCAAAAATTACGGGTCTGTATATCAGTCTGCATTCGGAAGGTCTGCACGTGACAGAATCAGAGAAAACATTGACAAAGGGTGAGAAATGGCAGATTCCGCATAAACTCGTTACGGATCTTGATAATAAAAGGGTCATTTTCGCTTCAGAAGATCCTTCCGTTGCAACGGTAGACGCAAAAGGGATTGTTACGGCAAGAGGATCCGGAGAGACGACGATCACGCTGCTGCACAGGCAGACCGGATATACAGCTTCCGTTGCGATTACCGTGCCAGAAGTAGTTGAAAGGCCGGAAGGAGAGTTTTGCATCAGCAATTCTCTGCCAGAATATAAGCTGCCGGAGAAGTATCTGTCGGATGTGCTGAAGGGAGAGTCGGATGGAGACGAACATTATCTCGGACAGCCGGATATGATTATGCTTAATGACAATAAGACATTGTATACCGTATTTCCGGTAGGCCATGGCCGCGGCCGCATTATTATGATGGTGAGCCGTGATGCCGGAAAGACCTGGACGAGAAAGACAGATATTCCGGAGTCATGGAATACTTCTTATGAAACGCCGACTATTTATAAACTGAATATGACGGACGGGTCGACAAAATTAATTGTGCTGTCCGGACATCCTCAGAGTTTTGGAGCGCCGGTCGGAGGATGGGATTCTTCTGTTTCCAACGACGAAGGAGAGACCTGGAGCGAGTTTAAAACGCACTGTCCAACACTGTCAGATGGTTCGTTTAATGAAGGGGTTGTCGTTATGGCAAGCCTGATCCAACTTAAGGAAAACGGCGAATATATTGATAAATGGATGGGTGTTTATCATGATGGGGGCAGTTTCGTCAATTATAAATCCTATCTGACGTTTGATGAAGATGGGAATGATTGCTGGACAGATCCGGTGCCTTATCTGAGCGAACACCAGGATATAGAGAGCAGTCATCAGATCTGTGAAGTCGGGCTGTTTCGGTCTCCGGATGGAGGCAGGATTGTGGGTCTGGCGAGAAATCAGACGCATAATGGTCCGGCAACGATGTTCTATTCGGATGATGAAGGGGAAACATGGAGCAGACCGGTTCCTCTGCCTGGTTCCCTTGCGGGAGAACGTCATAAGATAATATATGATCCTACCGATCCGACAGGTCAGAGAGTTGTAATTCCGTTCCGTGAAATCAAATATGATTTAAATGGAAATAATCAATTTGACGGAGGTTCTGACTGGGTAGCGGGCGACTGGGTAGCATGGATTGGAACTTATGATGATATTATGAATCAAAGAGAAGGCTCTTACCGGATTCTGCTCTGCGAGGACTGGTCGGCAAATGCGAAGTCAGGCGATACCGGATATACCGGATTTGTCGTGCAGCCGGATGGAACCTTTATTATGAATACGTATGGTCACTGGGATAAAGAGTATTCCGAAAGTCTGCCGAATTACAGTGTATACAATGACTGGTGTTGGATCAAACAGGCGAAATTTAAGCTTTCCGATCTGTCAAATGATGTGATCGGACAGGAAATGAACGATATGCCGGACCTTTCCGACGCTTCGGAGTATACGCGCGATACATGGGATGTTTACAAAAAGGCTTTGGAAAATTTGGAGGCTGTTTTGGAAACTGGAAATGCGACATTGGATGAAGTTGACAAAGTATTTTTGGCATTGCAGGAAGCATATGGCAATCTTGTCATGAAAGGCGCGGGCAACAATGAAGATCTTGCCGAAGAGAAAAGCGGCGAATTGAAAGCGGCGATTGCGGCGGCAGCTGCAATAAAGGATAAAGGGCGCGGATCGTATACGCAAGCAAGCTGGGATGCGTTTTTAGCTGCATATAATGCTGCGGTACTGGCTGCAAATTCTGAAAGTTATGAGGAGCTTAACAGAGTGTACCAGGCTCTGACTGCGGCGCAAAGCGGCCTTTCTATAGAAGATAAAAAAGATCCTTTGCCGGATCCGGTGACAAAAAAAGAATTTGCAATTGGGGAAGATGCTTACGAAATGGCTGATGCATCCGGCGATACGGTTATACTGACCAAAGGAGCGGATAAGAAAACGGTAACGGTTAATACTGTGACGTACAACAACAAAGTTTACAGAGTCGTTGCAATTGCTCCGAATGCATTCAAAAATTGCAAAAAACTGCAGACTGTGAAAATCGGCGCGAATGTAAAGAACATTGCAAAAGGCGCGTTCAATAATTGCAGAAAGCTTAAGTCTGTACAATTTAAAGGAAAAAGTCTGCCGGATATGAAGAAGAATGCATTTAAAAAGATCACGAATAAGAAGCTGACTGTTAAAGTGCACAAATCACTTCGCAAAAAAGCGTCTGTTAAGAAACGGACGATGAACAAGCTGAAAAAAGCCGGACTTAAAGTTACTTTAAAGAAAATCAAATAGTAAAAGACAGATAAGATAAAAGCATTAGGGAGCTGTCGTAAAATAACCTTTGTATGCAAGGTATGGCATTGGGACGGAATGTGTCTTTTCCATATCAGGCAGTGAAGGGGATTTTGCGGCAGCTTTCTGTGCATTCGTGCGGTTAAAACATTGCCGGACAGACAGCGGCGTGCGGCACAGACGCCAACGAAAAACCAGAAACGGAAGCCGTATAAGAAAAAGACGGAAAGGAGATATTAAGAGAAAGAATGTTACGAAATGACGGTGATAAGGTATGCAGAAGAAAGATGCGCAGTACGAGAAAATGATTCATACGCCGATTCCGAAATTAGTAGTTTCCGTGGCTGTTCCAACGATGATTACAATGCTGGTTACTTCCATTTACAACGTTGCAGACGCCTATTTTGTTTCTAAGATGGGTACCAGCGCGTCAGGCGCCGTGGGAATTGTATTTTCACTTATGGCGATTATTCAGGCCATTGGGTTTACGGTCGGCATGGGCGCCGGAAGCGTGGTTTCCAGGCTTTTTGGAGAAAAAGAGGACGAACGGGCGCAGAAAATAGCGTTGCAGGCGCTGCTTGCATCTGTGATTTTCGGGACAATCCTCGCGGTGTCTGGAATCCTGTTTTTGGAAAAATTAATGATTTTATTGGGAGCGACGCAAACGATTCTGCCCTATGCAATGGAGTATGCAAGGTATATCCTCTATGTCGCTCCGGTTATGACGGTTTCGTTTGTGCTGAATAATCTGCTTCGGGCAGAAGGGAAAACCAAATTGTCCATGATGGGAATCGGGTGCGGAAGCATTTTAAATATTGCACTGGATCCGCTGTTTATTTTTGTGCTTGACTGGGGCGTCTCCGGGGCGGCTGCCGCTACGGCAATCAGCCAGTGCGTAAGCTGCATTTATTTGTTTCTTTTTTTTCTGCGGAAAAAGACGATTATTCGTTTTTCGAAAAAATATCTGTCGGCCGACTTGTCTTTGTGCAAAGAATATATCGGTAACGGTATGCCTTCACTGTTCCGTCAGGGGTTATCCGGCATTGCATCGGTAACGCAAAACCATGCGGCGGCATATTATGGAGATGCGGCGGTAGCCGCGATGTCAATTGTGGGAAAAATCTTTATGATGGTGTTTTGCGTTCTGATTGGATTTGGGCAGGGGTATCAGCCGGTTGTCGGTTATAATTACGGAGCAAAAAAATACGACAGAGTGCATGCGGCATATCGTTTTGTGATGAGAGTGGGGACGATTGGCATGGCTGTTTTTGGCGCATTGCTCTTCTTTTTTGCTCCTGTTTTACTGCGCCAGTTTGTTTCGGACGACGCAAAAGTAGTGGAAATTGGCGTTTTTGCATTGCGTTTTCAATGCGTTGTCATGCCGCTTCTGCCGCTTGGCGTTGTCTGTAATATGACATTTCAGGCGGTCGGGCAATCTGCGAAAGCTGCATTTTTAGCTTCGTGCAGACAAGGCGTTTTTTTCTTGCCGCTGATTCTTTTTTTGCCGGGGATGTTTGGAATAATTGGGTTAGAAGCGTCTCAGCCGATTGCGGATGCGGCTTCATTTCTGATCTGTATTCCGTTTATGCATAAATTTATACACAGCTTAAGCGGCGCGAAAGAATGCGAAAATTAGACAAAACGGAGATTTGATATTTTTATTTTTTCGTTTGTGTGGTAAAATAAATGATAATAAATAATTTAAGGCGGGAAGGCAAGAGCGTATGACAGATATGGTATGAAAAAAAGTGCAAAATTATTGTAATTTTTTGCGTTGGGTGATACGATATAATAGATAGGACTATATATAATATTCTGTGGATGAAGGATAAAAATAATTTAGATAGAAAAAGGGAGCGATGAATATGTACAAGGATGTGGCAAAACGGGTATTGGCTGTGATTCTTACTTTTTGCATGGTGGGAAGCATGCCGGATTTTACATTATTCGCTGCGGGCGCTGGCAGTGAATATGCGGATGTGGCTGCAGATGTGCAGAACGGGAAAGAGGAGCAAGACAATAAAAAGGATGCTATTGTCGAAAATGAGGATGACAGTGAAATGGCCGAAGAAGCCGGATCTGAAGTAGAGCCGGGAACGGATGCAGAGCATGAAGAGGATGCTTTGGATATTAAGACGCCGGCTTATCATCCGCAGTCTGCGCTTTCGCCGGATACTGCACGGGATGCTTCAGGCAAAATGGGAGCGGCAGCCAGAAATATTTCTTTGAGCACTGCGCCGGAAAGTGATTTTGAAGGCAGTACGGTCAATGGCACACTGCCCAATCAGGTTGAGGCCGATTTTCCCGTTACCGGAGCCGGTACGGAAAGTTTTGTTTCGGAGAAAGTTTTGGGCCTTAAAATTCTTTATAAAAATACAGAATTAAACCAGATTCTGACGGAGAGCGCCGCGGGAGACGGTTATAAAGTTTATTATACCAGGGTTGCAAACGAGAACACGATAACGCTTATTTTAAAAGGATCCGGAATATACGAGGAACCGAATTCGTTCCGTTCTTACAGCAATGTCAGATTGGGAAAAGATATTAGAAATTGTACGGTGGATATCTCTTATGCCGGACAGAGCAAAAACAGAGAATATTATTATGAAGGACGCGCGCTGGATCTTGCGATCACAGTAAAAGACGGCGGCGCGACGGTAAGCGCCAGTCATTATACCATACCGGAACTGACGGAAGAGTTTGACTGGGGCGTGGGCGATAAAAGCATTACGATTCGGGGAACGGGCGAGTATGCCGGAGAAAAAGCGGAGACATTTACGATCATACCTACCAGTGTCGGGGTATTGTATGAAGTAATCGGTTATGATAAAGAAACCGTATACAATAAAGCAAAAGCGCAGTCACCCGTGGGCGTTTTCCCTACGAATTTTCAGATCAGGAAGAAAGCCGCTTTTGGGGGCGGTGAAGTTTCGGACAGTTATGAGTCCCTTGATTACAATGCCGGAAACAGCAGAAATACGGACCGCGTTTCCAATCCGCCTTATAGCATGGCGCAGGTAGACATTGTGGGCAGGAACAACTGTGAAGGACAGATTCCTTTGGAGTATTCCATTGTTCCGGCGGATTTTGGCAATGAAGATAAGTCTGATGAAAATTATATTTATATTGACGTCACCAGCAAGCATTCCTATAACGGCGACAAACAGAGACCGGAAATCCGGGTTTATCAAAAGGATGCCGAAGGAACGGAAGTGGAATTAGAACAGGGCGCCGAATATACGATCGACCCTGTCGGAGACAACCAAAATGTTTTGGCGGGAACCGGAAAGATTACCGTAAGGGCAGCTGCCGGCAGTAATTTTACGGGTGAGCGTGAAGTGTCATTTACCATTGATAAATATGACATAAGTTCAGGAGATTTTGAAGACGCTATTAAACGTAATTTAGAGTTGGAACAGGAATACAGCAGCGATAATCCATGTTATAAAAATGGTAAAATAGAGCCGTCCGTACCGGATACGATCAATATGAGCGGCATTATTATCGGAAGCCTTGAGAAAAACACTGATTTTACGGTTTCTTATGAAAATAATTACGGTGTGGGAAACGGCATCATATCCATTGAAGGGAAAGGCAACTGCAAAGGAAGCGTTGCGATTGGTTTTGTAATCTGGAAGTATATCACGGATACGGATGACGGCATTACCATTTCCGTGGAGAATCAGCAGTATACAGGAAAGGACATCAAACCGTCTCCCGTTATCAAGAACAATGGTAAACTTTTGAATCCGGGTACGGATTATGAAGTTGTAGATCCGGGTGTGGAATGGATCGATTGCGGCTCTTATACGGTGAAAGTGAGAGGTAAGGGTGATTTTTATCGAAATGAATCGGTGGATTCTTATCTGACTGCCAGTTTTCGGATTGTACCGCGAAAATTGAATACGTTAAAAGCTGAATTTGTGGATCCGGTAAAAAATAATACGTTTACCTTCAATGGTTCCGGATTTAAGAAGGGTATCAAAGTTGTAGACGAAAGCGGAAAGATACAGTTCCCGTTGTCGGATTTTGATATTACCTACCGGGATGCGACGGCGCCTTTTGCGGAATCGGAATGTAAAAACGCCGGGGAATACCAGGTGCGGATTGAACCGAAAATTAAGGCCGGCGGATTTGAAGTGTATGAAGCGGAAGACGGCGAGGATTATTACATAACGCTGCCGTTTACAATTCAGCCGAAAGCGCTGGAGGAAAATGACGAAGCGTTTTCCATGAAATTGTCGTTAAACGGAGCGGATCTTACTTCTACGCCATACACCGGAGAAGATATTACCGCAGACGTAACTGTTTTAGATAAGCACAGGGGCGCGAACGGAGAATACTCACAGGCCTCTGTCAGCGGTTATGAAATCAAAAAGAGCGCCGGTTATCCGGGAGATGACTATGAGATTTCATATTCTGCAAACCGGCGTGACGTCGGCAGAGTGACAGTGACGGTTACCGGAAAAGGAAATTACACCGGCACACTCAAAAAGCCGTTCCAGATTGTCAGGAAAACGCTTACCGCGTCGGATATAAGTATAACGATTGCAGAGGATACCTATACATATACCGGAGATGAAGTTATTCCGGAGATTACCGAATTTAAAGTTGGAAACAGGGTACTGACGCAGAAAGAAATTGAACGGGAGTTTACTATTGAGTCAGGCGCGGTAAATGCGCAGAAAGCAGGAGACGAACGGTATACGTTTACTATAACCGGAAAGAACAATTACTCCGGGACGATCAATTCCAAAGACATCCAAGACGCAGAGGGCAACGGCATTACCTTTACGATTGTCCCGCAGGATATTAACGATTCAAACGTATGGGTGGAACCGATTCCAAACCAGGCCTATGATGAAAATCAGCCGGCAGAGCCGGTTCCTGTCATCCGGTATAATGGCAGGGAGCTGGAATTTGGAGAGGGCAAAGATTTTACTCTGACATGGGAAAGAAATGACAATAAAGATACCGGCATAACGGATCCGGAGCAGATGCCGGTTGTGATCATTACGGGATCCGGAAACTTTACGGGGGTGAGAAAAGAAATTTTCCATATCCGTGAAAGCATTATGAACGCAGACGTTCAATGGGACGCGCTGGTATTTCAGTATATTTCAAGAGAGCTGAAACCAGGACCCGTAAGCGTTACGCTGGATGGGGAGGTCCTTGCGCCTGAGACGATTTTGCGGGATGAAAACGGCAATCTGATGCTGGACTCGGACGGCAACTATATTGTTGACGGTGATTATAAGGTTAGCTGGAAGAATAATATCGACGCCGCGGGAGAAAATGATCCGCAGGAGGAGCGTCCGACAATTATAATCAGCGGAATCAATGATTATGGCGGAGAAATCAGGACTTATTTTACGATTGAACCTGTTTTAATTACGCTGGAGAGCTGGACTCATAATAATGAGGTGGCTGTGCTGCAGGCTCCGTTGGTGTATACGCCGGGCAACAATCCGATGTTCACCGGAAGCCCTGTCATCCCTTCTCTCTCCATTATTTATAATGTGCAGGATCCGATTACGGGAGAAAGTTTTCAATATAAGTTAGTGGAAGGAAAGGATTACGACGTATTCTCTGTCAAGGGAACAAATGCCGGACAAAAAACGGATCTTACCATTATACCAAAAGATAATTTTATACCTCCGGCGGAAATTGGAATCGTGCAGCTTGGTAATTACACTGTGGATCCCAAATCGATTTCCTCGTCTGAAATTCAGGTTTCTGACATCAAGGTTGAAGCTCCGGTGACAAAATTTCCTGTGAAACCGGAAATTGTGGTTACGGATACAAAGCGTCAGGGAGCCGGCAGCGCAACAGAAGGAGAGTATGTCGAGTCAGAAGGAACGTATCAGTTAAAAGAAAGCAAAGATAATGGCCAGACAGGGGATTACCGCCTGATTTACGGAAATAATGAATCTCCCGGAAGCGCATACGTCATTATTCAGGGCGTTAATAATTATTCGGGAACTATTACAAAATATTTTACGATTCCCGGAGATTTGAGAAATGCGGACGTTTCATTTTTAAATTCAACGTGCGGTTCGGCGAGTTCCGGAGAATATTACTATACGGGCTATGAAATAACGCCTCAGATTATGGTGACGACTACGGTCGCGATGGAAGACGGAAGCGCGGAGACAAAGACTCTGATCGAAGGCGTCGATTATGAGGTTGAATTTGCAGGAGACAGGGTCAATTGCGGCAGTCCGGAAATCCGCCTGTCAGGAATCGGCGCATACGGAGGAGACGGCTCTATGCGCATTGAACCGTTTACGATTGTGCCGGTAGATATAAAAGATGCGGATTTATTTATTGCTCCAAGTGTGGAATACATCGGAAACGGCATTAACGTATGGCCGGGAGGCAATGAATACGACGGTACCGAGAAAAACGAAGCGGCGGAAAACAGCTTGCGCGCCCTGTCGATAAAACTGGGAAGATATGTGCTGCAAGAAGGCGTAGATTATGTATTGGAGCATGAAAGCTCCTGCTGGCAGCCGTCGGCGGCGACAACTCCGGCTAAAAAATACATATTGACAATTAAACCGGGGTCGGGGGGCAATTTTACAGGCGCGCCAATCGAACAGGAATATACCATTGGAAATAACTTCAATGTAAAAATTCAGTTCCGGGGTAAAGACGGAAAACTGACAGATAATTACACGGCTGTTTATACGGAAGAAGCGATTGAGCCGGAAATTGTAGTTACGGATCAGGCGCCGGGAAATACGTTCGGTAATGTGCTTGTTGAAGGCGAAGACTACAGCGTTACTTTTGCGGACAATATAAATGCCGGAACCGTAACGGTTATGGTCTGCGGATTAGCCGGACAGGATGGCAAAAACACGACTTACTGCGGCATCCGGACGACGGCTTTTACGATTGAGGGAATGAACCTGTCGGATACGTCGCAGATTCTGATTGAGGATATTACGGAAGAATATACTTATACTTCAAAAGAAATCAAGCCGGAACCCAAAGTGACATGGAAGGATCATCGGGATTTGGAGCCGGGCGTGGATTTTGATTATGTATACAGAGATAATATTAACGTGGGAGACGGATATGGACGCGTCACCATTACCGCGGTGTCCGGAAACGGAAACTTTATCAGCAAAACAGAACGCGCGCCTGTGCAGTTTGTCATGAATCCCAAAAATATTACGGATCAGGACGTTATCTTAGACAGTATACCGGATCAGATTTATGTAGATGAAGAAATTGAGCCGGCGCTGAATATCCACTGGGGTGCGGACGACATTGTATTGAACAATCCGACTGACTATACTCAGACGTATGGAGAGCGCGGCAATAAAAACGTCGGAACTGTAGATATGCAGGTGAAAGGAACCGGCAATTACACGGGGACGATTGATACGTCGTTTCGAATTGTACCGGTGAAAATATCGGATATTATTTTGGAATACGGAGATCAGAACCCGAGATATGACGAAGGGAAATATCCGTGGACAGGAAAGCAGATCAAACCGCAGGTTAAACTTACTTATTACGGAACAGACGGACAGTTGCGGACGAAGACGCCGGAAGTTTTAGGATGCACGGTTTCCTATGGACCCAATCAGATCGTCGGAACCACAACCGGAACAGTCACGCTTTCCGCGGATCCGAACGGCAATTGTGAAGGGGACGACGCAATCTGGCATTTTGGCATTGTAAAACGTCATATAGACGATCCTGAAATAGAAATGACAGGCGTAAAGGACGAATATAAGCTGAACAAGGATATGCCGGAATGCAAGCCGGTACCGGTGCTTACGTTTACGCCGGATCTGGAAACCAGATATACGATGCGTTTGAATGAAGACTATTCACTTGATTATCAGAATTACGACCAGGCCGGCACGGCTACGCTGACGGTAACGGGAGAAAAGAATTTTGACAATGAGATCGTGAAAAATTATATCATTGCAAACGATTTGAAGGATTATGTGGACGTTGCGGAGATTGACCCGAGCGAACTTCCGCTTGTATATAATGGCAAGGTGCAGCATCCGAAATTACAACTTGAATTTGCGACCAACACGATCAAAGAAGGCGAAACATACACGATTGGCTGGGATGGTGAATGCATCAATGCCGGAGAGTACAAGGTTTTGATTCAGGCTGTTCCGGGAAGCGGGTATACCGGAACGATTGAAATTCCATTTACCATTGAGAAATGTCCGATTGGGGAAATTACATTTACAATTGAGGACCAGGAGTATATCGGAAGCGCAATCATACCGGAAATTACGGATATTAAAGCCGTAGATGAAAGAATCAGTGAAGAAGAACTTGGCGAAGGCGTCTTTGAAGTTACGGAATATGGAGATAATCTGGAAGTTGGAGATGAAGGAACCGTAACGGTGAAAGCATTGGAAGAATCCAATTATACAGGCGAAGCAGACGTTACGTTTGCCATTGTTCCGGCGGATCTGGAAAAAGAATATATGGAATCTTCCGTGATTGATCCGCAGGAATACACCGGAAGCGATATTGTTCCTGAATTGATTATCAAAGATACCAGAAGGAATCAGGACGGCGAGGCAAAGACGCCGGAGGATACGGAATCGTATCTGCTGGGTTCGGATGATTATGACATAGAGATTATTGACAACAAATATCCGGGAAGAGCGACCGTCACCATTACAGGCAAGAACCACTACAAAGGAATAATCACAAAATTTTTTGATATAACGGCAGATTTATCGTTTGCCGATATTGCGCCCATTCCCGCACAGAAGTATACGGGAGAGGAGGTTAAACCGAAATTATCCGTGAAGCTGGGAGAAAAAGAGCTGATCGAAGACACGGACTTTTATGTAACATACGATAATAATATTGAGCGGGGCAGAGCTTCAGCTACGATTCATCCAATGCCGTTAACTTCATATACCGGAGAAAAGACAGCATATTTTGACATCAGCAGGGATATTAGCGGAGCGGAGATTCAGCTGATCGATTCGGTATTTACCTATACGGGAGGCGAAATACGGCCGGTGGCCGCGGTTGTTTTTGAAGGGCTGAAATTGACGCCTGGTACGGATTACAAAGTTGATTATGCCAATAATGTAAATGTTGGGACGGCTGAAATAACGGTGACCGGCATCGGCGGATATGACGGAAGCATTACCATGACGTTTGAGATTGGCAAACGAAGCGTAGTCCAGTGCAGCTATGACAATGTGGAGAATAAAATCTATACGGGTACGCCGACAAGCCAGGATCTTGCTGTGACATATGGCGGCAGAACTCTTGTTTTGAATCAGGATTATCAGATCAGTTATGAGGATAACGCGGCTCCGGGACTGGCATCGCTTATCGTTTCCGGCATTGGCAATTATGGCGGCGTAAAGACGATCCGTTACCTGGTTAATATGACAAATGTATCCGGATTAAAGGCGAAAGGTTCGGGAGATTACGTTCAGCTTTCATGGACGGCAGTGCCCGGAGCAGAGGGGTATACGGTTTATGACGCCAACAACCAGGTGATTGCAAGAACCGCAACGCCTTCTTATAAGAATACGGGCCTGACAGCAATGACGACCTATACGTACAAAATCCGTCCATACGCATCATCCGGCGGAAGCACATACTACGGCAGCTTTTCAGGCATGGTCAAAGCTACGACGTCAATTGCCAGACCGGTCGTAAAATTAAAAGGCGCCAGAAAGAAAGTAACGGTGTCATGGAAAAAGATTGATGGCGTTGACGGTTACGAAATTTACAGAAGCACGAAAAAAACAAAAGGCTATAAAAAAATAAGGACAGCTAAA
Organism: uncultured Lachnospiraceae bacterium; assembly: GCA_910586725.1. Taxonomy (GTDB): domain Bacteria; phylum Bacillota; class Clostridia; order Lachnospirales; family Lachnospiraceae; genus Roseburia_B. The sequence goes on along the minus strand of CAJUJL010000001.1, from coordinate 120,952 downwards.
AAATCAAGAATTACAAGTTATACGAACAAAAGGCTGACGAGCAAAAAGAAATATTTTTACAGAATCCGGGCATATAAAAAAGTAAACGGAAAGAAAATTTACAGTAGTTATTCTTCTCCAAAATCAGTAAAGGCGAAATAAAGGATGGACTTATGGAGGAAATATACAAACTTGGCAAACATGAGTTTGCTACCCGGGAAGAATGGGAAGGCGCCAAACGGGATCTGGAAAAAATTGAAACGATCGTAGCGAATCTGGATATTGACGATCCGGAAGTTGCAGAGGGAGTTTACCATTATATCCGGGAAGGCAGGGTGGAGTTTGAGAGCAAACTGGGAACGGCATTCTTTTGTGATATTTCAGACCGGGTGGCACAGAACTTCGAGTATAAGCTTAAAAAAAAGAAAAAGATGGAACGGAGCAGACTGCTTGGAGAAAAGAAAAAAGCCAGAGAAGAGCAGCAGAAGATAAAAGAGAAAGAGATGCAGCAGGCACAGATGTTTAAATTTCTGGGAATTGCCTGCGCCTCTCTGGCAGTGTTGTGTCTGATGTTTTATGGATTTTCCGTGTACAGAGAGCGCAGGGCAACTAGAAAATTGGAGGAGGTGCAGCAACAGAAAAATATTTCACAGGCGCTTGACTGGTACGCTGACAGAATGCGCGGCGAGGCGAATGCACAGCAGGAAGAAGTTCAGGAAAATAACCGGACGGAACCGGAAACCGAGACAGAAATCGAAAGAACGCCTGAGGTTCTGCCCGAATATAGTATGATAAAGAAACAATATCCGGAGTTTATAGGCTGGATTTATATTGACGATACTCAGATTGACCTGCCTGTCATGCAGACGACGGATAATGCGTATTATCTTGACAAAGACGCAAACGGTGAGGCGAATGTCAACGGAACGCTTTTTCTGGATTGCCGCAACGATTTTGAAAAGCCCAGCACAAACCTGATTATTTATGGGCATAACATGAAAAGCGGAGCCATGTTTGGCGGATTGAAACAGTATCTGGAAGAGAGTTATCTTTTGACACATGACAAAATACAGTTTGACACGATCTATGAAAAGCAGATGTATCAAATTGTAGCGGTTTGCCTTTCTGACGTAGGCGATGAAGGCGCTTACCGATATTATAATTTTATTGAGGCGGAGAGCGCGGATGATTTTCATGCGTTTTTAGCAAATATCCGAGGCTGTGCCGTATATGATAGAACACAGGATGTGACGGAAAGCGATAAATTACTGACGCTTTCCACTTGCAATAACTATGTGGAAGACGGAAGACTTTTCGTTGTAGCAAAAAAAATACAATAGCATGGAAGCTATGCGGTCAGGAGTGAGAAGTATGAAAAAAAATATTACGGTACGAATAGGGGCAATTGTCATGGTGTTAATGGTGGCGTTTTTTTCGATCCTGCCTGATTTGGTAAGCGCGGAGGGTGACGACACGGAGCCAAAGCCAGAGGTTGAGGTTACCGACGGCATATCATGGGCGGATGATTCCAATGACGATGCACAGGCCCCAAAAGAGGATGCGCCTGAGACGGCCGGCACAGAGACAGGAGATGCAGAGGCAGGAAGCACAGAAGACGCTGATTTGGATCCGGATACACCGGCAACAGAGATTCCGGATTCGGAAGTTACGGACGGAAGCGAAGCGCCGACAGAGCCGACGGAGTCAACAGAATCGGACGAGACAGAAAATACGGAAGATCCGGAGCTGCCCGAAGATCCGTCCGAAGGAGATACGCAGGACGATGAAACTTTGGATACGGAGGGGAAAGACGATTCTGAAGCAGACGTTCCATCCGGAGACGGGGAAGCAGACGATACACAAATACCGTCCGAAGGAGATCCGGGAAATACCGAGGATTCGTCCATAACCGGACCTCAGAATCCGGTTGTGACGGATGATGCGCAGACTGGCGCGGAATCCGGAGAAATGGATACGATTGATGATTATATAGATATACTAAGTAATAAAGGATTCAAGAGTGATTCGGAGGAGAACATAATAAGGAAAATGTCAGCCGGAGAGTCTCTGATGAAACTTGCGGATTTATTTGAAAGCGATGAAGATGATTTTATTATCAGTGAAGACGGAACGACGGTTCTGGGTTACAGCAACGATGCGCCGGGCGGAGTTGTTAAAATACCGGATAAAATTACTGCTATCGGAGACGGAGCGTTTATGGGAAGAACTATTATTACCGGCATTATTTTCCCGCCAAACCTTCAGAGCATCGGCAGTTCGGCATTTGATGGCTGCAGCGGCCTTGGTTCTGTCAGCGTTCCGGATACGGTAACATCGGTTGGAGCATCTGCGTTTGCTAATTGTACCGGGCTTTCCGAAGTATATTCCGGAGCGGGCACAGGTACGGTTTCACCAAACGAATTTTCTAATTGTATCAGTTTACAGAGCGTTGCGGTGCCGGAAGGGGTATCAAGCATTGCTGCCGGAGCATTTTCCGGTTGCAGCAACCTGGGAAGCATTTCACTTCCTTCGACGCTTGAAAGTCTGGATATGAGCGCGTTTTCCGGAGATTCCAATCTGGCGTCTGTGACAGTGGCAAGCGGCGTATATTCTTCTTATGACGGATGCGTTTATACGGCGGATGGCAGCAGACTGCTGTTTTGCCCACAGGGAAAAACGGGGATTTCTTTTTCCGCAGGTATGCGTACCGTAGCTTCCGGAGCGTTTTCCGGGTGTAATTATCTTTTATCCGCGGTGATACCGAATGCGGCGGGCACAATTGAAGCGGATGCATTTAGCGGAAGCGCAATCAAAACCGTGACGATTCCGGCTGGTGTAACAGCTATTGGTTCACAATCCGGATGGACGCCAAATGTAGTGTATGGATACAGGGGAACGACAGCAGAGACATGGGCGCGCCAAAGCAATTATGTATTTGAAAGCCTGGATAAAGCTTCTGATAACGGGAGCGGCGCAAGAGAAGAACATATTGAAGATTCAGATTCAGGCAGCAACAACGGAAGCGGCAGCGGCAGCGGCAGCAGCAGTGCAAAACCGGGAACGAGCACACCGCAAGTGAATTTAGGTTCATCAGGCGCAAACGGCGGGGCTTCTGTAACGATTTCAAGAAACACACAGGGCCGCGTGAATGCAACGCCAAAAACAGGAGTGGAAGACTATGGCGTTTACTTCCTGTTTGGAGGTATTTTCTTAGTTGGAATCGCATTGATTGCTTTTAGCAAAAAGATGCGTTTTAGCAGAACAAAATAAAGAATACAAAAAAACGCGTCTGTATTATAAATATACAGACGCGTTTTTTTGTCAGATTATCTGCTTTGTTCCAAAGCAAGGCGGCAGGCTCTGGCGAGCTGGTCGCCGCAGGATGTATTTTTGAAGCCGCAGCGTATGCCGCCGATTCGCTTTTCAATTTCTTCCACGGTCATTCCTTCTACAAGCATTGGGATTGCTTTTAGATTTCCGTCGCAGCCGCCGACGAATTTTACATTATGAACGATATTTCCGTCCAGCTCCAGTTCAATCTGGGAGGAACAGGTTCCTTTGGGATGATAAGTGTATTTCATAATTTATGACTTCCTTTCCATAAGATGATTACAATTTATGAAACAGTATACCATGTTATTAAAAATTTAACAATTCATTCACGGTTTTTCCTATTGTTTATAGCGGGGGAAAGTGGTACAATAAAGACCGTGTTTAGAGAAATCAGGTTTTTGACAGAATAAATATTGACATTTTCAAAATATAAGTGGAAAGAGAGCGGCAGGAGATATATGAGTGCATTTACGAAACTATTTGGTACACACAGTGAGCGTGAATTAAAGCGGATCAGACCAATTGTAGAAAAAATCAAGTCTTATCGGGACGCCATGACTGCTTTGACAGATGAAGAGCTTAGGGATAAGACGAAAGAATATAAAAAGAGGTTTCAGGAGGGAGAGACGCTGGATGCGCTTCTTCCCGAGGCGTTTGCAACGGTGCGCGAGTCTGCCAGGCGCGTGTTGAATATGGAACATTATGAAGTCCAGTTGATTGGAGGAATTATTTTACACCAGGGACGTATTGCAGAGATGCGGACAGGCGAAGGAAAAACGCTGGTATCAACGCTTCCGGCCTATTTGAACGCTCTGGAGGGCAAAGGCGTCTGCGTGGTTACGGTAAATGATTATCTGGCAAAGCGTGATGCGGAATGGATGGGAAAGGTTCACGAATTTTTAGGGCTTACGGTTGGCGTTGTCCTGAATTCCATGGATAATGATGAAAGGCGTACGGCTTACAACTGCGACATTACCTATATTACCAATAATGAACTTGGATTTGATTATTTAAGAGACAACATGGTCATTTACAAGGAGCAGCTGGTACAGCGCGGGCTTCATTATGCAATTATCGATGAAGTGGACTCGGTATTGATCGACGAAGCAAGGACCCCGCTTATTATATCCGGACAGAGTGGAAAGTCAACGCGTCTCTATGAAGCGTGTGATATTTTAGCGCAACAGCTGGAACGCGGCGAGGCCAGCCATGAGTTTTCGAAAATGGACGCTATTATGGGCGTTGAAGTCGAAGAGACCGGAGACTTTGTCGTAAATGAAAAAGACAAAGTAGTGAATCTTACGGAAGAAGGCGTAAGAAAAGTGGAGCAGTTTTTCCGGATTGAAAATCTGGCAGACGCTGAAAACTTAGAGATCCAGCACAATATTATACTGGCGCTGCGGGCGCATTATCTGATGTTTAAAGATCAGGACTATGTGGTGAAAGACGATCAGGTATTAATTGTAGATGAGTTCACCGGGCGTATTATGCCGGGACGCCGCTATTCAGATGGTCTGCATCAGGCCATTGAAGCAAAAGAACATGTCAAGGTAAAAAGAGAAAGCAAGACGTTAGCCAACATAACATTTCAGAATTTTTTCAATAAATTTGAAAAGAAATGCGGCATGACAGGTACGGCTCTGACAGAAGAAAAAGAGTTCAGGGACATTTACAGCATGGACGTAATTGAAATTCCGACCAATGTCCCGGTGCAGCGTAAAGATTTACAGGATGTTGTTTACAAAACCAAAAAAGAGAAGTTCCAGGCTGTGTGCGATGCGGTCGAAGAGGCCCATGCGAAAGGACAGCCGGTGCTTGTAGGTACGATTACGATAGAAATATCCGAAGAGATCAGTAAGATGTTAAAGCGCAGAGGCATTGCGCATAACGTTTTAAATGCCAAATTCCATGAAATGGAAGCTGAAATTGTAGCGCAGGCAGGCCAGCATGGCGCAGTTACAATCGCTACCAATATGGCGGGCCGTGGTACGGATATTAAATTGGATGAGGAAGCAAAGGAAGCCGGAGGCCTCAAAATTATCGGTACGGAACGCCATGAATCCAGGCGTATCGACAATCAGCTGCGCGGACGTTCCGGACGACAGGGCGATCCGGGAGAATCACAGTTTTACATTTCACTGGAAGATGATCTGATGCGTCTGTTTGGCTCTGAGAAACTCATGGGCATATTTAATGCATTGGGAGTTCCGGACGGAGAGCAGATTCAGCACAAGATGCTTTCCGGGGCAATTGAAAAGGCGCAGAGCAAAATTGAATTTAATAACTTTGGGATTCGTAAGAATCTTTTAGAATACGATCAGGTTATGAATGACCAGAGGGAGATTATTTATGCGGAGCGTCTTCGTGTATTAAACGGAGAGAGCATGCGGGATGTTATTTTTAAAATGATAACCGACCGCGTTGAGGCATGTGCGGATCTTTGTGTTTCCGGCGAAACGGCTCCGGAAGAATGGGATCTGAATGAATTAAACGGTGTTTTAACTCCGATGATTCCAATGGACCCTGTCACCCCGTCCGTAGTGGAGGGCATGAAGAGCAACAAAGAATTGAAACAGTACCTGAAAGAACAGGCTGTAAAAATTTACGAACTGAAAGAAACGGAGTTTCCGGAGCCTGAGCAGTTTCGTGAATTGGAGCGCGTAGTTCTGCTCAAGGTTATTGACAGGAAATGGATGGATCATATTGACGATATGGATCAGCTGCGTCAGGGAATTGGTCTGCAGGCGTTTGGACAGAGAGATCCTCTGATTGAGTATAAGATGAGCGGATTCGATATGTTTGACAATATGATAGCAAATATTCAGGAAGATACGATACGTATGCTCTATCACGTTAAGATTGAAGAAAAAGTGGAGAGAGAGCAGGTTGCCAAAGTTACCGGAACCAACAAAGACGATTCTGCAGCCAATGCGCCTAAAAAACGCAGTAAGGCAAAGGTATATCCGAATGACCCGTGTCCCTGTGGCAGCGGCAAAAAATATAAACAGTGCTGCGGAAGAACGGCAAAATAAGAAAAGGAGCAATTATGTACAAGGAGAATTTCGGAAAAGATCAGGAGGGCAGTCAGGCAGAACTGATTACGCTGACAAATGCAAAAGGTACGGAAGTTAAGATCAGTACGCTGGGAGCTACGGTCGTCTCATTTATTTGCAGGGATAAAAGCGGAATTATGCGGGATGTTGTGCTGGGGTATGACGACGCGGATTCTTACCTTGTAAATAGGACCTATCATTTCGGTGCGACCGTAGGACGAAATGCAAACAGGATTTCGAATGCCGAAATTACAATTGACGGCGTAAGATACCAATTGGAAGCCAACAGCGGCAGCAACAATCTTCACAGCGGCAGCAACGGCGTCAGCCACAGAATGTGGAAAATACTGGAACTAAGCGAAGCGGATAACAGCGTTACGCTGGGATTTTTCAGCGCCGATTTAGAACAGGGTTTTCCGGGGAATATGGATATAAAAGTAACGTATAAACTAATGGAAGACAATTCTCTCTGCATCGCGTACGATGCTGTTTCGGACAAAGATACGGTGGCTAATTTTACAAATCACAGTTATTTTAATCTGGCAGGGCATGACAGCGGTCCTGTCGGCAGCCAGAAAATGAAGCTGTATGCCAGAGAATTTACACGGATGGCGCCGACCGAATCCATTCCTACAGGAGAGATTTCCCCGGTGGCCTCTACGCCGCTTGATTTTACGAAGTTCAAGGAAATCGGCAGGGAAATAGACGAGGATTATGACCAGCTTGTATATATGAAAGGATATGATCATAATTTTGTGCTGGATAACGGCGGGAAATTGAGTCTTATGGCAGAGGCCGTATGCGAGGAAACGGGGATTCATCTGTACGCCTATACAGATTGTCCGGGCGTCCACTTTTATACCGGAAATTATATTGATGAGCATACGGGAAAGAATGGCGTTTCCTACGGTGAACGGCATGGCTTCTGTTTAGAATCCCAGTATTTTCCGGATGCGTTTCATAATCCCGGATTTTTGAAACCGCTCTTAAAAGCGGGAGAGGCCTATCATTCGGAAACGGTTTATAAACTGGAAGTGAAAGCTTAATTTTACATAAAGGTAAAATTTATAGATAAGAATAAGATTTCATTTTTTGGCTCCTCAATTATGAGGAGCCAAAATGCATTCTCTGGTTATCGGGACTTTCATAAAAATCGGAAGCAGCAGAGAGCAGATTAGAATGCCGGTTAATCCCTGAACCAGATTAAACGGTATGCCCAGGGCGGAAGACGCGGCTCCGGCTGCAAGCGTTGTTTTAGAAAAACCTCCGGCGGAAATTGCGGCAAGGCCTGTTTCATAGAAGAAATAACCCGCTGTCATAAGGATCTCACTTGCGGCGCCGCCGATGATTACACCTGCTTTGGATATCAAGGGGGATTTTGTGCATAATTTTAACCCGTAAAACAGACGTGCCATGCAGTAGGCAGTCAATGCCTTAATGATAAACGTGGCAGGAGCCCAGGCGGCATAACCTGAAAAAATATCCGCGAACATAGACCCGATTCCGGCAGCAAGTGATCCGGCGCCGGGGCCAAGCGTAATTCCGCAGAGAAGGACAAGGCCGTCGCCAAGGTGAATATATCCGAAAGTTGGAGTGGATATTTTGATGACCATTGTTGCAATGCAGGTAAAGGCAGCCATAAGGGCTGCGAGCGTCATTTTTTTTGTGCTGTGTTTCATAATGAAATTCCTCCTTTTTTTCATCATATGCGCCGATTGGATATGTTTAAAGTACCAATTTTGTAAAAAACAGAAATACCAGTTAGAAAAATGTAAACATTTGCCATTCGAAAGGGTTTACATTATATATGGACAAATTGTGAAATTAAGATTATAATAAAGGCTGCGTAAAGGGGTAAAACCAGATGAGACGGATAAGCGCGCGCCAGAAATTATTTGACATTTTTATGGGGAGATGTTATCATTAACGTCAGGGAAATGTAGATTGTAAGGAGATATATTGAGGGGATATCATGAATAAGCAACAGATATTAATCGTAGATGATGAAGAAATTAATCGATTGATCCTTGATGGAATGTTCGATGATGAAGAATATTCCAAGATTGAAGCCGCCAACGGGAAGGAAGCGATTTATCATATTGAAAATACGCACAATATCGCATTGATTTTATTGGATATTATCATGCCCGTTATGGATGGGTTCAAGGTGTTGGAGTATATGCGGGAGAATGATCTTCTGGATACAATACCGGTCATCTTGATTACCAGCGAGACGATTGGAGACAGTGAAGATAAAGCATATTCATACGGAGTGGCGGATGTTATACATAAACCATTTTATCCTTATATAGTTAAGAAAAGATGCAATAACATTATTAAGTTATACCAGAACAAATATAACATGGAAGTGCGCTTAAAGGAACAGGAAAAAGCAATTTTAGCGCAGCAAAAGGAAATCAATGACAACAATGAATTTGTCATTGACGCTCTAAGCTCCGTGATCGAATCCAGAAACGCCGAAACAGGCGACCATACCAAGCGCATTAAGTCTCTTACAAGGATCATGTTAAATTGCCTTATGGAGATGTTTCCTAAATACGGCCTGACGGATTCTCAGGTAAATCTGATTACCAGAGCGTCAGTTTTACATGATATAGGTAAGATCGGCATTCCGGATGCCATATTATTAAAGCCGGGCCGACTGACAAATGAAGAATTTGAAATCATGAAAACCCATACGATCATTGGGGGAGAAATATTGCAGAAATTCTACAGGAATCAGACGAGTGAATTTGACCGTTACTGTTATGAGATCTGCAGACATCATCATGAAAGATGGGATGGCAGAGGTTATCCTGATCATTTGGCAGGAGATGAGATTCCGATTAGTGCGCAGGTTGTTGCTATAACAGATGTTTATGATGCTTTGATAAGTCCAAGAGTGTATAAAAGTTCATTTACTGCTGACGAAGCATATAATATGATTGTGAATGGGGAGTGCGGTCAGTTCCCGCCGGACATACTGGAATGTTTTAAGTTTGCAAAAGAAAAGTTTTCCAATATTGTGGAACTGAATGAGATGTATGATTTTTCGTAATACTTGGAACTTATTACAGGCAGCAAAGAAGTATAAATATCTTTTGCTGCCTTTTTAGGTTTATGCAGGAGGATGCCATGGATAAGAGTGAAAGCTGCATATTTCAAATGAACGACGCATTGGAAATAATACTTATTTTTGATGAAAAAGGATTTATTGTCTGCGCAAACGATACGGCAATGAAAAAGCTGGAATATGCGGATGATTTGCGCGGAAGGCATATAAGCGATATTTTTCCAAACACGTTTCGTCTAGCAGAAGACGGATTTGAGACAGAGTATGTATTTGGTGAGGAAATCAATAACCTTGTGGCATACCGCAGGAATTTCACATGTTTTCCTGTAGAAGCGAAAATAAAAAAAAGCAGAGACATTTCCGGAATGTATCTGTGCATGGCAAATGATATTCTGGAAAAGGAATTTTTGAATAAAGAAATCGAACAGGTGAAACAGGAAGCAAAACAGGCTTTAAAAGTAAAGTCTGAATTTGTCGCGAATGTGACGCATGAGCTTAGGACTCCGGTCAATGGAATCCTGGGAAATGTCAGAGAATTATACAGCGACGACATGGATAAACGACTGGTAAAGTCTTTGAAACTGATTGAGCGCTGCTGCGCGGACATGAACAAGATCATCAACAACATTCTCGATTTTTCCAAACTGGAAGCCGGCAAATTTACTTTGGAGCCGCGTAAATTCCACTTCAGGAATATGATGGATTATGTCAAAGACAATCACATCAATAAGCTTACGGAGAAAGGGCTTGGTTTTTTTATGACCGTATCGCCGCAGATACCGGAATATATTGTTGGGGATGAACTGCGTATTGTACAGATACTAGGCAACCTGATTTCCAATGCGCAGAAGTTTACTTCTGTCGGGAAAATTACGGTGGAGGCCGTCAGAACGGCCCGCGTAAGCGATAAGATGGAATTGTTTTTTATGGTAAAAGATACCGGAATTGGTATTGATGATGCAGATAAAGAAAAATTATTTCAGAGTTTTTCACAGGTAGACGCGTCTATTTCCAGAAAGTACGGCGGAACAGGACTTGGATTAAATATCTGCAAGCAGTTAGTGGAATTGATGGGCGGCAGGATCGAAGTGGAAAGCGAAAAGAATAAAGGAAGCACGTTCTCGTTTTCTATTTGGGCGGGCGTTTGTGAAGAGGACGGTGAGTCCTTGCAGCAGGAAGCTGTGGAGGTACCTGTATATACATCCCCATTGGAGGAAGATTCCGTAGAAAACATCAGAGAATACGGAACGGCAGAGAATATCAAAAGTCTGAAAAATAATTTATCGAAGCTGATCTTGTGCGTGGAAATGGAAAACTGGGAAAAAGCGGAAATGTTTATGGATACGGTCAGAGAGCTGACAAGCGGCGCGCCAAGAGAAGTGGGCAGGGTTGTGCTGCGGCTTAAGATGGCCATACAAAAAGAGAATTACGACAGAATAGCAACTGAGTTTGCAGAATTAAACCGTCTTCTGGAAACGCAAGGAGGTTGATACATAATATGGATGCAAAAGTTCTCATTGTAGATGATGTGGAAACAAATCGTTTGATTCTTGAAGAGATTATATCCGGTATGGGCTGCCGGCCTATTTTAGCTGACAGCGCAGCGCTTGCTCTGGAAATGGTGCAGGAGCATGCGCCACAGCTGGTTCTGACCGATATTTCCATGCCGGGAATGGACGGATATGAATTGTGCAGAGCTTTGAAATCAAATGAGAAAACGAAGAATATTCCAATTGTTTTTATTTCCGCATTTGATCATCCGGAAGATATTGTAGAGGGACTCTCTCTTGGAGGAGAGGATTATATTACGAAGCCTTTTGTGCCGGAGGTGATTGAGGCCCGGGTGGGCGTTTATCTCCGCCTGAATGAAGCGAAGCAGGAACTGATCGAAATGAACAGAAGGCTTCAGATTTCTGTCAGCGAGCAGCTTGCCCAGATGGAGCAGGAAAAGAAAAATATTTTATATGCGCTTGCAAACATTGCTTCCAAAAATTCCGATCAGGAAATAGAATATACCAGAAGGTTGCAGCGCAACTGCAGAGTTTTGGCGCAGGGAATGCAGTTGTCGCCATTGTTTGAAGGAAAGATTTCGGATTCTTTTATTGAGACGATAGAACTGGCGGCGCCGATTTGCGATATAGGAAATATTGGGATTCCAATGGAAATTTTGCGAAAAAACACTCCTCTTACCGAAGAAGAAGTTGAAGTTATGCGGACGCATACGGATATTGGCGCAAAATTTCTAAGTGATCTTTATGCAAATAGTGATTACAATGATTTTGTCGTTATATCTGTGGATATTATACGGCATCACCATGAAAACTGGGATGGGAGCGGTTATCCCGAAGGTTTGTCGAAAAATGAAATTCCGCTGGCGGCGCAGATTGTGTCCGTTATCGATTTGTATTGTACGCTGACGGAAAATGCGGATTGCGGCAGGGAAGAAGCTTTGGAAATCATGCGTAAAGAATCGGGTGTGAAACTGAATCCTGATATTTTGGAGATATGCTGTAAGATTTCGCGTCAGCTTTGCTGATGCAGACAGGAAAACAAATTGCTCATATGCGATATGATTATTATGACAGGGGGAATGAAACTTGATAACCGATGAGGAATTTCATAGAATTTCAGTTTATATGAAACAGAATTACGGCATAGATTTAACCCAGAAAAAAGTCATTATCAATGGCCGCCTGGATAATTACCTGAAAAAGAGCGGATATGCTACGTGTACGGAGTATCTGGACTCAATCAGAAAAGACAAGACAGGCACGCTGGAAAAAATGCTTGTAAATCTTTTGACAACCAATCATACATATTTTATGAGAGAATTTGAGCATTTTGAATTTTTCAGAAAAGAAGTCCTTCCCTGGTTAAAGACAAAGGAAGATAAGACCAAAAATCTGCGCATTTGGTGTGGAGCCGCATCCACGGGAGAAGAGCCTTACATGATCGCTATGGTTCTTGCTGATTTTTTTGGAGTGGACAGAAAAAGCTGGGATACAAGAATATTGGCGACAGATATATCAACAAGGGTATTGCAGCAGGCGATGGCGGGAGTTTACACTGCGGAGCAGCTCAAAAACATTCCGGATCAGTGGAAAAAGCATTTTTTCAAGCCCGTTGCCGGAGGAAGTCAGTTTCAGGTGACGCAGGAACTGAAAAAGGAAGTGCTTTTCCGACAGTTTAATTTAATGAACCCATTTCCGTTTAAAAGAAAAATGCATACTGTATTTTTACGCAATGTTATGATATATTTTGACGAGGATACAAAACGTCAGCTTCTTCAGAAAGTATATAATTTTTTGGAACCGGGGGGTTATCTGTTTGTTGGAACTACCGAAACGATTGACCGTGGGAGCACGCCGTTTCAGATTATACAGCCCTCCATATTTAGGAAAAAGGAAGGAAATGATTGATGTATGAAACCAATTAGAGTTCTGATAGTAGAAGATTCTATCGTGTTTCGTGAGCTGCTGGTGCAGAATTTAAAAAGAGATCCTGCCATACAGGTTGTAGCGACTGCAAAAGATCCTTATGAAGCGAGAGATGCGATTATACAGTATAGGCCGGATGTTATGACGCTGGACGTGGAGCTTCCGAGAATGAACGGCATTGATTTTCTGCGGAAGCTGATGCCTCAGTATCCGCTGCCGGTTGTCGTAATCAGTTCTTTAAGCGATAAAGTATTTGACGCGTTAAATGCCGGAGCCGTTGATTTTGTAGCAAAGCCCGCCTTATCCAACCGTGCTCAGCTGGAAGATTTTATCAGAAATGAGCTTATGGTAAAGATTAAAATTGCATCTACTGCAAAGATAAGCAATATCAAGAAAAATGTGATGATGAGTGAGCAGCAGTATCTTTCTCCAAAGGGGAAAAACAACATTATCGCAATCGGGGCTTCCACAGGCGGTACGGAGGCAATTTTCTCCGTGGTAAAAGATTTTGGAACGGATATTCCGGGCGTTGTGGTAACGCAGCATATGCCGCCCGGATTTACATCAATGTATGCAAAGCGCCTGAATGATCAGTGCCGGATCAAAGTAAAGGAAGCGCAGACGGGGGATGTGGTGCTTCCGGGCCATTTGCTTCTTGCTCCGGGAGGAGATATGCATATGCATCTTGTGAAGGTAAACGGCACATATCAGGTTGAATGTAAAAAAGGGCCGAAAGTAAACGGACATTGTCCGTCGGTTGACGTTCTTTTTGAGTCTGTTGCAAAAACAGCCGGAGCCAATGCGGTAGGAATTATTTTAACCGGAATGGGCGGAGATGGCGCAAAGGGACTTCTGGCTATGCGAAAAGCCGGTGCAAAAACCATTGGACAGGATGAGTCGACCTGTGTGGTTTACGGTATGCCCAAAGTTGCATATGATCTGGGAGCTGTGCAGTATCAGGAAAAATTAAATGATATTGCTGGAAGGACATACGCATTATTAAATAAAATGTAAAGGAGAAACAGTATGAAAATTTTGTTGGCTGAAGATGATTTTGCAACAAGGAAATTTATGTTGAATTTTCTTTCAAAGTACGGCGAATGCGATGTTACTGTGGACGGAATGGAAGCGGTGGATGCGTTTATGATGGCTTTGGAAGACGACGAGCCCTATGATTTGGTATGTCTTGACATTATGATGCCGGTTATGGATGGTTATCAGTCCCTGGTAGGAATACGTAATCTGGAAAAAGAACGTAATATTCCGGAAGATAAAGCGGTAAAAGTGATTATGACTACGGCTTTAAATGACGAAAAAAATGTTAAGATGGCATTTGAATTGGGATGTACGATTTATTCCGGGAAACCGATTGATCAGGACAAATTTGAGAAAGCGCTGAAAAAACTTAATTTGATATAGGCACATATCCCGTTTATCGGGTTATGGCGTTTTATTAACGCATAGCATATATAAATACGCAGGAAAGGAGAAGTATATGGCTGAAGAATTCAATACGGAAGGCATGCTAGACATATATCTGTTTGAGAACCAGCAGTTGTTGGAGCAGCTTCAGGAAATCGTTTTGGATCAGAAGGATGAAGACTGTTTTGATGAAGACAGCATCAATGAAATATTCAGAACGATGCACACCATTAAAGGTTCCTCCGGTATCATGATGTTTGATAATATAACGGCGGTATCTCATAAATTGGAAGATGTCTTTTATTTTTTGAGGGAAGGCCATCCCACAGATGTTCCCCATATGGAATTGGTGGAGCATGTACTGGCAGTAGAGGATTTTATTTCAGGTGAACTGGATAAAATTCAAAATGGCGATTCCGCAGATGGTGATTCCACCGAAATTGTAGCAGATCTTGATAAATTTCTGACCAAGATCAAAGGCGGAGACAGCAAAAAGAAGGATAAAGAAACAGAGGTGTCCGGAAATGTGCATGAAGAGCCCAAACAGTTCTATATTGCGCCAGTTGCCACAAATAACAGCCGCTTCTATAAAATTTTTATTACTTTTTCTCCAGAAACGGAGATGGCAAACGTGCATGCATATAAAATAGTATATGCATTGAAGGAAGTTGCGGAAGACTTACTGTATTCGCCGGAGGATATTATATCGGACGAAAGCTGTGCAGAAATGGTTTTGCAGGACGGATTTAAAATTCTCCTGCAGACGCAGAGTGATAAAGATGAGATAAGAGATATTATCGGCGGCGGATATGAGATTGATAAGGTGGACGTCTTCGAATGTAAGGCGGAAGAGTTTTTCCAGGGATTTGATTTTGGTGAACAATCAAGTCAGATTGATTTGGAATCCAGCGTAGAAGATATAGAGGCAAAGGCCCAGGCTTCAGGCAATGGAGAAGAAGGCGCTGCCAAGAAAGATGAGAAATCCAAGATAGCTCCGGGTGATTTTGTAATTCAGTCCAAGGAGCCGGGCAAGCAGAGAAAACTTGCGAAAGACAAACCGAAAGCAGAAAAATCCTCATTCATCAGCGTCAATGTAAGCAAGATGGATCAGTTGATGGATTTGATCGGAGAGTTGGTTATTTCTGAATCTGTTGTGCTTCAGAATCCGGATTTAAAGGTTCCGGGATTAAATTTGGATAATTTTACAAAGGCAGCCGTTCAGATGTCAAAAATTTCTACCGATTTACAAAATGTAATTATGTCTATGCGAATGCTTCCGCTGACAAATACATTTCAGAAGATGAACAGAATCGTCTTTGATGTATCCAGAAAGCTTGGAAAAGACATTGAATTTGAGATGGTGGGAGAACATACCGAAGTAGATAAAAACATTATCGAACATATTTCGGATCCACTGATGCATATGGTAAGAAATGCGGTGGATCATGGCATTGAAAGCAACGAAGAACGTCTGGCAAATGGTAAAGCGGAAAAAGGAAAAATTACATTGTCAGCCAAAACGGAAGCCGGTAAGGTATGGATCAGCGTGGAAGACAACGGAAGAGGGCTTGACAGAGAGAAAATACTTGCGAAAGCGAAGAAACAGGGACTTCTCGAAGACGGAAAGCCCGACTCGGCTTATTCGGACAAAGAAGTGTTCCAGTTTATTACCATGGCGGGATTTTCTACGAATGAGCAGGTTACGGAGTACTCGGGACGTGGCGTAGGCATGGACGTTGTTGTGCAGAACCTGCAGGATGTCAGCGGCGTGCTGGATATAGAGAGCACGGCGGGCGTAGGAAGCGTCATGAGCCTTAAAATTCCTTTGACGCTTGCAATTATTAACGGCATTGTGGTAGAAATAGGAGGCGCGTCTTTTGTCGTGGAAATAGGAGTTATCAAAGAATTTGTCCGCGTCAAAGAAGAAATGATGATTCATGAACCAAACGGCGAAGAATACATTATGATCCGCGGCGAGTGTTTCCCTGTAATGCGCCTTGGCGAATGGTACGGTATGGAGACGGGAGATTACCGGCAATCTGTGGAAGATGGAATGATGCTGATTATCGAAATAGAAGACAGAAAGATATGTCTTTTGGTAGACCGTCTGATTGGAGAGCAGGAGATTGTTGTAAAACCAATTCCTTCTTACGTTAAGAAAGTCAAAGGACTCTCAGGATGTACGCAGCTTGGGGACGGCAGTATTGCTCTGATATTGGACCCTGCCGGATTGATGTAAAATAATAGAAAGGAAGGGTATGTCCATATGGATGAGTTAAGCGAGTTGAAGAGACAGGATGAAGAGTTAATGGATATTTCGGATGAGGACGATGCGCAGAAAAGCAAATATATGACGTTTAAATCAGGAAATGAATATTTTGGCTTGAAAATCCAGTACGTAAATGAAATTATTCAGATTCCGTCAATTACTGCGATTCCCAGAACAGAGGATTATATCAAGGGACTTATCAATTTAAGGGGTAAAATCATTCCTGTTATTGATGTACGTTTAAGGTTTAAGCAGGAGGCATTTGAATATGACGACCGAACCTGCATCATTGTCGTTATGGTGAATGATGTAGTGGTAGGATTGATTGTGGAACAGATTGCTGATGTAATTGAGATCAGAGAGGAGAATATTTTACCGCCTCCTAAAGCCGGACGCGCAGATAAAGCAGACCATAAATTTGTTTATGGTATTGCCAGGGTCGGGAATTCTGTGAAATTATTGCTGGATCCTGATAAGCTGCTGAACGATGAAGATTATGCAGCGATAGAGCAGACGAATAATATGATTTCAATGAAAGAATGAGAGGTATGAATATGAAAAACGTAAAGATAAAAACAAGGCTGTTTATTGGTTTTTTAGTACCTATTATACTCACGATCATCAATGTGTATATAGGAATGTCTTCTGTTCGGTCTTCTGTTAGCACCGTAGAAGAAATGTACGAGGAAGAGAGTGCGGAAGTAGAGGAGCTGTTAGACAAGATTGGCGCTGACAGTGAGAAAAGACAGACGCTTTTGGATGTGATCAATGAGTCCAAAATAAATAATTTAGACCGCTTAACTTCAGTTGCGAACCGGTCAAATTTAATCAGCATTGGAATGATTGTGTTATCTATTATTATCACAGTCAGCATTGCATTATCGCTGATCAAAGCAATCATGCGTTCGATCAGACAGCTTTCCGGCGCTGCGCAGAAGATTGCGCTGGGACATGTTGACATTGAATTAGTGAAGTATGCAAATGATGAATTCGGAGAGCTTGTGGACGAATACCGGCGTGTAGTTGACAACATCAAATACCAGGCCGATATTGCGCAGGAAGTATCAAATGGTAACCTGACGGTTAAAGTAAATCCGAAATCACAGGAAGATTTATTGGGCAATTCTCTGAAAAAGCTTGTTGAGGATAATCTCCATGCACTTTCTAATATCAGTGACGCAGGTACGCAGGTTACAATCAGTTCTTCTCAGGTAGCAAGCGCAAGCCAGGCGCTGGCACAGGGCTCTACGGAGCAGGCAAGCGCAATCGAAGAGATTACGGCATCTATTGATGAAATTGCAGAAAAAACCAAACAGAACGCAGAACAGGCAAATGAAGCTGCAAAACTGGTAGAGAATGCGATTGAAGATGTGAAAAAAGGCAACAAACAGATGGAAGATATGGTTGCTGCGATGCAGGATATTAATAAATCTTCCGAAAGCATTTCCAAGATTATTAAAGTTATTGACGATATTGCGTTCCAGACCAATATTCTTGCTCTGAACGCAGCCGTTGAAGCAGCAAGAGCCGGAGAGGCAGGAAAAGGATTTGCCGTTGTTGCAGAAGAGGTCAGAAGCCTTGCAGCCAAGAGCGCTTCTGCGGCGGGCGAGACAGCAGAGCTGATCGAAGATTCCATTGGAAAAGTCAGCATGGGTTCCAAAATTGCAGACGATACGGCGAGGGCTTTGGGAGAAATCACATCCGTCGTACAGGAAAGCGAAGTTATTATTAACGGAATTGCAGAATCTTCCAATTATCAGGCGACTGCGGTGGCACAGATTGAACAGGCGATCAACCAGGTATCACAGGTTGTTCAGACCAACTCCGCGACAAGCCAGCAGTGTGCGGCATCCAGTGAAGAGCTTTCGAATCAGGCGGCCAGAATGCGTGATATGTTATCGATTTACAATCTGGGAGAAGGTCATACAAACACTGCCAGTAAAAGCGCGTCTCCCGTTGTCGGAGATAATATGAACGAACAGGTGATTTCCTTAGAGGATGATTTCGGGAAATATTAAAGAGGTTTGCGGCACAGGGACAAAAGTTTCTGTGCCGGCCTTGTTTGAAGCGATAGGAATGAAACGAATAAGAGAGGTGTTGTAGATGGCGTTATTAGAAGAATTAAAAAGCTTGGGAGTAAATGTTGAAGAAGGGCTAAAACGCTTGAATGGAAACGAGAAGCTTTATACTAGATTGTTTGGTTCGTTTTTGAAGACAATAAATGCAAATATGGTTTCCGTAGATTTTGATTGTACGGATTATACGGAAACAACAGAGAAAGTACATACCATGAAAGGGACCGCAGGCAATTTATCTGTTACACCGCTTTACGAAGGATATAGTGAAATTCTTGCGCTGCTGCGTTCGGGACAACCGGAACAGGCAAAGCCAATAATGGAAAAAATACTTCCCATACAGGAAGAAATTATAAAATGCATTGAACGGAATTTAGAGTAGCTCTTTTGCCCGAATTACAGTTTATGGAGTAAAAAATGGAAAAAAAAGTTATCAGCTTCTTCGCACGCAGCGTTGCAATTGTCATTGTTGTTTGTTTGGCTGTGTTTTTGTGGTTGACAATATTTATGTCGCGTAAAACAGAAAGCTCCATCCAGGAAATTAGCAATTTGTATATGGCTGAAATGAACAGACAGATACAGCAGAAATTTGGTTCTATTATTGATTTGCGGTTAGAACAGGTGGAAGGGATTATAAAACGGACGCCGCAGAACTTGGCTAAATACGGCGAAGACATGCTGGATGAACTAAGGACAAGCAGTGAAATCAGGAATTTTTCTCATCTAAGCCTGTATACACAAGACGGTGAAAGAAGTGCGATCTTAGGAGATGAGGTAGAGATTTTGAATACTCCCGCAGAAATTCATGATTCCTTACAGGATAATGGGAATCTCGTGACGCGGGGCGTGAGTAAAACAGGAGAACGGTATTTGCTTTTGGGAAAAGAAGCTTGCTATCCGATGGGTGAAGGAAAGCAAAGCGAGGGTTTAATTGCAGGGGTATCCATGGAATATTTAAGCAAAGCGCTTTTTCTGGATGAAAGTGAAACCATGGTATATTCTCATATCATAGATAAAAATGGAGAGTTCGTAATTCGAAGTTCAGACGCATTTCGTGAGAGTTATTTTGAGCGTATTTTACAGGTATATGAAGAGTTAGACGGAAAGAATCCGAAAGACTATGTCAGCGAGTTAAAAGAAGCCATGCAAACGAGCAGTAACTATGTAGCGAGGATTTCCATTGAAGGGATAGAACGGCAGATATACTGTTCACCGCTTTCGGAAAATGCTTCCTGGTATCTGATTACAGCGATGCCGCTTGACACGCTTGGGAATTCTATTACGGAATTGGATGATATGAGGACTTTCATTATGGTAAGTTCAGGGGCTATTATTTTGCTGACGATGTCGATTATTCTTTTGTTGTATTACCGGTTATCGGAGCGGCAGATGAAGGCGCTGCAAAAAGCAAAAGAAGAGGCCGATCATGCCAATATGGCAAAAAGCGAATTCCTTTCCAGTATGAGTCATGACATTCGAACGCCAATGAACGCTATTATCGGTATGACGGAAATTGCGCAAAGAAATGTGCAGGATCCCGTCAGAGTGGACGAATGTTTAAGAAAAGTCAGACTTTCAAGCAAACAGCTTTTGGGATTAATTAACGATGTGCTTGATATGTCGAAAATTGAAAGCGGGAAAATGCCGCTGAATATTGTGCCGGTATCTCTGCGGGATATTATGGATGATCTTGTAAGTATCATGCAGCCGCAGGTTCAGGCAAAGAATCAGCTTTTTGATATATTTATACAGAAAATTATTTCAGAAGAAGTTTACTGTGACGATGTGAGATTGAACCAGGTGCTTTTGAATCTGTTATCAAATGCGGTCAAGTATACGCAGGAAGGCGGCAGAATTGACGTATACATGCATCAGGAACCGTCTGTAAAAGGCGAGGATTATGTGTGCACGCACATTAGTGTGGCGGATAACGGAATTGGCATGTCGACGGAGTTTCAGAAGCATATATGGGATAACTTTACAAGAGAAGAATCAGAAAAAGTACATTATATTCTCGGTACGGGTCTTGGCACGGCAATTATAAAAAGAATTGTAGACCTTATGGGCGGGACAATTGAGCTGCAAAGTGAAGAAGACAAAGGCAGTACATTTCATATGACGCTTGATTTTAAGAAGGCTTTGGTCAGCCAGGAAGAGATGAAGCTGCCCCCATGGAATATACTCGTGGTGGATGACAACGAGGCATTATGCGCCAGCGCTGTTTCAAATTTAGAAGAATTGGGAGTTCATGTGGAGTGGGCTTTGAATGGGTTGGATGCGGTGCGGATGGTAGAAGAGCGTTACATGAAAAATGAAAATTATCAGTTTGTTTTGATTGACTGGAAAATGCCTGGTATGAACGGGCTGGAGACGGTGCATGAGATACGCAGCCGCGTAGGAAAGGAAATTCCGGTATTTTTGATTTCTGCTTACGACTGTGATGACATTGAAGATCAGATCAGCGCTTCTTCAGTTGAAGGCTTTATTTCCAAACCCCTATTTAAATCGACTTTGTATCAGCGTTTGATACAATATGTGGACGGAGAGCAGGATGGGAATGAGCAGAAAGAGCGCGAGGAAGATGATTTTACCGGTAAACGCGCGCTTATGGCGGAAGATATGGAAATAAACTGGGAAGTGGCTCATGAAATTCTTTCGATAACGGGAATGGAAATGGATTGGGCGGAAAATGGCAAGATATGTCTTGAAATGTTTCAGAATTCTGAAATAGGATATTACGATGTTATTTTAATGGATATTCGGATGCCGGTTATGAACGGATACGATACAACAAAGGCGATACGCGCTTTAAGCCGGCCGGATAAAGACCTTCCGATTATTGCAATGACGGCAGATGCGTTTTCGGGTGATGTGCAGAAATGCATGGACTGCGGAATGAATGAACATCTGCAAAAACCGATAGATCTTAAAGAATGCATGCGCGTTCTGCAGAAATATTTGGGATAGATAAAGCATATATTCATAAAAACGAAAAGTGTATGAATATGAGTAACGCTAAAATGGAAAACCTTTTAAATCTTGCACTGGACGCCAGCCGGATGGAAAGAGAAAAATCTATAAATCTGGGGGTTGGATATTCGCCGGAAGCGCAGACATGGGAAGTGATTGTGCGATATGTGCGAAACGGTCTGGAGCAGGTGAAAGAGCTGCTTAGAATGAACGGCCAGGAAGCATGGATTGCTTCTATAACAGTGTTGGATAATGCTTATGCTGTTTTAATCTTACCGGAATATCTGGTGGATCTGACAGCAAAGCTGGATGGAATTATTTATATGGAAAAGCCTAAGAGACTCTTCTTTGCATTGAATTATGCAAGAAGAGTCTCTTGTATTACCGCTGTGCAATCCGGAGGAGAAACTCTGCCGGGATCGACGGTGGGAGGGGAAAATCTTACCGGGAAAGGATGCTTTGTAGCGGTCATCGACAGTGGGATCGATTATGAACATCCTGATTTCTGTAATCCTGATGGCACTACAAGGATCGCATTTTTATGGGATCAGACGCTGAACGCGCAGGATTTGCAGGAGAGAGATCCGAAAGGAGAGATGGTTTACCGGCCGCCGGAAGGATATTCTGACGGCGTTTTATTTACGAAGGAACAGATCAATGCCGCTCTTGCACAAAACGATGCCGCAGAAAGGCGAAGGTATGTGCCGAGCCGCGATACTTCCGGACACGGGACGCATGTGGCAGGGATCGCAGCGGGAAACGGACGGGCGTCTATGGGAAGATACCGGGGTGTGGCTTATGAAGCGGAGTTATTGATTGTGAAATTGGGAACCCCCAGGGAGAATGCATTTCCCAAAACGACAGAGCTTATGAAAGCCGTAGATTTTTGTATCAGGACGGCGGAAATGATAAATAAGCCTGTCGCCATTAATTTGAGCTTTGGGAACAATTACGGTTCTCATAGCGGAACGAGTTTGATTGAAACATTTCTAAACGATATGGCGGATCATCATCAGTGCAGTATCATAGCGGGGACCGGAAATGAAGGAGCAAGTACGGCGCATTATCATAACCGTATAGAAAGCGGAGATATTCAGGAGGCGGAGTTTGCAGTCAGCGATTACGAAAGCAAGCTTAGTCTTCAGATTTGGAAACGGTATCAGGATGAATTGCGTGTGGAGGTTCTTTTGCCGGATGGTAAAACCAGCGGGCAGCTTATTGGAAACGGCACGCTGCGTGTCGAATTTGAGTCGGTGGAGCTGCTGATCTTCTATGGAGAACCGGTTCCATACAGCATATATCAGGAAATCTATATTGACTTTATTCCCAGAGAAAGATATATTCCGTCCGGCTTGTGGAGGATACGTATTTCAGCGGCAAAAGTTACGGATGGAACTTACGATATGTGGCTTCCTTCCGGAGGAGTGTTAAATCCGGGAACAGGATTCCCTTATCCGTCGGAATTGCGGACATTGACAATTCCCTCTACGACAGCAAAAGTAATCAGCGTAGCGGCATACGATTCCAATACGGACAGTACGGCGGCTTTTTCAGGCAGAGGGTATACAGCATGGACGAATCAGGTCAAACCGGATCTTGCAGCTCCGGGCGTCAATATTATGGCGCCGTCTCCGGGAGGAGGATACGCCTCCAGAAGCGGAACTTCCATGGCGGCTCCGTTTGTAACAGGAAGCGCGGCTCTTATGATGCAGTGGGGCATTGTGCAGGGGCGCGATATATTTTTATATGGAGAGAAGTTAAAGGCATATCTGATCAGGGGCGCGAGACAGATAGCGGCGGTGAAGGAATATCCGAATCCGCAGCTTGGGTGGGGGACGCTGTGTTTGCGGGATAGTTTGCCGGGGTGAGATAAAAATTTACGATTGATTTTTGCATATAATAGAAACGCAGATCTGAAGGAATGGAAGCTATGGGAATTGCAGGAATGAGGCCTCATAAATATTGACATAGATATATCGGCTTGTTAGAATAAAAGGAATGGTAGTAGATAAAAGCATAGGAGGAGACAGGTATGTACCATTGTCGAATACATTTTTATTTCATCGGTCGTCTGTGCAAAATATTTAAAATTATCAAAGAGATGCCATCCCTGGAAAATTTTGTGCATAAGTTTTCCGAAAGTGAAATACCTGAGGTAAAGTTAGTGGCATCGGCAGACGTAATATTTGTGAATCTGCAGGATATGGATGCCGGGAGTGCAAAATTGCTTGAGATCGTTTCAAATAAAAAGAAAGAAGCGGAGCTTATTTTGCTTTCGGAAAAGAATCAGGAGGCAGATAGGGAATGTATTTTATCAGAGTTGAAAGACATATGGACATTACCTTTGTCAGAAGAGGAAGTGAGATTCCGCTTTTTACGGTGGCAGCAGTCGTATAAGATGAGCAAAGACTTCTGGCAGGCCAGCCAGTTTCTTGAGGCGGCCATCAATCACACACCAAACCTTGTCTGGTACAAAGACAAGAACGGCATACATGAAAAGGTAAACGACAGCTTTTGCGCGACTGTGAATAAGACGAAGGAACAGGTGCAGGGGCAGGGGCATGCATATATCTGGGATGTGGAACATGACGATCCGGCCTGTATTGAATCCGAGCGGGAGGTTATGCGTAAACAGGAAACATGCATATCTGAAGAAATTATTGAAACAGGAGAAGGCAAACGACAGCTCAAAACATATAAATCTCCGTTATACGATGTTGACGGAAGCGTAATGGGAACGGTGGGCGTGGCAATTGACGTGACAAATGAGCGGGCTTATGAGGAGGAAATTATCAAAAAGAACCGCACGCTGGAGATGATTTTTACTACGCTGGACTGCGGTGTGATGCGCCATTCTCTGGACGGAACGCATATTTTCAGCATTAACAAAGCCGCGCTTTCCATCCTGGGTTATGAATCTTTGGATGAGATGGTTGAGGAAGGCTTTGATATGATTGCGTCGTCGGTGTTTGATGAGGACAGAGAAAAACTCCGTCAAAGCATTATGAGCCTGAAAGGGGAAGGCGATGCGGTCAGCGTCGGTTACCGTATCAAACACAAAGACGGGAATATTCGCCATATCATGGGAAACGTCAAGCTTCTGAAAGAAAACGGGGAGCCATGCTATCAGAGGTTTCTGTTGGATTGTACCGAACAAAAGCTTGAAGAGACAAGAAATAAAAAGCGTCAGATGGAATTGCTTCAGGCGTTAAGTATAGATTTTAATTTTGTATGTTTCTTTGATCTGGATACAGGCAAGGGCAACCTGCTCCGCAACGATTATCATGACCAGAAATTTCTGGATACGATTTTCGATGGAAAAATACTGCTGCAGGAAAGCATGGAACATTACATATCGGAATTTGTTTGCGAAGAAGACAGGGATATGATGCGAAAGTCATGTTCTTTGGAAACAATCAAAAAAGAAATGGCGGAGAAGAAACTGTATTTCGTGAATTACCGCGCCATGAAAAAGGACAAAGTGGAGTATTTTCAATTGAAAATAGTCCGGTCAGGCATTTGGGAAGACAGTCACAGCATTGTTTTGGGCTTCCGGAGCGTGGATGGGGAAACCCGCAAAGAAATGGAGCAGAAAAGTCTGCTGCAAAATGCTCTTTTACAGGCAAACAGAGCAAATAAAGCGAAGAGCGTATTTTTATCCAATATGTCACATGATATACGCACGCCGATGAATGCGATTGTCGGATTTACGGCATTGGCAATTACGCATATCGAAAACAAAGAACAGGTTGAGGAGTACCTGAAAAAGATCATGACGTCTGGAAATCATCTGCTTAGCCTGATCAATGATATTTTGGATATGAGCCGTATTGAAAGCGGAAAGATGCATTTGGATGAAAAATTATGCAGTCTGCCGGATATTCTGCATGGAATTCGCAATATTGTGCATGCGGATATATGCGCCAAACAGATTGAATTGTACATTGACGCAGTTGATGTCATGAATGAAGAAATTTATTGTGATAAGCTGCGTTTAAACCAGGTGCTTTTGAATTTACTGAGCAATGCGATTAAATATACGGGGTCCGGGGGAATTGTCAGTATGCGGATTATAGAAAAAGCCGGAGCCCCGGATGGTTATGCGAATTACCAGTTTCACATCAAAGATACCGGAATTGGCATGAGCAGGGAATTTGTTGAACATATTTTTGAACCCTTTGAACGGGAAAACAACAGCACGATCAGCGGCATCCAGGGCACGGGCCTTGGCATGGCAATTACAAAAAATATTGTGGACATGATGAACGGGTCGATTGAAGTAACAAGCGAGCAGGGAACAGGGACGGAATTTATCGTATCTTTTGCGTTTCGTCTGCATTCCGGCAAAAAAGAGCCTCAGACGATACCGGAATTAAAAAATTGCAGAGCGCTGGTTGTAGACGATGATTTTAATACCTGTGACAGCGTATCCTATATGCTAAGTCAGATCGGAATGCGCGCGGAATGGACGTTATCCGGAAAAGAGGCGGTGCTGCGCACGCGCCAGGCAGTTATGAGAAACGACAATTATTGCGTTTATATTATTGACTGGCTGCTTCCGGATATGAATGGAATTGAAGTTACCAGAAGAATCCGCAAGGAAATCGGTGAAGATGTTCCGATTATTGTTTTGACGGCATACGATTGGGAAGATATTGAAGAAGAAGCGAAAGAAGCCGGCGTAACGGCGTTTTGCAGCAAACCGCTGTTTTTATCGGAATTAAGAAGCTGTTTAAATTCCATCATAAATCTTGATTTAGAAAAACAGGAAGAGTTGGAAGAGGCTTTGGAAAAACCGGAGAAGATTCGTACGGGTCGGATTCTGCTGGTAGAAGATGTAGACATGAATCAGGAGATTGCGGAAGCAATTTTAAGCGATGCCGGATTTAGTACGGAAATTGCCGGAAACGGCCAGATTGCGGTAGATATGATGAAAAAGTCAGAGCCCGGATATTATCAGCTGGTTCTTATGGATATTCAGATGCCGCTGATGAATGGTTACGAAGCCGCCAGAGAAATACGCCGCCTGAAAAATAAGGAGCTTGCGTCGGTTCCAATCATTGCCATGACTGCAAACGCTTTTGAAGAAGATAAAAAAGAGGCGATAAAAAGCGGAATGAACGGCCATATTGCAAAGCCGATTGATATAGGCAATTTAATTGAGACATTGGATAAAATATTGACATAGGCAATAAGGCCTGTATAACAGGAAAATGCGCCCATAGCCTGGGAAGAGCCCTTGAGATGTTTTTGATTCGACCTGGAAATACCGGGTCGTTTTCGGAAACTGCAGTTGGGATTCTTCTCAAGGGGGCGTTTTTTTGCGGTTCAGGGCCAATAGAATGTAAAATTTTTTTGGAGATAAAAATTTTAAAAAAGTTGTTGACAACTAATGATAGTTAGGTTAAACTAACAAAAAAGAAAGATTGCGTAAAGGAGGGATCATATGCCGCTTAGTATGGTACGAAAAGGAGAACAAAATATTATTAAAAAAGTAGGAGGAAAGGAAGATACGCGCAGATTTTTAGAGAATCTTGGTTTTGTAGCGGGAGGCGCAATTACCGTTGTATCTGAAATCGGCGGAAATGTAATCGTAAGTATCAAAGATTCACGCGTGGCCATCGGGAAAGATATGGCCAATAAAATAATGGTATAAGGAGATTGGGATGAGAACATTACAGGAAGCTGTATTAGGGGAAACGGTAAAAGTCAGAAAGATTTCAGGGGAAGGTCCGGTGAAACGGCGCATTATGGATATGGGAATTACAAAGGGAGTCAGTATTTTTGTCAGAAAAGTCGCTCCGTTGGGAGATCCTGTGGAAGTTACTGTCAGAGGGTATGAATTGTCACTGAGGAAGCAGGACGCCGTTATGATTGAACTTGAATAATTTTTTTGCCCGATGGTTAGACAAAACTAATTTAAAATAGTTTAAACATACTCAAGATAGTTGTGCAGAATAAAGGAAGGAGCAGAGGTATGAAAGTAAAAATTGCGTTGGCAGGTAATCCGAACTGTGGAAAAACAACATTATTTAACGCGCTTACCGGAGCCAATCAGTTTGTAGGAAACTGGCCTGGCGTGACTGTTGAAAAAAAAGAAGGAAAATTAAGGGGCCATAAAGATGTAACAATTGTGGATTTGCCGGGGATTTATTCTTTGTCCCCGTATACGCAGGAAGAGGTTGTGGCAAGAAATTATTTGATTACGGAAAAGCCGGATGCAATCATCAATATTATTGACGGCGCCAATATAGAACGCAATCTGTATCTTACCACCCAACTTCTGGAGCTTGGCATTCCTGTGGTTGCAGCCGTTAATATGATGGATCTTGTAGCAAAAAGAGGAGATCGGATAGATACGGATAAATTAGGAAAGCAGCTGGGATGTGAAGTTGTGGAGATTTCCGCATTAAAAGGAATGGGGATTGAAAAGGCTGCGCAGGAAGCGGTTGTTCTCGCAAAGAAAAAGGAGGCGTATTTGTCTGTCCACAGATTTTGTGCGGAATTAGAAGACGCAATCCATGCAGTGGAAAATCGGATTGGAAATGAGATTTCCGCTGCGCAGAGACGGTTTTTTGCAGTGAAGCTTTTAGAAAAAGACGGTAAAATTGCAACGCAGCTTGGAAGCGTTCCGGATGTTACGGAGGAAATTGAACGACTGGAAAAAATTTATGACGACGATGTGGAAAGCATAATAACCAGTGAGCGGTATGCATATATTTCTTCAGTGGTTGAGGAATGCTGCGCGAAAAATAAAAAGAATATCGTTTCTGTTTCAGACAAAATAGACAGAATCGTTACAAACCGGATTCTTGCGCTTCCGATCTTTGCAGCAGTGATGTTTTTGGTGTATTATATATCGGTACAGACTGTGGGAGATTTTGTGACAAACTGGGCGAATGACGGCGTTTTTGGAGAAGGATGGACCTTATTTGGCCAATGGGTTCCCGGCATTCCTGTAATTGTCGGAGAGGGACTGGATGCAATTGGCTGTGCCGGGTGGCTGCAGAGTCTTGTTTTAGACGGCATAATCGGCGGCGTGGGATCGGTGCTTGGATTCGTGCCTCAAATGCTGGTGTTGTTTCTTTTTCTGGCATTTTTAGAAGCGTGCGGCTATATGGCCAGAGTGGCGTTTATCATGGATCGTATTTTTCGCAAATTCGGACTTTCCGGCAAATCCTTTATTCCGTTATTAATTGGAGCCGGGTGCGGGGTGCCTGGAATTATGGCCTCAAGGACGATTGAACAGGAAAAAGACCGCAAGATGACGATTATGACGACGACATTCGTTCCCTGTGGCGCGAAACTGCCGATCATTGCACTGATTGCCGGCGCGTTTTTTGACAATTCCGGCTGGGTATCTTTTAGCGCGTTTTTTGTAGGAATTGCAGCAGTCATATGCTCGGGAATTATTTTGAAAAAAACAAAATTATTTGCGGGAGAGGCTTCAGCTTTTGTTATGGAGCTCCCTGCCTATCATTGGCCGACGGCTTTAAATATTCTAAGAAGCATGTGGGAGAGGGGATGGTCTTTTGTGAAAAAAGCGGGAACGATAATTCTCCTGTCGGCGATAGCGCTTTGGTTTTTGCAGGGATTTGGATGGATTGACGGCAGTTTTGTTATGTTGGAGGAAGAAGAACTGGACAGAAGCATATTAGCGGCAATCGGCGGGATTTTGGCGCCCATATTTGCGCCCCTTGGATGGGGTGACTGGAAAATGACAGTTGCCGCGGCGACCGGTTTGATCGCAAAAGAAAACGTTGTAACTACTTTTGGCGTGCTGTTTGGCTTTTCAGAAGTGGCGGAAGACGGAGCGGAAATCTGGTCTGCGCTTGCGGCCGGCATATCTGCGCCGGCAGCGTATTCATTTTTGGTGTTTAACCTGCTTTGCGCGCCCTGCTTTGCGGCAATGGGGGCGATCAAGCGTGAAATGAATAACCGGAAATGGTTCTGGTTTGCGATTGGATACCAGACCGTTCTGGCATATGCCGTATCATTTTGTATCTATCAGATCAGCAATTTTGCCGCAACGGGAGCATTTGCAATCGGTACGGTCTTTGCGGTGGCAGTTGCCGCGGCGTTTATTTATCTGCTGGTCCGTCCATATAGAGAAGGAAAAATAAGAAGCCGGAAGATCAATATGGCAAAGGCGGAGTAGGAGGGAGACGACGAATGGGAACATTTTTGGTTGGCTGTGCCGTGTTAGGCTGTGTGGCGTTTGCGGTACGCAGTATTGTAGGAAATAAAAAGAAGGGAAAAGCATCCTGCGGCGGTGACTGCGGGAGCTGCAAGGGATGTCATTTTTGATTGGGCGGCTGCCAGAAGGCAGCCGCCTTAATAGATTCTTAAGGTTTCGTTTTATTGAACATACGCTTGTTATGTGGTATACTTTATGAAATTTTGGTTTGGGAGGGGATGAGGGATGGAAACTTTGTTGAAGACTCCAAAAGCCGTGCGCCAGGCAAGGGAATCGCAGAAAGGACTGCATTGGGCATTGGAAATAGCAGTGTTTTTTGTGCTGTTTATAATCTGCTCTGTGTCTGAGGTTTTGGTGATGATTCCGGTAGAGACAGCAATGCTGATGGGCAATCAGGACTATCTGGACGCCGCGGCCGCAGGGGATGCGGAACGGATTGCTGAGGCGATTATGGCATCATCCGGTAAAGATCTGACAGTTATAATGTCGCTGTTTGCAACGGGAATCATGATTTTGCTGGTGATACTTTTTTGCAGGCTGATCCAGAAAAGAAAAATAACTTCCCTTGGTTTTGTGAAAAAAGGCTGGCCGATGGAATACCTGAAGGGGATTGCGGCAGGGTTTGGCCTGTTTTCGGCTGCCGTGCTGATTTGTGTTCTGATGGGAGCCATCAGGCTGGAATATACGTCAAATACATTTTCATTGCCGGTGTTTGGCTTATTTACGGCAGGGTTTATGGTTCAGGGAATGGCGGAGGAAGTTCTTTGCAGGGGATATTTTATGGTATCTCTGGCGCGCAGATATTCCATTACGGCGGCGGTGATTGTGAATGCGGCGGCATTTGCCGCTCTTCATCTGCTGAATCCGGGAATTTCACTTCTTGCAGTCGTAAATCTGACATTATTTGGTATTTTTGCGTCTGTTTGTTTTATAAAAACAGAAAATATATGGCTGGTTGGAGCTTTGCACTCCGTATGGAATCTGGTACAGGGGAACGTATATGGCATTAAAGTCAGTGGAATGGAAACTTCATGCACAGTGTTTTCTTCTGCCATGACGGAAGGAATGGAGCTTCTCAATGGAGGGGATTTCGGGCTGGAGGGCGGTCTGGCAGTTACAATCGTGTTTATGGCAGGAATAGCGTTTTTCCTGTTCTATAAAAAATTTAAAAAGGATTTGGCGGTGGAATAATTATGAAACTGGAACTAAAAAATATTCAAAAAAGCTTTGGTGAAAAAGAGGTGCTGAAAGGGATTTCCATCACAGCGGTAAGCGGCAGGGCTTTTGGACTGCTTGGCCGTAACGGAGCGGGGAAAACGACGACCATTCGTATTTTGATGAATGTATTCGGCGCGGAAAGCGGAGATATTTTCATTGACGGGAGCCGTATCGATTACGCAAAGGTAGGAATTGGATATTTGCCGGAGGAAAGAGGGCTTTATCCCAAGAAGAAAATCATTGACCAGCTCACATATTTTGCGCAGCTGCATGGAATGAAACGTCCGGATGCGGTAAAGTCCATTGATTACTGGCTTGACCGTCTGGAGATGGCAGAGTACAGAAACAAGCGTCTGGATACGCTCTCCAAAGGAAATCAGCAGAAAATTCAGCTTGTTACCGCTCTTGCGCACAATCCGGACATTGTGATTCTGGACGAACCTTTTTCGGGACTGGATCCGGTGAATGCCATGATCTTAAAAGATGTGGTAAAAGAAGAGATTGCAAATGGAAAAATCGTTCTTTTTTCCAGCCATCAGATGAATTATATTGAAGAATTCTGTGACAGCATTGCCATCTTAAACAGCGGGACGATTGTGCTTCAGGGCGACATACATGAAATCAAACATAATTATGTGAGAGATAAGCTGGTTGTTCGTTCAGATCAGGCGGACGCAATTGCGCAGTCTCTTGGCTCCTGCTGTTTTAGGACAAATGACAGAGAGCTTATGGTCCGGCTGAAAACGGCGGAAGATAAGAGGAAAGTGATGCAGCAATTGACTGAGGCTTACGATATTGACGAAATCGGGGTATTTGAGCCATCATTAAATGATATTTTTGTAGAGTATGCAAAAGATCAGTATTAAGGAGAGATGATTATGAAGCAGTTTGGCACAATATTCAAATTTGAATTAAAAAGTTATCTGAAAAATAAGATCTTTGTTGGCGTTACCGTATTTTTAGTTGCAGCGATTGCTGTTGTTATGTTTTTTCCAAACATCAGGGAGGCCTTTGCCGACAAGGAATCGGAGACATCCGAAAGCCGTGAAATTGACGGGGTGATGCTGCTTAGTACAGGCGGCGTGGAAAATGCGGATGTGTTCCGGCAGTCATTTGCAGAAGCGTTTGCGGGATATGAAGTTTTATTAAGTGAAGAAGAACCTGACGTTATAAAAGAAAAAGTCGTTTCCGGCGAAGCGGAATGCGCGTTTGTATTAGACAGCCCGACGTCTTATACCTATTATGTGAACAACCTTTCCATGTACGATATGAATACAGGGACAGCCGATGAGATTTTAAAAACAATGTATGGTTTCAATGCCATGGTGAATGGAGGCATGACTTCGGAGGAAGCGGGAGGCGTGCTTGGCGTACAGATTGAGCATGAAACGGAAAGCCTTGGCAAGGACCAAATGCAGAATTTTTTCTATACTTATATTATGATTTTTGCATTGTATATGGTAATTTTGCTTTATGGACAAATGGTAGCAACAAATGTTGCCACAGAAAAAAGCTCAAGGGCGATGGAGCTTTTGATTACAAGCGCAAAACCTGTGAGCATGATGTTCGGAAAAGTGATTGCGTCCTGTCTGGCCGGATTTTTGCAGATTCTGGCGGTATTTGGTTCTGCAATCCTGTTCTATAATATCAATCAGGCGCAGTGGGAAGGAAATGTAATCGTAGCTTCTGTTTTTGATATGCCTCTGAATCTGCTCGTATACATGCTGATTTTCTTTGTACTGGGATTTTTGATTTATGCATTTATGTTTGGCGCAATCGGTTCCATGGCTTCTAAGCTGGAAGATATTAATACTTCGGTTATGCCGGTGACGCTGTTGTTTGTAGCAGGTTTCATCGTTGTTATGATGTCGATGTCAAGCGGAGATGTAGATTCGCTTTTGATGCGCATTTGCTCATACGTGCCGTTTACTTCTCCGATGGCAATGTTTACGCGTATAGCGATGAGCACGGTGCCGTTGTACGAGGTGGTAATTTCGATTGTGGTTCTGATTGGAGGAGCTGTTGGAATCGGCATCGTGTCCGCGAAAATTTACCGCGTCGGCGTATTGCTGTATGGCACAACTCCTAAACTTGGTTCCATTATAAAAGCAATGAGAAATGCGTAAGAAAATGGTATAAAGTTTCTCTTTTCGGAAAATATTAAGTTGAAAAAGAAAAGGAGGAACATATTATGCGTGCAGTAGTGGATAAAGATACCTGTATAGGCTGCGGTTTGTGCGCTTCTACAGAGCCGGAAGTGTTTGAGATGGATACGGACGGCAAAGCAGTCAGCGTCGCAGATACGACTAATGAAAACAAAGAGTCTGTAGAAGCATGTATTGCCGGATGTCCGGTAAATGCAATTCATGCAGAAGAATAACGCAGGTACAGAAACGGCAGGGCGGAGAATTCACAGATCATTTGTGAAGTCTTCGCCCTGATATTGTTCTTATTTTTTTTTATTTATGATATTTACATTTACCGGAGGAACGATTATGATAAAAAAGGTGTTAGAAATCATGTGTTAACATACATTTAGAAAGAAATGAGGAATGCATATGGGTGGCTTTTTTGGCGTGGCCTCCAAAGAGGATTGTGTATTTGACCTGTTTTTTGGAATTGATTATCATTCCCACTTAGGGACAAAACGCGGCGGCATGGTGGTATTTGGAGAAAATGGATTTGACCGTTCGATTCATAATATCGAGAATGCGCCGTTTCGTACGAAATTTGATAAAGACGTGCAGGAAATGTCCGGTTGTATGGGAATCGGATGTATTTCAGATTATGAGCCGCAGCCTCTTTTAGTCCGTTCACATCATGGTACTTATGCAATTACAACGATAAGCAAGATTAATAATGTGGAAAAATTGTCTAAAATGCTGTTTGAAAATGGCCATTCTCATTTTTTGGAAATGAGCGGCGGAGATATTAACGCAACGGAATTGATTGCGTCGTTGATCAACCAGAAAGAAAATTTAATTGAAGGCATACGGTTCGCGCTGGATTCCGTAGAGGGCTCGGTATCCATACTGTTGATGAATGACAAAGGAATATATGCGGCAAGGGATAAATACGGACGGACGCCCGTAGTCATTGGCAAAAAAGAGGGGGCTTTCTGTATCTCTTTTGAAAATTTTGCATATAAAAATCTGGGGTATACGGACAATTCAGAACTGGGGCCGGGAGAAATCGTAGTGGTGACGGACAAAGACTGCGTTACTTTGGCGGATCCCAACAAAGATATGAAAATCTGCACGTTCTTGTGGGTGTATTTTGGTTATCCGTCCAGTTCTTACGAAGGCGTAAATGTAGAGCAGATGCGCTATGAGTGCGGTAAGAAAATGGCCGCGCGCGATCATGTGCGTCCCGATATTGTTGCCGGCGTGCCCGATTCGGGAACGGCGCACGCAATCGGCTATGCGAACGAGTCCGGAATACCTTTTTCCAGGCCTTTTATCAAATATACGCCTACCTGGCCCCGGTCCTTTATGCCGACGATGCAGAGCCAGCGGAATTTAATTGCCAAAATGAAGCTTTTGGCAGTGGAGGATCTGATTCGGGATAAAAGTCTTTTGCTGATCGACGATTCTATCGTAAGAGGGACGCAGCTGCGGGAGACGACGGAATTTTTATATCAGAGCGGAGCCAAAGAGGTGCATATCCGCCCGGCATGTCCGCCGCTGTTATTTGGGTGTAAATATTTAAATTTTTCCAGGTCTTCTTCTGAAATGGATTTGATTACCCGCCGTATGATTGCACGGTTGGAGGGTGGAAATGTAACGGATGAAGTATTGAAGGAATACGCGGATCCGGAGTCGCCCAAATACGACAGAATGGTGGAAGAAATCCGAAAAGAACTGAATTTTACGTCTCTGAGATTTAACCGCATGGACGATATGCTGGATTCGGTAGGCATTGATAAGTGCAAACTGTGCACATACTGCTGGGATGGAAGAGAATGATTCTCTTTCATGGGATTCTTTAAAAAATAGAATGAAATAAAATTTGCCTCATAAAATAGAACAAAACATACTTTTCAGGTGTATATGAAATATAAAAAAACACTGTTTCTTGTTGTACTTTTTCTATTTATGTATGGGGCAGGCGCAGGAGCTGCTAAAATCGTAGATGTTTTTAGCAGCTCAAATTTTATGAAAAACGAGACGGAAAACTGGGGCCTGGGATTTGGGACGGAAGGAACCGCGCCTACAGGAAATGTCAGCGCGGAAGAACTGAAAGAGGATAACGCTTATTATGTAGGAGACACATCCCAAAAGACAATTTATCTGACTTTTGACTGTGGATATGAAAATGGCAATACGGAAAAGATTCTGGACGCATTAAAAAAGCATAACGCCCAGGGAACCTTTTTTGTTGTAGGCAATTTTCTGGAAACGGCTCCCGAGATTGTGAAGCGGATGCAGACAGAAGGGCATTTGGTGGGAAATCATACGTACCATCATCCGGATATGTCAAAAATAAGCGATTTGTCGTCTTTTCAAAAAGAAATGGACGATGTGGCAAATTTATATCGGGAAATTACAGGGGAAGAGATGGCGAAACTGTATCGTCCGCCACAGGGAAAATTTAATAAGGAAAATCTGAAAATGGCAAAAGAGCTGGGTTATCATACGTTTTTCTGGAGCCTCGCTTATGTAGACTGGTATCAGGATAAACAGCCTTCGGCTGAAGAAGCGTACGGTAAGCTTTTGCCGCGCATTCATCCGGGCGCGATCGTTTTGCTGCATTCCACGTCAAAAACAAACGGCGAGATTATGGATGAACTTCTGACAAAATGGGAGGAGCTTGGATATACGTTTGGATCATTGGAAGAATTTTTAGAAAAATAACATAATATTGCGCTTTCCAGCGCTTTCCATGTAGAAGGATCTTCATTTTGGCAGATATTACGATTATATCAGATCGTATGGAGGTCATAGGATGAAGAAATTTATGGATAGGGATTTTTTGCTTTCGACGGAAAGCGCTAAGAAGCTGTATCATAACTATGCCGAAAAAATGCCCATTTTGGATTATCACTGCCACATTGATCCAAAAGATATTGCGCAGAATAGAAAATTTGAAAATATTACGCAGGTTTGGCTGGGAGGAGATCACTATAAGTGGCGGCAGATGCGGTCAAACGGTGTAGAGGAATACTATATTACGGGAGATGCGCCCGATTATGAGAAATTCGTGAAATGGGCCGAAACGCTTGAAAAAGCCATTGGAAATCCGCTGTACCATTGGAGCCATCTGGAATTGCGGCGGTATTTTGGGTATGAAGGTTATTTGAATAGCCGGACGGCGGAAGAAGTCTGGAATTTCTGCAATCAGAAATTGCAGCAGGATTCCATGTCCGCACGGGACATGATGGCAAAAGCGGGCGTGACATTAATTTGCACAACGGACGATCCTGTGGACAGCTTAAAATGGCACAAAGAAATTGCCAAAGACGACGATTTTAAAGTGCAGACGCTTCCGGCTTTTCGACCGGATCGGGCCATGAATCTGGAAAAAAAAGATTATCTGGATTATCTTGTGAAGTTAAGCGAGGCCAGCGGCATAATGATTGTATCGTTTCAGACTTTGTGCAGGGCATTGCGCAGAAGGCTTGATTTTTTTGCATCGATGGGCTGTCTGGCGGCGGATCATGGGTTGGAATATGTGATGTATCATCCGGCGTCCGAGGAAGAAATTGAAGCTGTTTTTGCAAAAAGGCTGTCGGGAGGCGGCATTACAAGAGAAGAAGAGCTGAAGTTTAAGACGGCGTTCCTGCTTGCAATGGCAAAAGAATATCATCGGAGAAACTGGGTGATGCAGCTTCACTATGGATGCAGACGGGATAACAACACGGCGGCTTTTGAAAAGCTTGGGCCGGACACCGGATTTGACTGTATCAGTCAGGATGCGCCAACATTTGAACTGGTAAATTTTTTGGATGCGCTGAATCAAACGGAAGAGCTTCCGAAAACGGTATTGTATTCTTTAAATCCCAACGACGATGCTGTGATCGGGACAATCATAGGCTGTTTTCAGGATTCTTACGCAGCGGGCAAAATACAGCAGGGTTCCGCCTGGTGGTTTAACGATCACCGAAACGGAATGACTGCGCAGATGACGTCACTGGCAAATCTTGGACTGCTTGGTAATTTTATTGGGATGCTGACAGATTCCAGGAGTTTTCTGTCGTATGTCAGACATGAGTATTTTCGCAGAATTTTATGTGAATTGATTGGAGGATGGGTAGAAAACGGAGAATATCCGAATGATGACGCGGCATTAGAGACTATAATAAAAGACATTTGCTATCATAATGCCGTGCGGTATTTTGGATTTCATCTGAAACCTGTGCAGTAGGCAGACAATATTTTTGATTCCTCTCTTTCTAACGCTTGTCAATAAAATCGTGAACGATTATAATGAGTGTAGGAAAGGGAGGATGTCTATGTTTTATACTCCACTGATACAGGAAGCAATGAAATTAGCGTATGACGCGCACCAGGGGCAGACCGATCAAAGCGGCGTACCGTATATATTTCATCCGTTTTATGTGGCGGAACTGGTTTGCGGCGCAAAACCGCAGGAATCGATGGTCTGCGCTGCGCTGCTTCATGATGTGTTAGAAGATACCCGGGTTACGCTGGAAGATTTAAAGGAACGGTTTCCGGAGGAAGTGACAGAAGCGGTGGCCTTGCTGACACATGATCCAAAAGAAGATTATTTTGATTACATCAAAAAACTCAGGAAAAATCCGATTGCAAGGCAAGTCAAGGTGATGGATCTGCATCACAATATGAACAAAGGCAGATTGTTGGGCTGCGAAAGTATAACAGACGGCCAAAAGAAGTTCTGGAGTGAAAAATATAATAAAGCGCTTTGCCTGTTAATGCAGGATGATGAAAATGAAACATAAAAAAACAAAAGAAAACGAGCGGTCAGGGAGGCATACGAATGCGGATTTTGGTATATAGATGGAAGGCTTACAATTATGCGGATATATGCGAAGCGTTTTCAAATTTGGGTTATGAGTGGATTACGGTGGAACAGGATTTGGATAATTACGATGAAGATCCGGAGTTTGAAGAGAAGTTAGCCGGGATCATTCAAACAGAAAACTGCGATATGGTCTTTACGGTGAATTATTTTGCGTTAGTGACAACGGTCTGTGCGAAATTACATATTCCTTATGTCGTATGGACCTGCGACAATCCGCTGATCAGTATGTATCATAAAAACGTGTTTCACCCCTGCAACTATTTTTTCACATTTGATAAAACAAATTATCTGGAATTTCAGGGGATGGGCGTAGAGCATATCTGGCATCTTCCGCTTGCGGCCAATACGAAGCGGCTGGATTATCTTCTGAACAACTGCGATGATTTGTATCTGTATGAAAATGAGATTGCATTTGTGGGAAGCCTGTATGAAAGGAACAGCTACGACAGGCTTCGTCCGCAGCTTCCGGAATACCTGCGCGGGTATTTTGACGCTGCAATCTGGGCGCAGCAGTGCGTAAGCGGCGGCAATATTTTAGAAGAAATGCTCACGGTACATGTATTGGAGCAGCTTCAGCAGTATTTTCAGCTGGAGAAGTCAAAAGATTCATTTTCAGATCTTGGGCTGATTTTTGCCACGACCGTCCTTGGCTTTAAGACGGCGGCCGATCAGCGGCGAAGAGCGTTGACGGAGCTTTCCAAAAAGTATGCGGTGACCATTTACAGCAATAGCAATACAAGCGATTTGCTGCGGGTGCGCTACGGCGGATCTTTGGATTACTGGAGCGAAATGCCGAAAGTATTTGCAGCAACCAAAATCAATTTGAATTTTACAATTCCCAATATCAAAAGCGGGTTGCCGCTTCGCATCTGGGACGTGCTTGGCAGCGGGGGATTTCTGATGACGAATTTTCAGGCGGAGATTCCTTATTATTTGAAAAACAAAGAAGATCTGGTTTGTTTTGAGAGTGTGGAGGAGCTGAGTGAGCTTTGCGGTTACTATCTTTCGCACGAAGAAGAACGAAGACAGATTGCGCAGAATGGGTATCAAAAGGTTTGTGGGTATCATACGTTTGAGCAGAGAGTTCAGGTGATGATGGATACGGTGCGTGGAGCTTGTGAATCTATATTGTGACAGAACTTAAGATATAAAAGAATGCTGTGGGGCATTCTTTTTTTTGTGCAAAATACCGGTTGCAATTTTTCAAATTGTGCATATTATGTTAGATAACTAACAATGATGTTAGGAAGCTAACATAATTTGAGAGAGACGCTTCCAACACGCACGTTGCATGAAATATATAATTAAGCTGCGTGGCCCGCTTGCGCTTGTTGACGCTCGCAGCGGTACTAAGATGCCAAAATACGGCATCTAAGTGCCGGCGGCGTCAAGGGCCGTGCATCTTAATTATATATTTCATTCAACTGGGTATTGAAGACGAAAGGTGTCTGGTGGCGGAATAAGGTTTTGAGGCAGTTGTTAAAATATTGGCAAAACTGTCGTTTTCATAAAAGTAGTTGTACGACAGATACAATTGAGATGCTTGGCCGTTTGCCGCCGCCGGCACTTAGATGCCGTATTTTGGCATCTTAGTACCGCTGCGAGCGGCAATAAGCGGGAGCGGGCCATGCAGCCAATTGTATCTGTCGTACAACGGACGTTTGGGAATAGTACTGACGAAAGTTTAAATAAGGAGGAAATCATGCAGGAGAAAAAAGCCATTGGATTTGAACTAAAATCCATATCAAACATGATCCGCAGAAAGCTGGATGAAACTTTTTCATTGCCGGAATTTGACGGTTTGACCGGGATGCAGAACGCGATGATGGGGTTTGTGATGGATCATGCAAAGGACAGGGATGTGTTTCAGCGCGACATCGAAAAGCATTTTGGCGTGCGGCGCTCTACTGTGACCATTATGCTTAATAATCTGGAGCAGAAAGGGTATATTTGCCGCATACCGGTCAGTTACGACGCAAGGCTGAAAAAGATTGTGCTGACAGAGAAAGCGGAGAGATTGCAGCAGAGGGTGCGAGGGGAAATTGATTTGTTTCATGAAAAGTTAGAGGAGCATCTGACATATGAGGAAAAAGAGCAGCTTTTTTATCTGCTTGGAAAAATCAGACAGAATTTAGAATAGATAGGAGGTTTTTTTGCATGTTAAAAATACTTGCGGCTCAGATCAGAGAATATAAGGCTGATTCTATTAAAACGCCGTTTTACATGATTCTGGAGGTTTTGATGGAGACGGCCATTCCGCTGATGATGGCGTCGATCGTGGACGACGGCGTGGAAGCGGGAAATATGGCGCATATTTATAAGACGGGACTGCTTATGGTTGCCGCTGCGTCCGTCGGGCTTTTTGCCGGAATTATGGGAGGGAAATACGGAGCCAGGGCTTCCGCGGGATTTGCCAGAAATCTGCGAAACGCCATGTATGATAATATTCAGACGTTTTCTTTTTCCAATATTGATAAGTTTAGTACGGCAGGACTGGTTACGCGCATGACGACGGACGTCACCAATATGCAAAACGCCTATCAGATGATTTTGCGCATGTGCATGAGGGCTCCGGCAAGCCTGATCTGCGCGCTTTTGATGGCGCTTTGGATCAATCCGGAAATTGCCGGCATTTATCTTCTGGCCGTTTTCTTTCTGGGAGGAATTTTGTTTTTGATTTCAAGGCGGGCAATGAAATATTTCAATCAGGTGTTTCGCAAATATGACGATTTAAACGCCAGCGTGCAGGAAAATGTCACCGGAATTCGGGTTGTGAAAGCATTTGTCCGTGAAGATTATGAAACAAAACGGTTTCAGAAAGCAAGCGGCAGCGTGTACAAGATGTTCGTCAAGGCGGAATCCATTGTGGCGTTTAACGCGCCGCTGATGCAGTTTACCGTGTATGGCTGCATTTTAGGAATCAGTTATCTGGGGGCAAAGATGGTTGTGGCGGATACGCTTACGACTGGAGAG
Organism: uncultured Lachnospiraceae bacterium; assembly: GCA_910586725.1. Lineage (GTDB taxonomy): Bacteria > Bacillota > Clostridia > Lachnospirales > Lachnospiraceae > Roseburia_B. The sequence continues at coordinate 79,951 of CAJUJL010000001.1, read as the reverse complement.
CTGATGAGCCTTTTGACGTACTGCATGAACATATTGATGAGCCTGATGATGCTTTCTATGGTATTTGTTATGCTTACTTTAAGCATTGCCAGCGCGGAGCGTATCTGCGAAGTATTGCAGGAAAAGCCGGATCTGACAAATCCGCAAGAGCCGGATTATGAAGTGAAAGACGGAAGCATTTCTTTTGAAAACGTTTCATTTTCTTATAGAGGAAGAGATGGCGAGCCGGCTTTAAAACAGATCAATCTGGAGATTAAGGCGGGGGAGACGATTGGAATTATTGGCGGTACGGGAAGCGCAAAAACGAGCCTTGTTAATCTGATCAGCCGTTTATACGACGTGACGGAGGGATGCGTGAAAGTCGGAGGAAAAGACGTACGGACATACGATATGGAAACGCTGCGAAATGAAGTGTCCGTCGTGCTGCAGAAAAACGTATTATTTTCGGGAACTATTCTGGATAATCTGCGCTGGGGCGATAAAAATGCCACTAAAGAAGCGTGCGAACGCGTCTGCGCGCTTGCCTGTGCGGATGAATTTATCGAAAAAATGCCGCAAAAATATGATACTTATATCGAACAGGGAGGCTCTAATGTCTCCGGCGGGCAAAAACAGCGTCTGTGTATTGCCCGGGCGCTTTTGAAAAAGCCCAAAATACTGATTTTAGACGACAGCACAAGCGCGGTGGATACGGCGACAGACGCAAAAATCCGGGCTGCGCTTGCAAATGAGATTCCCGATACGACGAAACTTATCATTGCGCAGCGGATTTCGAGCATTCAGGGCGCGGACCGGATTATTGTTCTGGAAAACGGATGCGTCAGCGGATTTGGGACGCACGAAGAATTGATGGAGAAAAACCGGATTTACCGCGACGTATACGAATCGCAGATGAGCGGGAACGGAGATTTTGATGAAAAGGAGGCGAATGTCTGATGCCTGGACCAATGCATGCAGGAAGAATGAATTCCAAAGGGAAACAGAATATAAAAAATCCGGGAAAGCTTTTGGGGCGGCTGCTTTCCTATATTATGAAACAATATGCCGCGGCGTGCGCCGCCGTAGTCGTCTGTATTTTTATCAGCGTACTTTCTAATGTACAGGGTACGTTATTTTTAAAGACGCTGATTGACGATTATATTATGCCGCTTATGGGCAGCGATCATCCCGATTTTTCGGCGCTTGTCCGTGCCATTTTCCGCGTCGGGGGATTTTATGCGGTTGGCGTTCTGGCTACTTATGCTTATACGAAGATTATGATTTACGTCAGCCAGGGAACTTTGCTTCGGCTTCGGAACGACTTGTTTGCGCATATGGAGAAGCTGCCGATTCGTTATTTTGACACGAATGCGCATGGAAACATTATGTCTGTTTATACAAACGACATTGACACGCTTCGCCAGATGATCAGCCAGAGCATGCCGCAGCTTTTATCCAGCGCAGTCACAATCGTATCTGTGCTTGTCAGCATGATTCGGCTGAATGTTCCTCTGACGGCAGTTACGCTTTTTATGGTGGCCGCCATGCTGTTTCTGACAAAGACAGTTGCCGGAAAAAGCGGAAGATATTTTATGGAACAGCAAAAAAACATCGGGATTGTCAACGGCTATATTGAGGAAATGATGGAGGGGCAGAAAGTAGTAAAAGTTTTTTGCCACGAAGAGGAAAGCCGTAAAACATTTGAAAAGTTAAACGGAGAATTGTTTGAAAGCGCTTATCAGGCAAACAAATTTGCAAATCTGCTCGCTCCGCTAAACGCCCAGATGGGAAATATCAGCTATGTGCTTTGCGCGCTGATTGGAGGCGTGCTTGCGCTGCATGGAATTTCCGGCCTGACAATCGGAGGCCTGGCCAGCTTTCTGACTTTTAACAAAAGCTTTAATATGCCAATCAACCAGGTGAGCCAGCAGTTAAACAGCATCGTTATGGCTATGGCGGGGGCGCAGAGGATTTTTGCCCTGCTGGATGAACATGCGGAAACAGACGACGGTTATGTAACGCTTGTCAATGTAAAAGAAACGGGAAACCGGCTGTCGGAAACAAAAGAGCGAACCGGAATCTGGGCGTGGAAGCATTTCCACAAAGACAGCGGCACGACAGATTACGTCCGTCTGCAGGGGGATGTTGTGCTGGACGGCGTGGATTTTGGCTATACCGATGAGAAAATGGTTTTGCATGACGTCCGGCTGCATGCAAAGCGGGGGCAGAAAATTGCCTTTGTCGGTTCGACGGGAGCCGGAAAGACGACGATTACCAATCTGATCAACCGGTTTTACGACATACAGGACGGAAAAATCCGCTATGACGGCATCAATATTAATAAAATTCAGAAGTCAGATTTGCGGCGTTCCCTTGGCATGGTGCTTCAGGATACGCATTTGTTTACCAATACGGTAATGGAAAACATTCGTTACGGCAGACTTGAGGCCACGGACGAAGAAGTAATTGCCGCGGCAAAGCTGGCCAATGCGGACAGCTTTATCCGGAGGCTTCCGGACGGCTATCAGACGGCGCTTCACGGAGACGGCGCGAGTTTGAGCCAGGGCCAGAGGCAGCTTCTTGCGATTGCAAGGGCGGCAGTTGCGGATCCCCCGGCGCTGATCCTGGACGAAGCCACAAGCTCCATTGACACCCGGACAGAGCGAATCGTGCAGGACGGCATGGATAAGCTGATGGACGGCCGTACGACATTTGTCATTGCCCATCGTCTTTCCACGGTAAAAAACAGTGACTGTATCGTGGTTTTAGAACAGGGGGCCGTCATTGAAAAAGGAACGCATGAGGAGCTTTTGCTGGAAAAAGGAAAATATTACCGTCTGTATACCGGCAGCTTTTTATGCTCTTGAGTTCTGCTCTCCGGTAAAGGCCGTCATTAAAACGGTCAAAGGGGACAGACTATAAATCTGCTGCAAATTGCTTCGGTGGTTCGAATCCGCCTCTGCCCTTTGAAAAAAGCATTTATTATCTGCCCTTTTTTGTTTTTTTATATTTGGATAAGTGACAGAAATGGAAAAAGGGATTGTAAAAAAATAGGAGAATGTGTTATAGTATTAATCCAATTATTACTATTTTTAAGGAGAGGACAAAAGGATGAAGAAAGTATTGGCAATGCTGCTTACTGGCTGCATAGCTGTGCAGACCTGGCTGGGAACTTCCATGCCGGCGTACGGAGCTGATATTGGAACAAAGGCCGGGACGCTGGCACAAGAGACGCGAAGCATTTTGGATGTAGAAGTCCGCTCTTCGCGTCTGTTTCCGTATCAGGGAAAAGTCAGCGTAAAGTTAAGCGGTGATGGAAAAATCATGGAACAAAAGACGCTTGAATTTACGGAAGAGGCGTCTTCTTCGAGAACGGTAAGATTTCAGGCGCCTGCAGGAGATTACAAAGTAGAAGTTGCAGCGGACAAATTTGCCGGCTACACGCAGGATGTTCATGTGGAAGAAGGCTGGATTACGAAAATCGTTGTTTCTTCCGTGAAAAATGAAAACGAAGGCTCTGCAGCTCCCGGATGGATTTGCATTGGAGATGTAAATCAGGATGCGGTCGTAGATCAGAAAGATACGGGTCTGATTTTAAACGCCATTCGGAATCATCAGCAGAGTATAAAAGAAGACTTAAACGGAGACGGAAAAATCGACATGGCGGATTTACAGTACGCGGTGCAAAGCATTGGCGAAAGCCAGAGCCAGAAGTCTCAGGTGGAAAAGCTGGGCCTGGTTTTGAGTACGAATCCGGCGGACGGAACCGTCATTGCAGATGGCACGCTGTCTGATTTTTTAAACAATGCCGGGACGATTGCACTGAAAACGCAGAACGAAGAAGCCATTTCCGAGGAAAATCCCGTGGCTTTGGATTTTGTGCTGTCAGAAGGAGACGCGGCGTCCGTACCGATTGAGGGAATTGCCATACATGCTCCCACGGCGGCGGATGAAGACGGTTATATTGCAAGCGAAATTACAGGCGGGGAAGCGTCTGTGATTTATACGGATGAAAACGGAGCCGAGCAGGAGCTTTCCATCCCGTTTGCCGGACAAAGCGCAGCAATTCCTGAAAAAGCGTCCGCTTCCGCAGACGGGGGCAGGATGGAAGAGAGCCTCGCTCTGGTAAGGCGCGCCGCAGGCCGGGCTGCCGCTAGGGTAAATGTAGAAGCAAACGGCACGCTAGTCCTTGATTTTGGCACGCAGATTGCTGTAAAGCGGGTAACGATTAAGATTACCGGAACGAAGAAAACAGAGCCGCTTGTCAATATTGCAAAAGTAGAATTTGTCAATAATATGGAAGAGAGAATTCCGGCTCCGCAGCTTGACGTTCCAACGCTCAATACGTTAGAGTCTGTGAACTCAGGCCTTGTGGCTTCCTGGAACGCCCAGAGAAATGTAACGGGATATGAGGTTTATATTCAGGGGCCGGTGAAAAAATCAGAAGGCATTGAAACGCAGATTATCCGCGTATCAGGTAATTGTCACAGAATGACGTCTATCAATGATAAGCCGATGAAAAATTTTGAAAAATATACGGTGAAAGTGCGTTCGGTAAACGGCGACTGGAGCAGCCCGTGGTCCAATGTACAAATTGGCGAGCCAAAGCCTGAAAAGCTGCCGGCTCCACCGGATAATGTTACGGCTGCCGGCGGTTTTCGTTCGCTCAGCGTGTCATGGAAAGACATGGATGACGCAAACGGTTATATGGTATATTACAAAAAATCTCAGGATAAGGAATTTCAGCCTGTTGTGGAAGGATTTACTCAGACTGTGGCGGGAACCGGAAAGATAGACGAGAACCGTTATACCATCAGCGGTCTTGAGGAAGATACGGAATATACCGTTTATGTAATTGGATGGAATGAGCTTGGATGGGGCAAACCTTCGCTTACGTCTCTGGCGAAAACGAAGAATGTGTCGCCGCCAAAACTTCCGGATTACATGCTTTTAAATACTTCCAAAGGAGAAGGCGTTGTAAGCGAACATATTATAGGAGCCGCTTACGGAGGAAGCGGCGGAGCGCATATGGAAGGAAGTCCGCTGGATACGACTGCCGGCGCCGCGTGGGGTCTGGTAGACAATGATTATGGTTCATACTGGGTAAAAAATGACTGGGACGACGGATGCGCTTATCCGACGAACGATAAGGGTATGACAATTACGCTGGACGACGATTACCAGATGAATTATATTACGTATGCGGCGGTAGATCAGGTGGCAAGGCTGGAATACGCGAGAGTCGGATACTGGAGCAAAGACGGTTCTGAAGAGAAAATTATGGGAACGAAAGTTCTTGAGAAACGGGATGAAAACGACAATCCGTTCTATATTATAAAATTTAATGAGACAATCACTGCCAACAAAGTGCATCTGTCGTTTGGAAGGGCCAGCGTAAGGGCGGATATGAAGGTTGGAGAAATTCATTTCCATCGGTACGATTCTCTGGAAGATGAAATTATGGGCCTGTATGCGGATGAAATGCATACGACTCTGAAAAATGACGTAACGGAAGCTGTAATTGCCGCGCTTGAGACGCGCCTTGAGACGCGCGATGAAGCAAGCAAAGAGCTGCATCCGCTATACAGTGAATTGAAACTGGAGCTGAAAACGGCAAGAGAGATTCTCAATTCGGATCTTGCGCCGTCTTATGAAGTGGATAACACAATTACGGCAAAAAAAGACGGTCATTTGGGATTTGGCGGCTTAAATGCATGGCAGCCGCTTGGAAAAGCGGTGAATGCCGGAGACAGCATTCTTGTATATGTAGGCCACAATGTGAAAAGAACGGGAGATTCTGCGGGGCTTCAGCTCGTATTTACGCAGCATCATTCGGAAGCGGGCGGCTTTTTCAAGACCGTGGGCTTAAAAGTGGGCAGAAATGAAATTACAGTTCCGCGAATTTCGACAAAAGACTTCGAGAGAGGCGGCCAGGTTTATGTGGCTTATACCGGAAATAACGCATCCGATCAGTATGCGGTGCGCATCAGCGGCGGCAGCGACATTCCGTCTCTTAGCGTATATGGAAAAGCAGGGGCAGAGCGCAGAGCTGCAATTGAAGCGTATGTAGAAGAACTGGGAGCTTATGTCGGTAAAATTGAGGAAAATCATGGCACGCAGCATGTAAATACGGAAAATGCAAAATATGACTATGATCAGACGAACTGTATTTTAAATGCGACCGATATTATGATGGAAGACATGATGTATTCACTGCCGGCGACGCAGATCTGGGCAGGAATACAGAGCGCGCAGGATAAAGTAACAAAGCTTGACAACGCGCTGAAAGCAATGGAAGATACAATGACGCTGTTTTATCAGCACAAAGGATTAAGCGATGACGCCGGAACAGCGCATGGAAAGAACGCGATGCCGTCCCAGCATTTAAACATCCGGTATATGAGGATGTTTGCCGGAGCATTTATGTATGCGTCGGGCAATCATATCGGCATCGAATGGGGATCTTCCGCTCTGAGCGGTCCAAACGATATGTCTGGCTTTGGATGGGGAATTGCGCATGAAATCGGCCATGACATCAATCAGGGAAGCTATGCGGTTGCGGAAGTGACAAACAATTATTTTGCACAGCTTCTGACTGGAAAAATACGTTATACTTATGATAATGTTTATAAGAAAGTGACGTCGGGAAGCGTCGGACGCGCGTCCAACGTATTTACGCAGCTTGCGCTGTACTGGCAGCTTCATCTTGCTTTTGACGATCAGGCAGACGACAGGCATATTTATGACAATTATGAAGATCAGTTTAACAATCTTTTCTTTGCGCGCGTCGATACGTATTCCAGAAATCCGGCGATGGCGCCTCAGGAAGGACTCGCGTTGAACGGCGGTTCAGATCAGAATCTGATGCGGCTGGCCTGTGCGGCGGCAAATAAAAATATCCTGCCGTTCTTTGAACGCTGGGGCATGGTTCCGGATGAAGCGACTGTTTCTTACGCTGAAAAATATGGAGAAGCAGATGAAAAAGCGATTTATTATGCAAATGAAGACGCAAGGAGCTACCGTCTTGCAAATCCGCAGGAAGCGGGAACGGTCAAAGATGGAGACGCTATAACCGAAGCGGTTGTTACGGCAAACGCCAACCAGGCGGAAATCAGAATTGCTACCAATCAGGATGCGGATTTGATTTTGGGTTATGAAATCAGCCGAAGTATGATTTCGAACGGTGAAAAGAAGACAGAGGTGGTTGGATTTAAGCCAATAGATACGGCGGCGTCCACAGTGTTTGTCGATACGGTTTCAACGATTAACAACAGAGTAATGGAATACGAAGTTCGGGCAGTAGATAAATACCTGAATTATTCGAACGTAAAATCAGCCGGTTCGGTGAAGATTCAAACAGACGGCGTACTGGAAAAATCGTCCTGGACGGTTGAAACGAATATGACGTCGGAAGACGACGTGGCGATTGATCCGGATGAGGAAGATCCGGACAGCGGTTATCATGAAAGCGGATCGGGCAGTTTGGAAGAAAAGAAAATAAACAGCATTGAGCGGATTCTGGATAATGACAGGACTGCAGCCGGAACCTATAACGGCAGCAGCGACGGAACGGCCGTAATTACCGTGGATATGCATAAAACAGAAGAAGTAACTTCTTTGAAATATCAGGGAAGCGCGCTTTCAGACGTTACCGTTGAAGTCAGTGAAGATGGAACAGCCTGGACGGCGGTAAAAGAACACTATGCGGGCCTTGACGGAACAAACGATACCATTTGGTTTGATTCTGTGGAAGAGGGCGAAAGAGAACACTGGATTGGAACTTATAACGCAAGGTATGTGCGGCTGACGATTTCACAGGCCGGAAATATTTCGATTCAGGAAATTGAAGTATGCGGACCTAGCGGAGATAATCTGGAATTTATGAAAGCGGGCGACGGCCAGCCGGCAGTCGGCGTGCTGACGGCAGATTATTCGTATGGGGATGAGGCGGAGGATGTGATACCGCAGGGCTCCCTCATCTTTACCGGAACATATAAAGGAAATCCGGCATATAACATAGTGATTTTGTATGACGGAGATGGAAACGTCGTAGGAGAAAAAGACGGCAACGTGCTGGCAAAACAGGTGATTTTTGCTGAGAAGCCAAAACAGGGCAATCTGGGAGAAACTTCGGACGGAACCTGGGTATATTATGTAGAGCCTGGCCAGTGGGATGAAGCGTCGCTTCAGAAGATGGACGGCGTACGCGGAGAGCTTTACCGTGTCGATAACGCCCTGACGTTAGAGGGCGAGCGTATTGTCAGCGATACGCAGCTGATTCAGCTGCCGGATGTGCTGCCGGATATTACGTTTCAAGGAGGTTCGAAATGAAAAAGTGGATGAGATATATAGTATTAACCATGCTTTTTGTACTGTTTTCGCCAGCGGCTTTTGCCGCTGCGCAAAACAATAAGGCAGTGCTGACGGCAGGAAATGACAGCGTATCCGTTGGGCTGAATCTGCCGGAAGGAAAGCTGGAAACGATTACGTCGCTGCGCCTTAAGCTTTGCGTTACGGTAGAAAGCGGTTCTATCAAAGAGCCCTCTTTTCAGTTTGAAAGCACGTTGAAAAGCGCTGTAAAAGACGCCGAAATCATTCAGGAAACAGACGGCTCTTATCTGGTGGATATTATTCTTTCCGGAAAAGCCGATCAGGATATTTTTGAAAACAGCGAATACGCCAAGCTTGGCACATTGTCCTTAAATCCTTCCGGTAGCGGGTATCAGGTCAAAGTAGAAGCCGCAGAGTTTGAAGAGGACGCAGGAGCGGCCGTAAAATATATGGACGGCAGCGGCGTAAGCGAAATTACGGTTCCGCTTGCAGACGCCGCCACAGTAACGCTGAAAGATAAGCCGGCTGTTTTGCAGTCTGATTTCAACAAAAAAATAGGACTGAGAATACAGTCAAAAAAAGGTTCCAGAAGCGTAAATTTTGAATGGGATAAAATTGAAAGCGCCGACGGATATGTGCTTTATGAGTATGGTTCCAAAACAAATGGCTATCGGGCGATCAAAACCATAACCGGATCCGCCGTGACGGCATATTCCAAGAAATTTAAGTATGCGTCGAAGCACACGTTTTCCATTCGCGCGTTTCAGAGGGCGGAGTACGGAAGCCAGAAATTCGGCGAATACAGTGAAATGGTGAAAGTCACGCTGTCGCCGGATAAAGTCAAAGGCGTGAAAGTGAAAAAGAGGACAAAGACGCAAATTTCCTGGAAAAAAGTTTCCGGCGCAAAAGGGTATCAGATTTATGCTTCGAAGAAAAAGAACGGCAGATATACGCTGTTAAAGACAATTAAGAAAGCCAGGACCACGAAATTTACCGTGAAAAAGCCAAAAGCAAGTAAGACATACTACAAAATAAGAGCATATGTCAACGGCGATAACGGTAAGAAAAAATATGGAGAATTCAGCGCAATCAAATCATAAAACGTCATGAAAGAATAGTTTGTAAAGGTTGAAAATGGAGCCATAACGGCTCCATTTTTACTGTAACTATGCAGATTTTCCAGTGTCTATGAGGTTTGTATTGAGTCTGCGGATGATCTTATCCTTCCTTATTATTGTAGATAAAATCCAGGGTATCAAAAACATTGTCTGGGTTGCATGATACCGGCAGAAGCATTGCACAGGACGGTCAAAATGCATTGAGAAAACGGATTTGGCGTGGTACAATAGAGGAAAAATGGAAATGCGTTTTACCTTGATTTTAATGCGGAAAGGAAAGATAAATGAATACAGCAAATCGGCCAAGGCGTTTACGGTCAGGAGCAGTTTTGAGAAAAATGGTCAGGGAAACGAGGATGGATAAAGCCTCTCTGATTTATCCGATGTTTCTTGTGGAAGGGGAAAATGTCAGAGAAGAAATTTCTTCCATGCCGGGACAATACCGATACAGTATGGACAGGATGGGGGAAAAGCTGGAAGAATTGTCGGACGCCGGCGTATCTTCCGTTATGTTTTTTGGAATTCCAAAGCAAAAAGACGAGCTGGGAAGCATGGCGTATGCCGAAGACGGAGTTGTGCAAAGGGCGTTTCGAAAAGCGAAGCGGGAGTATCCGAATCTTTATCTGATTGGAGACGTCTGCATGTGCGAATACACTTCGCACGGGCATTGCGGCGTACTTTGCGGCCAGGATGTGGATAATGATAAAACGCTTGCGTATCTGGCCAAAACAGCTGTTTCCCAGGTGCAGGCGGGAGCCGATATGGTAGCGCCGTCCGATATGATGGACGGCCGCGTTGCGGCGATTCGAACGGCCCTTGACCAAAAAGGGTTTTACCATACGCCCATTATGGCATATTCTGCGAAATTTGCCTCTGCATTTTACGGGCCGTTTCGGGACGCGGCCGAAAGCGCGCCCGCATTTGGCGACAGGAAGACCTATCAGATGGATTTCCATAACCGCAGAGAAGCGTTTAAAGAAGTCTGTCTGGATGTGGAAGAGGGAGCGGATATTGTTATGGTAAAACCTGCGATGGCATACGGGGATTTGATTCGGGAGATCAAAGACGGCGTTAAGGTTCCGGTTGCTTCTTACAGTGTCAGCGGCGAATATTCCATGGTCAAAGCCGCGGCTGCGTCAGGATATATAGAGGAAGAAAGCGTGATGTGCGAACTGGCGGCCTCGGCTTACCGGGCGGGGACAGATCTTTATATTACCTATTTTGCGAAAGAACTGGCCGGATGCATGGATGCTGGGATAATTGGGTAGAGATTCACACTTTTTCTATTGCTGGGATATTGAAAGAATGAAGCAGTGGATTTTGTTGATAGTTTTAGAGCCTATAGCTTCTGAAAATATTAACTGAATCCAGTGCTTTTCTTTATTGTTCAGTATAAGGATAAAAATTTAGCAATAAAATGTCGAATATTGTCGTATATAATTTGCGAATAATTCGCACTTTCAAATAATACATGTTATTGTCGAAATATGTCAAAATATATTAGAATTGACAGAATAAAGATTGGAAGTTATACTGAAAAAACATTGTTATTAACCTCGGGGAGAAAGTATGAAAAGACAAAAGAATGAAAAAAATATTATTTTCTTTGTGGTATTGTTGATTTTTTCAGTAACATTTTTTTTAGATGTTTCAGATAAACAGTATTGTACAAAAGAATTGGAAGTGTTTTTTGGGTTTGATTATGCGGTTATAGTTCCGATTGGTTTAGCTTTATGGGCTTTTACAACAAGTCTATGCATATTGATGCTTGGCAAAAAAGATGAATATTATATGGGAATAACCTTTAGCGAATTATACAAAATTAAGACAGAGGCATATAGAGGTCTGTTCGAGTGGTTTATGCTGTGTATGATTATTTTTTTGGTGATTTCAACATTTTTTAAATTTCCCATAACTACGTTTGGGTGTATTATTACGCAGTTGTTTATTATGGTGAAAATGTTTGTTATAATTCAAAGTTCTTTATCTAAAGATGAAATCCTTGATCTGATTCTAGAGGATTTAAATCGTTATATAGAAAAAGGGAAAGCGTTAATAAAAGATGAAACGGCTTTAAAATGGGATCTTATTAATGACAAGGGAGAGGCTCCTTTAATTTTAAAAACAATTAAAAGCATGGACATGTCCTTATGTGGAGAGAGAGAAACATTGATAGGTCTCTTTTCGAGATCAGGCTTATATCAGCTTAAAGATGATAAAGCAGTTGTTTTGGGTATGTGTTTTGCCCATTATATACTTGCTGCGTCAAAATCAGAAAATGAGTCACATCGTTTGATAAAAGAATGGTTTTTGGATAATAATTGCACGGAAGAAATTCAAAAAGGCATCATTTTATCGTTGGAGGAAAATACCGATTTTGAGCTTCAGAAATTTGTATGTGATTTATTACAAATCTTGGATGCGATAAATCAAACAGAGAAGTTTATTGAACTGACGGCATGGCAGATAACAGTTTGTAAATTTTTAATGAGATTTGAAAACTATAGAGAAAGAACAGTTTCTGTTTACGTAGCGCAACATTTTTACGGAAATATGAAGCTGCATTTTCCGGAAATTGACTGGGCAAACAAAATTCAAAAGCAATGGTTTTTTTTATGTAAATTAAAAGATTGTAAGACAACGGACAGATTGGATTTACTGAACGAACTATGTTCAATGGATTAGAGGGGGTGCGATATTGAGAGATATAAGATTGTTAAAATTATTTAAACAACATTATCAGGATTGCTTTGACATTCCGTTGGACGTGAAGTACAGTAGTTTTGGATATTATGACGGGTTTGAAATCGTTCAGGCGGCATCAGAGAAGAGTAAGCTTTTTACAATGGATACAGAGTCTCCGACCTCTATACTGTATTATGGAGCAGGGAAAGAAATCAGTAATATAGATATAGGAAAAAGCATGCAGATTATCGGTGTTTTTCGTTGTGAAAATGATTTGGCGGATAAAAAGCGATCAGAGGAATTCTGGGAATTATCAGATAAGCTTCCGTATTTTGCAGTTGGATTTTTAAAAGTTCAAAATGATACGTTTGCTAATGCCAGTAAAAAGGTGGAAGAAATCTGTGACATGCCTTTTGATTGTAAAGAGGCGGCGGGGTGCCGTTGTTTAGTTTATTTTACATATGATAATGCTGATTTAATCGTATTTCTGGCGGGCAACAGTATGTCTTGTATTATGAAAAAATTGCAGGAAATAGAAAGCTTACCAAGTTTTTCTTATATGCATAATATTTTCGGCATTGCGGAAAAATATCTCAAAGCAATTAAGACTACAGAAACGTCTTTGGAAGTGTGGGAAAATGTAAATTGTAACATTAATGAGGAAATAAAGCAAATTGAAATGAAATTTGTAACATCAGGAGACAAGGAAAATATACGGCTTGGACTAAAAAAAGTATTTGATGAATCAAATCAAAAGCATAAAATAAAAAACTATGAAAAAATGACGTATACCTACATTTCCGGACATGAGAATTTATTGCTTAAAATTGAAGAAACAGATGTAAAAAGTTTTCTGACAATGTTGATTCCGGGAGGCGTTTTAACGCATCAGAACCTTATGTATCAGAATGGAGTATACAATATAGAAACTTCTGTTTACATTCAGGAAAGCATGTGGTCTGAGGTTTTGGGAGATATTGAACTGAAAAATAAAAGAAGTTCCGTTGGATGGTGTAAGCGTTTGATAGATAAATACTCTCAATATATGTCAAAGGAATTTGCGTATGGAGACGAAGGTTTTCATTCTTATTTTCAATCGCTTGTACTTACTTTAAATACGTTAAACCAATATGAGAAATTCGGAGTGTCAAGTGAAATATTTTTTATGATATATCCGGCTTTGAAATTGTTTGATAATATTTTTGTCAGCGCATATGAAACGCTGGGAGGGAACAGAAATGACAATTATGACCAAATAAAAAAATTGAAATATACATTAAGGAAATTTATTTCATGCGTAAATTCAATTATATATCATACAATCCATACGGATCAGGTGTTTTTGATGATTCCCGGATACAGTGGAACGCCATATTCTATCCCGATAAAACTAAATATAATGTATGAATGGGTTGTAAATACAATAAAAGACATTTTAAATGATGAAAATATTGATTGTCAGTGTATTTTAGTTCCTGAAATGGAAGCAGTTCCCAAGTCTTATTTATTTGATTTTGGAATTGAAACGAAGGACAGGCTAATTTATGTGTACTTTAGCCAGAGGACGTTGTTTTTGCCACGTAGTCTTATGATTATTCTTGCTCACGAAATGGGGCATTATGTTGGAAAAGAAATTAGGTTGCGTAAGCAGCGATGGAAACATATACTCCGTTTGATGAGTAGATGTATAGTTTCGGGAATTTTGCACGGCGTCCGAAAAATAGACCTTCGAAATGATGATGAGAAACATGTATTTAATTTATGTAAGAAGAAGGCGCTACATGAATTATATACAAAAATTCATATTTTTTTAGATTTATATTGTACCAAAGAGCTAAAGGGAGATTATCATGGTGACAAAGTTGCTATTGTATTAAAAAGAGGCATTTATCAAATGCTTACATTAGAAAATAGTGAAATAGAAAGAGCAATTCAAACGCTTCCGGCAGAGTTGGAAACCAGGATGGAGAAATTTGATGAATTTATAAAATATAATAGATTGATTTATAAAATTCAATCTGCTATGAAAGAGGAAATGAAGTTTATAACTTATTCCGGCTGGCTGGAACAAACAGTTGATTTAGTGATGAGCACTTTTCGTGAAGTTTTTAGTGACATGGTGGCTGTGAATATTTTAGAATGTGAATTTGAAGATTTCCTGGAGGCGTACCAGGTTTCAGAAGGATTGGTTATATCGGAAGATAATGTGTCAGGTGAGCAGTGTATGAGAGAATTGGCGGTAAATCAGGTTATATTTAACAGACAAGAGGATGATAAATCTCACAGACATGGCTTTGGCATAAAGCAAACGGAACCCTATGTATTGAATAATTTCTTTGGATTTGAATGGGCAAGAAGGGAGATTATACAGTATGCGAATGCATGTCATAAAGAAATTGCAAAAAGATTAGATCAGGAAAATTGTAAAGATCAGATTGAAAAGATAAGAACATTATTTTCGCTTTTCAAAAACAGAAATAAAAACGGTTATGATGTACAAAAAGGAATCAGTGATGTCAATATGCAATATATACAAAATGTTAAAAAAGAATATGAAAAAACAAACGAGATATAAGGATAAACTGTAAATTTTTTGTAGTAAATATTTGACAAACAGGGGTACTTTGTTATACGATAAGATATAGTAAATATACGGAGGAATTTTTATGGAAAAATTATACGAGACATTAGACAGAGGCTCTTATGTTCAGTATATTGGCGGAGCAGAATATAGCAAAAAACGTTTTAATGCTTTTTCCAGTTCGCTGGTTTCAAACAAGGACAGATCCATGCCTTCAAAAGATGAAATATTTGCACGGGATTATCTTGAGGAGGAAAGCACGGGGTATCAGGATAACTGAATAATAGGAGTTTATGAGAAAAGAACGGAACAAAAATGCAGACTTTGTCTGCATTTTTTATTTTATATTATGAGTAGAACAAAAAATTTCGTATCTTGAGAAAGAGAATGCTATTTAAAAAAACATACCCGAAATCCTGACATGAAATATATTGATTTCATGCTGGTTTTATGAGATAATAAAAGCGATATTTTAAACTTTTACAGGAAGGGAAAAGGAGGTAAATTATTTATGAAGAGGGGTAGTCTAAAGCGCCTGGTGAGCTGTATTCTGGCGCTTGTACTGGCGTTTTCGCCGGTCTTGCCGAATGGAGCGGCAATTGAGGCAAAAGCGGCTGAGCCTACGGTATGGTATCACGTAGAATCCGGAAGCGGAAACGGGACGAATCATGATGCGGCGGATTCGGCGGCGGCGCTGCTGCATAAGACAGAGAAAATGTCCGCGGACGGAGGGACGTTTACTGTTACGTTTCGGCGGCAGGATTCGGCGGCAGGCTCTGACATTGGGTTTTTCCATACATATATAGACAAAAACAACTGGCTTTATGTTGGTTACGACAATGCCGGCTGGTATTACAGATATATGTATAGAGGAGAGTTAAAGGGCAATCAATATGCGGCAGACAAAAAGTCGCGTTTGGGCGCGCTCTCCGGTGTGGGGGAAAATGCGTACGTGACGATTTCCCTTGCGTTAAGCCGGGAGACAATGGTTGTAAAAGTGGATGACACCAAAGTGGCGGTAACACAGCAGGATTTTATTTCGCTTGCGGGAATGGCGAACGGAGCGGGCAGGTTTGGTTTCCGGATTGGAGGAGGCGCCGCGTTCCGGTTTAAAGACGCCAGGCTGAACAATCAGCCGTTGAGCAGTGAATGGGAAATGGCCACAAATGCAGACGGGCAGATGGCCAATGAAGAATCTGTTCCTGTATATGAAGTAAGGGGAACGGTGCAGGATAAAGAAAGCGCTTCGCCGATTGCGGGCGCGACAATGAGAATTGGAGCAGACAATGTTAAGACGGGACAGGACGGTTCGTTTGCCCTTGCGGTAGAAAACGGAACCTATGAAGCGGTTGTATCCGCGAAAGGTTATGTTGCGCAAGTGGTTTCCGGCATAACGGTCAACGGTGCGGAAGTTACGCTTCCATCTTCCGTTCAGCTGGAGAAAAAAACAGCCGTTTCATATAATAACTGGATTGAAAGCGGTAATTTAAAAGCAGCGGTCAGCGAGACTTTCCCGCAAGTGTATCAGTATAAATACAAGGCAGACGGCAGCGAGAAGACGGTAGATGCACAGGAAACGGCGTTGTCTGTCATTAAGATAAACGGCGTGGAAATTGTTCCGGTTCTGGACAAGGTGCAGGTGAATGCGGATCATGCCATATATCAGATGACACTGAACCAGTCCGGCATTGATTTGAAGATGACGGTAAAGATTTCGGTTGCCGACAACCATCTGACCTGGGAAGCCACCGAGATTAAGAAAGGACCGGACTGCGTAAAGATCAATACGATCGAAGTTCCGAAGTTGAATCTTGTGACAATTACGGAAGGACAGAGCGATGCACAGTTTATGGGCGCGACAATTTCCGGAAATGTCAACGACAGCGGTGACGATCTTCGTACATTCGAGGACGGTTTTTATGCAAATGCATCCAAAAGATACGCATATGGATTTTTGTCTGCGGACGGAGTCAGCGCGGGCGTATGGAGCAATTCGGAGATGGGATCCGATAACCGCCTGAAGCGCAACAACGGATTAAACAGCATGTCGTTAACGAGCGCGGAATGGTATTATGATTACAACAATGAATCAAGTTTCAATTTTTCTGAACAGCCTACCGTATATGAAGGCGTTGCAAACGGTGTTCCGGTCAGCGATCTGCCGTGCGTAAAAGTTTGCTTTGCCGGCGATACGAATAAGGACGGACTTGTGGATTGGCAGGACGGCGCGATTGCGTACCGTGACATCATGAACAATCCATATGGTTCCGAAAACACGAAAGACCTGGTAAATTACAGAATTTCCATGAACTTCAGCAGCCAGGCCACAAATCCATATTTGAAGGTAGCCGATAATATCAAGAAAGTCTATCTGGCGACAGACGGTCTTCCGCAGGCGGTTATGATGAAAGGGTATGGAAGCGAAGGCCATGATTCGGCAAACTCCGAATACGGCAATATTGCGGAGCGCTTAGGCGGTCTGGAAGATCTGAAAAAACTGAATGCAATTGCACACAAATATCATACGCAGACGGGAATCCATATCAATGCGCAGGAAGCCTATCCGGAAGCGCAGAGTTTTTCGGACCAGTTGATTCAGGGTCCGGGAAGCAAGGGATGGGGATGGCTGGATCAGTCCTTTACGATTGACCGGGCATACGATCTTGGAAGCGGACTAAGGTTCAAACGTCTTTTGCAGCTTTACGATCAGTTAAACGGAACTTCTCTTTATGCAAATCCATGGCCGGGCGTTGTGGGAGAAGGAGAAGATGAAACGGTAGCTGCTCCAAATGTCATTGCAGAAACCGTTGCGGCAAATAAAGGCGCGGCAAACAATCTCGACTTTATGTACCTGGATGTATGGTATGGAGATTCCTGGGAGACAAGAAAAATTGCAAAACAGTTTAATACGCTTGGATGGAGATTTTCCACTGAGTTTGGTTATGAGGGAGAATACGATTCCACATGGCAGCACTGGGCAACGGAAGGCCATTACGGCGGCGCGGCAATGAAAGGAATTAACAGCGACGTGATCCGTTTTATCCGCAATCATCAGAAGGATTCCTTTGTTTTGAACTGGCCAAGTTATCACGGAGCTGCGGATAACCCGCTGCTTGGAGGTTTCGATCTTGGAGGTTTTGAAGGATGGGGCAGCAATAACAATTTTGATTCCTACATTACAAAGACATTCGCAATTAATCTGCCTACGAAATTTTTGCAGCATTATAAAGTTTACAAATGGGAAAATTACGAAGGGGATACGTCTCCGACAGGCAACCATGAAAAACAGATTACATTAAAGAGCGACGACGGAGCGGAAACGGTAGTCGTAACCAGAAACGAAGCGCAGAGGCAGGATGATTATGTTGAGAGAACAATTACGTTAAACGGCAGGAAAATTCTGGATGATGTGAAATACCTGCTTCCCTGGACAGACAGTGACAACGGCGAAGAGAAGCTGTATCACTACAATTATGACGGCGGGACCACAACATGGGATTTGCCGCAGGGATGGACGAATCTTGCAAACGTAAAGGTTTATACTCTGACGGATGCGGGAAGGACGGATTGTAAAACAGTTCGGGTTTCCGGAGGAAAGATTACGCTTCAGGCGGAAAAAGATACGCCGTATGTTGTTTTAAAAGGAACGTCCGCTACTTTAAAGACAGTGGAAGAATGGAGCAATGACGCGCATGTGGCGGATACCGGATTTAACAGTTATGCGGGTACGGGCGACGGCAGCGTGCTGGACGGCAATGTCTGGACAGGCGATATTACCGACGCCAGAGTTGTGCGCGTAAAAAGCGGCAACAAATATCTGCGCATGGGCAATGAACATGGGAAACAGACGGTAGCAACGAAAATCACAGATTTAAAACCGGGAACAAATTATGTCGCCCAGGTTTACGTAGACAACAGGAGCGATGCGAAAGCATGGATCAAGGTAATCGGGGGCACAAAAGCGGTTTCAAATTATACCTTGAAATCTCTTGCTCAGAATTATCCGAGATGCGATGCGCATAACATCAATGCAGTGGAAGGAAGCATGATGCAGACAATGCTGGTTTCCTTTACCGCAAAGGATAAGAATGCGACATTAATTCTGGAACGTGAAGCGGGAAAAGGAGTCACCTATTTTGACGACATCCGCATTGTCGAGAAAACGCTTGACAATTTTAAAGCGGACGGAAGCTTTGAACAGGATTTTGAGTCGGTAGTCGGCGGGTTATATCCGTTTGTTATGGGACCGGCGCAGGGCGTAGACGATCAGGTGACGCATTTATCGGAGCGTCATGATCCCTATACGCAGTCCGGATGGGGAAATATTATTCTGGACGACGTAATCGGCGGAAACTGGTCTTTGAAACATCATGGAAGCAACAACGGTATCATTTACCGTACGATTCCGCAGAATCTCCATCTGGAGGAAAACGCACTGTATGAAATCAGCTTTGATTATCAGGCGGGCTGGGAAAACTCTTACTATGTGGTTGCCGGAGACGGCGAAGACGTAACATGGATGTCCGGCTGGATGGATAAAACGGCGGCTGAGCAGAAAGGGCAGAAGTCTGTAACGAAGAGATATACATTTACGATGACGGCGTCTAAGAGCGGACAGTCATGGTTTGGGATCGCAAGCCAGGGCGTGCCGATCCCGTCAGGACAAGAAAAAAGCTACGGCCAGACAGATTTTATACTTGACAATCTGAAAGTAAGGAAGGTTGGAGCGGCGCTAAGTCCGTCTTCCGCTTCCGTTACTTCCGCGAAAGATCCGGTTGAGCTGGAAGTTGCTTTTGAGAGTGAACTGGATAACCGGAACGCGGTTACATGGACTTCATCCAATCCGGATATTGTGCGGCTCGTTGTAGATCCGCAGGATAACAAGAAATGCAAGGCATATTTTACCGGCTTTGGAGACGCTGAAGTTTCGGCGGCGACTACGATCGGGTTTGAAGAAATTACCTTGAAGAGTAAATTATCTTTTACAGAGAACTTTGAACTGGATGAAAAAGATCAGAAAACGGCGAAATGGAAAGGCGTATGGGCCAATACGGAATCTGCCGGCGACCAGGATTATGCGGCAAATGCAATAGACGGATCCGTGGGAACGCAGTGGCATTCGGATTGGGCGGCAGGTTTTCAGGTATCGGAATCCAATCCGGCGCTAATCACTGTTTTGATTGAAGACGGAGACAGCATATCGAATTACAACAGAGTTACGATTTTACAGAGATCGAATAACGTAAACGGACTGGTGCAGAAATACAAATGCGTAGTCGGAGACAATTACAACCCGCAGACTCATGAAATTACGGGCAACGTATCGTCTACAGATGTTATTACGGCTTCCAAGACGGGACAGGGAGAAAAGGAAATCTGCGTCCTTCCGTCCGGAGCGAAAGGAAAATATCTCCAGATACAGGTTATGCAGGGACAGAACGGCCACGCTTCCATTGCGGAAATCATGCTGGATAAAGTAGGAAGTAATAATACGCCCGCGGAAAATACAAATATGACGGCAAACGCGGAAATATGGAACACGGGCGTAAAAGCGGCTTTGACAAGCGTGCTGGCGGAAGCAAAGACGGTATATGACGCCGGGGCCGGCGAGTATTCCGAAGCAAGCTGGGCGGCGTTTGAGACGGCATATCAGGCGGCTGTTGCCGGAGCGGGCGGTACGGATGCAAATGCATTGGCCGAACTGCATCAGACGCTTGTGAACGCACAGAACGGCCTTGTCGTGAATGAGGCGGCTGCAAGACAGAAATTGACAGAAGAAATCACGAAGGCAAACGCAATTGGAACGACAAATTCGGGCGGTTATACGGCAGAGAGCTGGAATGCGTACATGGACGCATATCAGGCGGCAGGCGCGGGTACGGATATTACTGATCCGGCGCAGCTGGTTCGTTTGCAGCAGGCGTTAAGTAAAGCAATGGAAAATCTGCAAACCGGTGCGCAGAAAGCGCAAAAAGACCTGAAAGCGGCCCTGGATGCGGCAAAAGTCGTAAAAGACGCCGGAAAAGGAGATTATACGGCAGAGAGCTGGAATGCGTTTACAGATGCATATGCTGCAGCGGAAGCCGGTCAGTCACTTACCGATGTGACGAAGTTAAACGACTTGCTGGTAAGTTTGGAAAATGCGCAGCATTCATTCCGGACAAATGCCCAGGAGCAAAAAGAAAGATTGGGACTTGCATTAAAAGCCGCAGAGGAAAGAATCCTTATGGGGCAGGGAGATTTTGAAGCGGGCAGCTGGAATGCATTCATTAACGCATATGGAAACGCTTTTGCTTCATTGAATTCCGGAACAGGCAACATTGGAGCGCTCTACGACGCATTATTGAAAGCGGAAAGCCAGCTGGAGACAAATGTGAAATTTACGCAGAGAATGCTTACGGCGGCGCTTACTTCAGCGGCGGGCATCAAAAATGCCGGTCAGAGAAATTACACGACGGAGAGCTGGAACGCGTTTCTGGCCGCATATGAAGCGGCTGAGGCCGGCAAAAATTCCAATGATCTGGATCTGCTTTTGAAATTGCAGAAAGCGCTTGCTGACGCTCAGAAGGGCCTTGTGGAAGCGCCGGCCGGAGGATTAAAGCTGACAGAATATACCGATGCAAAGACAGGAATGAAATACAAGGTAACAAGCATTGACAAAAAGACGGTTAAGCTTGTAAAAGCCAAGGATAAGGCTACTGTGAAAATTCCTGCTACGGTAACTTTCGAAGGCGTAAAATGCACCGTAACGGCAATTGGCAGCAAGGCGTTTAAAAATTGCAGAAAGCTAAAAACCGTTATCCTCGGCAACAATATAAAGACAATAGAAGCAAATGCATTCTATAACTGTAAGAGATTAAACAAAATAAATGTTGGCAAAAAATTAAACAAGGTAAATAAAAAGGCATTCAAGAAATGCAGCACAAAGAAAATCAGCGTAAAATTACCGAAGAACTTAAAGAAAAACAAGAAGCTGAAAAACCAGCTTGTAAAAGCCGGCATTAAGAAAAGCAAAATAAAATAAAGCGTAAGTCTGAATAAGAAGAGGGTATTTCCAATGCCGCAGAGCGGTTTTGGGGATACCCTTTTTGTTGCGTGAAGTAGGCATTATCCGTCATGCGATTTTGCGTATACAACGTTGATTTTGTACAAATTTTATGAGATAATAAGAATTACAAATTGTCATAAGGGAAAAAGGAGAAGGAGGTATTTTTACTATGAAGAATGTAGTTCGAAAAAGACTACTGAGTTTTCTGCTTGCCTTTGTGCTGGCGGCAATGCCTGTGTTATCCGGTATGCCGGCGATACAGGTAAAAGCTGCGGATGCGCAGTGGACTTATGTAAAAGCAGGAGAACAAAACGGGAACAGTCATTTTTATGCAAGTGCGGACAAGGCGCCCGCAGCCGTGCTGTTAAACCAGTCGGCTGCGATGCCGTTGAATGGAAGTCTGCGCACCAAACTGCGTTTTGTCAATGAAAATCCGGCGGAAACAGCAAAGCTTGGTATTTTCTATACGTATCAGGATGCAGATCACTGGATGTA
Source organism: uncultured Lachnospiraceae bacterium (assembly GCA_910586725.1). GTDB lineage: Bacteria > Bacillota > Clostridia > Lachnospirales > Lachnospiraceae > Roseburia_B. Next base: position 57,714 of record CAJUJL010000001.1, on the reverse strand, counting down.
CATAGGATACGACAAGAACAGCAAATGGTATTATCAGTACAAGAACGGTACAGAGGAAAATTATGCTTCTTTGAAGTTTTCACCCGAAGTTCCGGTTCCGGAAGCCAATAAGGAGTATACAATCAGCGTATCTCTTTTAAATGAAGCGCTTCAGGTGGACATTATAGAAGGAACGAAAACCAATACTTCAAAAGGATCTTATCCTCAGTTGTTTGACTTTGCAAAAGAAGTCAACGGACAGGGAAAATTTGGATTCCGGGCCGGAAAAGACACGGTGCAGACGGAACTTATGTTTCGCGATGTCTTCTGCGGAGAGACGAATCAGGACGCCGGTACATGGGAATTTTTGCTTCCGGCTCTTGGATCTGTGATGGAGAAAAGGGAAATTCAGACATATGCGGTCAGCGGAACCGTTTTGGATCCGTCTGGAAAGGCGTTGGCGGGCGCTGCGGTAAGGCTCGCCGGACAGAGCGCTGTTACGGATGCGGAGGGAAAATACAGCATAAGCGGCATTGAAAACGGAACTTATGAAATTGCGGTGTCTGCGCGGGGATACGCTGCGGCCTCTGTGACGATTACGGTAAAAGACGCTGCGCTGCAAGTTGACCCGATTCAGCTTTCTGAACAGCAGGATGCCGTGTATGACACTTATATCGAATCGTCCGAGATGAAGGCTGCGATCGACAAGACGTTTCCAAGGGTGATGCAGTATGAGATGAAAACGGGAACGGCTGCGGGCAGGACGTTTATCGGACAGGAAAATGAGATTCACGCATTTAAGATTAATAAGACGGACATCACGCCCGTGCTTAAAAAATTTGACAAAAAAGAAGACCGCGCAATTTACACGCTGGGTTTTACCGACGCAGCAAATCAGATTCATATGGACATGGAAGTTACAGTTTCCGTCAGCCAAAACGATCTGACCTGGGAAGTGACCAAAATAACAAAAGGAAGCGGCTGTGCGAAAATCAATACGATTGAAGTTCCGCAGTTGAATTTGATTACGATTCATGACGGCCAGGAAGATACCCAGTTCAAAGGAGCGGTAAATTCCGGTAATGTAAATGCCACCGGAGACAGGGAAATTACCTTTAGCAATGGATTTCGTGCAAATGAAACAGACACTTACGGCTACGGATTCCTTTCGGCAAACGGCTTAAGCGCAGGGGTGTGGAGCAATTCGGAAGCTGCGGGCGACAGAAGAATTACCAGAAACAACGGCAGCAATACGATTTCTCTGACCAGCTCGGCATGGTATTATGATTACGGCGATGATCCGAAATCAGCCGAATACGAGCATACGCCGGTCAGTGAACTGCCTTGCGCAAAAGTCTGCATCGCGCCGGATTTAAACGATGACGGCGTTACCGACTGGCAGGACGGCGCAATCGCGTACCGCGATATTATGAACAATCCCTACGGTTCGGAAAACGTGCCGGAGCTTGTCAATTACCGTATTGTTATGAACTTAGGAAGCCTTGGACCCAATCCGTTTATGAAGAGCGCGGATAATGTAAAGAAAGTTTATCTGGCTACGGACGGGCTGCCGCAGTCTATTATGTTAAAAGGATTTGGAAATGAAGGCCACGATTCCGCAAACTCGGAATACGGCGGCGTTGCCGAGCGTCTTGGCGGGATTGAAGACCTTAAGAAACTGAACAAAATCGCACACCAGTACAATACGCAGGTGGGTATCCATGTCAATGCACAGGAAGCATACCCGGAAGCGCAGACATTTTCAGAAGAATTGATTATACCGTCGCAGATTATGCGGCCGACGACATGGGGATGGATGGACGCCTCATATGAAATTGATAAAATTAAAGATCTTGGAACAGGACTTCGCTATAAGAGATTTTTACAGCTTTATGACCAGTTAAACGGGACGTCTCTCTATCAGAACAAATGGCCGGGCGTAGCCGGACAGGGAGAACCGGAAGAAGAAAAGATACCGGACGCTGCAACGATTCAAAAGACAGTAGCGGAGCATCTTGATAATCCGGAAGATTTGGACTTCATCTATCTGGACGTATGGTATCAGGATTCCTGGGAATCCAGAAAAATCGCGCAGCAGGTAAATTCTCTGGGATGGAGATTCTCCACGGAGTTTGGAACATCCTGTGAATACGATTCTACCTGGCAGCACTGGGCGACAGAAGGTCATTACGGCGGATCTACCGGAAAAGGCAATAACTCGGAAGTTATGCGGTTTTTACGCAACCATCAGAGAGATTCGTTTGTACTGAACTACCCAAGCTATGGAGGAGAAGCAGACAATCCGCTTCTTGGACATTTCACATTGAGCGGTTTTGAAGGCTGGGGAAGCAGCAATGACAGCTATAATGAATATATTAAGACTACGTTTACGGAAAACCTTCCCGCAAAATTTTTACAGCATTACCTGATTACCAAATGGGTGGATTATTCCGGCAAGGACGGCGACGTTTCTCCGGTTGGAAGCAAAGCGAAAGAAATCACATTAAAGAGCTCTGACGGTAAGGATACCGTTGTTGTAACCAGAAAAGAGCAGCAGCGCAGCGACACCTATATAGAAAGAACGATTTCCCTGAATGGTACAAAAGTTTTAGACGACGTAACGTATCTTCTTCCGTGGGAAGACTGGGAAACAAAAGAAGAAAAGCTTTATCACTGGAATTACGATGGAGGTGTAACGACCTGGGAGCTTCTGGACGAATGGAAGAATTTGCAGAACGTTGTCGTATACGAACTGTCTGACCAGGGACGCGGCGCGGCGCAGACAGTTGCCGTAACGAACGGCTCTATTACGCTTAACGCAAAAGCACAGACGGCATATGTCGTTGTAAAAGGTGAAGAAGCTCCGAAGAAATTGAAAAACAATTTTGGCGAGGGCGCATATGTAACGGATCCGGGATTTCACACTTATGCCGGAACGGGAGAAGGAACTCCGTTAAACGGAGAAGTATGGACCGGCGACATTGCGGACGCAAGCGTTCGGGTTAAGAAAGTGAATACCGGAAACCAGTATTTGATGATTACGGATCCGACAAAAGACATTGCCATTTCCACACAACTGAATTCTCTGACGCCGGGCCAGAACTATGTGGCGCAAATATACGTGAACAACCAGTCGGATGTAAAAGCGACGCTTGAAATCAGCGGCGCAAAAGAGACGGTGTCCAATTACTCACTGCGGTCTCTGGCAGAGAATTACAATCAGGCCGACGCGCACAGCACAAGAGCGGTGGGAGGCAGCAAAATGCAGATTATGCAGGTATCTTTTGTCGCATCGTCTGAAACGGCGACGTTTACCTTGAAACGGGAAGCGGGCGAAGGCGCGACGCATTTTGATGATATAAGAATTGTTCCGAAAACGCTTTATAATTTCCGCAGCGACGGTACCTTTGTTCAGGATTTTGAATCGGTTGTACAGGGGTATTACCCGTTTGTATTAGGGCCGGCACAGGGCGTGACCGATCCGGTAACCCATCTTGCGGAATACCATGCGCCATATTCGCAGTCCGGCTGGGGCAGCAGAATTTTGGACGATGTTATTTCAGGACAGTGGACGTTAAAGCATCATGGTTCAAACAATGGAATTATTTACCGCACGATTCCGCAGAATTTCCATTTTGAGCCGAATCAGATATATGAAGTTTCCTTTGATTACCAGTCGGGATCCGCAAACAGCTACTGTATCGCTGTAGGCGATGAAGGCGCGAACATGAAATTGCTTCCATATCTGGATAAGACGGCGGCGTCCGATGTCGGGAAGAAATCGTTTACGAGAAATTACTGTTTTAATATTACGGGAGCGGAAAGCGGACAGACATGGTTTGGCCTGTACTCGAATGGCAAGCAGGAAAGCGGCGACATGGGCCAGAGAGACTTTATGATGGATAATCTTGTGATCCGGAAAGTGGATACTGCAAAAGAAGTTATGACGATTGATAAAGATTCTATTGTTTTCAAGGGAACAAAGAACGGCACGGCGCAGATTACCGCTTCGGTAACAGGAGAAAATCCAAAGATTACGTACGCGTCCGCAAATCCGGCGATTGCAACGGTAAGTCAAGACGGAACCGTTACGCCGGTTGCATACGGGGATACGGTAATTTCCGTTGTTGGTAAATCAGGAAAAGATGTTTTTGTAAAATCCGTCAATGTTACGGTTTTGAGAAGCGGAAAAGATAACCGCATTGAAAGGGCGTATGCAAATGCCGCACAGGGCGGTGAAGGCGCGGACAAAGCGATTGACGGCGATACGGATACGCTTTGGCATACGACATATTCCGGCTTTACGGTAAGCGAATCCAATCCTGCCATTCTTACAATAAAGTTAAATGAGGGAGAGCCATTGACGGCTGTGCGTTTCCAGCAGAGAGCGGGCGGCGGCAGCAACGGAAAGATTTATCAGTACCGGTTTGCATGGGGAACCGAATACAATCCGAATACGCATGCGCTCACCGGAGGCAGTGTAAGTGACATCCTGACGACTTCGGAGGAAGAGCGCAAGGACGGTGCATGGATCAATCTGGATTTCTCCCAAATAGACCAAAATGCAGTGAAATATCTGCAGATTCAGGTGTTGCAGGGACATGGCAGTTTTGCGTCCATGGCGGAATTTGAAGCGTTCCATTATGCCGATTACGAAGGAGCGGAACCGGATGCGAACGCAGTAGACAAACAGGAACTTGTAAAAACAATGCAGGATCTTGCCGGCATGAACACATATGGCTTAAGCGAGGAAGCCATTGAGAAGATAAATCAGTCAATTGAAGCGGCAAATGCAACGCTTGTGTCTTCATCTGCTTCGGCGTCCGACGTTGCGGCGGTAATCGACGCGATGAATAAATTAAAGGGCGATTCGCTGTCCGGCAAAAAAGCAGAGCTTCAGGCGATCATTGCGAAATACGCAGGAATCGATTCCAGCAAATATACGCCGGATTCCGCCAGGATTTTTGACAATGCGTTGAAGGATGCGCAGCTTGCAGTTTCGAAATCCGCAAGTTCATTTGATCTCAATAACGCAATTCACGTGCTGCAAAGCGCGTATGAGGGACTGATTGAACGTACGGATGAGCCGGCGGAAGCGGTTGTTGCGGCAAGAAACAGTCTGAATGCGGCGCTGTCGTCCGTATTGTCTAAGATAAACGAAGGACAGAAGAACTATACGGATGAAAGCTGGAAAGCTTTGACGGCTGCTTACCAGGAAGCGAAAGCATGGGCAGGATCCTGGAATGACGTTCAGATGACAAGGCAGCAGAGAAAGCTGATGAAGGCATTGGACGGTCTGGTGCAAAAACAAGAGTTAATCACTCCGCCGCCAATAGAGCAGAAGGAACAGGAATTTACGGTTGGCGGAAGAAAATATCAGATCATCAGCGAAGAAAAGAAAACGGTAAAACTGGTGAAAGGCAAAAATGAGAAGAACGCCACAATTGATACGGTAAAATATAAGAGCGTAAAATATACGGTAGTTGAAGTTGCCGGCAGCGCATTTAAAAACTGCGGCAAACTGAAGAAAGTTGTGATCGGAGCAAAAGTAACCCGTTTAGCAAAGAACGCGTTCCGCAATTGCAAGAAGATCAGCAAGATTCAGTTCAAGGGCAAAAAATTGCCATCTATGAAAAACGCATTCAGCGGCATAAAGAAGAAGCCGACGGTTACCGTGCATAAGACCCTGAAAAAGAACGCGAAGGTAAAGAAAAATACATTAAGCAAGCTGAAAAAAGCAGGGTTAAAAAAGATTACAGTTAAGAATATCAAGTAGGAAGACAGAAATGAGCCGGCGCGCCCGTGTGTATTGTGACACGGGCGCGCCGGTTTTATATTGAAGAGAAGGTACATTGAAATTATGCCGAAAAAGATATGTTAGAATAGATACAGGCAGGGGTAAAGGACGCTTACGATGCGGCATGTAAGCGGCTTCTGGCGAATAAGATGATTCTTGCCTGGGTCATGCCGGAAATAATAATTACAGGGGAATATTAAAACTTTTGGATGTGCTCCTGTCTTCGGAAAAAGAGGCGGGAGAGAAAAAGAAGATCTTGCGGGAAGACTTTGATAATGCAATGACAAAGACATTAGAAAGCGAGGTGTCGGCAATGTGTAATTTAAGTAAAGGAGTAGAAGAGAGGGGAATCGCACGCGGCCTGGAACAGGGATTGGAACAGGGGTTAGAACAAGGGACGCTAAATGCAATCCAAAATTTGATGGAAAGCTTGAAAATGACAGCGGGTCAGGCGATGGAGGCATTGAAAATACCGGAGGCAGATAAAGTAAAATATACGGGAATGCTGAACAAGTGATCGGAAAGGTAAAGCTCATGAAGTTGGAATATGCAGTTGTTCAAAGCATAATATACTATGGAAGAAATTGTGTTAATAATTGACGATACAACTTGAAAGTAACAACAGAATTTGAAGCCTAAGATTAAAATGCATAGGAATGGTTATGTAATTTCTGTAAAATTAGGTATTTCGCTGGAAATTGGAAAATAGGCTTGACGAACAAGAAAAAAGGTAGTAAATTATATATGTTTAATAAGATCTTGAAACTGTCTCAAAAAATATACTTTTTGAGGCAGTTTTATGGAAAAAAACAATAGGAGGATATGTATGAAGACAAGAAAAGCATTTTTAGCAAAAGTGCTGGCTGCAGCAGTTGCCATTACATCTCTGCTGCCAGGCGGTGCGATGACAGCGAACGCAGCAGACGTTCAGCTGTTTTCTGAAGGATGGAAAGTTCAGAAAGTTCCAGCAAAAGCGGACCCAAACTGGGAATGGAAATGGGATGACGAGTTTGAAGATGAATTGAATCTGAATGGGATTCAGACATGGCATATTCAATCATCAGATGCTGACGGAAACCAACATGTTAATTTTGCGTCTCCCGCTGCGCCGGCTGCTGTGTATGCCGCAGATATAGACATAACTGCACCGGAAGAAGAGGCAGATCATAGGGTCATTCGTTTTGATATGATGCCTATACACCAGGATGGTGATACAGGTTCGACGGCGTCGAAGATGAGATTTGGTGTTATGCTTAAATATGTGGATTCCACACATTGGGTAATGTTAGGATCTCAGACGGGAAATAATTGGTTCCTGCAGTGGAATGATGGAACTTGTGTAAATGATGCTAGCAATTATCAGACTATTGCAGAGTTCAGTGGTGACAATGCGTTTGTGTTGGAAGATGATAAATTTCACCGTGTGGAAATAGAATATCTTAGCAGCAGCCAAATTAAAGTCTCTTTGCAGAAGATGAAAAAGGTAAGTGATACGGAGTGGACAGTTATCGGCGATCCTGTTTCTAAAGTTTTAGATCATGAAAGTATTTATAAGGTCAAAGAGTACGCTACTACAAACCCGGCTCCGGGTTCTAAAAAAGAGATTTATTTTGGATTTAAGGCCGGAACATTCGGTTCCACAAAAACGAACGTAGATATTGCAAATGTTCAAACAAATGCAAACGAAGAAGGAACAATGCAGTCTCTTCGTTATGGTTATTGTGGATGGACTGCGATCAAACCAGGAAGGGATTACAAAGAAATATTATCAGTTAACAGTGTCGGCGGAGTAAACTACGTAAGTATAGATGCGGCTACTTCAGAAAGTCCCAAAACAATAAGTTACACAAATGAAGATTTAAATGATTTTGGAGAGGGAACGACATCTGCGGTTCTTCGGCCATATGGTGAGGAAGTTGGTACAAACGTAGAGAAGGAATTTTACTTTAATGTGAGGACAGCTACATCACAGAGCCCTGACAAATCGTTGAACGAAATTCAGGTGGGATGTAACGGACGAAAGTGGGGATATAAAATAGGCAATGAGTTTGTTGAGGCTAAGACAGATGTTGCAGGTCCCAAAACAAGACATGATTACAGAGTTGACGTATCATTTACAAAAGATAATAAGTTCAGCGCAAGCGTAGTGGAAGTTACTCCTTTCGGCGATGAAGATGCTATAAATGGTGGAGATGCGTATACAAAAGGCGACTTCTCCAAAGAAGTTGAAGGTACGAAGATTCAAATCGCGGATCAGGTGGATTTGTCTGAGAAAAAAGTTCCGAAAGCGGGCAGGATTTCGATTACTGCCGGAGCAGGATTGAAGCTGCGTGTAAGAAATGTAAATTATGCTAAGGCAAGATATGAAAATGCAATTGAGTATCTTGGAAATGCTTACACGACTGTTATGAACAGGAACAATGACAATAATACATATTACAAAGCTGCATGGGACAAATTTGTTGCTGCAAGAACGACGGCAGATATGACATTGAAAGGACCGTCGGTTATGACATCCGGAGCGGCAGACGGTTTTCTGAAAGATATGCAGGATGCATGGGCAGAGCTGGATGTTGATGATAACAAAATTGCTGTAGATAAAGCGCTTCTCGAAACAGCAAAGAGTGAAATAGAAGCGTATATAGCTGACAAAGACAATTATAATTACGGCGAAGTGGCTCTGACAGATCAGTTAGATACAGTTCTTACAGAAGTAAGCGGCCTGATCACTAAAAATCCAGCTGAACTTACAAAAGCAGAAGTAACGACTGCTCTTGGAAACTGGGATACGAAAAAAGCAAAAGTAACTCCGAAACCAGCAGATGAAACAGACAAACAGAATATAGCGGCTGCACTTGCAGAAGCAAATAAATACAAAGCAGAAGACGCTAAATATTATGATAACTGGGAAGCTTTTGAAGAGGCTCTCAACGAAGTTAAGAGACTTCAGAACGCAGAAGATGCAACTAAATTAGAGATTAAAGAAGCGTTAGACGCATTGAAGGATGCAATGGAAGCATTGACTCTGAAAGCGGCAACAAGCGAGGAGAAGAGTGCGTTCGAAAATGCCGTTAATGCAATTAAGGGTGAAGTGAACGGCAAACTTCAGCCGGATGCAGCATATACGGCTGCGCTGGATGAGGCAGAGAAATTACTCGCTTCCGGTAATGCGTCGAAGAAAGCATTGGATGAAGCTTTAGCAAAATTGCAGGCTGCAAAGGGCGCTTTAAAACCGGTACAGCCGCTTACACCGCCTCCAGCTGGAAGCAATGACCCGGCAGTAGGCTCTTCTTATACGGATCAGGCTACAAATACAACTTATACGGTAAAAGCAAATCAGACGGTAGAACTGAAGACAGGCAATAAGACGGCTAAGAATGTTACTGTTAATACAGTGAAAATCAACGGCAAAGAGTACAAAGTAGTTTCTATTGCTACAAATGCATTCAAAAATGCCAAGATGACAAAGCTTACAATTGGAGACAACGTAAAGACAATCAATAAAAATGCATTTAATAATTGCAATAAATTGAAAACGCTTACAATTGGCAAAAACGTAACTTCAATCAAAGCAAACGCGTTTGCTAAATGTAAAAAGCTGAAAAACATTACATTTAAAGCAACCAAGAAACTGCCTTCTATGAAGAACGCATTCAAAAACGCGAACAAGAAGCCAAGCAAAATTCAGGTGAAGAAGGCTATGGTGAAAACATCAAAGAAAAAGAAAGCTATATTGAATCAGCTCAAAGCAGCAGGATTCAAAAAGATTACTGCTAAGAACATCAAAGGAAAATAAAAACATAAGTTAAAACAGGCGCCGCCGCGTGGTTATTCATGCGGCGGCGCCGCTTATATAGGCACGATTCGGAGAATGGTAATTTATGAACGATACAGAACGCAGAGAGCAGATGGAGTATGAAACAAGGCGTGCGGCAAGACGTGCGGCGAGAAAGAGGAAACAGAGACGGGAAATATGGATGAAAATACTGGCGCTTGCCGTTTTTTTTGTTATACTGTTCCTTGTAGGCGGGCAGGTTTTCCGTTATTTTAAAAGCGGTAAAACCGAACCGGTTCTTGAAAAGATACCTGTGCCAAAGAAGGTTGTAACAGAACCTCCGGAATATGATGTACAGCTGTTGAGCGTAAACGAATATTCAAGGCCGGGAAATCCGTTACATCAGGTGACAGGCGTGGTTGTGCATTATACCGCGAATCCCGGCACGACTGCACAGCAGAACAGAGATTATTTTGAAGGCTTAAGCCTGTCAGGTGAAACTTATGCCAGCAGTCATTTTGTAATCGGGATAGAGGGTGAATTGATTCAGTGTATCCCGTGTCAGGAAATTGCCTATGCGTCAAATGACAGAAATGAGGATACCATAGCAATCGAATGCTGTATTTTGGATGAGACGGGGAAGTTTTCGGATGCTACTTACGGTACTCTGGTGCATTTGCTGGCATGGCTGGTAGGCAGATATGAGCTGGATGTGGATGATGTGATTCGCCACTATGATATTACACAAAAAAATTGTCCGAAATATTATGTGGAAAATCCGGATGCCTGGGTCAGGCTGAAAGAAGACGTTCGTGAATACATTGAGATGTACGGAGTTGTGGAAGAGCCGCATTCCGGTACGGAAGAATAAGGCACAGCGTTTGAAAGGAGGAGCAGTATGCTTAGAATTGTTGTGGATTCAGGAAGCAGTATCAAACAGGAAGAAAAGGATGCTTATTCGATTGATATTTTGCCGATTCAGATTGAGTTGGGGGAGGAATCGTTTCTGGACGGCGTAAACCTGGATATAAATGAATTTTATGAAAAGCTGAAACAGTCGGATGAATTTCCCAAAACATCTTTGCCCGCATTGGATGAGGCGGAAAAGCTGGTAGAAGAATATACGAATCAGGGAGACGAGGTTCTTATTATTACGATTTCTTCTGAAATATCAGGGACGTACCAGGCTCTTTGTATGCTTTTTGAAGAAAATCCGAAGGTGACGGTTTTTGATTCCAGGCTTGCGGTAGGGGGAATCCATTTTCTTGTCAGAGAAGCGTGGAAATATAAAAGCGAACCAATGGACGTAATCGTGCAAAAGTTAAACTGCCTGATTCCAAGAATTGTGATTGCGGCAGTTCCGGAAACCCTGGATTATCTTCTTTCCGGCGGACGCCTTTCGCGAACGGAATGGATGCTGGGCAGTTTGCTGTCTATTAAACCTGTGATTGGATTTCGGGACGGATGCGTAGAGGTTTTGACGAAAAAGCGTGGATTAAAGCAAAGTATGCAGTATATAGCAGAGCGCGCTAAGAACGAATGCGATACGTCTTATGGAATTATTGCTTCCTATACGTTCTGCAAAAAAAATCTGGAAGCATTGATTGGCATGACGGATTCGGATTTGCAGGAAGCCATATGGATTTACGATAATCTGACGCCTTCCATAGCGTGCCACTGGGGGCCGAACGCGTTTGGATATATATATGTCAGAAGAGATGAAGCGGATCATGAGTAAAAGCGGGGGAAGAGGAATGGTAAAAGAGCTTTTTGACCAGTTGGCGGAACAGGAGAATCAGCGTGAAACATTGAGCAGAATTCGCGAGGCAATCAGGGATGAGAAAGAATACCGCGCTGCCAGGAAGATTGCGGAAAACGGAAGCGTATTAGAAGAACTGCTGGATTCTCTGGACGCGAAGGCAAGGAAAAACGCGGCGGCGTTGATCGGAGATCTGGAAATTGTACAGGCAGCGCCTGCGTTGTATCGGGCATACAAAAAAGAAGAGACGCTTTTTGTAAGAGCAACGCTCGTAAAGGCGCTGGAAAAGACAAATCCATATCCTTATCTGCAGGAGTTAAAAGATCAGTATGAATTGTTAGGAGCCAAAGAAGCTTCGGACGATGAAAAAAAGCATGTACGGGAAGAGATGCATGCTTTGGGAAGAATACTGCGTAAAACAGGAAACGAAAAGCGGCATATTTTTACCGGGTGGAACGAAAAGTTTACGATTTTGCTTACGACAAATTCCAGATACGCATATGTAACGGCCAATCAGGTGCATGCGTATCGCAAGCGGATTACGCCGCTTGGCGTACAGGCGGTTGTGGATGATCTGGAAGATGTTTTGCAAATTCGGACGTTTCGGGAATTGCTGTTTCCAATTCGTCTTGAAAAGCCGGTTACGCGAAAAGACGGGCCGAAAATTTTGGGAGAGGCGCTTGTCCATTCACAAATTCCGGATCTGCTGAAGCGCTGCCACAGAGGAACAGGTCCTTTTTATTTTCGGATTGACATAAGCGCAAAGCTTCCATTGGAAGAGAGAAGCCGCTATATCAAGAGGGCAGCGGCGGTTATAGAAGAAGAAAGCGCCGGAAAGCTTGTGAATGCGCCGGAGAATTACGAATTTGAGCTTCGGCTTTTGTTCGATAAGGAAGAGAAAATTCATGTTTTCCTGAAAATGCATACCATACCAATGGAACGCTTTTCATATCGCAGGGAGTCCATTTCCACTTCGATTCATCCGTCAACGGCTGCCCTGCTGATGGAACTGGCAAAACCATACCTGACCGAACGCGCCCATGTGCTGGATCCATGCTGCGGCGTTGGCACGATGTTGGTGGAGCGGCATAAGCAGCTTTCCGCCGGAGAGATGTATGCGCTGGATATATTTGGAGAAGCAGTGGAAAAGTCAAGGATAAATATGACCAGGGCACGTATGCGTGCCAACGTGATTCAGAAAAATTATTTTGAATTCAGAAACGCGTTTGCTTTTGATGAAATCATTGCAAATATGCCCGCAGCCGGAAAACGCACCAAAACGGAGCAGGATTCTTTCTATGAAAAATTTTTCCGTAAGTCGGCGGAACTGCTTATGCCGGGCGGCGTTATGATCCTGTATTCGAACGAGCTTGGTTTTGTAAAAAAACAGCTTCGGCTGCATCCGGAGTTTCAGCTGCGAAAAGAATATCTGATCCGTGAAAAGGGTCAGTTTTGGCTGTTTATCATTGTATATCGGTAGGTAGTAGGCTGTGGAAGCAGAGGCGTATTATTCAGAAGTAGAAAACAGCAGAATAAGAAACTGACAGCAAACGAATACAAAAAGTAATGCGGCAGAAATACATTCCGGATATGGTTGAGATATTCGGGATGTATTATTTTTAATCCGGACGAAGCATCTCGACTATCGTATGGTCTTGTGCTATACTGAAAAAATATAGTAACGCGGAAGGAGGCGTATTTATGGGCGGGCAGGATTCGAAAAAAACCAAAAAACATATATGCGCCGGTCTGCTGGCCCATGTGGACGCCGGTAAAACGACGCTTTCCGAAGGGCTGTTATATGCAGGCGGGATGATTCGCCAAATGGGAAGGGTGGACAGAAAGGATGCATATCTGGATACCTATGCGTATGAGAAGGAAAGAGGCATCACGATTTTTTCCAAACAGGCGTGTATTAAGCTTTCGGATGATACGATCACGCTGCTGGATACGCCGGGCCATGTGGATTTTTCGGCCGAAATGGAACGGACGCTTCAGGCGCTTGACTATGCCATACTGATCATAAGCGGGTCGGACGGCATACAGGGACATACAAGGACGTTGTGGCGTCTGCTGCAAAAATACCGGATTCCGGTTTTTCTGTTCGTAAACAAAATGGATCAGCCGGATACCGACCGGCAGAAAATCCTGCGGCAATTAAAGACGCAGCTTTCAGACGGATGTATAGCGTTTGACGATACGGAGAGCGTGCAATTTTGGGAAGAAATCGCCATGTGCAGTGAAAACGCGCTGGAAGAATATCTTTCATCCGGGACAGTGGAAGATGATTTGATCCAAAAAATGATCGTGCAAAGAAAAATAATTCCCTGTTATTTTGGTTCCGCGCTCAAATACGAGGGCGTGACGGAATTTTTACAGGGATTTTGCAGATATAGCAGACAAAAGGACTATTCGCCTGAATTTGGCGCTAAGGTATTTAAAATTGCAAGGGATGAGTCGGGGCAGCGGCTGACATACTTGAAAATTACAGGAGGAAGACTGAAAGTCAGAGAAGCTCTCAGGGATGAAAAGAAAGGGTGGGAGGAAAAAGTAAGCCAGATCCGGATTTATTCCGGAGCGAAATACGAGACGGTTCATGAAGTTGACGCGGGAGGCATTTGCGCCGTTGTCGGCCTTTCCCGGACGTATCCCGGCGAAGGGCTTGGAACGGAAGAAGATTCTATTCTGCCGGTTTTGGATCCCGTGTTGACATATCGGATTTTGCTTCCGAAAAGCTGCGATGCCGTGCAGATACTGCCAAAGCTGCGCCAGCTGGAAGAAGAGGAACCGGAGCTTCACTTGCTCTGGAATGAAACGCATCAGGAAATTTTAGTCCAGGTTATGGGAGAAGTGCAGACCGAGATTTTAAAGAAACAGGTATGGGACAGGTTTGGAGTGGAAATTGGGTTTGACGCAGGACATATTGTTTATAAGGAGACAATTGCGGAGATGGTGGAAGGCGTGGGACACTTTGAGCCGCTGCGCCATTATGCGGAAGTGCATTTGCTGCTCGAGCCGGGAGAACGTGGCAGCGGACTTGTTTTTGCGGCGGACTGCAGTGAAGATCTCCTTGATAAAAACTGGCAGCGTCTGATCCTGACGCATTTGAAAGAGAAAGCGCATATCGGAACGCTTACAGGTTCCGCCATTACGGATATGAAAATCACGCTTGTATCGGGCAGGGCGCATCAAAAGCACACGGAAGGCGGGGATTTCAGACAGGCGGTTTACCGGGCGGTGCGTCAGGGACTGATGCAGACGGAAAGCATTCTTTTGGAACCTTACTACACGTACCGCTTAGAAGTTCCGGAAGAATGTCTGGGACGGACAATGACGGATATAAAGATGCGCTTAGGGACGATGCAGGGACCGGAAATGACAGATGAATACGCGGCGCTTGCCGGTAAAGCTCCGGTGTCTGCGATGCAGGAGTATGCAAAGGAGGTTTCAGCTTATACAAAAGGAAGAGGCAGATTGTTTTTAAGCTACGGAGGCTATGATTTGTGCCGTAATCAGGAAGAAGCGGTCAGAGAAATCGGCTATGATGCGGGAGCTGATGTTGAGAATCCTTCCTCTTCCGTATTTTGTTCTCATGGCGCAGGAACGGTTATTGAGTGGGACCATGTTGCGGAATGGATGCATTTAGAAAGCGCTCTGCCGAAAAAGACGGTGGAAAAGCCGGAAGAGGGCGGTGTGAAACAGAGTTTTTATGAGACGGAGGAATGGATCGATGCGGAGGAAGTGGACGCGATCCTGTCAAGAACATCGGGAGCCAACAGACGGGATCCGTCGGTTCCCAAAAGAAGATATAAATCCGTAAAACGCATTTCGGCCTTAGAGTCGGGAAATGCCGCTTCCCGGAAGCCCAGAAAAGAAGAGCGGAAAGAAGAATATCTGCTTGTAGACGGGTATAATATCCTATATGCCTGGGAGGAATTGAGAGAACTTGCAAAAGAAAATATCGCTGGAGCGAGGGGGAGGCTTTTGGATCTGCTATGCAATTATCAGGCAATGCAAAACTGTCATCTGATTGCGGTATTTGACGCATACCGGGTAGCGGAGCATCAAACGGAGATTTCCGATTATCATAATATCCATGTCGTATTTACCAAAGAAGCGGAGACGGCAGACGCCTATATTGAAAAATTTGCCCATGACAATGCGGATAAATACCACGTTACGGTTGCAACTTCGGACGGTATGGAGCAGATCATTATCCGCGGAGCCGGCTGCCGGCTGTTATCGGCACAGGATTTCTGGCAGGAAATGGTTCGTTTGAACCAGGATATTCAGGAAGAATATAAGAAAAATACCAACGGAGCCCGCAATTATCTGATGGATGGCGTGGCAAAAGAAGTCAGGGAACAGATGCAGGAAGCATTCACAAAGTAGAAAGGAAAAAAGAACATGAGTAAAACGGTAAAAAAAATAATAGCCGCAGTGATTGCGCTATTGGCAGTAGGAGTATATTATTATGTTGCGCTTCCGGCGGTGAACATCCATTCCGTGGGATTCTGGCAGTGTCTGTTGTTTCTGATTGCCGCATGTACAGCGGCGGGCGCATTTGTGCAGATAAGAAAAGAAGCTAAAAAAGATATGAGCGTTTCGTTCAGGCCCAAAGACCTCATACTTCAGTCCAGGGCAGTCAAAGCGGGAATTGCGCTCTTTGTAATTGTCGGGGCGATATTTTTGGTTGGATCCCTTTTGTCGTCTCCCATTGTAAACGCGGGCAAATACCAGAAGCTTCTTACGGTAGAAAACAGTGACTTTTCCAGGGATATTAAAGAAGTGAGCTACAAGACGATTCCGCTTTTGGACAAAAATTCAGCGGAGCTTTTGGGAAACCGGAAAATGGGCAGCATGGTGGATATGGTATCTCAGTTTGAGGTGAGCAGCGAGTATACGCAGATCAATTACCAGGATACGCCGGTGCGCGTTGCGCCCCTTGTATATGCCAGCCCGATTAAATGGCTGACGAACCAGAGCCAGGGGATTCCGGCATACATCCGGATTGATATGGCGACGCAGAATACGGAGTGCGTAAAATTAACGGAAGGCATTCGCTATTCGGAGTCAGAGTATTTTAACCGCAATATTTACAGACATTTGCGTTTTCATTATCCGACTTATATTTTTGACGATCAGATTTTCTTTGAAATCAATGACGAAGGAACGCCGTATTGGGTCTGTCCGGTGAAAAAATTTAACATCGGGCTTTTTGGAGGGCAGACGATCGGAACAGTGGTGCTTTGTAACGCGATCAACGGTGAATGCGAAGAATATGACGTGCAGGATGTGCCCAATTGGGTGGATAAAGTATATTCCGCGGAACTTCTGACGGGGCTTTACAATTACTACGGTACGTTAAAGCATGGATTTTTTAACAGTGTTTTGGGGCAGAAAGACTGCCTTCAGGCGACCAACGGCTACAATTACATTGCGCTGGAAGACGATGTGTGGGTATATACCGGAATTACATCGGTCAGCGGCGACCAGTCCAACGTAGGATTTGTCCTGATGAACCAGAGGACTATGGAAACAAAATTTTATACGGTGGAGGGCGCGATTGAAGATTCGGCTATGTCTTCTGCGGAAGGGCAGGTGCAAAACTTAGGCTACAGAGCTTCATTTCCGCTTCTTCTGAATATTTCCGGCGAGCCGACTTACTTTATGGCGTTAAAAGACGGGGCCGGACTGGTAAAAAAATATGCGATGGTCAATGTTCAGAAATACCAGTGGGTTGCCATCGGAGATACCGTTCAGGAGTGTGAAAAGTCATATGTGAGACTGCTGACGACAAACGGAATTACGAAAAACGGCAGCACGGGCGTATTTGATGTGGCGGAAGGTAAAATTGCTTCCATCGCGCCCGTCGTGATAGAAGGAAATACGCATTATTACGTCTGCCTGGAGAATTCTGATGAGATTTTTGACGTCAATGTTTCGGATACGACGCTTGTCGAAATCGTAAAATATAAGGTTGGAGATACGATTTCGATTGAATATGAAATGGCCGAGAGCGGGATCTGCACCGTTATGTCCATACCGTAATCTGCGTATAAATTTTGATTTCAGGTAAATACTAGGAGAAAATAAGAGCAAAAGGAGCCTAGTATGAGAGCATATCTGGAAATTGTAAAAGTACACGGACGGGAAATCATGGATTCGAGAGGGAATCCTACCGTAGAGGCGGAGGTTACCGTCAAAAACCACGAGACGAAACGCATTTCCGTCGGCAGGGCGGCGGTTCCTTCCGGCGCGTCTACCGGACAGTTTGAGGCGGTGGAGCTTCGGGACGAAGAGAAGCGGTACGGCGGCGCCGGAGTGAAGAAAGCAGTTTCGCATATCAATGAAAAAATAGCCAAAGAACTGATCGGCCAAAACGCGCTGGAGCAGACAAAAACAGACGAAAGCCTGATTTGTCTGGACGGCACGGATAATAAAAAGCGCCTGGGCGCAAACGCCATACTCGGGGTATCCATAGCAGTTGCAAAAGCGGCTGCCAATGCGCTGCATCTGCCGTTGTATCAATATTTGGGAGGTACGTTTGCCCATGAGCTTCCGGTTCCGATGATGAATATTTTAAACGGCGGAAAACATGCCAGAAATACGGTGGATTTTCAGGAATTTATGATTATGCCGGTGGGCGCGAAATCTTTTCGGGAAGCGCTGCGCATGGGAGCGGAAGTGTATCATGCTTTGAAAAAAATTCTGGCGGAAGACCGGAAATCTACCGCGGTAGGAGATGAGGGCGGTTTTGCGCCGGATTTAAAAGACGCGTTTGAAGTGTTTGAATATTTGACCAGGGCAGTTGATGCGGCAGGTTATGCGTGCGGCAAAGATATTGTATTTGCAATGGATGCGGCGGCGTCCGAGTTATATGACAAAAAGAAGGGCATGTATTATTTTGAAGGTGAAAGCCGGATTTTAAACCAGGATACGGTTATGCGCAGTACGGAAGAAATGATTTTGTTGTACGAGGAGCTTTGCAGCAAGTATCCCCTGGTTTCCATAGAGGACGGATTGGACGAAGAGGACTGGGACGGATTTCGAAAGCTGACCGACCGCCTGGGCGGGAAAGTCCAGCTTGTAGGAGACGATTTGTTTGTGACAAACACAAAGCGGCTAAAAAAAGGGATTGAACGCGGCTGCGGGAATTCCATTTTAATCAAGCTCAATCAGATCGGCACGTTGACCGAAACGATGGAGGCGATACAGACGGCGCACAGAGCGGGGTATACGGCTGTCGTTTCCCATCGGTCCGGCGAGACGGAAGATACGACGATTGCAGATCTGGCCGTTGCGCTAAACTGCGGACAGATCAAAACAGGCGCTCCATGCAGAACGGACCGCGTGGCAAAATACAACCGGCTTCTTAGAATCGAAGAGGAGCTTTCAGGAATATCCGTATATCCGGGAAATGATTTTTGCAAATAATTATGGAATTTGCAGTTGAAAAATCAGAATGCATATGTTATACTGTCAGAAGTTATGAAGATCGATAAAGAACAGATTTCAGGAGGAATTACCAGTGGCTACAGCAAAAACGATTGTAACAATAGTATTTATTTTGATATGTCTGGTATTGACAGTGATTATTCTGATGCAGGAAGGTAAGTCGGCGGGACTTGGCGCGATTTCAGGCGCGGCAGACACCTACTGGGGCAAGAACAAGGGCCGTTCCATGGAAGGAATGCTTGTAAAATTCACCAAAGCTCTGGTAGTATTATTTATGCTGATTTCCGGAATACTGAATATTGGAAGTTTTTAAAGATAAGGCTGTCGTGTAACCGGCAGCCTTTTTTAATTCACGGGATTTCATTTACAGAAGAGATTCTGTCTGTTTGAAGTTTGCAACTATTGTATATTTTATAAAAGGAGAATCATGGAAAAAGAACAGCTTGAGAAACGTAAAAAAGTCATATACGATCTGATCCGCGATCCATTGTATGTTCCGATGAAGGTGAAAGAGATGGCCGTTTTGCTTTCCGTTGCCAAAGAACAGCGGGGAGAGCTTGAGGAAGTCTTAAACGCCCTGCTTGCGGAAGGTAAAATAGAAGTATCAAAAAGAGGCAGGTTTTCCAAAGCGAAAGGGCGTATTTATACAGGAACGTTTACGCGTCATGCAAGAGGATACGGGTTTGTGGCAATTGAGGGAGAAGAAGAGGAAATATTTATCCCGGCCGGTCAGGTGAACGGCGCGATTCATATGGATACCGTTCAGGTGGCGATTGCTCCGTCGCTTACGGGAAAACGCCGGGAGGGAACGATTGTAAAAGTTCTTTCCCATGGCCTAAGGCAGGTGATCGGGACGTACCAGGCAAGCCAGAACTTCGGGTTTGTCGTGCCGGACGACACAAGGTTAGGGCAGGATATATTTATTCCGAAAGAGCGTTCCAAAGGCGCTGTGACGGGACATAAAACGGTAGTTGAAATTACCGATTACGGCAGCAGCCAAAAAAAGCCGGAAGGAAAAGTAGTCGAGATTCTGGGGCATATCAACGATCCCGGAACAGATATTCTTTCTTTGATCCGGGCATATGATCTTCCGATGGAATTTCCGGTAAAGGTTTTGAATCAGGCCGAACGAGTGGCCAGAGAGGTGTCTTCGGCCGATATGGCCGGGCGTATGGACATCAGAGACTGGCGGATGGTGACCATCGACGGCGAAGACGCGAAGGATTTGGACGATGCCGTTTCGCTGACAGAAGAAGACGGTATGTACTGTCTGGGCGTGCACATTGCCGATGTGACAAACTATGTGCAGGAGCGCAGCGCGCTGGATGTGGAAGCGTTAGAGCGCGGAACCAGCGTTTATCTGGTGGACCGTGTGATACCGATGCTGCCCCATACGCTTTCAAACGGAATCTGCTCGCTTAACCAGGGGGAAGACCGTCTGGCGTTAAGCTGCATTATGACGATTGATCCAAAAGGAAAGGTCGTAGACCACAAAATCAAAGAAACGGTGATCCGTGTAGACCGCCGCATGAGCTATACGGATGTAAAAAAAATACTGGAAGACGGCGATGCAGCCCTTATGGATGAATACCGGGATTTTGTGCCGATGTTTCAGCAGATGCAAAAGCTGGCCGGGATTCTCCGCGAAAAACGCAGAAAACGCGGTTCCGTGGATTTTGATTTTCCGGAGACGAAGATTACTTTGGATGAAAAAGGGCATCCGGTAGAAATCAGGCCTTATGAGCGCAACGCGGCTACAAAAATAATCGAAGATTTCATGCTGATTGCGAACGAGACGGTTGCGGAAGATTTTTTCTGGCAGCAGGCGCCGTTTGTGTATCGTACCCACGATAATCCGGACAGTGAAAAAATACAAAAATTATCTGCGTTTATCAATAACTTCGGCTACTCCATCCACATCGGTCAGGATGAAATCCATCCCAAAGAGTTGCAGAAGCTTTTGCAGAAAATCGAAGGTTCCCCGGAAGAGCTTTTGATAAGCAGACTGACGCTGCGTTCGATGAAGCAGGCGAGATATTCGGTTATCGGTTCAGGACATTTTGGGCTGGCGGCTCCGTATTACTGTCATTTTACGTCGCCGATCCGTCGGTATCCGGATCTGCAGATTCACCGGATCATCAAAGACTGCCTAAGAGGCAGGATGAATGAGAAAAGAACGGAGCATTACGACAAAATACTGCCGGAAGTCGCGAAACATTCGAGTGAAACGGAACGCCGTGCCGACGAGGCGGAACGGGAAACCGAAAAAATGAAAAAAACGGAATATATGTCTCACTTTATAGGAGAAGAATTTGAAGGCGTAATTTCCGGAGTAACCGCTTGGGGGCTGTATATCGAACTGCCCAATACGGTGGAAGGGCTTGTGCATATCACGTCGCTTACCGATGATTATTATGAGTATCTGGAAAGTACGTATGAACTGGCGGGCAGGGTAACAAACCGCCGGTATAAACTGGGACAAAAAGTGAAAGTAACAGTAGTTTCAACAGATCTTCTGCAAAGAACGATTGACTTTGAACTGGCAGAGCAACAGGGGGAAACGGTATGGCAAAAGAAAGCATAAAGATGATTGCGAACAACAAAAAAGCAAGACATGATTATTTTCTGGAGGAGCTTTATGAAACCGGCGTCTGTCTGCACGGAACGGAGGTAAAATCCCTGCGCATGGGCAAATGCAGCGTGAAAGAAGCTTTTATCCGGATAGAAAACGGAGAAGTAATTGTTTATGGAATGCATATTTCTCCCTATGAGAAAGGCAATATTTTTAATAAAGACCCTCTTAGGCCGAAGAAGCTTTTGATGCATAAAAAGGAGATTTTAAAATTACAGCAAAAGATTGCGGAAAAGGGGTATACGCTGGTTCCCGTAGAGGTATATCTGAAAGGAAGCCTTGTAAAAGTGCAGATTGCGCTTGCCAAAGGAAAGAAACTTTATGACAAACGACAGGACATTGCCAAAAAGGACCAGAGAAGAGAATCGGAAAGAGATTTTAAAGTGAAAAATTTGTATTAGACGGTTGACCGTCTGTGTAATTTCAGATATAATAATCATTCAGAATAAGGGCCAGTAAAGGTTTCGACAGGGATTATGAAGCTGGAGAAGCGAGCCGCATGGGATGCGTCAAATGCCAAACTTAAAATTAAACGCTAACGATAATTTAGCTTACGCTGCCTAGTTGCAGCAGTCTGACCCGGAGTACCCGTGCTTTGGGATCCAGGCTTCGATGACGCGGGAAACGACACATATTAAGCTTTGCGTATGTGGGCGTATGATGAAGCTACTAAACCGGGGATTGTGTTTATTCAAGCCCCGCGGAGGGAATGACAAACAATAAACTACGCTCGTAGAAGGACAGGGGATTGGTTTTTGGACACGGGTTCGATTCCCGTCTGGTCCATAAAATTTAAATACAGCTCGTGGACGTCCGCCATTTACTGTAAGCGGACCTAAGGCGGAAATGCTGGCCGGCCAGAGCGCAGCACGGGGGGATAAAAATGAGAAACTTAAGAATCGGAACAAAGCTTTTGGTAACGTTTATGCTTATCATTGTATTGTTCTGCGGGACAGTTGCGATTGCAATTTTAGGTTTACAGCAAAATGCGCAAAAATATTCGGAATTTTACCATGTTGGGTATCAGATTACGAATAAGGTTATGAATATGCGCAGGGGACTCCAGATCATTGTAAAAGATCTGGCATTTATTACGATTGAGCACGACGCGGAAAAAAGTGAAACGCATTTAAAGGATCTGCAGAAAGAACTGAAATCTCTTGAAGAAAATGCAAAATGGCTGTCTGAAAATTATAACGGAGACGCCGAATTGATCAGGGCTTTTGCGGAGAATATTACGACTGCGGCGGCCATGCAGCAGGAAGTGATTAACCTGTCGGAAACGGATATGGCGGAAGCGCAGAAAATGCTGATGAGCGAGTACCAGCCACTTGTTGAAGAAGCGGTAAACAACCTGATACAAATCAGTCAAGCGGCAGAGGAAAGCGCGGAAAAAGATTTTCAGGAAACGGTGAAAATGCAGGATCTGTTAGTTATGGCGCAATTGAGCATGGCCGGAGCCGCATTGGTTATTACATTATTATTGTCCGCTTATTTGTCAAAAGCAATCACGAAGCCGCTGCATCAGCTGGAAAAGTCTGCGGATAAGATTGTTGAAGGCGATTTTGATATAGACGTTACCTATAAGTCGAGAGATGAACTGGGCAGTCTGGCGAATACATTCCGGAATATGGCCGATATTTTAAAGACGGTTATTGCCGACGCTTCAAGAGTCCTGGGTGAGATGGCGAACGGCAACTTTGACGTGCGTACGGAAGCGGAGGAGCGGTATGTTGGAGATTTCCAGAATCTGTTGTCATCCATGAGACTGTTAAACCGTGACCTGAGCGCGACGCTGGGACAGATTAACCACAGCGCAGATCTGGTTGCGTCCGGTTCGGGACAGGTGTCCGACGGCGCGCAGGCGCTTTCGCAGGGAGCGACGGAACAGGCTTCGGCTGTTGAGGAGCTTGCGGCTACGATCGCAGGTATTTCCCATCAGGTAAATGACACGGCGAAGAATGCGGTAGATGCGAAGACACAGTCCAATTCGGCAGGGGATAAAGTGGAAGAATGCAACAGGCAGATGAAAGACATGATGGCTGCAATGCAGGAGATTACGCAGAAATCGAATGAAATCGGCAAAATTATTAAGACGATAGAAGACATTGCTTTTCAGACGAATATTCTTGCGCTGAACGCAGCGGTAGAGGCATCGCGTGCGGGCGTCGCAGGAAAAGGATTTGCCGTTGTTGCGGATGAGGTGCGGAATCTTGCAAGCAAGAGCTCGGAAGCGTCTAAAGATACGGCAGAGCTGATTGAAAGCTCCGCCAAAGCGGTGGAACGCGGTACGCAGATTGCCGATTCGACGGCACAGTCGCTTTTGAAGGTTGTGGAAGAAGTGCGTATGGCTGCCGATACGGTTGATAAAATCGCGGATGCGGCAGAGGAGCAGGCCGGAGCCGTTGAACAGGTGACATTGGGCGTAGATCAGATTTCAAGCGTGGTACAGACCAACTCGGCGACAGCCGTACAAAGCGCCGCAGCAAGTCAGGAGCTTTCCAGTCAGGCGGCAATGCTGAAAAGCCTTGTTGCGAAATTTATTCTTCGGGCAGAATATGCAAACGGATCCTTCGAAGAAACAAAATTTGACGTGGGATCACCGTCTGTAGGAGGCATAGATTTGGATTAAATCTAAGTTGGATCGATGGGCCGGACATGGGAATGTCCGGCCTTGATTTTTTAAACGTATTCCCAAGTTTTTAGTTTACATTTACAGACAGATATTGTAAATTATACTGTATGGAATGCGATGGCATACAAAACACAGGAAAGAAGGAGAACATTATGCTTTCAAAAAAGATACATGCAGCATTGGAAGGAAGCTCCGCAATTCGGGCAATGTTTGTAGAGGGCAAGGAGCTTGCAGCGAAAGTAGGAGCGGAAAATGTATTTGATTTCAGTCTTGGCAATCCGGCGACTCCGGCTCCCGGACGGCTCAATCAGGCAATCAGGGATTTGCTGGATGAAGAAAATCCGCTGACGCTGCATGGCTATATGTCAAACAGTGGTTATGAAGATGTCAGAGAGGCAATTGCCTCGAATTTAAATAGTCGGTTTGGAACGGATTTTACCTGGAAAAACATTGTAATGACAGTTGGAGCCGCTGGCGGGCTCAATATTATCTTCAAGACGATATTGGATCCCGGCGATGAAGTCATTGTTTTTGCGCCGTTTTTTGGAGAATACAAAAACTACGCGGCTAATTTTGATGCGTCCGTAGTTGCCGTAAAGCCGGATTATGAGACGTTTCAGCCGGATCTGGCCGAATTTGAAAAAGCGTTTACGCAAAAGACAAAAGCAGTATTGATTAATACGCCGAATAATCCTACAGGCGTTATTTATTCGGACGCGACGATGAAAGAAATTGCCAGAATCTTAAAGAGCAAAGAAGAATTTTATCACAAAGAGATTTATCTGGTTTCAGACGAACCATATCGGGAATTGGTTTATGACAATGCAAAAGAGAATTTTTTGACGAAATATTATGATAATACAATTGTGGGCTATTCTTTCAGCAAATCGTTATCTCTGCCGGGTGAGCGCATCGGTTATGTAGTTGTGCCAAATGAAGCCGCTGAAGCAGAAGACCTTCTGGCCGGGATCGAAGTGGCGAACAGGACGCTTGGATTTGTAAACGCGCCTTCACTGATGCAGAAGGCGGTGGCCGCATGCATCGATGAAACGACAAATCTGGAGTTTTATGATAAAAACCGAAAAGATTTGTACGAAGGACTTGTAAAATTAGGCTTTACCTGTATCAAGCCGCAGGGAGCGTTTTATCTCTGGGTAAAATCTCCGGTAGAGAATGAGGCGGAATTTGTAGCGGAAGCCAAGAAATTTAATTTGATTCTGGTCAAGGGAAGCGCATTTGGATGCGGCGGGTATGTCCGTCTGGCATACTGCATTCCAAATGAAAAGATTAAGCGTTCTCTGGACGCGTTTGCAGAGCTGGCAAAAGTCTACCATCTTTTTGGTCAGACATTATAAAGGAAGCGGAGATCAGTCGTATGAAAGCATGGGAGAAAAATATTCGCAGCGTTATTCCTTACGTACCCGGAGAGCAGCCTCAGCAATCTGAAATCATCAAATTAAATACAAATGAAAATCCATATCCTCCAGCGCCGGGCGTCGTTGAGGCGCTGCGCAGCATGGATGTGGATTTGCTGCGCCGTTATCCGGATCCGTCCGCGCATGACCTGGTGAAAGCCATTGCGGAGTATCACGGTCTGCAAACCGATCAGGTATTTGTGGGCGTTGGGTCGGATGACGTTCTGGCGATGGCGTTTTTGACTTGTTTCAATTCCGGAAAACCGATTTTGTTTCCGGATATTACGTATTCTTTTTATGACGTATGGGCAAACCTGTTTCGGATACCATACGATAAGCAGCCGTTGGATGAGGATTTTTTGATTCGTTCCAAAGATTATCAGAAAGAAAACGGAGGAATTATATTTCCAAATCCCAATGCCCCGACAGGAATTGCGAAACCGCTGGATGAGATAGAAGAAATCGTTTCCCAAAATCAGAATGTCATTGTTATCATTGATGAAGCATATATTGATTTTGGGGGAGAGTCGGCGCTTCCTTTGCTGGCAAAATACGATCATTTGCTGATAGCCAGGACATTTAGCAAATCGCGTTCCCTGGCAGGAATGCGGATTGGGTATTTGCTGGGGAATCCCGAATTAATTGGATATATACATAACTGCAAATATTCTTTTAATTCCTATACGATGAATCAGACGGCAATTGATCTTGGCATAGAAGCAATACGGGATGACGCATATTTCCTTGCGTGTACGCAGAAAATAATAGAGACAAGAGAATGGGCCAAAGAGCAGTTTCGCAGTCTGGGGTTTGAATTTTTGGATTCGAAGGCTAATTTTTTGTTTGTGACGCATCCAAATCATTCTGCGGAAGACATTTTTCCTGCCTTAAAAAAAGAAGGCATTTTTGTCCGGCATTTTAAGAATCCCAAACGTATTCGGAATTATCTGAGAATCTCGATCGGGACAAGAGATGAGATGGAAACTCTGTTTGCATTTTTCAAACGCTTTATATCATAGATAGGAGTATATCATGTTAAAGGATTATCTGTATATTTTTTTGATTTCCATGGTGCCGTTAGTAGAATTAAGAGGCGCAATTCCGGCGTCTCAATTGCTGGGACTTCCGTTTGTGCAGTCGTATGCGGTCTGTATCATTGGAAATATGCTGCCTGTTCCGATTATTTATTTGTTTGCCAGGAAGGTATTGGAATGGGGAGCAGATAAACCTGTGATTGGAAAATTCTTTCGTTTTTGCCTCGAAAAAGGAGAAAAGGGAGGGAAAAAACTTCAGCAGAAGGCAGGAAGAGGATTGTTTTTGGCTCTGCTTTTGTTTGTGGGAATTCCGGTACCGGGAACTGGCGCATGGACAGGAACGCTGGCTGCCAGTATTCTGGATATGGATTTCAAATCGAGCGTTATGGCGGTTATGCTTGGCGTGCTGCTGGCAGGAATTATTATGGGAGTGGCAAGCGCGGCCGCAGTGGGAATGTTCGGTTAAGTAATAAAAGAGGCTGTGCAGAATAGCCGCCGGATACAGGGAATGGGATGGAAATCAGAAGAAATTCATTCACAGACTGTATTCAAGGGCGTTTTGCAGCAGCCTCTGTTTTTTATTTTACAGCGTTTTCGGCAAATTGGGTGTCAATCAATTTTTCGTATTCCGGACGGCTGGAAAGCTGTCCGGATTCTTCCAGTATATCCAGAAGAAGTTCATAAGCGCTATCGGTGAAGATTACGTCCGTTTTCCAGGTATCCTGTTTCTGGTATCGGTCAACGATAGATGTAATGGTAGATAAATCCGTATCCTGGAATTGAGGAGCAATTACGGCTGCGATTTCTTCGCTCGTATGCTCTTTTACATACTGCATGCCTTTTTGCAGGGCGTCGGTAAAAGATTGTATAATATCCGGGTTCTTCTCAATATAACTTTCCTTTGCGGAAAATGCGGTATAAGGCACATATCCGGAATCCACGCCTAAAGAAGCAATGACATAACCGGCATTTTCATTTTCCAGTGCGGTAGCGGAGGGTTCAAATTCCACGGTATAATCGCCCTGGCCTCCCGAAAATGCGGCCGCTGTAGAACCAAAATCGATGTTTTGGTCAATGAAAAGATCTGTTGCGGGATCCAGATTGTTTTTTCTTAAAACGAATTCAAATACCATTTCAGGCATACCGCCCGCTCTGCCGCCAAGTACATTTTTTCCTTTTAAATCACTCCATGTAAAGTCATCGTCGGGTTCTCTTGCTACAAGAAAATTGCCGGCGCGCTGCGTGAGCTGGGCAAAGTTTACAACGACGTCGGAAGCGCCTTCGTTGTAGGTGTATACGGTTGTTTCAGGGCCCATAAAACCAATATCCGCTTCACCGGAAAGCACGGCGGTCATGGTTTTGTCGGCGCCGAAGCCAGTTACAAGCTCCAGATCAATGCCGGAATCCCGGAAATAACCTTCTTCGATTGCGACGTACATGGGTGCGTAGAAAATAGAATGCGCCACTTCGTTCAGAACGACTTTTTTGTTGGCGCCGCCGTCCGTCTTTCCACAGCCGGATAATATTGTAACGGAAAATGACAGGATTAAGAGGAGAAGCGGCAGAGTTTTTTTGAAACGAAACTGAAATGACAATAGTAATTCCTCCCTGGAATATAGAATATAACATATTTTATGATTGACAGTGAAAAATGTGATAATCAGGTTTACTGCTTCACTTTAATATGCTAAAATAAAAAGAAGGAAAACAGGGAAAAAGGAGAAGTGTGCATGGTAAAGAAAATAAGGACGGAAGCGGTTGATTATCTGTTTGATGCCATTTTGAGCCTTAAGAACAAAGAAGAGTGCTATACGTTTTTTGAAGATGTTTGTACGGTAAATGAATTATTTTCTCTGTCGCAGCGTTTTGAAGTGGCGCATATGCTCAGAGAAGAGAAAACATATCTTGACATAGCAGAAAAAACAGGCGCGTCGACGGCTACGATCAGCAGGGTGAATCGTTCTTTAAATTATGGGAACGATGGGTATGATATGGTCTTTGAACGGTTGAAGGGGGCAAAAAAAGAATAGATCTGATCTATTCTTTTTTCTTGTCCGAATCCGCTTTGAAGGAAGGAAGCTGATCGATTGTCTGTTCAATGATTAATTTTTTTATATAGACGTCAAAGCTTAACATGCAGATAAATGAAAATTTATGTAACAGATTTGCATCTTCTGCCTGAATATTTTCAAAGGTTTTCAGGCTGGTTTTGTATTTCCGCGCAAGTTCCTTTAAAATGTGCTGGACTTCTTCGTGTTCTAATCCAAACACTTCATTGTAAATGTCCTGTAAATTCAAATCGCCGTCATTTCCAAAATATTTGTCTGTAATTGGATTTAAAATATTCTGAATGTCGCTGATGCTTAAAATGCTTTTAAAATAATAGATAAACAGCAGTGTGAGCACATGGTCTTTGGAATATTTCTTTTTGGTCGGCGGGGGAAGCAGATTATTCTTGGCGTAATTGTTGATCATGGTTTTGGTGAGGATTTTATCTTCTTCGTGACGCTTTGTGGACGCAAGCTGCGTGTTCATAAATGTGGTAACCTGATCCATATATAAGTCGATGTTAGGCAGGGATTCCGGTTTCACATAATCCATGGTCTGCAATTTTTTCAAAACCTCTCTTAAAAATTCGTGAATATCATTTGACATTTTATCACCTCAAAAAATATTATATATGATTTAATTTTTGCTTGCAAGTAAGTATTGACAAATATAAATGGTATGTTATAATTCATTTAAACATATGAATAATTGTTCATATGTAATAATTAAAAATGAAAGGATGGAGCAAAATGAAAAAAACATATAAAATCGAGGTAGACTGCGCGAATTGTGCAAATAAGATGGAGGAAGCGGCCAGGGGGACAAAAGGAGTCAAAGACGCCGCGGTAAATTTTATGACATTGAAAATGGCAGTGGAGTTTGAAGAGGGCTGTGAACCGAAAACCGTTATGCGGGAGGTTTTGAAAAACTGTAAAAAAATAGAAGATGACTGTGAAATTTATCTCAAGGAGGAATCATGAATAAAAAACAGAAAAAGACGTTAATCCGGATTTTCGCATCAACGCTTCTTATGGCGATATTATTGCTGCTGCCGCTGGAAGGATTTGCAAGGTTTGGGTTATTTATGATTCCATATGGAATCATAGGTTTCGATATATTAAAAAAGGCTGTCAGGGGAATTTTAAATAAACAGGTGTTTGATGAGAATTTTCTGATGGCGGTTGCGACCATCGGAGCGATTATTTTGGGAGAATATACGGAGGGCGTGGCAGTTATGCTCTTTTACCAGATCGGAGAATTTTTCCAGAGCTATGCCGTAGGAAAGAGCAGGAAAAATATCAGTGATTTGATGGATATTCGCCCGGATTATGCAAATGTGGAGCGCAACGGAGCGATTGAACGCATGGATCCGGACGAAGTGGAGATTGGAAGCATTCTGCTGGCGCGGCCGGGTGAGAAAATTCCCATTGACGGAAAGATAACGGAAGGAAGTTCCACTTTAGATACAAGCGCGCTGACCGGAGAAAGCATTCCAAGGGAAGTGGCGGAAGGCAGTGAGGTAATCAGCGGATGCATCAATATGACGGGTGTGCTGCGTATTCGTACGACAAAGGAATTTGGAGAATCCACCGTATCTAAAATATTGGACCTGGTGGAAAATTCCAGTTTGAAGAAATCAAAATCCGAAAATTTTATATCCAGGTTTGCCAGGTATTATACGCCTGCCGTCTGCTGCGGCGCGCTGGCTTTAGCCATTTTACCGCCGGTTTTTAGTATTTTATTTTTAAACGGAGAGCCCGGCTGGGGGGAATGGATTTACAGAGCGCTGACATTTCTTGTGATCAGTTGCCCATGCGCTCTTGTTATCAGCATTCCGCTTAGTTTTTTTGCCGGCATCGGCGGAGCGGGCAAAGAAGGAATTCTGGTGAAAGGATCCAATTATCTGGAAACTTTATCGAAGACGAAATATGCGGTCTTTGATAAGACCGGCACGATGACGCGGGGTGTATTTGAAGTCAGCGTAATTCATCCCTGCCGAATGGAAGAGGATGCATTGATCGAATATGCGGCATTGGCGGAATGTTATTCTTCACATCCGATCAGCCAAAGCTTAAAGAGAGCGTATGGAAAAGATATAGATTCATCCAGAATATGTGACGTAGAGGAGATCGGAGGAGAGGGAGTTACCGCAAAAGTAGATGGGAGAACGGTTGCGGCGGGGAACGAAAAGCTGATGAGACGGCTTGGCGTTTCTTTAGAGGAGTGTTCCTGTGCGGGAACGGTCGTGCATGTTGCGGTGGAAGGAGAATATGCCGGACACATTCTGATTGCGGACCAGTTAAAGCCAGGCGCAAAAGAAGCCGTTTTGGATCTGCATAAGTCGGGAATTGACAATACGGTTATGCTGACGGGAGACAGTTTAGCGGCCGCGGAACGGACGGCCGAGCTGCTTGGCATCAAAACGGTTTACGGAGAATTGCTTCCGGCGGATAAAGTTACGAAAGTGGAAGAATTGCTGGAACAGAAAAAAGACAAAGAGAAACTGGTTTTTGTAGGGGACGGCATCAATGACGCTCCCGTGCT
This sequence comes from uncultured Lachnospiraceae bacterium, assembly GCA_910586725.1. Classification (GTDB taxonomy): domain Bacteria; phylum Bacillota; class Clostridia; order Lachnospirales; family Lachnospiraceae; genus Roseburia_B. The sequence continues at coordinate 26,637 of CAJUJL010000001.1, read as the reverse complement.
TTCCAGAGCGGACATTGGAATTGCCATGGGAGCGCTTGGTTCGGATGCGGCGATTGAAGCGGCGGATGTTGTTTTAATGGATGACGATCCGCTTAAAATTGCAAAGGCAGTCCGTATCGCCAGGAAATGCATCCGCATTGTCTATGAAAATATATATTTTGCAATTGGAGTGAAGATAATATGCCTGATTTTGGGCGCAATGGGAATTGCGAATATGTGGCTGGCTATTTTTGCGGACGTCGGCGTTATGGTAATTGCCGTACTGAATGCAGTCCGGGCATTGTTTGTTAAGAACCTGTAGGAGGGGCCGTATGGATAAGAATGAAAAATTATGCTGTGATACAACCGAGGTCCACAAAGAGCTTTTAAAAATTGTCAATCAGACAATGCCAAATGAGACGGAGCTATATGATCTGGCGGAATTGTTTAAAGTTTTTGGAGACTCGACGCGAATCCGGATTTTATTTGTGCTATTTGAAGCGGAAGTGTGCGTCTGTGATCTGGCGGAAGCGCTTCATATGACGCAGTCGGCGGTTTCACATCAGCTTAGAATACTCAAACAGAACAAATTGGTCAAGGGCAGACGGGAAGGAAAATCTATTTTTTACTCTCTGGCGGACGCGCATGTGCGTACGATTATAGCTATGGGCAGGGAACACATAGAAGAAGATTAAAATAACAGGAAATGAAAGGCTGTTTGCTGCATAATATAAAAGAAAAAGAGGTTTTTTATGTTTCATATGACGCCTCGTCTAAAATTTATGAAGTTATTTGGGGATAACAGACCGCGCGCAGTTGCGGAGCTTCGGGGAAGTGATCTGTATCCTAATTTAATCGGATCTGTTTATTTTTATGATGTTTCCAACGGGGGAATTTTAATTGAATCGGAAGTTTTTGGGCTGCCGGAAGCCGGCAGTCTGAAGACGCCGGCTTTTTTTGGGTTTCACATACATGAAAAGGGAGATTGTTCCGACCATTTTTCCAACACGGGAGGACACTATAATCCGAATCGCAGCCCGCATCCTCACCACGCAGGGGATTTTCCGCCATTGCGGGCAAACGACGGATATGCGTGGCTTGCTTTTTATGACAACGGTCTTGAGCTTTACGATATTGTCGGGCGGGCTGTTGTGGTCCATAAAGATGCAGATGACTTTACGTCTCAGCCGTCGGGAAATGCGGGGGAAATGATTGCGTGCGGAGAGATACGGATGATGTAGGCGCACACAAAGTGAAAAGGAGGCTGCCGCAAAACAGCCGTTGTATACAGGATGTGGCATTAAGACCCGATGCGGTTTATCTACAGGTTGTATATGGCGGGCTTTGCGGCAGCCTTTTCTTGCATTATAATTTGAAAAATGCTAATATAAATGAAAGCATAAGATTGGAGTGAGGAAGATGAATGAAGAAAAATTGAATTCAGAAGGTTCGGAGGAGACTTTAAAAGAAAATAAACAGGAATTTTCATGGGAACAGTCTTATCAGGGATCCTATCAGCAGATTACGCCCACGTATCAAGGGGAGTGCCATGGGAGCGCACAGAATCAAAACAGCGGCAGCCCCCAGCCTGCATATGGCCAGAATACATACGGACAGAATGGGTATCAGCCAAACGCTCAAGGACAGAATGGATACCAGTCAAATACGTATGGACAGAACGAGCATCAGCCAAATGCGTATGGACAGAATAATTATCAGCCAAATGTACAGGGGCAGAACAGTTATCAGCAAAACGCACATCAGCAGAACAGTCAGGAGCCCGTTAAGCCGGTGAGTCAGGGATTGGGGATTGCGTCTATGATACTGGGGATTCTTTCTCTGGCGCTTTTTTGTACCTGTGTCAACATTCCGCTTTCCATTACAGCAATTATATTAGGAATTGTTCAGCTTTTCAAGGCGGGCAGCAAAAAGGGGATGGCGATTACAGGTATTATCACATCATGTTTGTCCATTGTCGCCTGGATTATCTTCATTATTGCATTTGTGACGTCCACGGATTTTCAGGAAGGTTTTGAACGTGGATGGGAAGACGGCATTGGAAATGACTTTTTTTACGAATACAGTTTTCCGGATGATTTTAATCAGAGAAATTTTGATAACACTTTCTAAAAAAGAGACGGCATTTGCCATTCGCGGTTGTTCCCAACGGATGGTAAATGCCGTTTTCCGTGGGTTTTAATTCTTAATTTAAGGAAAATTTAATTGTATTTGTATAGAGATAATGATAAGATGGTTACGAATATTGAGAGATTTGTAACCGTTATTTTGGCAGATGCTTCAAGATGCGGCAGATATAAACAGGAGGAAGTATGAGCGGGAAGAAAATTGGAGTCATATTTGGAGCGATATTGGTTGCAGCGGCGGCAGCTGCCGGTATTTGGTATTTTTATGGAAATGGCGGAAGAGACAGCAAAGACAGGGTATATGTAGAGAAAGTATCAGTGGTTACGGGAAGCATAACGGGCGTTCAGAATCGTTATATGGGGGTTGTGCAGCCTCAGGAAACGGTGGAAATCAATGCGGATTCGGAGCGTACGATCAGTGAAATTTTGGTTGAAGTGGGCGATGAGGTGACGGAGGGCACGCCGTTATTTACTTATGACACGGAAGATTTGAGCCTGGAACTGGAACAGTCCAAGCTTGAGCTTGAAAATCAGGATATAGAAATCAACAACTACAGAAATCAGATTCGGGATCTGGAAAAGGAGAGAACGGCCGCAGCGGAGGCAAATAAATTTGAGTATACGACACAGATTCAGACGATTCAGACACAGATTAAACAGGCGGAATTTACAAAGTCCAGCAAACAGCTTGAGATGGACAAAATCCAAAAGCGTATTGATAATTCCCAGGTGACCAGCACGGCGTCCGGCGTAATCAAATCGATCAACGACGGACAGTCGCAGGATGAAGAATCTTCCGCATTTATGACGATTCTTTCTACCGGAGAATTCCGCATTAAAGGAACGGTCAACGAACAGAACGTAGGTATGATTTCAAGCGGAGTGGATGTTATCGTGCGTTCAAGAGTTGATGAGAAAATTACCTGGACAGGTACAATTGAGAGCCTTGATACGGAAGAATCATCGGATAATACAGGCGGCGATATGGGTTATGAAACGGATGAGAATGTCAGTGCGTCCAGTAACTATTCATTTTTTGTGTCTATGGATGATACGGAAGGGTTAATGCTTGGGCAGCATGTTCTGATTGAATTGGATGAGGGACAGACAGAGGTCAGGGAAGGGATCTGGCTATACAGCGGCTATATTGTGTTTGAAGGCAGAGAGAAAGAAACGCCTGACGGCATGGAAGATCTGGGATTTCCGGAAGACGGCATGGGTACAGAGATGCTGTGGGATTATGATGAGGATATGGATACGGAAATGCTGTCAGATTACGGGGATGATTTCGATCCTGAAATGATGTCGGATTACGGGGACGATATGGATGCCGAAATGTTATCGGACTACGGAGATGATACAGACGGCGAAATGTTATCGGACTACTGGGATGATACGGAAAATATGGATGCGGATATGCTGTGGGATACGGAAACCGGCATGGGCAGCGAAAAGCCGCTGGAAGGGGGAGAGCCTTCAGTTTATGTATGGGCCGACAATGGCAGCGGAAGATTGGAAAAACGAGCGGTGGAGATTGGAGAATACGATGCGGAACAGGACAAATATGAGATTTTATCCGGTCTGACAGAAGAAGATCTGATTGCATGGCCAATGGAAGGACTCTATGAAGGCGTAAGAACCGTAACAAATATAGACGAAGTTGATTATACGTCCGGTTTATACAATCAGGAAAACGGAACGGAAGATTTGTGGCTGAATACGGAATTTGACGGAATGGACGATGGTAATTTCACAGACGGAAATTATGAAGATGGAAATTATGAAGACGGAAATTATGAAGACGGCAGCTACGAAGACGGAAATTACGAAGACGACAGTTACGAAGATGAAAATAACAATCCTAACGATGACAAAAATGAAATCCTGAATAACAATGAGGATAAGCCTCTGGATTTTGATGATTTTTTAAGGCTGGAGGGTTTTTGATGATATTGGAATTAAAAAATATTTATAAAAATTATAATTCTGACAAACTTACGGTTCCGGTTCTCAAAGATGTTACGTTGCAGGTAGAGGAAGGTGAATATGTGGCGATTATGGGACCGTCAGGTTCCGGTAAGACAACGCTTATGAATATTATCGGTTGTCTTGATAAGCCCACTTCAGGTGAGTTTTATTTAGGAGGAATCGATGTGGCTGCTTTGAAAGACAAAGAGCTTTCGAACGTGCGTTTAAACAGCATTGGTTTTGTATTTCAGAGTTTTCATCTGATGCCGCGCGAATCAGCCATGGAAAATGTGGCGCTGCCGTTGAGTTATGCCGGGATCAAGAAAAAGGAGAGAAGGGAGCGTGCGGTAAAAGCGCTGGCAAGGGTAGGGTTGGAAGAACGTGCGTCGTTTATGCCCACACAGCTTTCCGGAGGCCAGAAGCAGCGCGTAGCGATTGCGCGCGCTATGGTAAATAACCCGAAGATCCTTCTGGCGGACGAACCCACCGGCGCCCTGGATTCGAAATCAGGCGCGCAGATCATGGAATTGTTTCAGAAATTAAACGATGAAGGCGTTACGATTGTGATGATTACACATGATAAGAATATTGCGGACCACGCAAAGCGGGTTTACAATATCATAGACGGAGAGATTTCAGAGGCAGCAGAAAAGGAGGCGCATGATGAAAATTAAAAAATACGTCATCTTTCTGATTGTCTTTCTTGTGATTGCAGGTGCGGCAGCCGGAGGAGTCTTTGCGTATCAGAAATATCAACAGGATAATCTTCAGGCAGAGGTTGTGTATGTTTCAAATATTAATGCGGGATGGTGGGGAGATTCCGTATCCAGTACGGGAATCGTATCCGATAATCAGGTGCAGTCCATTCAAGTGAATGATGAAGTCATTGCGGAAGTAAAAGTGGAAGAAGGAGAATCGGTTGAAATTGGAGATCCGCTTCTGGTGTATGACACGGCCGGAATAGAACTGGAAATTGAAATGAAAAAGCTGGAACTGCAGGGCACAAAAAATGATATTACGCTGGCAGAGCGGGAGCTGGAAAGACTCAAAAAGATCAAACCCGTATCGACGGTAACGCCAACGGCTCCATCGAATAAGCCAAGTACAGGCGGCACGTCGAATAATACTTCAAAAAAGAAGGAAACAGGCGTTGTAAAGGTAAAGGTGCAGAAAAAAGACGGCGACGCTTATAATTATATTGATGAGACGGCAAAGCCCTATGAAGGAGAGGGAACGCCGGAAGAGCCGTTTCGGTTTTTATGTACGCCGGAATGCTATGTATTGGGATCTTACCTGAACCGATTAGTGCAGCGTGAAGAAGTTGCGGCATTCGAAATCTGGAGCGGAAACAGTGTTACGGAAGGCACGCTGATCACCTGTTGGACGGTAAACGGAATGGAAGAGAGTACGGTAGGCGCCGATTCGAAATGGAAGGTGTCCACCCAGGAAAAAATAGACGACGGAATCGCACTCGAAGAAGAGACGGAAGAGGAAGACGACAAGGAGGACGAAGAAGATAAAAACCAAACGCCAGGACAGACAGAATCTACAGAGGAAGTGTATACACAGGAAGAATTAAAAAAAGAAATAGAGGAAAAAGAGAGTGAATTAAAAGAACTGAAAATAGAAAGAAAAAGTAAACGGCTGGACATCGAAAGTCTTAAGAAAAAAGTAAAAAAAGCCACGGTTACGGCCAGCATCAACGGCATTGTAAAAACAATCCAGGATCCGGAAGATCCGCCCCTTGACGGTTCGCCGTTTATGGAAATCACAGGATCTCAGGGAATGTATGTGAAATGCACCATCAGTGAGCTGATGTTAGAACAGATTGAAGTAGGACAGGAGATTTCCGCAAATTCCTGGGGAAATGGACAGGAGTACTCTGCAAAGATTACAGAAATTTCCGAATATCCTCTGACAAACAGATGGGGATATTATGGAGAAGGCAATCCCAATGTATCGTATTATACATTTTTGGCATATATAGAGGATTCTACCGGTCTTTCCAACGGAGATGATCTGGAAGTGTCTTTTATGCCTGTTGGCTCCGAAGAACAATCGAATTCTTTATACATTGAGAAAGCGTATGTGAGAGATGAAGACGGAAAGTCTTATGTATTAAAAGCAGGGGAAGACGGACGCCTTGTAAAGCAGTATGTTCAGACAGGAAAGATACTTTATGGCTCCAGCGTTGAAATCAAATCCGGCTTAAGCGAGCAGGACCGTATTGCATTTCCTTACGGAAAAACGGCGAAAGAGGGAGCAAAAGTGGTTGAATCGGAAGGTTTTTAATAGAGAGGACAGACATGTTAGAGAATATTCGATTATCATTCAAGGGTATTTGGTCCCATAAAATGCGTTCATTTCTGACAATGCTTGGAATTATTATTGGTATTGCGGCAATTATTGCGATTGTTTCTACGATCAAAGGCACCAACGAGCAGATCAAGGAGAATTTGATTGGTTCCGGTGATAATACCGTGGAAATTGCGCTCTACCAGGGAGATTGGACGTATGAAATGGGATATGAAGGCGCGCCGCAGGGTGTTCCGGTCATTCGTGAAGAAGCGCTGAAGCGGGTAAAAGAGGTAGAACATGTGGAAGACGCTTCGGTATTTTTATCCCGGCAGGATTACGGAGGGGTATATTATTTAAATACGACTTTGACCGGCGGATTTGTGCTGGGAGTAGATCAGAATTATTTTAATACCTGTAATTATCTGATTCAAAGGGGACGAGGATTTACGGAAAGCGACTACAAAGAATACCGCAAAGTAGCGCTTCTGGATGAAGATTCCGCTAACGGCCTGTTTCAGGGAGAAGATCCTTTGGGCAAGACAATAGAAATTAAAAAAGAACCATACATTGTAATTGGCATTGTCACAAAAACGCAGAAATTTGAACCGGTGATCAACAGCATCGAAGATTATTATACGTATTCTCAGGATTCATCCGGAAAAGTATACGTTCCGGATTCTACCTGGCCGATTATTTATCAGTTTGATGAACCCCAAAATCTGGTTATCAAGGTAGATTCAACGGATTACATGACAAACGCAGGAAAAGAAAGCGCTGCGATATTAAATGAGTATTTAACGACAAGCGATGAAACGATGAAATATAAGGCGGAAGATTTGCTGGAACAGGCGAAGAAAATACAGGAACTTGGTGATTCCACGAATAATATGTTGATTTGGATCGCGGGGATTTCCCTGATTGTCGGAGGAATAGGCGTAATGAATATTATGCTGGTTTCCGTGACGGAACGTACACAGGAAATAGGATTGAAAAAAGCCATTGGAGCGAGAAAAACCAACATTTTGGGGCAGTTTCTGACAGAAGCGTCCGTGCTTACGAGTCTGGGAGGGCTGCTTGGGGTGGCGTCCGGTATTGTGCTGGCGGAAGTGATTTCCAGAGTCAGTGAAATGCCGGTTTCCATCAGTGTGCCGGCAGCCGTCGGCGCAGTTGTGTTTTCCATGATTATTGGAATCGTATTTGGAATGCTTCCGTCTTATAAAGCCGCAAATCTGGATCCGATTGAGGCGCTGCGCAGAGAATAGAAATTGAAAATTGATCGAAAAGATATTGTAATATTCTAAAATTATGTTATAATATCTTTCAGGCAGATATAGTATATCGGTAGTACATCAGCTTCCCAAGCTGAGGGGGTGGGTTCGACTCCCATTATCTGCTTCGTTTTTTGCAAGACGTATTTACCAAAAGCCAGGGTTTTTACCCTGGCTTTTTTATGGTTAAAACAAAGGAAAAATCCATATCGTCAGTCGATCGAAACCTGGATACCGCCTCTTCGTTCGGATGGCTGGACGACTACAGATATTGGCTGGTTGCCATTCCACTCAAATGCGTAAGATTCGCCGGATGCCTGGCCGATAAAGTTTTTCCAGGATATGTCGGTTCTGATTTGAGGATCGCAGTAACCGTTCTGTCCCATCCAGCAGATTACGGCATCCGGATCCACAGAAATAGTATTTCTGTTTTGGATATTGCTAAGCACAATGGGATTGCCGTTTGAAAGAATCGCTACATAAGCATTCTGGCCCGTTCCGGTCAAAGTGGAAGTGGCCAGGCCTTTTTGGGAAATGACGCCGCATCCGATAAAACGGACGTCGTACTTGCAGTCGGAAGAAAAGGCAAGGATATTTTCCGATTCAACGGATACAACTTCTCCAATGGCAAGTTTGTAAACAACGACGTGCTGTTCATAGTCTGCGTAATAGGTAACGGAATCGCCGGACATTGTCACTTTCATCAAAGGAATATTTTCCTTTGTAACGCGCCGCATCAGCGATCCGAGCGCAGCCTGCGCGAAGTTTGTCTGCGGCCCGAGCAAAAGCTTTTCAAATTTATAGTTTTTGGCATTGGGATTTTCTCCGGCAATAAAGGAACCTGCCTTGGCAAAAAGGACGTCTTGTCCCGTGCAGGTGACTTTAAGCGTTAATTCATTGATTGTTTCAAAAGTGAGCATTTTTTCCTCCTAATCATCTACATTTACACCGTATAATGAGCAAAGGCCTGCCAGATCTTTTGCTACGCCATTGCCGACTGCATTGAATTTCCAAACGCCGTTGTAGCGGTAAATTTCGCCGATCATCATGGAAATTACATTGGAATAATAGTCGTCCATTAAAAAGCTGACATATTCCGTCTGGTCAGACGGATTTAAAATGCGGACATAGGCGTCTTTCATCATTCCGAAATGAAGCTTTTTTTCGAAAGCCTCATTTATGGTCAGAACAAATACGATCTTTTGCACGCCGGGATTTAACCGGTCAAAATCAATCGAAATCATTTCACGGTCTGATGCGCATTCTGTTAAAAGCAGGACGCTTTCGTCCGGGCTTTCTGTCTGCCCGTAAAACACAAACCAGGAATCTCCCAGTACTTTTCCATCCGCGCCAAGTAAAAATGCTGAGACGTCCACGTCACATAGGGGATTGATGGTATTCCAGCCAAAACATGCCTGTATGCAGGAAAGAGAAGACGCGGAACAAATGGGGAGTTTCCGGCCTTTTGGAACGGGATTTAAGAACAGGGGAATCGTCTGCTGCCTGGTAATTTGAGGCGGCGCGGCGTCCTGTACGTGCGCCGGCGTGTCTGCAGCCGGTGCAGACGCGGCAGCTGCGCGCAGATTGTTTTGGGGCGCGCGGCTGTTGTTTATTGCGTCGATTGTGCTGCGGTCGATCGCGCCTTTGGACTTCATTGGTATATCAATCATACGGCCTCCTGAACATGCGATATGTTTTTATTTGTTTCTATTATAGCGTAAAATGCGTGGGAAGGAAAGAAGACGTTTGATTTGGAATTCTGGCAAACAAAGATATGAAAAAATAATAACGGAATCCATATTGTCTGATCAGCCGGTTTTGCCGGGATTCCTGCCGGTTATTTGTTTGGGTTACTTATTGACAATGATTGTCATACGTTCTTTTGTGCCGTCTTCCTTTGCGTAAATATAGGCCTTTCCAGAAGTTTTGGCATAGATTTTTCCGTTTTTGTCAACGGAAGCCACGTTTGGGTTGGAACTGGAAAATTCCGGTTTGTTCCCGGAAGAAACAGTGACTTTTGCCTGAAATTTTTCCCCGATCAAAAGCGTGGCTTTGTCTGTTTCAAATGTGATTTCCGGTTTCTTAACAGTGACTTTACATGTTTTGCTGACGCCGTCTGTTGTAACGGTTATAATTGCCGTACCGTTTTTGACAGCGGTGACTTTTCCGGATGCATCGACAGTGGCGACGCTTTTTTTATTTGTTTTCCATTTGGGAATGCTTTTGGATGTGGATGTTACAGAGAGCTTGATTGTTTCGTTGCGAAAAAGAGAAACAGAGCTTTTGTTTAGTTTGACGGTTGGCTTTTTGACCGTTACTTTGCAGCTTACCGACGATTTATCCACAGTTGCGGTAATCGTTGCAGAGCCAGGCTTTTTGGCTGTAATAACGCCGTATTCGTCAACGGAAGCCACGCCTGATTTGTTCGATTTAAAGGAAACGGGGTGTCCTGTGGATGAAGTGGCCTTTAATCGAAAAGATGTTCCGTTTTCGAGAGAAATGCTTTTAGCGTTGAGTTCAACTACGGTTTTTTTTACGGTAATCCGGCAGCTTGCCTCTCCGTTTTTGATTTTGGCCGTAATGGTTGCAGAACCAGCCTTTTTGGCAGTGATTTTTCCGTAAGTGTTTACAGAGGCCACAGCGGAGCTGCTGGATTTAAAGCTTGGCTTTGCTCCGTTGGATGTGATTGCCAGAAGGTAAAATTCCTCTCCGATCTGCATGGTTTTGGAATATTTGCTTAACGCTATGAATTCATATCTGCCCGATGCCTGTACGACAGATGCGGAACTGGAAATAATCAGCATAGAAATGATGCAGAAAGCGGCGAGAGCCGTCGTTAAGAATTTTTTGGTGTGTGTCATAGAATTCCTCCATTTCAATGGCAGGAATGTCCCGACAAAACCGACTTGAAGGGACTATAGCACAGATCATATATTTTGTAAATTGGTAAATTTGTACAAAATATATTTTCCAAATAAATAATTTGAAATTTAAGGAAATCGGTTGACAAATCCGTATAAATATATTATTGTATTAGTTATATAGTACAAAAGAAGAGGGTGCAAAACACAGAGAGCCCAATCTGTTTTGGGAGACGCTTAGGGCGCCCCGATTCAGGTAACGGCAAATAAAGCAAAGGAGAGGAGAAAATATGATTATAGTAAATACGGATTATATCACGGGAAAAGAACTGGAAATGTTAGGCCTTGTAAAAGGGAGCACGATTCAGAGCAAACACATTGGCAAAGATATTTCGCAGGGATTTAAGACGCTGGTAGGCGGGGAACTGAAAGCCTATACGGATATGATGAATGATGCGAGAGCGCTGGCTACAAAGCGCATGACAGAGGAGGCGGAGGCTATGAAAGCGGATGCGATCGTGAATGTCCGCTATGCTTCTTCCGCAGTGATGCAGGGAGCTGCCGAGGTCATTGCTTACGGCACTGCCGTCCGGTTTATGCCATAATATCAGCTTATAGCATCGATAAGCCTTCGGAATAATCTTGACACTTTGAAAAAAAAGTATAATAATGAGTTTCAAAAGACAAGAGAGTAAATCGGAGGTAAGTGTATGGACATCAGATTTCAGAAAAAAGAGCAGTTAAAAGAAAAACCGGATCAGAGAAATCTCGGTTTCGGAAAATATATGACGGATTATATGTTTGTCATGGATTGGACCGTCGATGGCGGATGGGCCGATGCCAGGATCGTCCCATATGAACCGATTTTGCTGGATCCGGCCTGCGTGACGCTGCATTATGCACAGGAGACGTTTGAAGGCATGAAGGCATATCGGACGAAAGAAGGCAGGATCCAGCTGTTTCGTCCTGAAATGAACGCGAAACGCATGATAAAGTCAAACGAGCGGCTTTGCATGCCGGCATTTCCGGAAGATATGTTTGTTCAGGCCGTAAAAGAACTGGTAAAAGTAGAACGGGATTGGGTTCCGTCCGAGCCGGGCACGTCATTGTATATTCGTCCGTTCATGTTTGCCACGGAAAGTTTTCTTGGCGTGCATATGGCGACCAGCTATCGATTTATGATTATTTGCTGCCCGGTTGGAGCTTATTATCCGGAAGGAATCAATCCGGTTAAAATACTGGTGGAAAACGAGCTTGTCCGCGCCGTACAGGGAGGCACAGGGTTCACCAAATGCGGCGGCAATTATGCAGGTTCGATTTTGGGGCAGGTAAAAGCGGAGAAGATGGGATGCACACAGGTGCTTTGGCTGGACGGCGTACATCGCAAATATGTGGAAGAAGTCGGAACGATGAACATTATGTTCAAAATCGACGGAGATATTTATACCGCTCCAATTGAGGGTACCGTATTGCCGGGCGTTACACGGGATTCGATCATTCATATTTTGAAAGACTGGGGCTATTCGGTATATGAAACGCATCTTGCAATCGATGATTTGATGAAAGCGGGATACGACGGCACATTGGAGGAAGCGTTTGGAACAGGTACGGCAGCCGTTATTTCACCGGTTGGAGAATTTGTTTACAAAGATGATTCCGTAAAAGTGAATGATTTCAAAATCGGCAAACTGACGCAGAAATTGTACGATTATCTGACCGGAATCCAATGGGGCGATGTGGAAGATAAATATAACTGGACCGTTGATATTGACGATTAAAATGACAGATATTTTTGCTGCAGATTGGGAATGGTTACATTCCCGTCTGCGTTTTTTTTGTGTCAAAAGAGATTTTCCGAACTTATTTGATGAATAATTTCTCCGGCAAAAATAAATACTACTTATAAAAGTAAAACGATAGGAGAGGTCTATGCGATGTCAAAAGAATATTATTATATCGGAGAACAGAGCCTTACTTTTCCGAAGGAAGTGTATTTGATTTCAAGCGCTTCCGTAGTTGGAAAAAAAGAAGGCGAAGGCCCCCTGGGCGAAGCCTTTGACATGATTTGCCAGGATGATAAATTTGGAGAAGATACATGGGAGCAGGCAGAAAGCACGCTTCAGAAAGAAGCGCTTGCACTGGCTATGGGAAAAGCGGATGTAAAACCGGAACATGTCCGTTATCTTTTTGCAGGAGATTTACTGGGGCAGAATATTGCAACGTCTTTTGGACTGATGGATTATGAAATTCCTCTGTTTGGTCTTTACGGGGCGTGTTCCACGGCCGGGGAATCGCTTTCTTTGGCAGCGATGTGCGTCGGTGCGGGCTATGCAAAAACGGTAGCGGCATTGACGTCGAGTCATTTTGCAAGCGCGGAAAAGCAGTTCCGCTATCCGCTTGAATATGCCAATCAAAGGCCGGTTTCCGCGACATGGACTGTTACCGGAAGCGGCGCATTTTTGCTGTCAGTCAAAAGAGGAAGCGTGCGGATTACCGGAATTACAACAGGCAAGATTGTAGATATGGGAATCAAAGACTCTATGAATATGGGTGCGGCTATGGCTCCGGCTGCGGCGGATTTAATCGCGCAGAATCTGGAGGATTTTGGAAGAAAGCCTTCCGATTATGACAAAATCGTAACGGGAGATCTGGGTTATGTGGGGCAAGAGATTTTGATTGAGCTGTTGAAAAAGAAGAATATAGATATTAGCAGGGTGCATGAAGACTGTGGAATATTAATTTATGACAAGGAAAAGCAGGGAACCGGCTCGGGTGGCTCCGGCTGCGGCTGTTCGGCTGTTACGCTGAGCGCTCATTATCTGCCGAAGCTTACGGATGGCAGCTTAAAGAGAATTTTATTTGTCCCAACCGGAGCGCTTTTGTCTACGGTTAGTTTTAATGAAGGACAGAACGTGCCCGGCATTGCGCATGCGGTAGTTTTGGAACATGTCGAAAAGGAGGCGTAAGAATGGATTATGTCAATGCGTTTTGGGTAGGCGGGCTGATTTGCGCCCTGACTCAGATTTTAATGGAAAAAACAAAAATGCTGCCGGGAAGAATTATGGTTCTGCTCGTATGCAGCGGAGCGGTTCTTGGCGCAATTGGGGTTTATCAGCCGCTGATTGATTACGCCGGCGCCGGCGCATCCGTACCGCTTCTTGGGTTTGGAAATACGCTTTGGAAAGGAATTCGGGAAGCGGTGGATCAGGAAGGGCTTCTTGGAATTTTTATGGGAGGATTTCAGGCGAGCGCGGTCGGAATATCTGCGGCATTGGTTTTTGGTTATATTGCAAGCCTTATTTTTGAACCTAAAATGAAATCATGATAAAAAGAATAAAATTAAAAATTATGGACAGAATAACTTTGGAATCCCGGCGTAATGGCAGTCGGAGAATCCTGTACGAGCAGGAAAGGAGGAATTATATTTTTATGAAAAATATGAAAAAAATGCTTTTATGCTGTATTGTAGGCGCATCTCTTCTGTCTTTTGCGGCTTGCGGTACAAACAACAATAAGACGGATCGTAACGACAACACAAATAATAATACAGAAGCAGACAATAACACAGATAATAATGCCAGTCAGGACGGAGATAATATCGTAGACGATGCGGGCGACGCAGTGGAAAATACCGGAGACGCAATTGTAGACGGCGTGGAAGACATGGGAAACGATCTGGAAGACGCGGTAGATGATGCTGCCGGAGAGAACGATAATGTCAATGATGCCACTACCGGCAACGACGATCAGAAAGATAACAAAAAAACCAAAAATAAAGCTTCAAGATAATGAAAAAAAGTGAAAGTGGTATTTTCCATTTTCACTTTTTTCTTGCGTCTGATTCTGAAATAGGATATTCTGAAACAGAAGGCAGGAGTGTAAAAATGACAAAAGAACAATATGAAAAATGGTCCGCTCCCTATCGGAGGAAAAGAAACGGCATAAGCATTTTAATTGGCATTGACAGGGCGATTACCGCGGTGGTGTTTGTTTCCTATCCTGTTTTGCTGGCTGCGCTTATGATTCAAAAGCTTTACGGCGAAATGTTGTTGTGTGTTGTGGTTCCGGCGGTTTCGTTTGTGCTGGTGTCTCTGTTCCGTAAATTTTATTCTGCGCCAAGACCTTATGAAATCCTGGATATACAGCCGTTGATCAAAAAAAATACAAAAGGCAAATCGTTTCCAAGCCGTCATGTGTTTTCTGTTTTTATGATTGGAATGACTTATTTTTATATGTATTGGCCCGCGGGCATTGCAGTCGGAATCCTGGGAATTGCGCTGGCATACGTCAGAGTTGTGGGAGGCGTGCATTTCCCAAAAGACATTGCCGCAGGAGCGCTGATCGGGATTTTAAGCGGAATGCTCTATTTCATAAGATAAAAAAAGCGCCTGGGGCGCTTTTTTATTCTTCAATCGAGTAGTTTGGAGCTTCTTTGGTAATATGAATATCATGCGGATGGCTTTCTTTCAGGGAAGCCGCGGAAATTTTTACAAATTTGGCGCGATCATGCAATTCGGGAATGGTAGGACAGCCGCAGTATCCCATGCCGGAGCGGATGCCTCCGATCAACTGGAATATTGTGTCTTCCACGCTTCCCTTGTAAGCCACGCGTCCTTCCACGCCTTCCGGCACCAGCTTTTTGGCGTCTTCCTGGAAATAGCGGTCTTTGCTGCCGTTTTCCATGGCCGCAATAGAACCCATGCCGCGATATACTTTATATTTTCTTCCCTGGTAAAGTTCGAAGGTTCCCGGAGACTCATCACACCCGGCGAACATGCTTCCCATCATACATACGTTGGCGCCGCCGGCCAGCGCTTTTGTCATATCGCCGGAATATTTGATGCCGCCGTCGGCAATAATCGGAATGCCGTATTCTTTGGCTGTTTCGTAGCAGTCCATGATTGCGGTCATCTGAGGCACGCCGATGCCCGCAACGACACGGGTGGTGCAAATGGAGCCCGGGCCGATGCCGACTTTGACTGCGTCCGCGCCCGCTTCAATCAGAGCCTTTGTGGCTTCTGAAGTGGCAACGTTTCCGGCAATTACCTGAAGATCGGGATATTTGGATTTTACCTGTTTTACCGCTTCAATGATATTTTTAGAATGACCATGAGCCGAGTCAATGACAATGACGTCTACGTGCGCTTGGACGAGAGCGTCCACACGTTCGAGCATATTGCCGGTTATGCCGACGCCGGCGCCGCAAAGAAGCCGTCCCTGGTCGTCTTTGGCGGACAGAGGGTAACGAATCTGTTTTTCAATATCTTTAATCGTAATCAGGCCTTTTAGATTGTAATTTTCATCGACGAGAGGAAGCTTTTCTTTTCTTGCCTTTGCAAGAATCTGTTTTGCTTCATCTAAAGAGATGCCGGTCGGAGCGGTGATGAGATCATCAGAGGTCATGGATTCACTGATTTTCTTGGTAAAATCCGTTTCAAATTTTAAATCGCGGTTTGTGATAATGCCTACTAATTTTTTGCTGCCTTTTTCTACAATCGGGACGCCGGAAATGCGAAATTTACGCATCAGCTCCTCCGCGTCCTGTAATGTGTTTTCCGGATTCAAAGAAAATGGATCGGTGATAACGCCGTTTTCGGATCGTTTTACTTTATCAACTTCATCTGCCTGAGCGGCGATGGACATGTTTTTGTGAATAATGCCGATTCCGCCCTGTCTTGCCATGGCAATTGCCATTCTGTGTTCTGTTACGGTGTCCATGCTGGCGCTCATCATAGGGATGTTCAATCTGATTTTTTTGGTAAGATTTGACGTTAAATCAATCATGTTCGGCGTAACTTCGGAATACTGCGGAACAAGCAATACGTCGTCAAATGTAATTCCCTTTCCAATAATTGTGCCCATATAAAATCCTCACTTTCTTTCGATATGCATGGTTTACGTGATTTAATTTTCTTATTCTATCAAAAAAAAAAAAGCGTGTCAATTAAAAAACAGGTGTTATTTCGGCTTCTTTCGCCAAAATCTTCATAGATAAGAGTGACAAAATTTTTTCAGAAAAAGGCAAAAAATAGGCAGAATAAATGAAATAGCCAAATATGCCTTGAATTTTGCTTACAATATGATAGAATATAGGGGCTAAAAGCATGCTAAAAATACCGGCTTGCAAAAGCAAAACAGGATAAACGATCAAAAAGAACGAATAGGGGATAGTAACAAGTGTGAGCCTGAACTATCCCCTGTTTTGATGAGGGCGGATATGGGAAAAGGAAAAAAGAAAACAGAACAGATCAATGTAACCGAATTTATGGGAAGCGAAATTACAAAAATGTATTTGCTGGTTATGTTTGGGTTATTCCCGGTATTTTATCCCGGCCATCTGATCGGGATCCATTCGATGAAATATAACTTTTTTGTCACGGTTTCGGGGGTGTTTTTGTGCCTGATGCTGATTGTTCTGATCAGAAACTGCATCTCCTGTGCCAAAGAGCATCGGAAGTTTCAATTTGACAGAAATGATATTTTTGTGTTTCTGTTCCTGACGGCGGCGATTGTATCTACGTTTGTCGGTTATGATATGGAATCGGCATTTTACGGAAATGACAGAATCAAGACAGGGTCTTTGATTTTGATTCTTTGTGTGTTAAGTTTTTATGCCGTAAAAAGATACGGCAGGTTCAACGAGAAATTGATACGGATCAATCTGCTTGCGAGCGGATTCATTTATTTAAGCGGCATTTTTATTACCTGCAAAACGGATATATTAAATATGCAGAAAGACATTGTGCAGGAGCAAAGGGGCATTTTTGTCAGCCCGATCGGCAATATCAATTATAATGTGTCTTATATCAGTCTGATGCTTCCGGCTGCAATGGTTCTGTACCTTATTTACAAAGAAGCGCTGATGAAGCGCGTCATTGCCGTGTATCTGTATATCGGATTTATGGATATGATTTGTCTGCGTGCGGAGAGCGGCGTTGTATTACTGGTGTTTGCCTTTGCGTTTTTACTGTATTTTGCATTGGAAAAAACAGACTGGTTTGTGAAATATCTTTCGGTTGCGCAGATATTTTTTGCCGCAAATATTTCCGTGTATCTGTTAAAACTCGTTTTAAAAGACCATATGTACGATTTCGACGGGCTGAACGCATTGCTTTTAAGAACAGAAGTGATTGCTGCGGAGCTTGTTTTGATCGCTTTTTTATTCTTACTGCAGAAAAAAGTGAAAACGGTTCGGGAAGAATGCATGGTGCGCTTGCAGAAGGTATATAAATTCGGTATGCTCATCCTGCTGGCCGCGGTTATTGCGTTTGTGCTTGTTTTAAATTTCTTTTTCCGTGAGGCCGCTTCCGGCAATGCATTAGACGGTCTGATTTTAAAAGATACGACAGGAAGCTTAAGAGGTTATATCTGGACCAGAACGGTTAAAGTGTTTTCTGATATGCCAATTGTAAACAAGATATTTGGATGTGGCCTGGGATGCTTTTATGATTTTATATATCCTGCTTATGGGACCGACATGGTAGAAAGGTTTAACAGTATATTTTATGATCCGCACAACGATTTTCTGCATGTGCTTTCTACAACAGGCATTGTGGGCGCTATTGGATTTTTCGGAGGTATTTTTTCTGCGATTTCCTATTCTGTGAAGAAAAGAAAGAACCGGGAAATGCAGATGGTTGTGATTATGACGCTGGCATCATTTTTGGTGCAGGGCCTGGTAAACAGTTTTACCATATTTGTAATACCGCTTGTATTTATCATTATGGGTATGGCATATTCTTCTCCGGAAGAAGTTTCATAAATGTAATGACTAATTTTATATGGAGGTAAAGATGGGACATTGTAGTAAAAAAATAGTTGCGGCCGCTTTTTTTTCTGCAGCGGCGATTTGCCTTTCAGGGATTTCGGTTTATGCCGAAGATAAGGAACCTGACATATACAGGGAACCGGCGTTGTCGGGGGTTACCCGGACATGGGTGCACGCGGGCGAAGACTGGGATGAAACGGTCAGCAGGAACAGAATTTTTGCCGATGATCTGGAAGACGGAGATCTTACGACCAAAGTGATTCGAACCGGTACAATCGACACGGCAAAACCGGGAACATACAGACTTACATATACGATTACCGATTCCGATCAACATACGACGAGCATGGAGACTACGGTAAATGTATTGGAAAAAGGGGAGACATCAGAAAAGCTCGTACAAAGAAAACTGTATACTTTAGGGAGCGCGTCGCATTTGACGAGCATCGGATTTAACCGAGGGTATTATCATGACAGACAAAGCCTGGGATTTTACCTTCCGGCGGGCGGGGAACTTGAGATTCGCCTGGTCAATGCGGATGAGTTCGGAAAGGATTTAAATATCGGCTTTTATAATTTGGATCAGGAACACGAAAACAGAGAAACGATTCCTGCCAGCGGTGAATGGGTAACATTGTCAAATTCTTATGGAGTGGCGAGCGTGCCGTTTATCCAGACGCCGAAAGAGAACCGGGTACAGCCGGTGCTGGAATATAAATGGACGGATGATTTGAAAGAAATTCCTTATTACCGTTACGGGGATGATGAAGACCTTTTTTTTGACCGCTGGTCTGATTCACAGGCGCCGTTTGCTATTCTGGAAGGATCCGCGGCCACGTTCCTTGTTCCGATCAAGGATAAAGACAACATCGTAAACTCTTCGTATACTAGAGTGCCGGAATATCGTTTTCAATCAATTGATGAAATGCTGGAATGGTATGCGGATTTTGTAAAACAGTATGACGAATTCGCGGGACTGGATTTTTACGCGGACGAACCATACAATCAGAATATACGCGGCAAATTTTTTATTAAAGCAAATGTAAACGGAGCCGGAGCGGCGTATTACGGTTCCGACCACAGTGCGTTTAACGGTGACAGTTTACAGGACTATCTGACGCGCAGCTGGCTTTCTTTGCATGAGTTTGGGCATGGATACGAAGGAGCCATAGCCACGCAGGAGAATTCTTTTGTTGAGACGACCAACAATATCATGGGGCATTATTTTGAGAAAACCTATCGTCCGGCCACAGAATTTGGCTGGCTTATGGGAGATTCGAACGAGCCGACGATGGAAGAGCGTCTGGCTACGCTGGAGAAAAAATCTCTTGCCCGTAAAAAAGAAACGAGTTCTTTTAATGGTATTGTGGCGGGAGCGCAGCACTATCAGGTAAGCCTTCATATGTTTACCAATGCGCTGGACCGGATCGGACCGAAAAATACGGTTTCCCGTATGCATGAATCATACCGGAAATACTACTACGAAAACAAAAAAATGCGCGGTTCTTCCGATGCCGTGGTTGAAAGTTTCAGCAAAAGCGGATACAATATGGTTCCGTATTTTGAAACCTATCATATCAAGCCGTCGATTAAAGTGGAAAATGAGATATATGAGGCGGATGATCCGATTTTATATTATCTTTACGATTTGGTTTTAGATGAGCAGCTGGCGACTCAGATCAGAAAGAAGTTAAACCTTCCGGGTGTTTACTGTCTGGTTGAAGCAGACGATCTGGCATATACGGGATATAAAAGCCAGGTGGAATTCCAGATTCAGATTGATGATTTGGAACAGGTTCGGAACAAAAATCTGGTGATTAAGAATGGAAAGCAAATTGTAAAATCACTTCCGATTACGTCTGAAACTGTGCGCACAGAACTGCCGATTGGCGCTTACGAAGTAGAGCTTCCGGCTCCGAATGCAGCGGCATATGCTTATGGCAATACCTGTTTGATTGCATCAAAAGGGAATAAGAAGCAAGAGATTACTTACAGGAAAATAACGGGAAATGCGCTTGCAGACGATTTGAAATTGATGCTTCACGGCATGTCGGACGGACTTTTCGCGTATGTTACGGTGGACACTTCCGCAGAAAAGCTGACATGGCATACGCTGGCAATAGAGCCTCATTTTTATTATACAGATATGGAATATGCGGGCGTGAGAATCTTTAGCCCTTCCGGGGAAGAACTCTACAGCCAGACGATCATAGGAGATAAATTGCTTGAGGAAGATACAAAGGAATTGGATTTTCCCATTGGTTCAAGGCTTGTGATTACCCATGATGAAGGGCATTCCAGAATGCGTATGATGAGTACGAATTTTGGCGATAAAGCAGTTGGCTATGAGCCTACCAAGGGTGAAAACGCATATGTTATGACTAAATACGGGCTGATGCAGGAGTCCTGGGATGAGAGCAAGCGGGAAAACGTATATTTGAGCTGCCTCAATCAATATTCTCAGAATGCCGCAAGCGAAATGAATGGCGCATTATTGCAGAATCCGGAAAAGTTCCATCAGGAAAAAATGGTAATTCAAAACGCCTACCAGTCCCTTTCGGAGGAGAAAAAAGCGGAATATGACAAAAAATGGGGAATTTTTACCGGTCAGAATTCGATTCCCACATATAGGAAAATACCCTCCGGCAGCATGACGGGAAAAGCGGACAGTGAAGAGGGAAAAGGTGAGAATGGGCCGGGATCCTGGGCTGTGGACGGGGACGAAGATACATTCTGGCACAGCAATTACAGTGGAAGCAACGATAAAAAAGTAAATTTTGAGGAAGATAAAAATACCAATTATACCATTACACTCAGCGAGAATATGGACATCGGCAAATTGGAATATGTGCCAAGGAAGGGTGGAGGCAATGGAACCATTTTAACGTGTGAATTGTATTACAGCGAATCGTCAGACGGCGATGATTTTAAAAAGATTTCCCATCCGGAAGTTTTGTGGGTAAACAACGGATCCGTAAAATCTCTGGAGTTTGACGCCGTAAACGCAAGAAGGATCCGCATACATGTAACTTCTGCCGCAAATGGAAATTTTATTTCGGCTTCGGAATTTTACTTATATGAGAAAAAAGAGATTTCGATCAACGATACGGATATATACCTGGGCAGTCTTGCGGACGGAATGCCGGAAGCCGGCACAAAAGCTCCGCAAAAAGACGCAAACGGGAACGGAAAAGCAATATCCCTGATCGTAAACGGCGCCGCGAAGACATTTTCAAAAGGAGTCGGGATGCGGCCGCGTACAGCTGTGACATATGATATAGAGGGTAAAAATTTTGATATTTTTGCAGCCTATGCGGGCGTGGACAATGAAACGGCGAAGGGGAAAGCGGCTTGGATACAGATTTACGGAGACGATGCGCTTATATATGAATCCGGCAGAATGGAAAGCGGTGATTTTGCTAAAGCGCTGTATATTGACATCAGCGGAAGAAAGAAGTTAAAAATCGTAGTTACGGGGGATGAAGGCGCATTGGTTTCCCTGGGAGACGCCAGGTTTTATCTTACCCAGGATAAAGACAATTTAAAGCTTATGGTTGGAGAAACCGCGCGTCTGACGGCAAATAATTCCCTTGATCTGACCGGAGCCGGAATGATACAGTGGGAGTCGGATCATGAAGAAATTGCGACGGTAGATGCGGTGGGGAACATTACCGGCGCCGGAATCGGCGAAGCCGTAATCTCTGCGTTTCAAGAGGGGTGGGATGGCCCCCGGACTTATCAGGTCAAAGTAATCGAGAGAAAAATCTATATTCCGCCGAATGAAGAAAATCCCGAAAATCCTGATATTTCCGGAATTTCCGGTAAAATCGCAAAAACAACGGGGCTTGCGGTTGGAGGACATACGACGAAGTCTCTGACGCTGACGTGGTCGGCCGTATCCGGTGCGGACGGATATGAAATTTACCGTGCGCCGAAAAACGGCGGTGCATTTGAAATGATTCGGACAGTAAACGCGACGTCTTATACGGATGGAGCGCTTGCGGGAGGAACTGCTTATACATACAAAGTCAGGGCTTATTCTAATCAG
This sequence comes from uncultured Lachnospiraceae bacterium, assembly GCA_910586725.1. GTDB lineage: Bacteria > Bacillota > Clostridia > Lachnospirales > Lachnospiraceae > Roseburia_B. The sequence goes on along the minus strand of CAJUJL010000001.1, from coordinate 4,303 downwards.
GGAAATGCGAAGGGTGAGTTTTCCGACGAAGTATGGAGTACGACAAAGCCCTCCAAAACAACCATAAAAAAAGTAAAAAAATCCGGATCCAAAGCAACTGTGCAATGGAAAAAGAATAAGCAGGCGCAGGGATATGAAATCTGGATGAAGCAAAAGGGAGCTTTTAAGAAAATAAAAAATGCTTCCGCCAAAAAAACTTCCGTTAAAAGCGGCAAGTTAAAGAAAGGCAAGAAATACATATTTAAAGTGCGCGCTTATCGCATGGACGGTGCAAACCAGAAAATATACGGCGCATTTTCCAAAACTAAAAAATTAAAAATGTAGCGTGATAAAAATAGAAACGACGGAGTTCTGACAGGTGAACTTCGTCGTTTTGCCAAATGTAAGGAGGAGCGGTATGGAATTTCGTCCGTGTATTGATATTCATAACGGGAAAGTCAAGCAGATTGTAGGCAGCAGTTTAAGAGACAGGAAAGATCAGGCGAAGGAGAATTTTGTGTCGGAACAGGATGCATCGTATTTTGCGCAATTTTACAAAAAAGACGGGATCAAAGGCGGCCATGTTATTTTGTTAAATTCCAAAGACAGCCCGTATTATGAGGCCACCAGGCAGCAGGCGTTGTCTGCGCTTTCAGCGTACCCGAACGGTTTGCAGGCGGGAGGAGGCGTCTGTTTGGAAAATGCGGAAGAGTTTCTTGGCGCCGGAGCAAGTCATGTCATTGTTACGTCCTTTGTTTTTACGGATGGAAAGGTAAATTATGAGAATCTGAAAAAAATGTCGGCTTTGACGGGAAAGGAGCGCCTGACGCTGGATTTCAGCTGTCGGAAAAGAGGAAAGGACTATTATATTGTGACAGACCGCTGGCAGAAATTTACGGATGAAAAGATTACGGAAGATTTTCTGGACTCTATGATGGAATATGCGGATGAATTTCTGGTTCACGCCGTGGATGTGGAAGGGAAGGCGTCCGGCATAGAACGGGAACTGGTAAAGATCCTGGGGAACTGGGGCAAAATTCCCATAACGTATGCGGGAGGCGTAGGGTGTTTTGCAGATTTGGAACTTTTAAAAACAGAAGGAAACAACAAATTGCATGTCACGATTGGAAGCGCTCTTGATGTATTTGGCGGGGGCATGAAATATAAAGACGTATTGGATTTTATCAAAAGGAGTAAGGAGGACGTAAATTGTTGAATATTCTTTCTGTTTGATGTATCATATTTGAAGGAAAAACAAGGAATCATAATGAGGAGGCAAGGGAATGAAATTTACAAAAATGCACGGCGCCGGCAACGATTACGTCTATATCAACTGTTTGGAAGAGACCATAGAAAATCCTTCCAGGCTGGCTGTTTTGGTCAGTGACCGTCATTTCGGCATAGGATCGGACGGATTGATTTTGATTAAGCCCTCAAAAATCGCTGATTTTGAAATGGAAATGTACAATGCCGACGGTTCAAGGGGCGAGATGTGCGGCAACGGCATTCGCTGTGTCGGGAAATACGTGTACGACAGAGGACTCACCGACAAGACAACGGTACGCATAGAAACACTGGGCGGCGTTAAGACGCTTAAATTAACGGTGCAAAACAAAGAAGCGGTTCTTGTAAAAGTGGATATGGGAAAACCGGAATTTGCGGCGGAGAAGATCCCTGTAGTATCGACGGAGGCAACCGTAATATCGCAGCCGCTTTTGGTGAACGGAACAGACTATTTGGTTACGTGCGTATCGATGGGAAATCCCCATTGCGTTGTTTTTCTGAAAGAAGATGTGCGGGATCTGGATTTAGAGAAGATGGGCCCGTTTTTTGAAAACCATGAACGGTTTCCAAGCAGAATCAATACGGAATTTGTCAATGTGATCGACCGTAAAACGCTTCGTATGCGCGTATGGGAACGCGGAAGCGGTGAGACGCTTGCCTGCGGAACGGGAGCATGCGCGACCGCTGCGGCTGCAATTGCAAACGGGCTTGCGGATGAGGAAGTGACGGTTCATCTTTTGGGCGGCGATTTGCGCATACAATGGGACAGAACGCAGGACGCCGTTTTTATGACAGGACCGGCAGCAATTGTATTTGACGGAGAGTATCCCTGTGGGACACAGCAAGAACAGAAAATAAAGGAGAATGGACATGTTTCAGATTAATGAGAATTACCAGAAGTTACCGGGAAGTTATTTATTCAGCACAATCGCAAAGAAAGTAGCGGCATTTACGCAGGAAAATCCGGAAAAAAGCATCATTCGGCTTGGGATTGGAGATGTAACGCAGCCGCTTGCGCCGGCAATTACAGACGCTATGCACAAAGCGGTGGATGAAATGGGCAGTGCAGAAACATTTCATGGCTACGCGCCGGATTTAGGCTACGAATTTTTAAGAAAAGCAATTGCGGAAAACGATTACAGGGCAAGAGGATGTGATATTGCGGAGGATGAAATTTTCGTATCCGACGGCGCTAAAAGCGATTCTGCCAATATTCAGGAGATTTTTGCGGCAGAAAGCCGCATTGCCGTATGCGATCCGGTTTATCCGGTTTATGTGGATTCTAACGTAATGGCCGGAAGAACGGGAACGTATGACGCCAAAACAGAGAGGTGGAGCGACGTTATTTACATGCCGTGTACGGCAGAGAATGGCTTTGTGCCGGAATTTCCCAAAGAGACGCCGGACTTGATATATCTTTGCTTGCCGAACAATCCGACCGGCACGACGCTGACCAGGGATCAGCTTCAGAAATGGGTGGATTATGCCAATCAGGCGGGAGCTGTTATTCTCTACGACGGCGCGTACGAAGCGTATATTTCGGAAGCGGATGTGGCGCATTCCATTTATGAGTGTAAAGGCGCGAAGACATGCGCGATTGAACTGAAAAGTTTTTCTAAAAATGCCGGATTTACAGGGGTGCGCCTGGGTTATACCGTTGTGCCAAAAGAATTAAAGTGCAATGGCATATCATTGAACGGTATGTGGGCAAGACGGCACGGAACGAAATTTAACGGAGCGCCTTACATCGTGCAGCGTGCCGGAGAAGCCGTATATTCGGCAGAGGGAAAGGCGCAGCTGAAAGAACAGGTAGCTTACTATATGAAGAACGCCGCCGTCATAAAACAGGGCTTAAAGGAGTGCGGCTATACCGTTTTCGGAGGTGTAAACGCGCCTTACATTTGGCTAAAGACGCCGGGCGGCATGACGTCCTGGGAATTTTTCGATCATCTGTTAGAAAAAGCCGGCGTGGTTGGAACGCCAGGTTCCGGATTTGGGCCAAGCGGAGAAGGATATTTCAGGCTGACGGCATTTGGAAGCTATGAGAATACGGCGGCTGCGGTAGAGAGAATCAAAAAGCTGTAAGGAGGGACTATGATTTATATCGGAAGCCACATATCAGCCTCAAAAGGCTATGAGGCAATGGGGAAACAGGCTTTGAAGCTTGGGGCGAACACATTTGCGTTTTTTACGAGGAATCCCAGGGGAGGAAAGGCGAAGGAGATCGACGAGGCCGATGTTGCGCGTTTTCTTGCGCTTGCAGAAGAGCATTCTTTTGGAAAACTGGTGGCGCATGCTCCTTATACGATGAATGCGTGCGCTGCCAGGGAGGACATCCGCAAATTTGCAAAAGAGACGATGGCGGATGATTTGATGCGGATGGAGTATACGCCTGGCAATTATTATAATTTTCATCCCGGTTCTCATGTAGGGCAGGGAACCCAGGCGGGAATTGATTTGATTGCCGCGCTTTTAAATGAGGTGTTAAAACCCGATCAGACGACGACGGTGCTGCTTGAGACAATGGCGGGCAAGGGATCGGAAGTCGGGAGGAATTTTGAAGAATTAAGGGCTGTCTTAGACCGGGTGGAATGCAAAGAAAAAATGGGCGTATGTTTGGATACCTGCCATGTTTGGGACGCCGGATATGACATTGTAAACAACCTGGATTCTGTGGTGGAGGAATTTGACGCGGTCATCGGGCTGGACCGTCTGAAAGCAATTCATATGAATGACAGTATGAATCCGCTTTCCTCCCATAAGGACAGGCATGAGAAAATTGGCAAGGGACAGATTGGGCTTGCCGCAATGGAACGAATCATCTGCCATCCCAAACTGCAGGGGCGTCCGATTATTTTGGAGACGCCGAATGACGATGCGGGATGGGCAGAGGAAATTGCTTTGTTACGAGGGTTCAGTGAGAAGTAATCAAGGCGTATGACATTGACATAAGAATGCAGAGGCTGTCGCAAATTGCCGCTGTATGGGGCTGTCGGGAAATAGGTAGTCCCAAACAGAGGCAGGTGTGATTCATTCGAAT